>NZ_JARVRQ010000002.1:0-839839 GCF_030209635.1 Enterobacter sp. MEB024 | reverse complement strand
CCCTGCGCTTTGAGGACAAGGCGGGTGCAGAGCAGGTGTGGATCCAGGCTGAGCGCAACATGGACACCAGCATTAAGAACGATGAAACGCACAGCGTCGGTGGCGAGCGCAGCCATTATGTGAAGAAAAATGAACTGCATCGGGTGGAAGCGAATCAGATCCAGGCGGTGAAAGGCGGAACAGAGATCCTGACGGGCAAAGGCAAGCTGGATGCGGCGGTGGAGCAATATGTCATTGCTTCCGGTACGAAGCTACGGCTGGTCTCTGGTGAAAGCGCAATTGAGCTGAACGCTAACGGCAAGATTAACCTCATCGGCAAAGAGTTTAATTTCTTCGTTGAAGGGGATGGTCATATCACCACCGGCGGTAAGCTGCACCTGAATACGTCTGGCACACAACCGGGCACCACGGCGCCGGGTTCCGGGCATAAAGGGGATATTGATGCGGCGGTGCAGGAGAAATTTACGACTAAAGGTGAGTAAGGTCGTAGCAGTGCTTATTGCATTATTAACGACGGGAATGGCTGAGGGAAATTCAGAGAAAAAGGATCTCTGGGCGTTCATTTCACAAATGAGCGCCTCACTCAAAACGTTATCCGTTACGAGTCTAAATGACATGCCGTTGCATTTTACCTACATGAAAAATAATGCATATATGAACCTCTACCATGCTGATGATTTCAAGCTTTTGGAGGGTACGAGCATTACTACCATTGATTTACGAGTAAGCAAAGAAAATGATGGCATGGCTCCATTACTGAATTTTTCACCATCAGGCCAGTGCATCACACTTCAAACCGTTAAAAAGCATTACCCACAACTGACGTTAACTGATTATCCCCGAGGCCGCTCGGAGAATGAAGTGACCAGTTATACAGCACCAAAAGATATGAATGGGCAAAAAGTGAGTTTCAGTTTCACCGTAAAAAAACCTGACTGTCTGAGCTCTGTTGTTATTAGCGCTGACTAAGAAAACAGCTTCCATGACTCGCGGTTTCCCACATCGGTGAGAAGCGTAATTTAGATTGAGAAAATGACGATTAACGTGAAAAAACAGACTCCGACATATCTTTGTTTTGTTCTGATGCTTACCTGTCTGTGCAGCAGTGCGGTATTGGCTCAAGTTATACCGCCCGTTCTGACAAATCACGATTTTTCTGTGCAGATAAAAAGCCAGCCTGTCGAATTGGGTGACAGATGGACTCCTGACGTTGCGCGCAGAATTGACGTGCCAGTGGAAGGCAGTTTTACCGGTGAGGTTCCTTTTGACGGAGCTAACTATAAATTCTTCCAGCATCATAAGTCTGGGTTAGACATTTTCAGTTCCAATCTCTGGTGGGATAAAGCGGAACGAAGCGTTGATGATTATATCGTGTCGCAGATCACGCTGACTGCTACAGATGTCGCAACGCCGCGTGGTGTCCATGTTGGTTCAACGAGAACGGACTTGAACACAGCATACGGTGACGGTCAGGTCGCAAAGGATGCTGGAGAACAATGGATTACCTATGAGTTGGGTAAAAAGGTCCTCTCTTTTGAGATCAAAGACAGTAAAATTGTTAAGATAACAATGAATTACGACAATGGAAATCCAGAGTAATTTATGAAAAGGAAATATCTGGCAGCCGTATTGCTCACCGCTTTCTTGGCAGATGCAACTGAAACTGCAACTGCGCTAGAGTTATCACAATACAATAAGCTCAATACGGTCAGTCGCATCGTTAACGATAGCGAAGTGACAGACCTCCTCAGAAAGGCCCTGGGAAGCGATTACCAGACGTTTATCAACAATTTTGATGTATTTGGTGAACCGCATTCCACGGCTGACGGAGGATTGTTGATTGAAGGCTGGCTAAAAGATCTTTATCTGGAAAACGCCTCTGCTTTGGTTATCGAACCAGATGGCAAAATCTACGCTGCCTGGGTCATACCCGAGTCTGACGTTATTCATTATCAGTCTTCTGAACATCGTCAGGATATTAACGGCGATATTAAAAAATGGGCTGCAAGATTTGGCACACTGCATTTTGAAACGATAAGCCAATCTGGTCCCGCATTTGGCGGAGTATGGTCAGGCGAGTACGCGAACGACTCGACGTTAACTCTGCGGTTAGCTGAATCAGGTGGCCGTATCTCCGGATCTTATTGCTATATTTCTCAAAGAGGAAACCGCATTGATTGCCCGGAAGATGATGAGCGTAATCTTAGCGGTACGATCGCGGGCAATCGTGCCAATGTTGAGTTCAACTCTTCGTTTGGCGGTATAGGCGGACGGGCTGTTCTGGAAATTAAGGGGAGTGAAATGGAATGGCGTTTAGTTACTCCTCCTCAAAAAGGAAATTATTATGCTCCGCAGCGTTATACGTTACATAAAGCTGCTTCGGCTCAGACAGTTGAAACCCGAAAACTCGATACTGAAAAGTTCGCTATTTCTCTGGTCAATAAATGCGGGCGTTTTACTAGTGAATGTGACCAGATGTATTATCTCGGCGTGCGCAAAAGTGATAATAGTACGATCTCCCTTAAGGGGAAAACGTTGCACGATCCTGCAGGTAAAATAATTGGTTCTACCTATAAGAATGGCGAGATCGCTTACACCGTGACTTACTCACCCGTGAAATTGGTCGTGAGCAAAGGCAGCCATGTGCTAGTTGAACAGTCAGGTCAGTGGCTTAAATAATGCATTCGTCAGCCCAAAGGCCAGCATGGATTGGCCCCTTTTATTTCTCACACTATTAATCATCCCGAGTTCACTTATGAAATACACCCTCCAGGAAGGTTCGTTTTCCCTTTTTCCTGCTGCCTGGCAGGACAACAGTATGAATATTATTCGCGATGACGAAAGCGGATTGTCCGTCGTGGTCAGCCGCGGCGGTATCCCGGATGGCAGCGACTATGAGAAAGAGTTTCACCGCCAGTGGGAACTACTACGTCCGCAGATGGGCGAGATTGCCCAAAGCGCATTCCAGGGCGTAAAGGTCGGGCCTGACGGAAAAATTAACGCGCTGGAAGTCGAGACGACTTTTGACAGTAACGGACAGCGCATTTGGCAAAAACAGCTGGCCGTACAAACGCCGGGCAAGCCGGTGTTGATGATTTTTACCCTCTCGGCGCTCAGAGCATTCACCGCAGAGGATGAGGTGCGCTGGAGCGCGCTTAAGCAGAGTCTGACGCTAAACGACAACCGGAATGTGTAAGGCATGAGCGATAACAACGCGGCCCGTCAGGGCGACGAGATCATTCACTCCAGCATTTTTGCGGATATCACCAGTATTGTGGCGGAAGGTGCGGCCTATGCCGTTATCGGCGCTGCCGTAGGCGCGGCGGCAACCGTTGCTGCTCCGCTGCTGGGGGCGGGTGCCGCCGCCGCGGGCGTGGCGGCGATTGGATCCAGCTGTCTGTTAAGTGGGATCATTGGCGGCGTACTGGCAAACGTGGCAGGTATAACTGACGATATCAGCAACGCCGCCGAAGGCTTAGGCAACGCGCTGTTCCCGCCGTCACCAGCGGGCAAAATTACCACTGGGTCTGATAACGTTCTGACGAACGCAATTCCCGCTGCACGAGCGGCCGGGACGCTTACGCCCGCTGACACACCGTCACCTGAGCCACAGTCTCCGGGCAGCTTTGCCGATTACGCGGGTATGCTGCTTTCCGCCGCCGGACAGTTTGGCAGCGAGATGTGGCAGCCGAGCGTGGCTTCTGCCGCCGCGGGAACCTCGCCGCTGGAAGAAGACAAGGTGGCGTGCGAAAAGCACTCCGGGCCGCAGTATCTGGCGGAAGGCTCTAAAAGCGTCTTCATTAACGGGCAGCCCGCGGTACGTGCAAAAGATCGCACCACCTGCGAAGGCACCGTTTCCGACGATGTCTCCCCGAATGTGATCATCGGCGGGGACACGCTCACGGTCCGCGATATCAAAAGCGGTAAAACGCCGGGTCTGGCGCTGGGGATGATTGCGCTCTCCCTGCTGCGCGGGCGTCCGGGTAAAATCCTGAAAAATATGCCCTGTGCGCTGGCGGCAGCCGGCGGTGGCATGCTGGCCGATATGGCCGTTAATGCTGTGTTTGGCTCATCGCATCCGGTACATGCTGCAACCGGCGTGAAGGTGCTGAATGATGACGATGAACTCGATTTCTCGCTGCCGGGGCGCTTCCCGCTGCGCTGGCAGCGCAGCTACAACAGCCTGACCACCCGTGAAGGGCTGTTTGGTCTGGGTTGGGCGACAACCTTTGACAGCTATCTGACGCTCGAAGAGAACAACGCGACCTGGTTCGACGAAACCGGCCGTGAGCTGACCTTTGAGCTGCCGCCCGTCGATCGCGCGTTTTACAGCATCAGCGAAGGCATCATCATCCGCCGCAATGAGAGCGGCGACGTGGCGATTGCCGACGATGACGGCGCGGTATGGCGTCTGTATAAACCGACCCGGGCGAATCCCACCATCCTGCGTCTGGCCTCCCTCAGCGACGAATACGGTAACGCGCTGCTGACGGAGTGGGATGAACACGGCAGGCTGGTCAATCTTCACGATGAGCCACGGGCGATTGATGTCACCCTGCGCTATGAAGATGAGCGTTTCCCACAGCGCGCCACCTCTGCCAGCCATTTTGACGGCAACCGTACCTGGCCGCTGATGCAGTGGGGTTACGATGCGCGTGGCCAGCTGGCGAGTGTGACGGATGCCTCTGGCGTAGTAACGCGTGAATACCGCTATAACGACCACGGCCTGATGGTCTGGCACCGCCTGCCAGGCGGGCTGGAGAGCGAATACCGCTGGCAAAAATTCGACCACTGGCGCGTGGTGGAAAACCGCACCAGCACCGGCGACGGCTGCCGCTTCACCTACGATTTAGCCGCCGGGCTGACGACCGTCGAGCACTACGATGGCCAGACGCGTAAGCACTACTGGAACGCGCAAAATCTGATTGTCCGCTACGTTGACGAGCGCGGTGAAAACTGGTGCTACGAGTGGGATGAAAACGAACTTCTGACCCGTCGCGTCGATCCCCTCGGGAACGCCGTCACCTTCGTCTACGACGAAATGGGCAACCGGGTGCAGGAAATCGACGCCGACGGCAATACCCGCACCACCACCTGGCTGGAGCACCGCGCGCTGCCGTCAGCCATCATTGAAGCCGACGGCAGTGCGACCCGTTTCTGGTACGACGAACATCACGGGCTGAAGCGTGTGGTAGACCCGATGGGGCAGACAACACTGCTGCGCCGGGACGAGTTTGGTCAGGTCGTTGAAGAAGTTGATGCCGCGGGAAACAGTCGCTACCAGGAGTACAACGAGGCCGGGCAGGTCATTCGAGCCACAGACTGTTCAGGACGAATAACCCGCTATACCTATCATCCGCTGGGCTGGTTAACGACTGAGATCGGCGCTGACGGCGAAGAGACGCGCTATCGCTACGATGCCGCAGGGCGTCCGGTGCAACTCGATCGACCGGAAGGCTGGACAGAGTCGCTCGCATGGAACGAACGCGGCCTGCCGGTGACGCATGCGGGCGCTGATGGCAAAGAAAGTGAGTTTAAATATGACGAGGCAGGACGATTAACCGCTACGCGTAATACTCAGGGTGAAGAGGTCCGCCGCCGCTGGGACAGCCGCGGGCGACTGATTGCCCTGGAAAATGAAAACGGCGAAGCGTACCAGTTCCGCTGGGGCGCGGACTCGCTGCTGCTGGAAGAGGTGGGGCTCGATGGCGTGGCCTCACAGTATCGCTATGACGCCTGCGGGCGTACGATAGCGCGCACGTTTGCCGCCGGTCATCCGGAAGCCATCACCCATGCCTTCGCCTGGAGCGCCAGTGGCCAGCTGGTTGCCCGCACCACGCCGGAAGGGCAGACCCGTTATCACTACACACCGTCAGGTTTGCTGAGTCGTATTGGACTTCATCCGGCACTTTCCGTTGACGCCTGGAGTGCAGAGGCAGAACAGGAACTTGCCTTTGACTATGACGCCCTGGGGCGTGTCACGCGTGAAGTGGGCGAGCACGGTGAGCTGACATGGGAGTATGATGCTCTCGGCAACCGCACCTCCGTCACGCTGCCCGATGGCCGCGAGCTGAAGCAGTTTTACTACGGCAGCGGGCATCTGCTCAGCATTGCTCTCGATAAGCTGTCGGTCTCCGATTTTACCCGCGATGAACTCCACCGGGAGACCAGCCGCACTCAGGGGCTGCTGACCACCCGTAGCGAATACGATCGTCTTGGGCGACTGCATCGCCGGGACGTCTTTACCGGCAATGCCCAGCGCCCGTCGCCGCGCCGCTGGTCCCGCCGCTGGGATTACGACTACCGCAATAACCTGGTGCGGGAAGAGCGGGACGATAACCCGTTCAGCTGGTACCGCTGGCAGTACGACAGCGCCGGGCGTCTGCTCGTTCAGGACGGCACGCTGCCCGGCCAGGAGCAGTGGCGCTGGGACGCTGCCGGTAACCCGCTCGAAGGATCTGCTGAGAAGGTCACGCACAACCGCCTGACGCAGCTGAACGGCATTCGCTGGCGCTATGACATCCACGGCCGCACCGTGGAGAAAGATAACGGCCAGACCCGCTGGCACTACCGCTACGACGGTGAGCACCGTCTGACGGAAGTCATCAGCCAGCCGCGGGACCGCAACAAACCGCAGACGCAGGTCAGCTTCCGCTACGATCCACTCGGGCGACGCATCAGCAAAACGCGACGCCAGATGCTGGGCGGACAGCCAACCGGCAAGCCGGTTACCACCCGGTTTGTCTGGGAAGGGTTCCGCCTGCTGCAGGAGCTGCACGGGGATGTGCCGCTGACCTACGTCTACAGCGATCAGGACAGCTACGACCCGCTGGCGCGTATTGACGGCGTTGATGCCCCGGAGATCTTCTGGTTCCACTGCCAGCCCAACGGTACGCCGGAGCGGATGACGGATATCGAAGGGCAGGTGCGCTGGGAAGGGGTGAACAGCGCCTGGGGCAAGCTGCTGCGGGAAAGCGAGACGCAAGTATCAGGATATTCTCAGAACCTGCGGATGCAGGGGCAATACCTGGACCGTGAGACGGGGCTGCACTACAATCTCTTCCGGTATTACGACCCGGACTGCGGGCGGTTTACGCAGCAGGACCCGATAGGGCTGGCGGGGGGGATAAACCTTTACCAGTATGGTGCAAATAGTTTAACCCGAATAGACCCTCTGGGATTAAAACAAGAGGAAGTTATACGCTATATGAGTAAAGATGAAGCGATTGCATCAGCTTCTGAACGCGATGGTAAAGGCGGATTGGTTCCTAATAATCGTGGTGAAAAAGCCATATGGGTTAATCATGATAGCCGACCAGGGTTTAACCCTGGAAATGAAAAGTATCGTGCCGTTATGACCGTAAATGACTCTGGGGTTGAGCTTCTTAATCAACATAGTGATATATCAAAAGTTGATTACAAAGAAACCGGGCTGAAAGATGGAGTTCTATCAAAGAGAAATGAACCTGGAGCAAGGGGCATCGGTAAAAATATCCTTTCTCGTTTTAATGATAAAATCACTTCATTCCAGATTGAAAAGAAAGATGCTAAAGGTAATTGGAAGAAATGTGGTAAGAGGATTACTTAATGATTTTTGAAATGTACCTACATAAAATTGAACACTTCACTAATGCGAGAGCAGAGATTGAAAGTTTTGGAAATTATGTCTATGTTCAAGATGAACCAGACCTTTTTCCCGTTTATTTTAAAAAAGAAAATGGGAAGTATGCAGAGTTGAGTCGTTGGCAAACTTGCTTTCCTAAGGTTATGTTACAGCGTGCATTAAAGAAGCTAGGCCTAAGTGAAGAAGGGAAATATGCATTTGAAGTTTTTCTTTCTCGATTAGGTTATCTGTTTCAAATAGATAATCGACAGCGTATAGATAAAGATATCGTTATATTATTTTATATATATCAACTTCTTTCCTTAAAAAACAGCAAAGAAGATTACGCAATAAAAGCAAAAGACTTTTTTTTAAGGTTTTTGTGTTTTGAAATGGGCATGGATGATGACTCTTATAATTTACTATGCATTACTAATGATGGGCTCTGTATAAATACTGTTCAGCATGGCAATGTAACTGTATTATCATTGCTTGAGCAATTTTATGCACAATTTGAAAAAAAGAAAAACTTTGGAGATATTAAGGCTATAAAACACTATCAATCATCGGTATTGAATTTTTTGTTTGTTGCGAATAACGAAGATAATCACCTGTTGTTTAATGATAAAAATTGCTATCTTATCGATCCTGGCAATTTTATTAATGCATATAAAAAATCTAAAAAAATAATATATAAAGCTTTGGAGCAGTGTTTTGATAAGTATCAATCTACAAAAAATTTATTAATATCCAACTTCATTCTAATGAATTACGCTTATTATATTCTTAGAGATAATTTAGCAGATCTTAAAACATTGAGAAGACACGTTTCTTCAGATATATTTGGAAGGATAATTTCCGCTATAGTATACAGAGGTTTCTTTGTAGATGAAGAAAAAATACTGAGGTTAGTTGGTGATGAATATAAATTCGGACCTGAAGGTGAAGATCGGAAATTATTTAATTTAATATATTCGATTTAAAATTTTAATGTTCGACCACAATCGAGGGTGTTAGGATTTGAATAATGAATCCGATGTGGAACCCTCGATTCTAAAAAACCAGGTTATGGACTGTTAATAACTTTACGGTACGCATGTTGTCAATAGAACAATATATATACCTCTTATAGTGCATTAGTGTACGCTGCTATAAAGATTACAGATTATTTTCTTAACAAAAAGTATCATATAAATTTTATTGATGTTCGGTATTTAAGGTTATGCTAACAAACCACAGACGACTTTGTGGCATTCGCTGGCGCTATGGCTCCATAAACTTACCGAATGTGTTGAAAGATAACGTCCAGATTTCCTCTCAACCTCATATTCATGGTAATGAATACTGGAATGTTTATCGCGAAGTTGATGGTGCTAATGTGGTAAGTGGCAAGGACCTCATAATAAAGATTATAAAGGTATTGATAGTTACTCGAACAGAACGCTTAAAAAAGAACGATCCTCTATGCATTGCATTCAAATGGTGATCAGTTACCTGCATATACCATAACTCATACTACAGTTAGGCAATCTAAAGGTGATTCATTAGGATATCATGAGGTGTCACAAGTGACACTTAACTCAGATTTCCCTATAGGAACCAAAGTTAGGGAATATTATGTATTAAGGATATATTTGTTTCTAGGGGTTGTGCAACGGCGAATCCTCAATCCGGAAAGGGGGGGCAGTTTTACATACCTGAAGAAGCAAGAGGTAAATTAATTCCTGGTAAGATTATAGATATATGAAGAAGATGACATTTAATGTTAAAAATGGGAATGTTAAAATTGATGGTTATCCTATTGAACTTAGCTCTTTTGAAACATTCACTTCATCTGAATTTTACAAAACCCATCCGCAATTCACTAAGATAGGTAAATTTTATTTTTCGAAAAATGATATTGAATGGGAAGGGCAGAACTTTATCGTAGAGTTCAGACCAGCAATTTTCTCATTTAACCCATCTCTTTTTCTTACAAGTAAAGACGGAGATTTTTATCAATCACTCAAAGATTGGGATAAGAGGGCATCGTTAAAAAATCTAGAAGAGGAAGAAAGACGATTGACAGAATGGGTTCAAAATAAATTTTCCAGAAACAATATGGGAAAGATAAATAAGCCTCCATATGGAACAAAATGGACTTATGAATGGGGAGAGATAACAGTGCAATCAAATGAAAGATCCTTTAATTGTGGGATATATATTGGATGGGATCTTAATCTCTGATGGTAATAAATCGTACATTACATATATGAGTTATCCATTCATGTAACGGAAGTCATATTGTCCAATAGTGATATTTAAATTTATTATAGATGACTGCCTTATTTGGTATACGAGATAAAAACTCGGATTAATCCCTTTTTTCTAAATGAAATAATAATCTTCTTTGTACATCTTTTAAAAATGAGTCTAAAAAAGAGAAATGTATAATGAAATGCATAAAGAATAGTTAGATAATAATTTTGTAAAAATTGGATTTATGGCGAGATGAATTACTCACTTTCAGGATTCACTATATACACCTTAGTTGATCTTTCAATAAAAAATCAAGATATGGCGTTGGTTATTTGTAAATGCCATAAGGTAAAGAGAGTCTCAAGACACAACTGAAACTATTTAAACTTTACTCAGGAAGTTTAGTATGTCGCCATCTTTAACAGTGCAATTTTTCCATTCTGCACGCAGGGGGCGCTGACCACCCGCAACGAGTACGACTATTTTGGTCGACTGCATCGCCGGGACGTCTTTACCGGCAATGCCCAGCGTCCGGCACCACGATGCGAGTCCCGCCACTGGGATTACGACTACCGCAATAACCTGGTACGGGAAGATCGGGATGATAACCCGTTCAGCTGGTACCGCTGGCAATACGAAAGGGTCGGGCGTTTGCTTGTTCAGGACGGCACGCTACCCGGGCAGGAGCAGTGGCGCTGGGATGCTGCCGGTAAACCGCTTGAAGGTTCTGCTGAGAAGGTTACGCACAACCGCCTGACGCAGCTGAATGGTATTCGCTGGCATAATAATATCCATGCTCGCACCGTAGAGAAGGATAACGGCCAAACCCGAGGAACCGCAACAAACCGCAGACGCAGGTAAGCTTCCGCTACGATCTGCTCGGTCGCCGCATCAGCAAAATGCGACACCAGATGCTGGGCGGGCAGCCAACCGGTAAGCTTGTCACCACCCGGTTTGTCTGCGAAGGGTTCCGCCTGCTGCAGGAAGTGCACGGGGACGTGCCGCTGACCTGTGTCTACTGCGACCAGGACAGCTACGATCCGCTGGCGCGTATTGATGACGTGGATGCACCGGAGGTCTTCTGGTTCCACTGCCAGCCCAACGGTACGCCGGAGCGGATGAAGGATAGCGAAGGGCAGGTGCGCTGGGGAGGGGTGAACAGCGCCTGGGGCAAGCTGTTGCGGGAAAGCGAGACGCAGTTATCAGGATATTCTCAGAACCTGCGTATGCGGGGCAATACCCGGATCGTGAGACAGGTCTGCACTACATTCTATTCCGGTATTACGACCCGGACTGTGGGCGGTTTACGCATCAGGACCCGATAGGGCTGGCGGGGGGATAGACCTTTACCAGTATGCGCCGAATGCGCTGGGATGGGGGGATACGTGGGGGTTGAAACCAAGATGTGCACCGACGAAAGCAAATGACCATAATCAGGCTGCTTTCGGCAGGCAGTGGCAAGGTCATGGGGAGTACAAAGGACGCGACTTATGGTCTAACACAATGTTAAAAGAAGGTGATGTCATCTACGGTGGTGCTCCTGGACAATCTGGTTTTTATTTTGATAAGGCAACTCTCGATGCCGCTGGCGGTAGTAGACAAAAACTATGGGAGAGTTTGCAGGTACAGCCACATAGAATATTAGGATTCCGTAGCAAAATTCAGGCGTACCGTGTAAAACGAGATGCAGTTGCTGGAACGGGACAAGCATTATCACAAGATCCTGTTGTTTTTGGTCAGGGAGGAGGAACACAATTTTCCTTTCAAATTATAAAATTGTGCTTGAGCCTATTGGCAAGCCTTTTGATATCGGAATATGAATATGAATCTTGCTATAGATACAGGCGCTTTTTCCTTCAATAAAATGCTGATGCTGACACCACTTATAACCAAAAAAGAAATAATGAATAATGATAATTTAAATTGGGAGCCTTGGCCAGATAAGGGATGTGATACAGTCTCTTACAGAGCTATTTTTAACATAAAAGGAAACACGCATGGTGATATTTATTTGATAGTCAACTTTATTCAACCTAATGATGGAAATGCTATTATAGGTAGTTGGAGTTTCGCACCTTATAAATTAATCGATGGGGAGCAAAAAAATCCAGAGGGGAAAGTCACAAATAAATTAAGGGATTGGTTCAAAGAAAAAACTAATGTTGACCTCCCAATTCATGGTGCATGGGGCCATATTAATGCGGCATATGACCATTGGAATTGTTCAGGTGCAATTTATTGTAATTATCGTTCTGGTTTCAGAGATGAAAAATCCTGGAGGGATTATTGCAAATGGAATAATATAAAATCATGAATTGAATGCGTATTGGTGTAAAAAACCTCGCAGTTATTTAATGATGGGGTGTCGAAAATAAAGCTTGCGACTGTTGAAATCATACCTTTTGAGGCCAGTGTGAAGACAGAACTCCTGGAAAATGTGTTTTACCCCTAAGAAAATCAAACGTTAAACAAGAGTTCATCATATCGCCATCTTTAACGATGTAATCTTTTCCTTACGCAGCATCTTGCCTGCTTCTTCGCGCCTTGTTCACCCTGCTCTCAATAAGCTGTCGGTCTCAGATTTTAGCCGCGACGAACTTCACCGTGAGACCAGCCGCACCCAGGGGATGCTGACCACCCGCAGCGAATATGACCGCCTTGACCGACTGCATTGCCGGAACGTCTTTACCGGCAATGCCAATGTCCGGCACCGCGATGCGGGTCCCGCCGCTGGGATTACGACTACCGCAATAACCTGGTGTGGGAAGAGCGTGACGACAACCCGTTCAGCTGGTACCGCTGGCAGTATGACAGCGCCGGGCGTTTGCTTGTTCAGGACGACACGCTGCCTGGCCAGGAGCAGATGCGCTGGGAAGGGGCGAATAGTGCCTGGGAAAAACTGCTGCAGGGAAGCGGGACGCAGCTATCAGGATATTCTCAGAACTTGCGTATGCAGGGGCAATACCTGGACCGTGAGATAGGACTGACAACAATCTGTTTCGGTATTATGACCCGGACTGCGGTAGGTTTACGCAGCAGGACCCGATAGGGCTGGCGGGGGGGATAAACCTTTACCAGTATGCGCCGAATGCGCTGGGATGGGTGGATCTGTGGGGGTTGAGTCGTGAGTGTAGCGGTAAAACAAAACCTGATTTCTATGTTGGGCCTGCTGGTCCAGGCGCTACAATGCCTTCAACTGCTTATCGTTATGTCCGATATTTGAATGACGATGGCAGTTTAGATAAATGGGTTCCTGGTCTTCTCGAAACTAAAAAAGTGCCTGTAACGTATTTTGGATTCGAAAAATTTTATACGGGTAAAGCGGCTCGTGATGCGTTTCAGATAAAAGGTCCTGATAAAGTTGATCCGACTTTACCAGCGGATGTTTCTTGGAGTGATGCAAGAATTAGAGGAACATTTGATACATTGCAACTTTATGAAAATGGTACTCCTCAAGTGAGGCATCCAAGAATGTTTGGGGATGAAGTTGGTGCACCATTAGAACAATTTACAAATGCTTATCCGCAGTATGGGAAAGGGGGCGTAGAACAAATGCACGCAGAAAAACGGGAAATTACTTTCGACAAAATTGATATTTTTCCGGAGGAAAAATGAATTACGATTCTTACAATGAGGTGCTCGACTATCTCAAGGAGTTTTTTAAGTCAAGAGTAGAGTCCGCACGTTATTTAGAAAAGCTAATAACTTTGATTGAAGCTTCTCGCTCTGAAAAAACTGTGACAATAAGAGGTATTTATGAAACGTACATGCAGTATGTAAAAGAAAATAGAGAAAATATAAAAGTCATCGCTGGAGAAAAAGAAATGTGGATTAATTTATTGAACGATTGGCAATAAGGTTTTATTGTCACAAAGATTCCATTGTAAATGGTTCTTACAAACCAGCGTGAATATCCTGCTGGAGCATCTTTCGAAAGCCGAGCCTTGCCTTTGGATATGCTAGATAAAACATATAAAACCTACGAAGTGGTTGCTCCAGTACATGCATATGCAGGACCCGCGATACCTTGGTTTGAACAACCAGGAGGGGGTGCTCAATATGCACTATCTAAATCAATAAAACAACTATTGGCTGATAAAAAAATTAGAGAGAAATAAATTTCATGAGTCTGGGAAGTTATAATTTTAAACCCAAGAGAACAATATATGATGGAAAGGATGATGATTTTAATGATTATTCAGAAAAAATATCCATACCAAAGTTAGATTGTGAGATTGTTTTCAAAAACGAAGATGCCAAACCTCTTTGGGGTATACATGATGATTTAAAAAAACAAATCTTGAAAAATATCTCTGGGATAAAGGTTAAAACATATAGCGATGATCTAAGTCCCTCCTATAAATATAACGATTTAGATATTTATGTTTATTCCAGTTTGTTTGCAGGCAATGTTTTGCATATAGTATTAGCTGAGGGTGAAAGTCAGGCTGCTAGATATAAAATCATATTATTAGGGTTTGTATTAACTGACTGCAATTAACGCTATTTCAGCGAAATAGCATGGTGATGCAAGTTTATTCCCATCTTCTATTGTCGATAAATTACGAGGCCGGGAAGTAAAATCCTTTGATGATTTTGGCGAGAACTTCTGTATAGGAGGATGTTTCGATTCGCATCTTTCAAAGCAATGTTGTTCATCAAATGTTACCAGAATGCGGGGCGGAAAGCTCCAATAGCGCATGCTATGCAATGGAACGTGAAAAATAGATAATTTGTACTACACCATAGAACCCCTGCCCAACATGGAGGCGGTGTATATGATGTTGATAATCTAGTAATTATTACGCCAAGATATCACCTTGACACACTAGACCGTGCTTATCATTTTTAAGGAGTAATATGCAAAGACAAGAGCTTATTGACCTGATAAAAAAAATCCAACGTAGTGAAGGTACAGAAGAGGAAGCTGATAACAACATTGACCTACTTTGTAGAAGTGTCGCAGACCCTCAGGCAGCCAATTACATTTATTATGAAGAACTTAGCGCAGAAGAAATTGCTGATAAAATTATAAACTACAAACCAATCCAACTATAAATATTATTCTGGTGGCGCAATGAGCCTCCCATATGAAAAAAATCCATGCCAAAACGTGGATTTTTTCCATTCAAAACAGATCAAACGTTAACAAGATGTTCACCACGTCGCCATCCTTAACGATGTAATCTTTACCTTCAACAGGCATTCGGGCTTCCTCCTTACGCACCTTGCTGACCCTTACCCTCAATATTTTGCTTGTACAGGACAGCACGTTGCCTGGCCAGGAGCAGTGCCGCTGGTATGCTGCCGGTAACCCGCTGGAAGGTTCTGCTGGGAAGGTCACGCACAACCGCCTGACGCAGCTGAACGGCATTCGCTGGCGTTATGACATCCACGGCCGCACCGTGGAGAAGGATAACGGCCAGACCCGCTGGCACTACTGCTACGACGGGGAGCATCGCTTGACTGAAGTGATTAGACAGCCGCGGGACCGCAACAAACCGCAGACGCAGGTCAGCTTCCGCTACGATCCGCTCGGACGACGCATCAGCAAAACGCGACGCCAGATGCTGGGCGGACAGCCAACCGGCAAGCCGGTTTGTCTGGGAAGGGTTCCGCTTGCTGCAGGAGGTGCACGGGGACGTGCCGCTGACCTGTGTCTACAGCGGTCAGGACAGCTACGATCCGCTGGCGCGTATTGATGGCGTGGAAGCACCGGAGATCTTCTGGTTCCACTGTCAGCCGAACGGCACGCCGGAGCGGATGACGGATAGCGAAGGGCAGGTGCGCTGGGAAGGGGTGAACAGCGCCTGGGGCAAGCTGCTGCGGGAAAGTGAAACGCAGGTATCAGGATATTCCCAGAACCTGCGCATGCAGGGCAATACCTGGACCGTGAGACAGGGCTGCACTACAATCTGTTCCGGTATTACGACCCGGACTGCGGTAGGTTTACGCATCAGGACCCGATAGGGCTATATGGCGGGTTAAATCTTTACAGCTATTCTCCTAATCCATTAGGTTGAATAGCTCCGCTGGGTCTATGCAAGAGAGGGGATCCCAATGCAACTGAGTCTATATTTAGGGTTCAAGCGGGAATTCCACCAAATGCAAGTCGGGTCAGAATCAAATTAGATTCTGCTAATAACCCCAAAATTCAGCGTGGACCTTTAAATAGTGGAACCTTAAATATCAGTATTGGAGATAGCTCGCATGCTCAGCATTTCCTTGATATTAGAGGTGGTAATACAGAAATTGTTTCCTTT
Organism: Enterobacter sp. MEB024; assembly: GCF_030209635.1. NCBI lineage: Bacteria > Pseudomonadati > Pseudomonadota > Gammaproteobacteria > Enterobacterales > Enterobacteriaceae > Enterobacter > Enterobacter sp. MEB024. The sequence continues at coordinate 823,735 of NZ_JARVRQ010000002.1, read as the reverse complement.
CAACTTCCTAAGTGGATGGCGGATTTCATAGAAGAAAGTGCAATACCTCAGGCCGGTTATCGTACTAATCCATTAAATCAAGGTGGGTGAGCTCCTAAGTGTGTCGATCCGACAACGCCAGGTAGATCGTATGAATTACCATCAATATGGGCAGAATGGCTTGAAGAAGTAGCGATTCCAGGCTCGGGGAATGTAAAATAGGTTACTATATGAATGTTAATAAAGATGATGAACTCCTTGTAATAGTAAAGAACGAAGGAAGATTTTATTGGTTCGTTGCCTTTAAAGAAATGTGGGTTTTGGACAGAGTTAAATGGGTAGACGATTTTGTGAAAAACGGGGTAGAAATTAACTTACAGGATATCCATAAGGAAAGATATGACATGCCTGTAGTAAATGAAGAAAACGTACAGATATTCATTGATAACTTAATTAAAGAGAGTTATTTATACGATAAGGATGATATGGCTGTTGCGTTTTACAATAGGCTTTCAGAAAAAACAACCTGGTGGGATATATATGATCTTATGCCGGATTTATTTATAGACTTTGATAGTAAGCGACTATATTCTGAATATGTTGAGAATATGCATTATCACAAATATGTTCCTGATGGATGGTTAGGTGAACTTGTTGATTTCTGCAGTGATGGAACGTTACCACAAGATGAAATATTCTGGATAAAAAATGAAACAGATTATAGAAGCTTTGTGATCGCTAAACGGTAAAAATATACTTTCGGCATATCATTATTAGACTATGCAATGTTAGATTCAACACGTTAATTAGTCTTTGTATTAAATGAACAAAAGCCGTTACCAGCCGTTTTGACAAACTTCAATGCACTGTGTGACAAAGTATATTTGTCTGCACCTCCCCCAAGGGACTTTTTTATTGCTTAACATTCACTCTTCCAAGGGAAGTCGTCATTGTCTGTAGTTATGCGGAAAAAAAACGGCTGGCATGATTGGTTTTTTCATATGATGCATAACGTATTTTCCCAATCCGGACCCGCGTATTAAGATTAAAATACACATAAACGTTATAACAATACCGGGTGGCAAAAGAGGAGCTGCATAAACAGTTCCAACAATCGGCGTAAAAACCTAACTGAGAGACAAAGGATGAGCACGGTTTACATAGTTATTTTAGCCTATATAAAACCACTCGAAGAGATTGACGCAGCGATACCTGCTCATGTTGAGTGGCTTAAAAAAGGATACGTAGAGGGGGGGCCTGACGTCCGGTAGACGGATCCCAAGAAACGGTGGTGTCATTCTCGCTAAGTGTGAGAGTCTTGCCTCTCTTGAAGAGCGCTTACGCGAGGATCCTTTTTAGAGGTTAAAACTTGCGACTGCCGAAATCATTCCTTTTGAACCCAGTATGAAGACAGAACTCCTGGAAAATGTATTTTGACCCCGTAAGAAAATCAAACGTTAAACAAGAGTTCATCACATCGCCATCTTTAACGATGTAATTTTTGCCTTACGCATGCATCTTGCCTGCTTCTTCGCCCCTTGTTCACCCTGCTCTCAATAAGCTGTCGGTCTCAGATTTTTGCCGCGACTAACTTCACCGTGAGACCAGCCGCACCCAGGGGCTGCTGACCACCCGCAGCGAGTACGACCGTCTTGGTCGACTGCATCGCCGGGATGTATTCACTGGCAATGCCCAGCGTCCGTCGCCGCGCCGCTGGTCTCGCCGCTGGGATTACGACTACCGCAATAACCTGGTGCGGGAAGAGCGGGACGATAACCCGTTCAGCTGGTACCGCTGGCAGTACGACAGCGCCGGACGTCTGCTCGTTCAGGACGGCACGCTGCCTGGCCAGGAGCAGTGGCGCTGGGACGCTGCCGGTAACCCGCTGGAAGGTTCTGCTGAGAAGGTCACGCACAACCGCCTGACGCAACTGAACGGCATTCGCTGGCGCTATGACATCCACGGCCGCACCGTGGAGAAAGATAACGGCCAGACCCGCTGGCACTACCGCTACGACGGTGAACATCGCCTGACGGAAGTCATCAGCCAGCCGCGGGACCGCAACAAACCGCAGACGCAGGTCAGCTTCCGCTACGATCCACTCGGTCGCCGCATCAGCAAAATGCGACGCCAGATGCTGGGCGGACAGCCAACCGGCAAGCTGCTGCGGGAAAGCGAGAAGCAGGTATCAGGATATTCCCAGAACCTGCGGATGCAGGGGCAATACCTGGACCGTGAGACAGGGCTGCACTACAATCTGTTCCGGTATTATGACCCGGACTGCGGAAGATTTACGCAGCAGGACCCGATAGGGCTGGCGGGGGGGATAAACCTAAACCCGTAGGCGCCGAATGCGATTGGGTGGGGTTGACTTCTTACACATTGATTCATGATACAGCCGAAGAAGAGATGAAAGATATCACGAAGAGTGGTGTAATAAGACCTTCAACAGGAGATATACTTGTCCGCTTCGAGGATGGACAATACTTCATTAATATCATACCTGAAATGATTGGCGGACTAACACTTCAAAGATATTGATGCAATTGTGAAAATGTTACTAGGCCAATTAGAAGCTGATAGATATGGTAATGCAAGAAAATTAAAAGGAATAAGCCATTTTGCCGAAATAGCTGCTATTGGCTTAGATGGTAATTGAATCACGAGAAAATACACTTTTGATCTTGTATATAAAAGATTTTGATGATTCTAAAAGAATTGTTAAAAGAGGGAGGGATTGTAGTTGGAGAAAAAATATTTTAAAGGAAATGTTGATTTTATCTCTGGGCAAGGGTGCATTCTTAGTGAATTTATAGGAGATGTCGCGACACGTCAAATAAATATTGTTGATGGTGAGTATTATGCTTCTTCCTCTTTGTTAGATAAAAACGAACAAGTAGGTTTCCTGCTTTATGATGGTAAGAAAAGCGACTTAGACTTAAGTGACTCTGAAGAGATTTCAAATGAAGAATTTGAAAGTGTCTGGATGGATTCACTCGATTCATTTAAAGAAAAAAACCGAATAAAGTATTTATCCGGAGATGCTGTAAAGTGTTTGAACAAATCCACAATCATTGCTCACATTGTAAATAACAAAGGCAAATGGGGAAAGGGATTTGTTTTGTCTCTTTCGAAAAAATATCCTGCTTCGAAGGAAAACTATCACAACAATTTTAAAGATAACGGCGTTCCAGAATTAGGTACGGTAGATTTTGTTATGGTTGATGATCAAAAAAGGATATTTGTTGCTAATATGTTTGCACAGGATGGGATCAAGAAAAATAACAATGATGATAATCAATATGTATGCTATGAATTCTTAGATGTTTGTCTCGCAAAATTGTCTGACTTTGCGTTGGTGAATCGTCTTTCAGTACAAATGCCAAGAATAGGAGCTGGCCTTGGTGGTGGTGATTGGAGTATTATAGAGTCATTAATATTAAAAAATATTTGTTATAAGATGATTGATTGTACTGTGTTGACTTTATAATTTTAAGTTAAATTTAGATACGGTTTTTTAGTAAGGCTTATTTGCTGCTCTAAAATAAATGCATTATTGACATAGGCAAGGACTTTAGTATGCAAATATCTATAATAAATACTATTGAAAAGGAAACGAGTTACACGATAACAAGAACTACATCGAGACTTTGAGCAATAACAACAAGTCCAGAAAGCGCTATCTTAGCTGAAAGGTGCATTGGAACTTGCCAACTGGATATTTGTATGCTTGTACAGCCCTTACTTCGATCTCGCGGAGTATGATAAGGCGAAGAAATGGGGTGAGACCACATTACGCACACGTCGAACGAATATAGGTACTGCGCCATTTATCGACCTCGGTACGGTCCGTTACGAGTGGAATTATTCGAGGAAGCGAATAAATATTTTAACGATGCTTATGTTTATGGAAAACAGCGTGCTTTTCAGGATCGGCCTAAAAATACCTTAAGTTCTCTAAGCGCAAGAGGGTATAAGATAGTTAACTTATAGAATTTACAATTTAAAAAATAGGTTAACACTATGCCATCTTTAACGATGTAGTCTTTCCCTTCCGCACGAACCTCGTCTGCTTCTTTTGCACCTTGCTCTCGATTAGCGGTTAGTATACTCACGACGTACTCCACCGTGAGACCAGCCTTACGCAGGGCTGCTGACCATCCGTAGCGAGTAAGATTGGCTGACACAGCTGAATGGTCTTCGCTGGCGTAAAGCTAACCGGTAAGCCCGTCACCACCCGGTTTGCTTGAGAGGGGTTCCGCCTGCTGCAGGAAGTGCGGGGAATGTGCCGTTGACCTATGTCTACAGCCATCAGGAGAGCTACGATCCGCTGGCGCGTATTGATGGCGTTGCTGACCTGAGATTTCCTGGTTCTACTGCCATCCTAGACGGCATGCCGGAGCGAATGATGGATAGTGAAGGGCAGGTGCGCTGGAGAGGGGTAGACAACGCCTGGTGCAAGTTGCTGCGAAAAGGCGAGACGCAGATATCATGTTATTCCCAGGATCTGAGTATGCAGGGGCAATACCTGTAACGTGAGACAGGACTGTACTACAATCTGTTCCGTTATTACGACCCGGACTGCGGGCGGTTTACTCAGTCGGACCCGATAGGGCTGGCGGGGGGGAAACCTTTACCAGTATGCACCGATGTGGATAGGTCATTATAGATTAAGTGTTTATGAAATTGGAAGCTATCCTTATTTGAGAGATATAGTTAATGATGGCCACACTGGACTTGATGCTCATTATTGGGTGCGAAATTTATTTTGAAAAAATATTTTTGAAGTTTATAATCTTAAACGCTGAAGAAACATATCGGCATTAATAAAAGTTTGGGAAGAGGTGTAGTTTGCATGGATTCTATAAAAACAATTAACAACTAATTATCTGTAGGCAATTAACAACACTTTTCCGCATTGTTAATTTCTACTAATTCACTAACAAATGCTAGTCTCATTGCAATGACATTTGTTTTTAATATGGCTTGTTCTTATATCGGTAAACACATATGGTAAAGCAGGATTTAATCGATCAGTTGGATAAAATTGAACAACTAGTGCACAAATCTTTACCTGCTGAATATAAGCGATTTATGGTTGAGAATGTTAGAGACACTGACTCTTATGAGATTAAAAGAGCGAATGGTGAACATTTATATGTATTCAATTGTTTCGATTTACTTGAAAGAAATATTACATACACAATTCAAGAGGTTGAACCTGAATTTTTATTGATTGGTCAAGATGGCGATCTAGGGTATTTCCTTAATTTGTGTAGAGGTACTGATGAGGTTTATTCTTTAGAACTTGGTGCGTTAGGAAGCTTGGATATGATTAAAGAAAGTAATACTATATTTATGTTATAAGAGTTTCTGATTCAATTATGGACTACTTGTTTAATATCAATAAAAATCAACGCCAAAGCGTGCATTTCTTTTGTTCAAAACAAATTAAACGTTAAACAAGAAGTTCAGCACTTCACCATCTGAACGATATAATCCTACCCTTCGGCAAGAACCTTGTCTGCTTCTTTTGCGCCTTGCTCTCGATTAGCGGTGAGTATACTCGCGACGTACTCCACCGTGAGATCAGCCGTACGCAAGGCTTCTGACCACCCGCAGCGAGTACGATCGCATGGGCCAACTGTATAGCCGGGACGTCTTTGTCGGCAATGCCCGTCGCCAGCGCCGCTGTCATGCAGCAGATAACCCGCTCGAAGATTCTGCTAAGTAGTAGGTCGTTAATAATTGTAAGACGCAACTGAATGGCATTCGCTGGTGTAAACGCGATACCAGATGCTGGATGGCAACTGGCAAGCTAGTCACTTCCTGGTTTGCCTGGGAAGGGTTCCCCCTGCTGCAGGTGGTGCATGGGGATGTGCGGCTCACCTATGTCTATAGCGATCAGGACAGCAACGATCCGCTGGTACGAATTGACGGCGTAGATACCCCGGAGATCTTCTGGTTCCATTGCCAGCCTAACGGCATGCCCGAGCGGACGTCGGATAGCGAAGTGCAGGTGCGCTGGGAAGGGGTTAACAGCGCTTGGGGAAAGCAGTTGCGGGAAGCTGAGACGCAGGTATCACGATTTTCTCAGAACCTGCACATGCAGGGGCAATACCTGGGCTGTGAGACCGGGCTGCATACAATCTGTTCCGGTATTACGATCCGGACAGCGGGCGGTTTACGCAAAAGGGGCCGATATGGCTGGTGGGGCGATAAACCTTTACCCGTATGCGCCGAATGCGCTGGGGTGGGTGGATCCTGTTGGTTTAACCGTTTGCAAAAACGGATGCCCTAAACGATCAATGAGAAACATGTCTTTTGCTGAGTGGATTAAAAGAAAAAAGTGGAAATAATACCCATGTGTATTTAAGATATAAAGATGTCAGACCTATCTATGTAGGGATCACTAAGGATGTAGATATCCGTGCTGTACAGCTTGGTGGCTTGGTGAAATGTTCGATAAAATAGTTAGAATTACTGAAGAACTGTTAAATTGCGGTCATGCGTGGATCAGAGAACCAGAAATTATTCACAATAATCCCCACTTTTAAAATTCTATCAATAGCATAAGTCCGACAAGAAAGTTATACTCGGATGCTATTATGTGTGGCGGAAATTGGCTTAAATAATAGGGTTAATGGAAAATGGTCGATAGACTTACTATAGTGCCAGCAAAAGAAAATCAAAAAAAATGGCCTAAAGAAGGCGATGTTTTTTACTTTCAGTTAAATGATGGTCGGTTAGGCTATGGCATGGTCTCTTTGGGTAAAATAGATGTCGGCCCGTTCAAGAATGCCATAGTTATATATATATATAACTATTTTACATCTTCGCTTCAAGAAGATGCTGTATTGGCAAAAGATAATTTGCTGCTGTCGCCAATTATTACTGATAATTCATGTTGGAAAAACGGTTATTTCGTAACGTTTAAAACTATCGGCATGCGTGAAGTGGATGTCTTACCTCAACATTATTTTAAAAACCCTGTTAGAAATAAAATATATGATCATCATGGCGTGGAAGTAGACTCGCCGATTGAGAATATACTAATCGGTGAAGAGTCGATTCAATTCTATAAAAGCGTTGTAAAATCTATAGAAAGTATAATTAACTAATATGCAGGTCGGTGAGTAGTTTGTGTTTTTCGGTCTTTTATTTTTACCGCAGCATGTTATGATGATTAGCTTATAAAAAACATATTGTTATATTTTTGAGTGCCAGGTGGGCTTATACCTATTTTTAACCTAATCCCTTCATTTATTACTTGATAATTTATAACTATAGAAACCGATACTGCCGTATTAGTTATTTATGATTTGATGCTATTAAAGCATAGAATTAATGAGGATGTAGATTGGTGCAGTCTACCAAAAGATGAAGAAATAAAAATGCAATATGTTATCTCCAATCTTGGTGGTGACGGAACCTATAATGTCAATATTAGATACGATGTTGGTGAGTATACAGTTGCATAATTCTTAAGCGTATCTTCTGGGAAAGTTTTCATCGGGGCGGGGGAGAATGTTACGGGCGGCGCCCTTGATCCTGATGACTCCGAAGCTATGTCAGATGAGTTTATTACTTTAGAACCTGGTAATTATGAAGTTAAATATACAAAACAAGGTGCGGATGTTCTCATTTACTTTACAAAAGCAGCGTTTACTGAAAATGCATTAGAAGAGGGTATTTATCTCTAAATACTGATAAATCACCGGCTATTAAATGGGCAGAATTGAGAACTGAATAAACTAAATATAAAAGTATTTGAGTCTGCTGATAATGAATGGGCTAAATTTGTAATTCAGGGTAGAGCCAATACACTTGCACATAGTTATGATGCTGTAAGTGAGCCAATGTTAGCAAACCCTGGTGCTGTAAAAAAAAGGAGGAAAGGCTAAGCCCATAGGTTCACAGCTTGCTATTTTCTTAAATAAAGCTGCAACCGTGTTTGATCGTTACAAAGTAAAAAAAGGTGTAAAGGGCAATGAATATTATCAATGGTATCCAATTTAATGATTCTAATCAATCTGTTCCGGTATTACGACCCGGACTGCGGGCGGTTTACGCAGCAGGACCCGATAGGGTTAAATGGCGGGTTAAATCTTTACAGCTATGCTCCTAATCCTATAATCTGGACGGATCCTTTAGGTCTAACACCTTGTAAGGTTTTACCTTCTACACGTAGGGGTGGGGGGCAGGTAAACATTATGATCCTGTAAATGGACAAGGCTTGTATGTGCTACACGATGGAAAGAATATTATCTATGTAGGACATGGGGATGCACCAACGCGTTTGAATAGCCATGTGAATACACAGGGTAAATCTCTTTTGGAACAGTTGACCATATTTGATAATAATTCGACCAAAGCTGAAGCTAAATACTTGGAACAAAGAATTATGGATCTTAATGGTGGAGCTAAGTCAACGAATTTTTTAACAAATCTCCTCAATAAAATCAGATCGTATAGTCCTAATAACCCAAAGGCTAGCACATATGATATTGTGGGTCATAGCAGTGATTGGGGTGGAAAAGTATTGAATGATGCGTTATCAATTCTGAAAGGTAATGGTTTATGAAAGTAAAATACAAAGAGGGTGACATCTTTGTCATTCCATTGAGCAATGGGAAATATGCGATTTGTCATATTGTTTTTGCTCTAAGCAAAAAATTTCAGCAAGCCATAGGGTTCTGCATATTATCAATCCAGCAGGCTGAAGAACTTATTGATGGCGGTTCATTAACACCGCTAAGTTTTGAAAAGTTTGGTAAAGAGACGAAAGTTATCTTTACCGGCAACCAAAATATCAGCAAGGGCGTTTGGCAAATTATTGGTCACACTGATCTTACAGCAGAAAAAAAACAATTGAAAATATTTAATTATGCTGGTGGTTTATATAATGGAGAGGACGAAATCAGACGGTTATCTGTTGCCGAATACCCTAATTACACAACAATGGGGGTATCAGGGTTTGAGCTTGTCGATAATATCCTGACCAATATTTGAGCATCAGGGGTAGGGTGCTTCCCCTGTCAGATTTCGTATTACCGCCACTCATTAACACCTTAAAAATATCACAGGTATTTTATTTTTGATGGCCTGACCTCACATTATTGGTAGAACGATAATAAAAATCGAGGTAATGTAATGAATGATAAAAAAATACAAGTAGTTGATCTACTGATTTCACATAGTCAAATAGTGTTACGATCCCGAGACTATGACGAAAAGCTGAGTCAGTGGGGAAAGGGTAATGTTTCTCAAGGTGCTGTTCTTCATAAGGATTATGTTATATTCGATCCATTACCAGAGGACGCGTTTGGAGCAATCGTCAATATCAAAATAGAGTATGCTTTCAAATTGGATGAAAATGCTCAGCGCTGTATTGTTGTACCATTTTTCATTACGGATAAACATAAGCTGCAAATCGCTTCTGCAACTGAGAAATTAGATTTAAATATAGATGTGAACGATAAAGTTTATTCACTCTTTTATGAGATTTGTGAAGGCGATGAAATTTACTATAATTTCACTCTTGTACCGGCAAAAGAAGCTGTTGCTGCTAAGTTTTTGCTAGATGACCCTTGGGGAGGAATAAAAGACCATCCTCTCAAAGAAGGTATTTTTTAAATTTAATACTATCTGGGAAATTTATCTCGGAATAAAAATCCGCGCCTAAGCGTGGATTTTTTTCATTCAAAACCAATCAAACGTTAAACAGGAAGTTCATCACATCGCCATCTTTAACGATGTAATCTTTCCCTTCCGCACGCATCTTGCCCGCTTCTTTCGCGCCTTGCTCACCTTTGTAGGTGATGAAGTCTTCAAACGCGATAATCTGCGCACGAATGAAGCCTTTCTCGAAGTCGGTGTGGATCTTACCGGCCGCCTGAGGCGCAGTCGCACCGACAGGGATGGTCCACGCACGCACTTCTTTTAAACCAGCGGTGAAGTAGGTTTTCAGGTTCAGCAGCTCATAGCCCGCGCGGATCACGCGGTTCAGGCCCGGCTCGGCCATGGACTCTTCACGGTCGGCGTCGTCCATTTCAGCGGTATCGGATTCCACCGCGGCGCAAACCGCTACCACTACAGAACCTTCACTGCTCGAAGGTTCTGCTGAGAAAGTCACGCACAACTGTCTGACGTAGCTGAACGGCATTCGCTGGCGCTATGATATCCACGGCCGCACCGTGGAGAAGGATAACGGCCAGACCCGCTGGCACTACTGCTACGACGGGGAGCATCGCTTGACGGAAGTGATTAGACAGCCGCGGGACCGCAACAAACCGCAGACGCAGGTCAGCTTCCGCTAGGAGCCACTCGGGCGACGCATCAGCAAAACGCGACGCCAGATGCAGGGCGGACAGCCAACCGTCAAGCCGGTCACTACCCGGTTCGTCTGGGAGGGGGTCCGCCTGCTGCAGGAGGTGCACGGGGACGTGCCGCTGACCTGTGTCTAAAGCGATCAGGACAGCTACGACCCGCTGGCGCGCATTGATGGCGTGGATGCCCCGGAGATCTTCTGGTTCCACTGTCAGCCGAACGGCACGCCGGAGCGGATGACGGATAGCGAAGGGCAGGTGCGCTGGGACGCGGTGAACAGCGCCTGGGGCAAGCTGTTGCGGGAAAGCGAGACGCAGTTATCAGGATATTCCCAGAACCTGCGGATGCAGGGGCAATACCTGGACCGTGAGACAGGGCTGCACTACAATCTGTTCCGGTATTATGACCCGAACTGCGGGCGGTTTACGCAGCAGGACCCGATAGGGCTGGCGGGGGGGATAAACCTTTACCAGTATGCGCCTAATGCGCTGGGGTGGGTGGATCCGTGGGGGTTGAGTCGTAAATGTAAGGATCCATCTAAAGAAGCAACGAAGTGGCAAGGCCCTGGAAATGATGATTATCCCGGTATTGATGTTTATAAGAATAGGAAGCTGAAAAAAGGTACAATTCTTTATGCTCTTTACCCGAATGGGAATCAACAACCCTCATATACTGTGACATTCCCAACAGTCAATCAATATAGAGGCGATCCTTTGGGTTATCATCAAGCGTTACAGGTAAAATTAGATCCTCGATGGCCTGTACGTACGAAATTAAGGGCTTTCTATGTAAGCGAAGACATAGATGTTGCTTACGGTAGAGCTGCAGCCAATAAGTTGTATGGAGATGGGGGAGGACTTCAGTTCTTAATCCCAGAGGAATCGAGACATCTTTTAACCCCAGGAAAGATTATAGATATATGATAAACTTAAATTTTAATGCGAAAACGGGAAAGCTAATTTTCGATGGTCTAACTTTAGAGATTGATACTGAAGAAGGATTTTGCAACAGTAAACTTTATCACAAACTAAATACGTTTAATGCTGTAAAGAAATACATGCCTTATCACTATCTTATTGATCCGGTGTTTTTTTGCGATAAAGAATTTGAAATTAACATACGGCCAATATGTTTTGGTTTTCCTTTTATAGTTCATCTTGTCGATAAAGATAGTGAATATTATAATTCCCTAAAGGACTGGGATGCGAGAACTAATATTAATATGCTAAATAACTCAGTGAAAAGCTTGTCTGATTGGCTAAGCCTTTCTCTGAATTTAGGGGTTCCTGATGTTACGAAAACAGAAATGATTAGATGGGATTATGAATGGGGTCGAATTTCTGTCTCGTATGAGACAAAGTCATTCAACCATGGTATATATATAGTTTGGAATTCAATATAATCAATAACCAAGGCTTGCCTAAATTAAGTTATTGACTAATAACATCATTCATTTACTTTTAATCTTACTTGTTATTATTGGAGTTAAAGGTTATAGAGGAAATGAAAATAACTAATCGACTTAAAAAGAAGTTATTAGTCCTCGATGGCATTGACAATGATTTCATAGAGTATGGAAAGGAAATATCATGCCCTGAATGTGACGGGGTAATAGTCTACTCTATCGTAAACTCATATGAGTTTGACACGCTTACTGAAGAGGTAAAAAGCTTTTTGGTTAAGAAAATGAGAGGTGTGAAGCTTGTTAGTGAACATAAGAAATATAGCTACGACGATAGCCAATTAGATGTTTCGAAAAATACATGTTCAAAGTGTTTGAAAGATTTTTCTAGTGTATTAACGTATAAAGAAGTGCAACCAGCACGATACCGGGTATATCTTGTGGGGCTTTTTGAAGGTTATTTGAAAAAGATCAAACTTTAAAAGTTGAGGTTTACGAAGGATTGAAAATCTCATTTATTTTAAAGAAAATAACCTGCTTCATTGGGCTAGTGGTGAAAGTAACAGAGTGGTTAGTATGCCATTTTTAGACCATGCAATGGTCGACTCAACACGCCAGTTAGTCTTTGCGTTAAGCGAGTCTAAGCCATTACCAACCGTTTTGACCATCTTCGATACTCAGGGCGAAAAATTATTTTGATCTGCACCTCCTGAAGGTGCGACTTTCTATTACTTAACATTCAATCTGTCAAAGGAAGTGGTCGTTTTCTGTAGCTATCCAGCAAAACAAAATGGTTGGCATGATTGGTTTTATTCCTGGGATATGAAGCGTAACGCGTTGTCTCAATCGGGCCCTGCATATTAAGATCAAAAGCGCTAAAAAAAATGATAACTATAACCGGTGGCAAAACAGGGACTGTATCAGCAGTTCCAACAAGCGATTTGAAAAAACAGAGTTAAGAGGCAAAGGATGAGCACGGTTTACATTGTCATTTTGACCTATATAAAACCACTCGATGAAATCGACGCAGCGATGCCTGCTCATGTTGAGTGGCTAAAAAAGGGGTATGCAGAGGGGATTTTTCTGGCGTCCGGTAGACGGATCCCAAGAAACGGCGGTGTCATTCTCGCTAAGTGCGAGAGTCTTGCCTCTCTTGAAGAGCGCTTACGCGAGGATCCTTTTCAGAAGTTAAAGCTTGCGACTGTTGAAATCATTCCCTTTGAACCCAGCATGAAAACAGAACTCCTGGAAAATGTGTTTTAACCCCGGAATAAAAAAATCCACGCCAAAGCGTGGATTTTTTTCATTCAAAACAAATCAAACGTTAAACAGGAAGTTCATCACGTCGCCATCTTTAACGATGTAATCTTTCCCTTCCGCACGCATCTTGCCTGCTTCTTTCGCGCCTTGCTCACCCTTGTAGGTGATGAAATCTTCAAACGCGATAGTCTGCGCACGAATGAAGCCTTTCTCGAAGTCGGTGTGGATCTTACCGGCCGCCTGAGGCGCAGTCGCACCGACAGGAATCGTCCACGCACGCACTTCTTTCACGCCAGCGGTGAAGTAGGTCTGCAGGTTCAGCAGCTCATAGCCTGCGCGGATCACGCGGTTCAGGCCCGGCTCTTCCAGACCCAGCTCGGCCATGAATTCGTCACGGTCAGCGTCGTCCAGTTCTGCAATGTCGGATTCAACGGCAGCGCAAACCGCTACAACCACTGAACCTTCAGCCGCCGCGATTTCACGCACTTTGTCCAGGTACGGGTTGTTCTCGAAACCGTCTTCGTTAACGTTGGCGATGTACATGGTTGGCTTCAGGGTCAGGAAGCTCAGGTATTTGATCGCCGCCTTGTCTTCTTCAGTCAGGTTTTTCAGCGCGCGCAGCATGCCCGCGTTTTCCAGCTGTGGCAGACATTTTTCCAGCGCAGCCAGTTCTGCTTTCGCGTCTTTGTCGCCACCTTTGGCTTTCTTCTGCACGCGGTGAATAGCGCGTTCACAGGTGTCGAGGTCAGACAGTGCCAGCTCGGTGTTGATCACCTCGATGTCGTCAGCCGGGTCCACTTTGTTGTTAACGTGGATGATGTTGTCGTTCTCGAAGCAACGCACAACGTGACCAATTGCTTCCGTTTCACGGATGTTGGTCAGGAACTGGTTACCGAGGCCTTCGCCTTTGGATGCACCTTTCACCAGGCCCGCGATGTCCACGAACTCCATGGTGGTCGGCAGAATGCGCTGCGGCTTCACGATTTCCGCGAGCTGGTCCAGACGCGGATCGGGCATTGGCACTACGCCGGTGTTCGGTTCGATGGTACAGAACGGGAAGTTCGCCGCTTCAATACCTGCTTTGGTGAGCGCGTTGAACAGGGTGGATTTGCCCACGTTTGGCAGACCGACGATACCGCATTTGAATCCCATTTCTAAATCACCTTAATATCTTGATAATCAATCCGTTAACGATAACCGATTGATGAAAAGTAAATAACTACGCCTATTATACACGTAACCCGCACCACGCGCGGTAAAAATGCCGTATCGGGCGGATTATTGCGCTTTGAAAGCGTGTAAGCGGTTTGTCGCTTTGGTTAGGCCATCCTGCAGCCAGATTTCGGTGCAGCGCACCGCTTCGTCAACCGCTTCGTCAATCAGTTTCTGCTCAGAAACCGGTGGCTTACCCAGTACGAAACCGACAACTTTGTTTTTATCGCCCGGATGGCCGATTCCCACGCGCAAACGGTGGAAATTGGGGTTATTGCTCAGCTTGCTGATAATGTCTTTCAGACCATTGTGACCGCCATGACCACCGCCCAGTTTGAATTTTGCCACACCGGGGGGCAGGTCCAGCTCATCGTGGGCCACCAGAATTTCATCCGGGTTAATGCGATAAAACGTCGCCATGGCTGCAACAGCTTTGCCGCTCAGGTTCATAAAGGTGGTGGGCACCAGCAGACGGACATCTGCGCCAGCAAGATTGATACGTGAGGTATACCCGTAGAATTTTGGTTCTTCACGCAGGGGAGCACGTAACCGTTCGGCCAGCAGATCAACGTACCAGGCACCGGCATTGTGGCGGGTCGCCGCGTACTCTGCGCCTGGGTTCGCGAGGCCGACAATCAGTTTAATCGTCACGATTCAATTCCTAATGGGTTCCAGATCTGGCGCGTAGTTTACTGTCTGACGCGCCGCTTGACAAAATTCTGCTGCCCGAACCGCGAGATATGAATAATTACTTATCTGAACAATTAGAATTTCAAGCTGTTCAATGTCTTATTTGTAAACTTTTGTCTGGGAGTTATCTGTAAATGTGATCATTCACGCAACTCATAAAAGAGCCGTTGTCTATACTTTACACACAAGGATCAGGGGCTTTTCCCCTTACAACCCAAAGTTCCGGAGGTGACATATGAAACGCAAAAACGCTTCGATACTCGGTAATGTGCTGATGGGGTTGGGACTGTTTGTGATGGTCGCTGGCGTGGGTTATTCAATTTTAAACCAATTGCCGCAGCTTGACCTTCCGCAATACTTCGCGCATGGCGCGGTATTGAGTATCTTCCTTGGTGCAGTGCTATGGCTTGCCGGTGCGCGCGTGAGTGGACATGAAGAAGTCTGCGACAAATACTGGTGGGTGCGCCATTACGATAAGCGCTGCCGCAGGGACCAGCACAAACACAGCTAACGTGCTACGACGAAAGAACACCGAAACGGCTCCTTATGGAGTCGTTTTTTTTTTGCATGAAAGGTTGACCCTCACGTAACGTAAGGCTTCAGAGTGGTGCCACTGGCAAAGTAAAAGGAGCAGTTATGTTGATTCAGGTGGGTGAACTCGCGAAACGTGCCGGGATCACCGTGCGAACATTGCATCACTATGAGCAAACAGGGTTGTTACTGCCTTCTGCCAGAAGTGCGGCAGGTTACCGGCTGTATAATCTGGCGGATGTGCAACGTCTGCATATGATTCAGGTGCTGGCAAAAGCCGGGCTGGAACTTGCTGAAATCAGGGATTTTCTGAAACAGGAGTCGCTGTCGTTAACCGAATTACTCGATGCGCAAATCAGTTTGCTGGATAAGCAACTGCGCAGCATGCTGACGCTGCGCGAGAGGCTGGTGGAATTGCGTACCGGGCTTACCAACGATGCGGCACCTAATCTGGAATCCTGGCTACAGACTCTGGAGTTAATGAATATGTACGAACGCTGGTTTAGCAAAGAGGAGTTACAGCAGTTGCCGTTTGCCGTACAGAAGGAGGCACTTGCGGATATCTGGTCAGGTCTGGTTGCTGAGGCAAATAACCTGTTGAAGCATAATATCGACGTTTCGGATCCCCGTGCCAGGGATCTGGCGACGCGCTGGATGTCACGCCTGGAGCAGGATACGGCAGGTAAGCCGGAATTTCTCACCCGGCTGAACGAGATGTACAGCGTCGAGCCGCAGATGCGTGAGCAGACGGGTATTACGGCGGAAATGACTGACTACATTACGCGGGCGTTTGCCGAATCGAAGCTTGCCATCTGGGAAAAGTATCTCTCTGCAGAAGAGATGGCCTTTACCCGCGCACACTATTTTGATCGCATGATGGAGTGGCCGCCACTGGTAGCGAAATTGCATCAGGCGCAGCGGGAAAACCTCGACCCGTCTTCCGGTGAGGCGCAAATGCTCGCTGAACACTGGCGGGTATTGTTCCAGTCATACGCGGGAACGAATCCTGAAACCCAGCAAAAGTTTCGCGTTGCCATGCAGCAGGAGCCGCATCTGATGAAAGGAACATGGATGACGCCTGCCGTGCTTGCATGGCTCCAGCAGGCGATAGCCGTGATGATGCAGAGACGTTTCTCTGCATCAGGGCATTCACAGATCCGCTAACGCGGCTTCACGGTTGGGATAAAAGGCCAGGCGGCCAGGGATCGGTTGCACGCCAGCGCGCGCCATGGTGCGCAGCGGCTGGAATTCGAGATTACTCACCCGCAGTTCACAGCCTTCCGGCAGACGCGAAACGAAGCGCTGGAAGGCATCCAGACCACCCGCATCCAGCACCGGCACGGCATCCCATTTCAGCACAACAATGCGTTTGCCCACGATACGGGTTTCCAGTTCGCTGAACAGACCTTCCGCGGCAGCAAAGAACAACGGGCCAATCACACGCAGCACCAGCACATCGTCAGGTACCTCTACGTTAACCGGGGAAAGGCGCGTCATCTGCGCAATACGGCGCATAAACAGCAGGGAGGCCAGCACGATCCCGACGCTGATGGCGATAACCATATCGAACAGCACGGTCAGCGACATACACATCAGCATCACGATGATGTCGTCTTTCGGTGCGCGACGCAGCAGATTGACCACCTTATGTGCTTCGCTCATGTTCCACGCCACCATCAGCAGCAGGGCTGCCATGGCTGAAAGCGGCAGCCAGGAGAGCAGCGGGGCGAGGACCAGCAGGGCGAGGATCACCAGCACTGAGTGGATAACTGCCGATACCGGCGACGTCGCCCCGGCACGTACGTTTGCCGCAGAGCGGGCGATGGCTGCTGTTGCCGTAATACCGCCAAAGAACGGGGCGATGATGTTGCCCAGACCCTGCCCAACCAGTTCGCTGTTGGCTTTATGCTTGGTGCCGGTCATGCCGTCCAGCACGACGGCACAGAGCAGGGATTCAATGGCCCCCAGCATCGCCATTGAGAAGGCCGCGGGCAGAAGGGCGCGCAGGGAGTCCCAGCTTAAGGTGAAGCTGGAACCCGGCATATCCCATGGCAGTACCAGTTGCGGTAGCAGTTGAGGAATACCGCTTCCCTGTGAACCGTCAGCCAGAACATAGTGGAACTGAGATCCAATGGTCGCGACGTGGCCACCAAAGAGATTAACGATGGCCATCACGGCACAGCCCAGCAGCAGGGCGGGCAGGTGGCCAGGCAGACGAATGCCTAAACGAGGCCAGATAATCAGTGTGCCCAGGGTAACAATCCCGATGGCGGCATCGCCCGGGTTGGCGGTGGGGAGCGCCATAAACAGCGCCCCGACTTTTTGCAGGTAATGTTCAGGGACGTGGGCTATCTGCAGGCCGAGGAAGTCCTTGATCTGCATTGTCCCGATGGTAATGCCAATCCCGGAGGTGAACCCCAGCGTCACGGAAAGGGGAATGTATTCAATCAGCCGGCCAAAACGGGCCAGACCAAACAGGATCAAAAAGACGCCGGACATCAGGGTGGCGACCAGCAGGCCTGCCAGGCCAAACTGCTGAGAAACGGGATAGAGGATCACCACAAATGCGGCTGTCGGGCCGGAAACGCTGAAGCGAGACCCGCCCGTTAGCGCAATCACAATCCCGGCGACGGCCGCCGTGTAAAGCCCATACTGCGGTGCTACGCCGCTGCCAATTGCCAGTGCCATGGCGAGCGGAATGGCAATAATCCCGACGGTGATACCGGCAATAAGGTCACGCATAAAACGTGAAGCGGTGTATTTCTCTTTCCAGCAAGCGTCGATGAGGGCGCGAAAGGGAAGAACATGTGAGGAGGTTACGTGTTTCACAATTATCTCTCATCCGTGTGCGCATCATCTGTCATATGAATGGCAGGTGAAGGAGGCATTGATCATACAAATAAATATCAGAGACAAAAAAACCCGCCGCAGCGGGTTTTTCGGCCGTGTTCGATTAGTGTTCGAACATTGCTGAGATAGATTCTTCGTTGCTGATACGACGAATCGCTTCGGCCAGCATCCCGGACAGGGTCAAGGTGCGCACGTTTGGCAGCGCTTTGATCTCGTCACTCAGTGGGATGGTATCGCACACCACTACTTCGTCGATAACGGAGTTGCGGAGGTTGTTTACTGCATTGCCGGAGAAGATCGGGTGAGTCGCGTAGGCGAATACGCGCTTGGCACCACGCTCTTTCAGCGCTTCTGCTGCTTTACACAGCGTACCGCCGGTATCGATCATGTCGTCAACCAGCACGCAGTCACGGCCAGCAACGTCACCGATGATGTGCATCACCTGAGAAACGTTAGCGCGTGGACGGCGTTTGTCGATGATTGCCATGTCGGTATCGTTCAGCAGCTTAGCGATAGCACGAGCACGTACCACGCCGCCGATGTCCGGAGAAACCACGATTGGGTTATCCAGATTCAGCTGCAGCATGTCTTCCAGCAGGATTGGGCTACCGAATACGTTATCAACCGGAACGTCGAAGAAGCCCTGGATCTGTTCTGCATGCAGGTCAACGGTCAGAACACGGTCAACGCCAACGCTGGAGAGGAAATCAGCGACAACTTTGGCAGTGATTGGCACACGCGCGGAACGGACACGACGGTCCTGACGAGCATAGCCGAAGTAAGGAATAACAGCAGTGATACGGCCTGCTGAAGCGCGACGCAGGGCGTCGACCATAACAACCAGTTCCATCAGGTTGTCATTTGTTGGAGCACAGGTGGACTGGATGATGAAAATATCACCACCGCGTACATTTTCATTGATTTGTACGCTGACTTCGCCGTCGCTAAAGCGACCTACAGCGGCGTCGCCGAGGGAAGTGTACAGGCGGTTGGCAATACGTTGTGCTAGTTCCGGGGTGGCGTTACCAGCAAAAAGCTTCATATCAGGCACGAGAAGAACCTCAGGCATGCGTCCAGTGGTGGATAGCGTTCGCCGCAAACTGTGCGGGCCAGGCGAAATGCTATCCAGGCGGTGTATTAAAGAGCGCGATGCAACGTCTGGAACAGGGTGACGTTGTCACCGAAACTCAGTCTGCGCCAGAATGGCTTGCTGTAGGGGGGAGGTGTTCATCCCACGTGCTACAAAACCATGCAGCCAAACCGGCGCTTGCTCAAGCACCTGACGAGCGGCGGATTCGGTGTCAAATTCAGCAAAGACACAGGCCCCTGTGCCAGTCAGGCGCGACGGCGCGTATTCTAACAGCCAGGAAAGCACCGCATCAACCTCGCGAAAACGTTTTCTTGCGATAACCTCGCAATCGTTGCTGAATTCACAATTTAATAACGTTTCTATTGACCGCACCGGGGTATTCCGTGGCAGGTCAGGATCGTTGAAGATGACCGGGGTCGGAATGCTGACGCCCGGGTGGGCCACCAGGTACCATTTTTCCGGCGGCTCGACCGGGGAAAGTATTTCGCCCACCCCTTCAGCAAACGCCGCATGACCGCGCACAAAGACCGGGACGTCCGCCCCCAGCGTTAAGCCTAACGCTGCCAGCTCATCCTGAGATAATCCGCAGCCCCAGAGGTGATTCAGGGCAACCAACACGGTGGCGGCATTTGATGAGCCACCGCCCAGTCCACCGCCCATCGGCAGACGCTTCTCAATACGGATATCCGCGCCGCTTCCTGCCGGCAGACGACCGGTGTCCGACGCCACTTTCATCAGCAGACGTGCAGCGCGCACAATCAGGTTATCTTCATGCGCCACGCCGTCAACCGGCGTCAGCAGGCAAACCTCGCCGTCCTGACGCGGGCCAATCGCGATCGTGTCGCCGTAATCAAGAAACTGAAACAGCGTCTGCAGGGTATGGTATCCGTCAGCACGCTGTCCGGTGATGTATAAAAACAGGTTCAGTTTTGCCGGAGAAGGCCAGTGGGTCATCATTTAACGATCCAGTTGTCCATTTTCAGCTTGATGCGCTGGCTACCCTGGGTCAGTTCCATGTTGGATGGCAGGGAAGGCCTGGTGTTGCTGTCATAGGCGCTGTACACCACTTTCCAGGTTTTGCCGTTCTGGGTGTAGTTCACCTGGCTCAGACGGTACTGGTCGTCAAGCTGGTAGTCGGTCGCGTCACCCGGCAGGCCCAGGATCCACTGGCGCAGGCTGTTCAGCGGAATAGGCATTCCGGTCAGCTTGCCGATCATCTCTTCGGCGTCGGTGGCGGTATAGTGCTGGCCTTTGTTGTCGGTGATCTGCGCTTCACCCGGTTTGGCAATAAGCTCCAGTTCGGTGCTGCCCAGCGGGTTTAACAGCAGCAGGCGATAGTTGTCCTGCCCGGTTTGCTGCCAGAAGAAACGCGCATACACTTTTTGTTCATCAGAGAGATAAGCGAAGGCGCCACGGGTCTGGTACTGGCTCAAATTGCGGACGTCCTGCTGGTGCTGACGCCACTGCGGTGAATCAGGGCTTTTGCCCGGGCCTTTAGGTTGGGTGACGGTACATGCGGTCAGAACCAGTGCCGCCAGGGGCAGCAGGCGAATCAGTCGGGTCATAATGAGGACAAATCCTTGAGATACGTTGCAGTTATGACTGTTAATGCTAGCGTCGAAGGGTGCCACCGTCTACGTTCAAATTATCTCAAAGCATTGTATAAGCTATTACTCCGAAAGGGGGCAGTCTCTTTTATTGATCTCGCGCATCCTGTATGATGCGTTCTGCTAACCTTATTAACGCTGGTACTACTCCCGCTCAACATGACCCTATTAGCACTCGGTATTAACCACAAAACAGCCCCGGTTTCGCTGCGAGAACGCGTCACGTTTTCGCCGGATACGCTTGACCTGGCGCTGGACAGCCTGCTTGCACAGCCGATGGTGCAGGGTGGCGTGGTGCTCTCGACGTGCAACCGTACTGAACTCTACCTAAGCGTTGAAGAGCAGGACAACCTGCATGAAGCGCTGATCCGCTGGTTATGTGATTACCACAACCTCAACGAAGAAGAGCTGCGTAATAGCCTCTACTGGCATCAGGATAACGATGCAGTCAGCCATCTGATGCGTGTGGCCAGCGGCCTGGACTCGCTGGTGCTCGGCGAGCCGCAAATTCTCGGTCAGGTGAAAAAGGCGTTTGCCGATTCGCAAAAAGGGCATCTGAAAGCCAGTGAACTGGAGCGTATGTTCCAGAAGTCATTCTCCGTGGCGAAGCGTGTGCGAACCGAAACCGACATTGGTGCCAGTGCGGTTTCTGTTGCTTTCGCGGCCTGTACCCTGGCCCGTCAAATCTTTGAATCCCTGTCGACCGTCACTGTGATGCTGGTCGGGGCGGGCGAAACCATCGAACTTGTGGCGCGCCATCTGCGCGAACACAAAGTTAAAAAGATGATTATCGCTAACCGTACCCGCGAACGTGCACAGGTACTGGCGGACGAAGTGGGTGCCGAGGTGGTTGCGCTGAGCGACATTGATGAGCGCCTGAAAGAGGCAGATATTATCATCAGCTCTACCGCCAGCCCGCTGCCGATTATCGGTAAAGGGATGGTCGAGCGAGCGCTGAAATCCCGCCGTAATCAACCGATGCTGCTGGTGGATATTGCCGTCCCGCGCGATGTCGAACCGGAAGTCGGTAAACTGGCGAACGCCTACCTTTACAGCGTGGACGACCTGCAAAGCATCATTTCGCATAACCTTGCCCAGCGTAAAGCGGCGGCGGTTCAGGCGGAAACCATTGTAGAGCAGGAAACAAGTGAGTTTATGGCCTGGCTGCGCGCGCAAAGCGTCAGCGAGACTATCCGCGAGTACCGCGGTCAGGCGGAGCAGGTGCGTGATGACCTGACCGCCAAAGCGCTGGCCGCCCTTCAGCAGGGCGGCGACGCAGAAGCCATTATGCAGGATCTGGCCTGGAAACTGACCAACCGCCTGATCCATGCACCAACCAAATCTCTTCAGCAGGCCGCCCGTGACGGGGATGATGAACGCCTGACTATTCTGCGCAACAGCCTCGGGCTGGAATAGCGCCCTATACCCATTTTCTATTACAAGGTGCATTTACGCCTATGAAGCCTTCTATCGTCGCTAAACTGGAAGCTCTGCACGAGCGCCATGAAGAAGTACAGGCGCTGCTCGGCGATGCCGGGACCATTGCTGACCAGGAACGTTTTCGCGCGCTCTCGCGTGAATACGCGCAGTTGAGTGATGTATCAAAATGCTTTACCGACTGGCGACAGGTCCAGGAAGATATTGAAACCGCGCAGATGATGCTCGATGACCCTGAAATGCGCGAGATGGCGCAGGAAGAGTTGCTGGACGCAAAAGCGCGTTCTGAAGAGATGGAGCAACAGTTGCAGGTGCTTCTGCTGCCAAAAGATCCGGACGATGAGCGTAACGCCTTTGTCGAAGTCCGCGCCGGGACCGGCGGTGACGAAGCGGCACTGTTTGCCGGCGATCTGTTCCGTATGTACAGCCGCTACGCCGAAGCGCGTCGCTGGCGCGTTGAGATCATGAGCGCCAACGACGGTGAACATGGCGGCTACAAAGAGGTTATCGCTAAAATCAGCGGTGACGGCGTGTACGGTCGTCTGAAGTTTGAATCCGGCGGTCATCGCGTGCAGCGCGTACCTGCCACCGAATCTCAGGGGCGAATTCACACTTCTGCCTGTACGGTTGCGGTGATGCCAGAGCTGCCTGAAGCAGAATTGCCGGACATCAACCCGGCGGACCTGCGTATCGATACCTTCCGCTCCTCCGGGGCAGGTGGTCAGCACGTTAACACCACCGATTCCGCTATTCGTATTACCCACCTGCCAACCGGCATCGTGGTGGAGTGCCAGGACGAACGTTCACAGCACAAGAACAAAGCCAAAGCCTTATCCGTGCTGGGCGCGCGTATCCACGCGGCTGAAATGGCAAAACGTCAACAGGCGGAAGCCTCCACGCGTCGTAACTTGCTGGGCAGCGGCGATCGCAGCGACCGTAACCGTACCTATAACTTCCCGCAGGGCCGTGTTACCGACCACCGAATCAACCTGACCCTGTACCGTCTGGACGAAGTGATGGAAGGAAAGCTGGATATGCTGATTGAGCCTATCGTGCAGGAATACCAGGCCGACCAGCTGGCAGCACTGTCCGAGCAGGAATAATGGAGTTTCAGCACTGGTTACGGCAGGCCGCCAGTGAGCTTTCCGCGAGCGAAAGCCCTAAACGTGACGCCGAAATTTTGCTTGAGTTTGTGACGGGGAAAGCCCGCACTTACCTGCTGGCTTTCGGCGAGACCCAGCTGAGCGCTGAGCAGGAAGCGCAGCTCGCTACGCTGCTTGCCCGACGCAAAACCGGTGAGCCGGTGGCGCATCTGGTCGGGGAGCGTGAGTTCTGGTCACTGCCGTTGTACGTCTCCCCAGCGACCCTGATCCCACGTCCGGACACCGAGTGTCTGGTGGAGCAGGCGCTGTCGCGTTTACCCGCACAAGCCTGCCGAATTCTCGATCTTGGAACCGGCACTGGCGCAATTGCCCTGGCGCTGGCCAGCGAGCGTCCGGACTGCGAGGTGACAGCGGTTGACGTGATGCCCGATGCGGTAGCGCTGGCGCAGCGTAACGTGGCGCGTCTGGGCTTCCCGAACGTCACCGTTCTGCAAAGCAGCTGGTTTAGTGCGCTGGATAACCGCACGTTCGGGATGATTGTCAGCAACCCTCCCTATATCGACGAGCATGACCCGCACCTGACGCAGGGGGACGTGCGTTTCGAACCGCTGACGGCGCTGGTCGCTGCCAACGAAGGGCTGGCGGATATTGTGCATATTGTGACAACGTCACGACAGCATTTGCTCCCCGGCGGCTGGCTGCTGGTCGAGCACGGCTGGACGCAAGGGGACGCGGTGCGTGACGTGTTCATCGCTGCAGGTTATCGTGCGGTGGAAACCTGTCGCGACTATGGCGGCAACGACCGTCTGACGCTGGGACAATGGGCATGAGTCTCTTTACCGTGCTGATCACGGCCCACCTGATAGCCGTTGCCCTGACCATCAGCTTTTTCATCGTCCGTTACTGGTGGCGTTACAGCAATAATCCGCTGATTGACGCCCGCTGGGTGCGTATTGCGCCGCACTGTATTGACACGGTGCTGTTTCTCTCGGGGGCCGGATTAATGTGGAAGACCGGCTATCTGCCATTTACTGATAAAGGCGCATGGCTGACTGAAAAGCTGTTTGGCGTTATCATCTACATCGTTTTGGGTTTTATCGCGCTTGGGCGTCGTCGTCCGCGCAGCCAGCAGACCGGTTTTATCGCCTTTCTGCTGGGGCTGGTGGTGCTGTACATCATCATTAAACTCGCCACCACAAGAATACCGTTACTGGGGTAAGTCATGAGGTCCTTAGCCGATTTCGAATTTAATAAAGTGCCGCTTTGCGATGGCATGATCCTGATTTCGGAGATGATCCGCGACGATTTTACGTCGCAATACGTCTACGAAGAGCTGGAGAATCTGGTCAGCCTGGCGCGTGAAGAGATCAATCAGGCGCGCCCGCAGGACTGGCAATTAGAGAAGCTGCTTGAGCTTTTCTACGGCGAATGGGGTTTCTGCGACACGCGTGGCGTGTATCGTCTGTCTGACGCACTATGGCTGGATCAGGTCTTGAAAAATCGTCAGGGCAGCGCGGTTGCGCTGGGTTCCATTTTGCTGTGGGTCGCGCATCGTCTGGATATTCCACTGGTGCCGGTCATTTTCCCGACGCAGATGATCCTGCGAGCGGAGTGGCTGGACGGTGAGATGTGGCTCATCAATCCGTTTAACGGCGATACGCTGGATGAGCATACGCTGGACGTCTGGTTAAAAGGCAATATCAGCCCGGTTGCCGAGCTCTTTAATGAAGATCTCGACGAGGCGGATAACGCCGAGGTGATCCGTAAACTGCTGGATACGCTGAAATCTGCGCTGATGGAAGAGCGTCAGATGGAGCTGGCATTACGTGCCAGTGAAGTGCTGCTGCAGTTTAATCCGGAAGATCCGTACGAAATCCGCGATCGCGGGCTGATTTATGCCCAGCTTGATTGCGAGCATGTGGCGCTGAACGATCTGAATTATTTCGTTGAGCAATGCCCGGAAGACCCGATTAGCGAAATGATTCGTGCGCAGATCAACGCGATCTCGCACAAACAAATTACACTGCATTAATCTAAATTCCGATTCACACCTGAATAAGGCGATCCTATGAAACAAAAAGTGGTTAGCATTGGTGATATCAACGTGGCAAACGACCTGCCGTTCGTGCTGTTTGGCGGTATGAACGTGCTGGAATCCCGTGATCTCGCGATGCGTATCTGCGAGCACTACGTGACCGTGACCCAAAAACTGGGTATCCCGTACGTGTTTAAGGCCTCTTTTGACAAAGCCAACCGTTCCTCCATTCACTCTTACCGTGGCCCGGGCCTGGAAGAGGGGATGAAAATTTTCCAGGAACTGAAACAGACCTTTGGCGTGAAAGTGATCACCGACGTGCACGAAGCTTCTCAGGCGCAGCCTGTTGCGGACGTTGTCGACGTTATCCAGCTGCCGGCGTTCCTGGCGCGTCAGACGGACCTGGTGGAAGCGATGGCGAAAACCGGCGCGGTCATCAACGTGAAGAAACCTCAGTTCGTGAGCCCTGGCCAGATGGGTAACATCGTCGATAAATTTATCGAAGGCGGCAACGACAAAGTGATCCTGTGTGACCGTGGCGCAAACTTCGGTTACGACAACCTGGTCGTTGATATGCTCGGCTTCAGCGTGATGAAGAACGTGTCCAACCAGTCTCCGGTCATCTTCGATGTGACCCATGCGCTGCAGTGCCGCGACCCGTTTGGTGCAGCTTCTGGCGGCCGCCGTGCGCAGGTCACCGAGCTGGCGCGCGCCGGTATGGCGACTGGCCTGGCCGGTCTGTTCATTGAAGCACACCCGGACCCGGACAACGCGAAGTGCGACGGCCCGTCCGCATTGCCGCTGGCTAAACTGGAGCCGTTCCTGAAACAGATCAAGGCGATTGACGATCTGGTGAAGAGTTTCGACGAGCTGGATACCAGCCACTAATAAAAAAACCCGCTTCGGCGGGTTTTTTTGGGCTATTCCTCTCCCGATGGAAGAGGTGTCGGGTGTGGCCTCAGAGCCTCACCGAACAACGCTTAGGCAAATATCGTCATCAGATAGGCCACAAACAACGCCATGTGCGCCGCGCCGTTCAGCACGTTGGTGCGCCCGGTCGAGAAGGATATCTGACACAGCAGCAGTGAAGCCACCATCACAATCATCTCTGGCGCACCCAGCGCGAACTGCAACTCGTTACCGGTCATAAAGGCAATCAGCGTCACCACCGGCACGGTGAGTGAGATTGTCGCCAGGACCGAGCCAAAGAACAGATTCATTGCGCGTTGCACCTGATTGTTCAGCACCGCTCTCAGCGCCCCCAGACCCTCAGGCGACAGGATAAGCAGCGCCACCAGGAAACCGGTAAACGCGACCGGAGCATTCAGCTCGGTTAACAGCGTCTCCAGCGGGTTGGCGTTCATTTTGGTCACGGCGATAACCGCAATCAGATGTACGATCAGCCAAACCGTATGCCACGCGCTGCTGTGAGCCGACGGCTTACCGTGATGCGGGTCGTCGCCGTCATCTTCATGTTCATAGACGAACAGGCTCTGGTGCGTTTTGGTCTGAATCAGCAGGAATACGCCGTACATGGCTGCGGAAATCAGCGCAACCAGCAGCGCCTGCCCGGTTGAGAAATTGGCCCCCGGCAATGCCATCGGGAAGACCAGCACAATAATTGCCAGCGGGAAAAGGGCAATCAGATACTGTTTTATGCCGAACAGATTCATGTACTGGGTCGCAAATTTTCGGCCGCCCAGTAACAGTGAAAAGCCCACCAGACCACCTGTCACAATCATAATGATGGAGTAGAGGGTGTCACGCATCAGGGTCGGTGCGGCGTCACCGGTCGCCATCAGCGCGGAAATCAGACTGACTTCGAGGATAACCACCGAAAGGCTGAGAATTAGCGAGCCGTAAGGCTCACCCAGGCGATGGGCTAATACGTCCGCATGGCGAACAACGCTAAAGGCGCTGGTTAAGATACCCACCAGAGCAAGAATATTGATACCAACTACCACTGGCAGTGACTGACTGCTTCCCCAGAAGAGCAGCACAGCCAGTGCCAGGACCGGGAAAATGAGTGATGTCTCCTTGTGGCGGGTCTTCACCGCCTCGTGTGCTGCTGTCATGTGCTTCTCCATCAATGCAGGTGCTTGTAATTATAGATAGAATTTTCGGTCATTAACTTAACAGATCTCTGTTAAATACCCTTGATTTTTTACTCAATTTTACGGTTTGTAATGTTTTGGCTTTGTGGTGTCGATAATGGAACGTGTTCTGTAATTAATCCTTTAATAACATAATATTAAAATTATCATTTACGCATAATTCTTAATTGACTGGCACCATGCCGTATCGTCGTCCACACTTATCTTTTTAACCAAAAGAGGGGTTAGCGATGCCATATAAAACGAAACGCGAATTACCAGACAGCGTGCAACACGTATTGCCCGCGCACGCGCAGGATATCTACAAAGAGGCCTTTAACAGCGCCTGGGATCAGTACAAAGATAAAGAAGATCGACGTGATGATGCCAGCCGTGAAGAGACCGCGCATAAAGTCGCCTGGGCCGCAGTAAAACATGAATATGAGAAAGGAGACGACGATAAATGGCATAAAAAGAAATAGTCGTGAAATCATTTGCAGCCTTCGTTTTGACTTTTCAGGCGGTTGAACTTCCGTTGTATTGCAACTGGCCCGTGAATTGCTTATCGTTACTCAACTGCTGGCAAAATGACCAGCACACAATGCCGGGAAGGCGGATTACAGATGTCGCAAGGAAGCATGCAGTGGCGGAGGTGGAAAGTGTTAACGCGTGATTTCTTAATGAAGGCAGATTGTAAGACGGCATTTGGTGCTATTGAGGAATCGCTTCTCTGGTCAGCTGAACAACGTGCGGCGTCGCTTGCTGCCACGCTGGCGTGCCGCCCGGATGATGGCCCGGTATGGATTTTTGGCTACGGTTCGCTGATGTGGAACCCGGCTCTCGAATTTGTCGAATCGGCAACAGGCACACTTCCTGGCTGGCATCGCGCATTTTGTTTGCGCCTGACGGCCGGTCGAGGTAGCGCATGTCAGCCTGGACGCATGCTTGCACTAAAAGAGGGCGGACGCACCACGGGGGTGGCCTACCGCCTGCCGGATGCAACTCTGGAAGACGAACTGACGCTGCTGTGGAAGCGCGAGATGATCACCGGCTGCTATATGCCGAGCTGGTGCAAGCTGGAACTCGATGACGGACGTACCGTTAACGCGCTGGTGTTTATTATGGATCCGCGCCATCCGCTGTATGAAGCGGATACCCGCACGCAGGTTATTGCCCCGTTGATCGCTGCCGCCAGTGGACCGCTGGGCACCAACGCGCAGTATCTCTTTTCGCTCGACCAGGAGCTGACGCGCCTCGGCATGAAGGACGATTGTCTGAATGAGCTGGTGGTGAAGGTGAAAGCGCTGCTGGAAGGGAACCCGCTGAATAATACGCTGCGTCCCGGTTTTGCCTGAGAATGCGCCCGGCTGCGTGAGCAGACCGGGCGTTTGTCTCTTATGCAGCAACGTAGCTTACGGAATGCTCCAGTGACTGACTATGGCTGTCAATCAGGACATCCCACGTGCCGGTGTACGGCACGGTAAGCCATGCCTTGTCATCCTGCACGGTCAGGATATCCGCCTGCGAGTGTTGTTGTGCTTTCGAACTCATCAAATGAATGCGGCAGCGCTCAGAACACCGCACCACGACCGTATCCCCGCCAAACAATTTCAAACTTGTTTTTACCAGTGCCATTTTTTACCCCGTAGTCTTAAACAACGCTCTCCCTGCTGCCATATCCGAGCGTGATATTGTTCACAATTCACTCATGGCATAACACCAAAGGGGGAGGGTGAGGATGCTGACTTTGATCAAAAAATGGCGTAACGATTAAACAAAAATGACAAAATTCCTGAAAATTTACTCTGGCGCGCGTTTTGCCCGGTGAACGCGCGCCACCCTAAAATTAAATGCGGAAATGCCCGGCAGTTTCAGCAAGGTCGCCCGCCTGGCTCTGCAGCGCGCCGGCTGCAGCGGCAGATTGCACCACCAGTTCGGCGTTCTGCTGAACCATTCTGTCCAGATGGGTCACCGCATGGTTAATCTCCTGGATGCCTTTCATCTGCTCGCTGGTGGCGATGGAGATTTCACGCATGATGCCCGACACGCTACCGATGCTGGAGCGGATTTCGTTCATGCTTTCCCCGGCCAGATGAACGTAGCGGGAGCCGGTGGCCACGCTGTTGGTGGTGGAATCGATAAGCGTTTTAATCTCTTTCGCCGCCTGCGCGCTGCGGCTGGCCAGATTACGCACTTCGCCGGCCACCACGGCAAACCCACGGCCTTGCTCTCCGGCGCGTGCGGCTTCCACCGAGGCATTCAGCGCCAGGATATTGGTCTGGAAGGCAATCCCGTCAATCACGCTGGTGATGTCGCCAATCTTCGCGGAAGCCACTTCAATGGACTGCATGGTGCTGATGGCCTGAGATACCACCTCGCCGCCGCGAGCCGCCGCCGCAGAGGCCTTACTCGCCTGGTCATTGGCTTCAGCCGCAGACTCGTTCGACTGGGTTACTGACGCGGTGATCTCTTCTACGGCGCTGGCCGTTTCGCGAAGGCTGGAGGCGGCCTGCTCGGTACGCCCTGAGAGGTCCTGGTTACCTGCCGCAATTTCCCGCGCGGCGTTTTTCACCGATGCGCTGGCATCACGCAGTTGTACCATCACCATCGAGAGCTTGTCGCTGAAGGCGTTAAACGCCTGCGCTATCTGCGCCACTTCGTCATCGCCGCTGTCCGGCAGGCGTTGCGACAGATCGTTAGTGCCGTTCGCAATGTTATGCATCGCATCGCGAATGTCAGACAGGCGCTTCAGCAGACGCGCAATCAGGAAGTGAACAATGGCGCCGCTGAGTAAGGCCAGGATCACCAGCGAGATGGCCGAGGCTTTCAGCAGCGAGCGCATTCCGGAGGTGGCATCGCCTGTGTCCAGGGCAACAACCAGCATCCAGTTCGTACCCGGCACGGCGGTTGCCACGAAGGTTTTTTCGGCGCCATTGAAGGTCCCGTTTACCGGGTTTCCGCTTTTCAGCGCCGCAAAGTCGATGCCTTTGAGGGTTTCGGCGAACGGTTTAAGCGTCAGGGCAGGGTCGCTGGCGGCAATGACGGTGCCATCGCTATTCAGCAGCAGCCCGCTGCTTGCCGGGGTTGGGTGGATCCCGCGCACGTTAGCAACCACGCTGTCCATCGCCACATCGCCAGCCACCACGGCTTTCAGGGTACCGTTTTCTTTCACCGGCACGGCAAACGTCACCACCAGTTTTCCGCTACCGGCGTCAACATATGGCGCGGTCACGACCGGGCTATCCTGGCTTACGACCTGCTGATACCAGGGACGGATCGTGGGGTCATAATCCGCCGGTACGCCCGCTGGTTCAGAGAATTTCGCCGTTTTGCTGGCATAGCCAACATAGACGTTAGTGAACCCACCCGCCTGGGCAAGCTGTTTAAAGACCGGAACCGGATCGTCACTGAGCGCAACGGTTTGTGCGGAGGCGATAACCGTCATTTTGCTCTTCACCCAGTCCGCAATCGCCATGTTATGGCTGGCGCTGGTGCTGGTCAGGATGTCGCGCTGTGACTGCTGGTTATCCTGGCGTGTGACCTGAAAATTGATGACAGTATTAAGAAGAAGGGCGACGACCAGACAACCTGTCGTCGCGGCAATGATGCGTGCACGAATGGATCTGAACATAAGTGAAATACCTGCTGTGTTGTTTCCATGCCTATCGGCAACCCTGCAGGTAAACTTGATGCTGAAACCGCGTCCATAAGAAAATAATATTTTTACGGGTTTATTATTAAAAAGTTAATACTTTATCGGCGCGCAGAGTCCACTCGGCCAGTTCAACGAGCGTGCCGATTTCCACACCTTCAATCAGCGGCAATCCGGTGATGCCGCGCCCGTCGGTGCAGGTCTTGCACAGTTTGACCGGAACGTTTTGCGCGGTCAGGATCTCCAGCATCTGCTGGATGTTGTAGCCTTCGGCCGGTTTTTGCCCCTTCAGCCCGGCGGTGACCGCATCCGACATTAAAAAGAGCCGTAACTCCAGTTCACTCTCTTTATCGCGTAGCGCGATCGCCAGACGCAGGCTGTTAAAAAGGGATTCGCTGCCGTAAGCCGCACCGTTGGCGACGATAACAATCTTTTGCATGTTGACTCCTGTTCTTTTAAAGGCACGAATATTGCTTAGCTATCCAGGGTTTCGCTGTCCGGGAGAGTAAGCATGACATTAATGGCTGGCATTTCGCCAGGTGCGACCGAATGGCTCCAGCGTGCAAGGTCGATGCGCCGGGAGCAACTGAGCAGGCTGGCACAGCTTGGCGTGCTGGTTAACGCCATCAGTCTGCTGGTGCATATGCTGCAGTGCGAGCGTGGAGCCTCTAACGTCTGGCTCTGCTCACAGGGTAAGCTGTACGCTGCCGAATGCAAAGCGAGCCGGGCGCTGGTGAATGAAAACCTCACTGCGCTTTATGACGTTCTGGATAATCACTCCCCGTTCCAGGGCAGCGGCGTGTGCGAACGTATAGCCGCCGCGCTGCTCAGTCTGGATAACCTGTCAGCCCTTCGTGACGGCGTTATTCAGCAAACCATCACGGCCCCGCAGGCGATGGATCACTATTGTCGCATCCTGCGTCATCTGCTCAGTATCGTACCGCAGCTTAATGACAGCATTGACGATCCGCAAATCGCAGGCCGTTTTGTCGCGCTTTATAGCCTGATGCAGGGTAAAGAGCTGGCGGGACAAGAGCGGGCGCTGGGCGCCATTGGCTTCACGCAGGGCTATTTTGACGATGGCATCCGTCAGCAGCTGGTGGACCGGATTGACGGACAGCAGGCCTGCTTCGAGATTTTCATGACCCACAGCACGGCGGATGTGCAAACCACCTTTTCCCAGAATTGCCAGCCTGACCGTGAGACGGAGCAACTGAGGCGCCTGGCCTGTACCCGCCAGCCAGCCGCTGACAATGGCCATACCGCGCTGGCCTGGTTTGCTCTGCAAACGGCACGCCTTGAGCATCTGCGCACCCTGGAGGAGATGGTTATCGCCGATCTGATGATCGCGGTGGACGAGCGTATCCATCGCCAGGAGGAGTACATGCTACCGGCTGAGGAGCAGGACGATCCGCTGGCCTCTTATCCGGATAAGCCCTTGTTAACCCTGGTTCGCCAACAGGCGCGCGAGATAGAACAGCTTTCCCGTCAGCTTGCGTCACTGCGCGATACGCTCGAAGAGCGCAAAACCATCGATAAAGCGAAAAGCGTACTGATGACCCATCAAAAGATGAGTGAGGAACAGGCATGGACGGCGCTGCGTAAAATGGCGATGGACAAAAACCAGCGCATGGTAGATATCGCCCGCGCGCTGCTCACCGTGAAGAGCTTGTGGCAGGTAACCCCTAAGGAGTAGCTGCACAATCAGTGGGCATTTAGTGCCTGATTGAGGTGCGCAGTTGTGAGGAATTCCCGGTAAACGCCCGGAAAACAGGGCAGTAAAACCTGGCATTCCCTTTGCATTATCTGATTAACCATTTTTGACGGTGCGCCAACGGCGGTGCATCTGTCTTCGGGATAAAGGCGTCCAGCGGTGCTTCGGCACGGGTGGGCGCTTTTTTTTGTCTTTTTTTCAGGAGTGGTCATGGCGGATTTGTCGAGACGGCGGTTTTTACAGGCCAGCATGCTGGCGAGCGGCGCCATGTTGTTACCGGGTGTCATGCAGGCCGCGTGGGCGGCAGGCTCGGATAAACCGGAGCAGGAGACGGTGCGCATTGGGTTTATACCGTTAACCGACTGCGCGCCGGTGGTTATCGCGGCGCTGAAGGGGTTTGATAAAAAATATGGCATCACCATCGTGCCAACCAAAGAGGCAAGCTGGGCAGCCGTGCGCGATAAGCTGGTGGCCGGCGAACTGGACGCCGCCCACATTCTTTACGGCCTGCTGTACGGGCTGGAGCTGGGGCTTGCCGGTAAGCCACAGCAGATGGCAAACCTGATGACCCTGAACCAGAACGGTCAGGCCATCACGCTCTCCAGCGATCTGGCAGAGAAGGGCGTTCGCGATCTCGACGGGCTGAAAACGCTGATTGGGCAGCAGGCACCCGGCACTTACACCTTCGCACACACTTTCCCGACCGGTACGCATGCGATGTGGCTTTACTACTGGCTGGCCAGCGCGGGCATTAATCCGTTCGATGACGTCCGGACCGTGGTTGTGCCGCCGCCACAAATGGTGATGAACATGCGGATTGGCAACATGGTCGGCTTTTGCGTTGGTGAGCCGTGGAACGCGCGCGCCATAAACGACCGCATCGGGTTTACCGCCGCAACGTCCCAGTCGATCTGGGCCGATCATCCGGAAAAAATTCTTGGCACACGTCGCGACTGGGTGGAGAAAAACCCGAACACCGCGCGGGCGCTGGTGAGTGCGGTACTGGAAGCCGCACGCTGGATCGATGCATCACCAGACAACAAACGTGAGACCGCCCAAATCCTCTCTCGCCGGGCGTGGCTGAACACCAAAGAGCAGTATCTCACCGGACGGATGCTGGGAGAGTACGACAACGGGCTTGGCCAGCGCTGGCAGGATGCGCATCCGATCCGTTTCTTCAACGAGGGTGCCGTCAGCTATCCGTACCTCTCCGACGGGATGTGGTTTTTAACCCAGTTCCGCCGCTGGGGCTTGCTCAAATCGGCGCCGGATTATGCCGCCATCGCGCAGCGCATTAACCAGACCTCGGTCTGGCAGGATGCCGCCACGGCGGTGGGAGGCATATCCACCCCGTCATCACCGTATCGCAGCAGCACCCTGATGGACGGTACCGTCTGGAACGGTACCGATCCGGACGGTTACGCCAACCGCTTCGCTATTCACCGTAAAGGGGCCTGATTATGCAGCATCTGCACAGCACGAAATCGAAAGACGAGACGCCGGCGAGCGGGGAAGTGATTACCCTCCCTCCGGTGCAGGTTCGCCGGCGCGCACCGACGTTCACGCGACGGATGAATGACCTTCTGCAGCGCGTGATCCCGGCGCTGCTGGGACTCGGGTTACTGGTTTTGCTCTGGCAACTGGCCGCGATCAACAGCAAAGGATTCCCGACGCCGCTCAGCACGCTGGATTCCGCATTAACGCTCTTCGCTGACCCGTTTTACCGCGACGGGCCAAACGATATGGGTATCGGCTGGAACGTGCTCGCTTCGCTGCAGCGCGTGGCGGTGGGCTTTGGTCTGGCGGCGCTCGCGGGGATCCCGCTCGGTTTCCTGATCGGTCGCTTCACCTTTTGCTCGCGCATGTTCAGCCCGTTGATTGCACTGTTACGCCCGGTCAGTCCTTTAGCCTGGCTGCCTATCGGCCTGCTGCTGTTCCAGAAAGCGGAGCCCGCCTCCAGCTGGACCATTTTTATCTGTTCAATATGGCCAATGGTGATTAACACCGCCGAAGGGGTACGTCGTATTCCGCAGGATTACCTCAACGTTGCCCGCGTGCTGCAGCTCTCCGAGTGGACCATCATGCGGCGGATCCTCTTCCCGGCCGTGCTGCCCGCGGTGCTGACCGGGGTTCGCCTCTCTATTGGCATCGCCTGGCTGGTCATTGTCGCCGCCGAGATGCTCACCGGTGGGCTGGGGATCGGCTTCTGGATCTGGAATGAGTGGAACAACCTCAACGTCGAAAACATTCTCATCGCCATCGTCATCATTGGCGTGGTCGGGTTGCTGCTGGAGCAGGGGCTGATGCTGATCGCCCGTCGCTTTAGCTGGCAGGAAAAATAAGGAGCGAAGATGAAACCATTAATTCAGGTCCAGGCCGTGAGCCAGCGTTTTTCTACCGCCAGCGGCGAGTTTCTGGCGCTGCAGAACGTCTCTTTTGATATTCACGAAGGCGAAACCGTGAGCCTGATTGGCCACTCCGGGTGCGGCAAATCGACGTTGCTGAACCTGATTGCCGGGATCACCCTGCCGACCGAAGGTGGGCTGATTTGCGATAACCGCGAAATCGCCGGGCCAGGACCGGAGCGTGCGGTGGTGTTTCAGAACCATTCTCTGCTGCCGTGGCTCACCTGCTTCGACAACGTTGCGCTGGCGGTGGATCAGGTCTTTCGCCGCACCATGAGCAAGGCGGAGCGCAAGGAGTGGATTGAACACAACCTCGATCGCGTCCAGATGGGGCATGCCCTGCATAAACGGCCTTCGGAAATCTCCGGCGGCATGAAACAGCGCGTTGGCATTGCCCGTGCGCTGGCGATGAAGCCGAAGGTCCTGCTGATGGATGAACCGTTTGGCGCGCTGGATGCGCTCACGCGCGCGCATCTGCAGGACTCGGTGATGCAAATCCAGCAGGCGCTGAACACCACCATCGTGCTTATCACCCACGATGTGGATGAGGCTGTGCTGCTTTCTGACCGGGTACTGATGATGACTAACGGCCCGGCGGCCACCGTCGGCGAGGTGCTGCACGTTGACCTGCCTCGCCCGCGCAATCGGGTTCAACTGGCGGACGATAGCCGCTATCACCATATGCGCCAGCAGATCCTCCATTTCCTCTATGAAAAACAGCCTAAAGCGGCGTAACGGAGGCGGTGATGCGACTGATCGTTATCGGTAATGGGATGGCCGCAACACGGCTGATTGCCTCGCTGACCGAGCGTGTGCCCGGTCGCTTTACGATCACCGTGTTTGGCGAGGAGTCGGAACACGCTTACAACCGCATCATGCTCTCGCCGGTACTGGGCGGGGAAAAACAGGCGCAGCAGATCCGCCTGCAGGATGACGCCTGGTATCACGCACGGGGTGTGACGGTACGACGAGGCGAAAAGGTGCTCTCCGTGGATGTTGAGAAACGCGAGGTCCGTACCACAGCAACCACGCTGGCCTGGGACGAACTGGTCTTTGCCACCGGGTCGACGCCTTTTGTACCCCCCATTCCGGGCGGTGACGCTCCGCATGTCTTCACCTTTCGTACGCTGGCCGATATCCGCGCGATTCAGGAGAACCCGGGGCCAGCTGTAGTGCTGGGCGGTGGGGTGCTCGGCGTCGAGGTCGCTGCGGCACTGGCCCGGTCTTGTGACAACGTCACGCTGGTGCATCGTGGTGCGTGGCTGATGGAACAGCAGCTCGATCGGCAGGCAGGCGTTTTGCTTGAAGAGGCGCTGGCGGAGCGCGGCGTTCGCTGCGAACTGTCATCGGGAATGACCGCCATTGCGGCGGATGCCGTGACGTTACACAACGGACGCAAGATTAACGCCTCTCGCGTGGTGCTGGCGACCGGCGTGCAGCCCAATGTCGCACTGGCAAAAGCCAGCGGCATTCACTGCGCCCGCGGCATTGTGGTTAACCACCAGATGCAGACCTCAGTCCCGGCGATCAGCGCCATCGGTGAGTGCTGCGAAATCGACGGCCAGACGTTCGGCCTGGTCGCACCTTGCCTGGCGCAGGCGGATATCCTCGCCGCCCGGCTGGCTGGGGGGGCTAGCACGCCATTTGCCCTGACCGACAGCGGCATGCGCCTCAAAGTACCCGGTGTGGAGCTGTTCAGCGCCGGGCGAGCAGAGGTTCTGCCGGACGATGTGGTCTGGAGCGCCTGGGATCCGCTGACCCGTCACTATCGCCGTTTGTTACTGCATCGCGGTGCGCTTGCTGGCGTGCTGCTGATGGGGGATTGCCGCAACGCGGCAACATTCACCGATTTACTGGCAACGGCTGCGCCCGCCCACGCGGACTGGCTGTTCAATCGATTCACTACGCAACCGCAGGTTGCAGGACAAAACGCTATGACAAAACCTACGCTGGTGGTGGTTGGACACGGTATGGTCGGCCATCATTTTCTCGAAGACTGTGTGAAGCGCAATTTGCACCGGCAGTACCAGATTATCGTTTTTGGCGAAGAGCGCTATGCCGCCTACGATCGTGTGCATTTGTCAGAGTATTTTGGCGGACGAAGCGCAGAATCGCTCTCGCTGGTGGACGGTGATTTCTTTGCTGAACACGGCATTGAGCTTCGCCTCTCGCAGCAAATTGTGAGTATCGATCGCGACGCACACGTCGTGCGTACCGCCAGTGGGCATGAAACCCACTGGGACAAACTGGTGCTGGCGACCGGCTCGTACCCGTTTGTGCCTCCGGTACCGGGCAGCACGCTGCCGGGCTGCTTTGTTTACCGTACGCTGGACGACCTGGATAACATCGCCGCGCAGGCAAAGCAATCCCGTCGCGGGGTGGTCATTGGCGGTGGCCTACTGGGACTGGAAGCCGCGAATGCCCTGAAACAGCTGGGCCTGGAAACGCACGTCGTGGAGTTTGCGCCACACCTGATGGCGGTACAACTCGACAACGACGGCGCGGCCATGCTGCGCAAAAAGATCGAAGCGCTTGGCGTGGGCGTTCACACCAGCAAAGCCACCACCGACATCGTCTCTGCGAACGGCGGGCTGGTGATGCGCTTTGCGGACGGCGAACAGCTGGAAACTGACATTGTGGTCTTCTCTGCAGGTATTCGCCCGCAGGATGCACTGGGGCGCAGCAGTGGCCTGGTGACCGGAGAGCGCGGCGGGATTTGCATTGATAACCAGTGCCAGACTTCCGATAAAGACGTGTTCGCTATCGGCGAATGTGCGCTGTGGGAGGGTAAAATTTTTGGCCTGGTCGCCCCGGGTTATCAGATGGCGCGGGTGGCATCGGCCACGCTGGCGGGAGAGGCGAGCGCCTTTACCGGGGCTGACATGAGCACCAAACTGAAGCTGCTGGGGGTAGATGTGGCCTCGTTTGGCGATGCCCATGGAAGAACACCCGGCGCGCTTAGCTATCAATGGACGCATGGTCCGCAGCAAATCTATAAAAAGATCGTGGTCAGTGAGGACAATAAAACCCTGTTGGGCGGCGTACTGGTGGGGGATGCCAGCGAATATGCGACCCTGGTGCAGATGATGCTCAACGGCATAGCGTTGCCCAAAGAGCCTGAAACGCTAATTTTACCTTCCTTCGCCGGGAGCGCGCCAAAAGCCCTCGGCGTGGCGGCACTGCCTGACAGTGCGCAGATCTGCTCCTGCCATAACGTCAGCAAAGGTGATATCTGCCAGGCGGTAAGTGCCGGTGCCGCGGATATTGGAGCCATAAAACAGTGCACCAAAGCCGCGACCGGTTGCGGAGGATGCAGCGCGCTGGTGAAACAAGTGATGGAGTACCAGCTTGCGGAGCAGGGCGTGGAGGTAAAAAAGGACATCTGCGAACACTTCCCGTGGTCGCGTCAGGAAATCTATCACCTGGTGCGCGTCAATCATATTCGTACCTTCGACCAGCTTATCAGCCGTTACGGGCAGGGGCACGGTTGCGAAATCTGTAAACCGCTGGTGGGGTCAGTGCTCGCCTCCTGCTGGAATGAGTACCTGCTGAAACCGGCACATCTGCCGCTGCAGGACACCAACGACCGTTATTTTGCCAATATTCAGAAAGACGGGACGTACTCCATCGTGCCCCGGATGCCTGCAGGGGAAGTGTCGGCCGACGGCTTGATAGCTATCGGCCAGATTGCCAAACGCTACCAGCTGTACAGCAAAATCACGGGCGGGCAGCGTATCGACCTCTTTGGCGCCACGCTCGACCAGCTGCCGGCGATCTGGCAGGCGCTGGTGGAGGCCGGATTTGAGACCGGTCACGCGTACGGTAAATCCCTGCGCACGGTGAAATCCTGCGTCGGATCGAACTGGTGCCGCTATGGCGTGCAAGATTCCACGCGTCTCGCGGTCACGCTTGAGCACCGCTATAAAGGCTTACGCGCGCCGCACAAAATTAAAATGGCTGTGTCCGGTTGTACCCGTGAATGTGCGGAGGCTCAGAGCAAGGACGTGGGCGTCATTGCGACCGACAAAGGCTGGAACCTTTATCTCTGCGGTAACGGCGGCATGAAACCGCGCCATGCGGACCTCTTTGCCAGCGATCTGGATGACGAGACGCTGATCCGCACCGTCGACCGTTTCCTGATGTTCTACATCCGCACGGCGGATCGCCTGCAGCGTACCAGTACGTGGATGGACAATCTGGAAGGGGGGATCGATTACCTGCGCGAGGTGATTCTTCACGACAGCCTGGGCATTGCGCACGAGCTGGAACAGGAGATGGCCCGCGTGGTGGAAACCTACCAGTGTGAATGGCAGACCACGCTTAACGATCCGAGCCGTCTGGCGCTGTTCCGTACCGAAGTGAACCGTCAGCCGGTGGAGGAGAATAAACGCTGGCAAGCGGTCTGCGCTATCGATGAGATCCCTGAGCAGGCGGGGATCGGCGCCCGGCTGGGGCGAAAACCGATTGCGCTTTTCCGCTTTGGTCAATCTGTCTATGCCCTCGACGACCTCGAGCCGGGCAGCACAGCAAACGTGCTTTCACGCGGTATTCTCGGCGATGCTGCCGGCGAGCCGGTGGTCATCTCTCCGATCTATAAGCAGCGTATCCGTCTGCGCGACGGCTGTCAGGTCGATAACGGGGAACCTGCGGTGCGCGCCTGGCCGGTGAAAATAGAAAATGGTCAGGTGTGGGTCGGGAACGACGCGCAGATCTTGCGTGCGGAGGCGTCATGAATGAAACCCGAACGACGTGCCCTTACTGCGGGGTGGGCTGCGGCGTGATCGCAACGGTTGAGGGTGAGAAGGTTACCGTGCGCGGAGATGAACGCCATCCCGCCAGTTTTGGACGCCTGTGCGTTAAAGGCTCGGCATTAGGCGAAACGACTGGTCTGCAGGGGCGACTGCTGCACCCGGTGGTCGACGGGCAGGAGGTGGAATGGCCCCGGGCGCTGGCGGCGGCAGGTGAACGGCTGCAGACCATCATCGACACCTGGGGACCGCAGGCGGTGGCATTTTACGCCTCCGGCCAGCTGTTGACTGAGGACTATTACGCCGCCAATAAGCTGATGAAAGGGTTTATCGGTGCGGCAAACATTGATACCAACTCGCGGCTCTGTATGTCGTCCGCGGTGGCAGGCTACAAGCGCGCGTTTGGTGAAGATGTGGTGCCGTGCAGCTATGAGGATGTGGAAAACAGCGATCTGGTGGTGCTGGTCGGGTCAAATGCGGCATGGACCCATCCGGTGCTGTATCAGCGGCTGGTACAGGCGCGCCAGAACAATCCTGCGATGAAAGTTGTGGTTATCGACCCACGCAAAACGGCCACCTGCGATATTGCTGACCTGCATCTGGCGCTTACGCCCGGCAGTGACGCCGGGCTGTTTGTCGGTTTACTCAATCTGATTCAGGGAACCGACGCGTGGCCCATCGCCCGGGTGGCTGAGTTTTGTGGCCTCTCAACCGAGGACGTGGGGACCTTCTACGACTGGTTTGTGACTGCGCCGCGGGCCATCACGCTCTACACCATGGGCATTAATCAGTCCTCAAGCGGCAGCGACAAGTGTAATGCCATCATCAACGTTCATCTGGCCAGCGGAAAATTCGCCCGTCAGGGCTGCGGACCGTTTTCGCTGACCGGACAGCCTAACGCGATGGGGGGGCGGGAGGTGGGTGGGCTGGCGAACCAGCTTGCCGCTCACATGAATTTCGAGCCGGAGTCTCTTTCGCGGGTGGCGCGTTTCTGGGGTACGGAAAGACTGGCCCAGACGCCGGGCCTGATGGCGGTGGAGTTGTTTGATGCGATCGCCCGCGGCGAAGTGAAAGCGGTGTGGATCATGGGTACCAATCCTGCCGTCTCGCTGCCGGACAGCCACGCAGTGTGCCAGGCGCTGGAACATTGCCCGCTGGTGATTGTCTCCGAGGTGATGCAGGAGACCGACACCAGCCGCTATGCCCATATCCGCTTCCCGGTGCAGGCGTGGGGGGAGAAAGACGGTACGGTAACCAATTCCGAGCGGCGTATTTCGCGCCAGCGCGCCTTTCTGCCGGCGCCAGGCGAGACCAAACCGGACTGGTGGGTCATCGCCCGGGTGGCACAGGCGCTGGGCTATGGTGAAGCCTTCGCCTGGGAACATCCGCAGCAAATTTTTTGTGAGCATGCAGCGCTCTCGGCCTTTGAAAATGACGGCGCGCGGGCGTTTAACCTTCATGAACTGGCGTCACTTACCCGTGAGGAATGGGACCGACTTGAGCCTTATCAGTGGCCAGCGGGGGCCTTTGCGCGCCGGGAAATTGTGCCGGTAGAGCCTCAGCCACACGGTGCGGCAATAAACGCACTATACCCGCTGATTCTCAATACCGGACGTATCCGCGATCAGTGGCACACCATGACCCGGACGGGGTACGTCCCGAAACTGATGCAGCATAGTGCTGAGCCCTGTGTTGAGATCGGCGCCGCCGATGCCATGCGCTTCTCACTGTACGACGGACAGCTGGCGCGCATCAGTTCTCCGCGTGGGGTGATGCTGGCAAGAGTGCGTATCACTGACGGGCTGCGAGAAGGTGAGCTGTTTGTGCCAATGCACTGGAATGCCCAGTTTGCC
Organism: Enterobacter sp. MEB024; assembly: GCF_030209635.1. Classification (NCBI taxonomy): domain Bacteria; kingdom Pseudomonadati; phylum Pseudomonadota; class Gammaproteobacteria; order Enterobacterales; family Enterobacteriaceae; genus Enterobacter; species Enterobacter sp. MEB024. The sequence goes on along the minus strand of NZ_JARVRQ010000002.1, from coordinate 781,745 downwards.
CGCCAGGGGAAGGTGAATGCGCTGGTGGAAGGGCGCTGTGACCCGCTGTCCGGTCAGCCCGAGAGTAAACAGACGGCCGTCAGGATTATGCCCTGGCAGCCGGGCTGGCAGGGTGAGCTTTATGCCCGTGAACTGCCGGAGCTTCCACCCGCTATCTGCTGGTGGCGTAAAGTCTCACGTCTGACGGTGGCGGGGGATAAGCCGTTGCTGGCGTGGGTTATGCAGTACGCCAGTGAACGGGGCTGGCAGCTGCAGGTCGCGCAGACCAGCGAGCGCAGCAGCGTGCTGGCCTGGCATGACGGACAACTGATGCTCGGGTTCTGGGAAGGCACTGCGTTACCGACACTGGCGCACGCGGTAATTGAAGCCGCGTTTCGTTCACCTCCCGTGACGCTTGCTGAGCGCCACGCGTTGTTGAATGGACAGGGAACCGGGGACAGTGTCGATCCGGGTCGGATCATCTGCAGCTGTTTCAGCGTGGGGGAAACCGTCATACGCGAGGCGATTGGGGGAGGGTGTAATTCCGTCGCGGCGCTGGGTGCCAGGCTGCGCTGCGGAACGAACTGCGGCTCCTGTGTGCCTGAACTAAAAACAATGTTTCAGGATATTCCGGAAAATTCCTCTTAAGGCTGCAAAACGTGAGGAATAACGGTAAGGTACCCGGTGTTCTCACGTAAGCATCGGGTATTTCTTACGACGTTAATGGCTGTTTCATCTCATCTTCGTTTGCTTGCTTTACTCCCCCTCATTCCGGTCGGAGCCGTTCACGGTGCGCCGAATTCCTTTGTGCAACAGGCACAGAACCCCTTTGATAACAACGGGGATAATCTGCCCGATCTCGGCATGGCGGCGCCCACGACCGAGGGCGAAAAACATCTGGCAGAAATGGCGAAAGCGTTTGGCGAAGCCAGTATGACCGATAACGGCCTGACGACAGGCGAGCAGGCGCGTCAGTTTGCCTTTGGCAAGGTGCGTGACGCGGTGAGCGGCGAAGTGAACCAGCATATTGAATCCTGGCTTTCGCCGTGGGGGAACGCCAGCGTGAACTTGCTGGTGGATGACGACGGCAAATTTAACGGCAGCAGCGGCAGCTGGTTTATTCCGTGGAACGATAACAACCGTTATCTGAGCTGGAGCCAGCTTGGCCTGACGCAGCAGACTGACGGTCTGGTGAGCAATGCCGGCATTGGGCAGCGCTGGGTTGCCGGAAAATGGTTGCTCGGCTACAACACCTTTTACGACAACCTGCTGGATGAAAACCTGCAGCGTGCCGGGTTAGGTGCGGAAGTGTGGGGCGAGAACCTGCGTCTGTCTGCGAACTATTATCAGCCCTTTGCCGGCTGGCGCGATCGCTCTGACATTCAGGAGCAGCGCATGGCCCGGGGGTACGACGTGACCGCTAAAGCGTGGCTGCCGTGGTTCCATCACCTGAATACCAGCGTCAGTTTTGAGCAATATTTTGGTGATAACGTTGACCTGTTCAACAGCGGTACCGGTTATCACAACCCGGTGGCGGTCAATCTGGGGCTGAATTATACCCCCGTTCCGCTGGTGACCCTCACCGCCGGGCATAAGCAAGGGGAGAGTGGGGTGAGCCAGAATAATCTTGGCCTCAAACTCAACTACCGCTTTGGCGTGCCGCTGGTGAAGCAACTTTCTGCCAGTGAAGTCGCCGTCACCCGTTCTCTGCGCGGCAGTCGCTATGATTCGCCAGAGCGGGATAACCTGCCGGTGATGGAGTTCCGCCAGAGCAAAACGTTGTCCGTCTACCTGGCGACACCGCCGTGGGATCTTAAAGGGGGCGAAACCGTGATGCTTAAGCTGCAGATCCGCAGTAAGCACGGGATTCGCCAGCTTCACTGGCAGGGAGATACGCAGGCGCTGAGTCTGACATCGCCGGCCAACAATACCAGCGAAGACGGCTGGAGCGTGATTATGCCTGCCTGGGATGACAGTGAAGGCGCGAGCAACCGCTGGCGGCTTTCGGTGGTGGTCGAAGATAATGATGGCAAGCGCGTCTCGTCCAATGAGATCACGCTGGCTGTGGCGCAACCGCTTGTGGGATTACCCGCCGACGATCCGCGCTGGAAGCTGCTGCCGGATGAGTAATGCTTAAAAAATACGTTCCTGGTGTACCCATACCGCGGCTTCAACCCGCGATTTTAACTTCATTTTCTTCAGCATATGTTTCACATGCACTTTGACCGTGCTTTCGGTGATATCCAGGCGACGCGCAATCATTTTATTCGGCAGGCCCTGGGCAATCAGCTTTAGAATATCGCGCTCACGCGGCGTTAACTGACTGACATCGCGATCCGAGGTGGCGCGGTTTGCCCGCAGGCTGGCGGCCAGCACCGGGGTTAAGGCTTCGCTCAGTACCATCTCACCCGCGGCGGCCTGTTGCAGGGCCTTGAGCAGATCTTCCGGCTCCATATCTTTCAGCAGGTAGCCGTCCGCGCCACGCTTGAGCGCCGTCACCACATCCTCTTCATGGTTCGAGACGCTAAAGACCACTACGCGTCCGGAGAGCGATTTTTCCCGCAGCTTGTCGAGCGTTTCCAGACCGTTCATGCCCGGCATGTTGAGATCGAGCAGGATCAGATCGGGATCAAGCGATTCGGCAAGCTCAATGCCCTGTTCGCCATTGCTGGCTTCGCCAACGACGGTGATATCGGGTGCCATGCTGACCAGCTGTTTAACGCCAGTACGCAGCATCGGATGGTCGTCGATCAACAGGATGGATGCCGGTTCCTGATTAGTCATGGGTTTCTCCTTGAGCAGTTGTGAGCGGTTTTTCGGGAATAAAGGTGACCACGACTTCCGTGCCACCTGTCTCTCGCCGGCGAACCTGGCAATCACCGCGCAGGCTTTGGGCGCGGTCTCGCATGATAATTAAACCATAATGGTTAGTTCTTTCGGCATTTTCCGGCACGCCGCAGCCGTTGTCATGAACCGTGAGCCTGACCTGATTATCGTGCTGGCTGACGGTAACGGTGACCGCCGTCGCGTCAGCGTGTTTGAGCACGTTGCTCAGGGCTTCACGGGCGATCTGCAGTAGATGAATCGCCTGATGGGAGGGGACAAACCGCGGCGGCAGCTGATAATCAAGCTTCACCGGGAACCCCAGTCGGGCGCTAAATTCATGGCAACTGGACTCCAGCGCGGGGCGCAGGCCAGGCTCGGTCAGCTGCAGGCGGAAGGTGGTCAACAGCTCGCGAAGCTGAATCCATGAGGTATTGAGCTCGTTGCGGATCTGGCTCAGCAGCTGTTTGTTGCTTTCCGGCATCTCCGCATCCTGCATCTGCAGACAGCTGACCTGCATTTTCATACAGGAGAGCGACTGGGCGATGGAGTCATGCAGTTCGCGAGCGATAGTCGCACGCTCTTCCATGACGATCAGCTGCTGTTGCTTTTCCTGATGGCGGTCGAGCGCCAGCGTAGCGGTCAGCTGCTCGACCAGCGTATCGACCAGCTGCTGCTGATCGTGGCTCAGATGCCGCCCGGCGGGCAACGTGGCCAGCAGGATACCGTACTGGGTATGGCTGTCCGTCAGTCGCCACTTCAGCGTCGTACCGCCGGAGGTCAGGGGCGGCAAGCCTCGCGGGCAAAGATGACAGCCTTTGTCATCGCAGGACATGTCGGACTGACAGGTAAATTCCTGATGATTATCTTCATCTTCAACATCGTAGACCCGCAGCTCCAGGTCATGCAGCAAGGTCAGATTTTGCAGGCCATTCAGCACCGGCGAGAGGCGTTCACATAACGGCACCTGCATATGCAGACGACGGTTGGCCTGCCACAGGAAGGAGAGGATTTCATTTTTCTGCTCCAGCCCTGCCGTTTTCTCCTGCACGCGTTTTTCCAGCACGGCGTAGCTTTCGGAGAGTTCTTCCGACATGGTATTGAGCGCCTGGCCCAGCATCGCCATTTCATTCCGCCCGCTGATATGCGTGCGCTGGGTAAAATCACGTGCGGTCACCGCGCGGGCCATCGCCAGCAGCTGTTTCCAGGGGTTCAACAGCCGGGCGCGCAGCCAGAGGATGGTGAAAATCAGCAGCAGCCCCATAAACAAGGCCATGGCGCGGTGAACCATCAGCACCCGGTCGATACGCAATTCGGTGGTCTGATCGAAAGAGGAGACCAGCGCGTCAATGCGCGACACAAAGCCCGCGACGTCCCGTGCCACGGTCTCAGTATTGCGCGCCTGTTTCAGACCAGGCTGAAGCTGGGTGTGCCAGTAGTTTTGCAGGGACTTAAGCTGTGATTCCTGCCCGTCACGGATGGCGGCACGTTCCAGCTCCGGGCTGAACGCGGTACGCTCCATTTCGTCGATCAGAGGCTGATCGTCTTCCGTCAGCGGTACCGACGCCAGCAGGCGATAACTCTGCATGCGTAGAGAGCCTGCCTCGTTGATGGCATGCGCATTACCCTGTACGCCCTGTACCAGCCAGCCAGAAATCGCCATACCGGTCACACCAAGGGCGGTGGACAGCATAACGATCAGTGCCAACTGGTTAACCAGTGTTAGCGGAGATAAACATCTTTTTAACATAGAGTTGCCGGGCTCCTGACGTGGCCTGCTTGCAGGAATGGCGCTATTCTGGTGCATACCCAGGAGTATACCCATACCAATAAAGGATTACCCCTAAATTGCCAACGGAGTAAGCGGCAGGAGGAGGCGGTATCGGAGACGCTTCAGTGCCGTGAAAAACCACGTCTTTTTTACTGAAATAGCCTACTCACTAAGGATAAGGGCTTTTTTTGCGCTGTAAAACCTCCCACTTTTCCTTTGATTTATATCAACTTACCTCCGCCCTAAAACCCTAATGTTTGCAGCATCATTCGAGAATCAGAGGTGTCTATGAGTCACTCATCCGCTCCCGAAAGGGAAAATGGTGCCGTTATTACTGAATGGCGTCCAGAGGATCCGGCGTTCTGGCAACAGCGCGGCCATCGTATAGCGAGCCGAAATCTGTGGATTTCCGTTCCGTGTTTGCTGTTAGCGTTTTGCGTATGGATGTTGTTTAGTGCAGTGGCAGTCAATCTGCCAAAAGTGGGTTTTACCTTTACGACCGATCAGCTGTTTATGCTGACCGCGTTGCCGTCACTGTCCGGTGCGCTGCTGCGCGTCCCTTACGCGTTTATGGTGCCGGTGTTTGGCGGTCGTCGCTGGACGGCGTTCAGTACGGGCATCATGATCGTACCTTGCGTGTGGCTGGGTTTTGCGGTGCAGGATACCTCCACGCCTTTCAGCGTGTTCGTGATTATCTCCCTGCTGTGCGGTTTTGCTGGCGCTAACTTCGCCTCCAGTATGGCGAACATCAGCTTCTTCTTCCCGAAAGCGAAGCAGGGCGGTGCGCTGGGTATTAACGGCGGTCTGGGAAACATGGGCGTAAGCGTGATGCAGTTAATTGCACCGCTGGCAATCTCTGTCTCCATTTTTGCAGCCTTTGGCGGCGGTGGCGTCGAGCAGGCGGATGGTTCTTCCCTGTACCTGCAAAATGCGGCGTGGATTTGGGTTCCGTTCCTGGTGGTCTTCACGCTGGCGGCATGGTTCTTTATGAACGATCTGTCGGCATCTAAGGCTTCGCTGAGCGAGCAGTTGCCGGTGCTGAAACGCGGCCACCTGTGGGTCATGGCGCTGCTTTATCTGGCAACCTTCGGGTCGTTTATCGGTTTCTCCGCAGGCTTTGCCATGCTGTCCAAAACACAGTTCCCGGAAGTGCAGATCCTGCAGTTTGCCTTCTTTGGTCCGTTCATCGGTGCCCTGGCGCGTTCACTGGGCGGTATGGTGTCTGACCGTCTGGGCGGAACACGCGTGACGCTGGTGAACTTTGTGATCATGGCTGTTTTCTGTGCGCTGCTGTTCCTGACGCTGCCAGCCAATGGCCAGGGTGGGAACTTTACCGCCTTCTTCGGCGTGTTTATGGTGCTGTTCCTGACGGCCGGTCTGGGTAGCGCATCGACCTTCCAGATGATTTCCGTTATCTTCCGCAAGCTGACGATGGATCGCGTTAAAGCGCAGGGCGGAAGCGAAGAGCAGGCCATGCGTGAAGCCGCGACGGATACGGCTGCTGCACTGGGCTTTATCTCTGCCATCGGCGCAATTGGCGGCTTCTTTATTCCGAAAGCGTTCGGTATCTCTCTGGACCTGACCGGCTCTCCGGCAGGGGCAATGAAAGTCTTCCTCGTTTTCTATATCGCCTGCGTAGTGATTACGTGGCTGGTATATGGCCGTAATACCAAGAAAAATAAGTAAGTGTGATTATCCGTTTGCGCGGCCTTCGGGCCGCGTTTTTTTATTACTACAGTAGTTACAACATACTGATGGCGTTTGAGGAACAATGCCTGCGGGTAACACTGTGATCGCCATCGCTTTACAGGGCGTTCTACCCCTTAATACCTGAGATGTTAAATTTAGCCCTGCTTTTTGTACGATAAATTATAAATATCATTATAAATTAATGGCTTATAAAAATTAAAAATCTACCGCTTTAGGGGTATCCGATCTAATACCCCACCTGAAACTCCCTCTCCGCCTTGATCGTTATCAATTCTCGCCATCTATCAGAGCGTTACCTTCGCTGCAAATCAGCAATGTCGATTTAGAGAGCCACAGGCTCCACACAGGAGATACCCGATGAGCAAATTTTTGGACCGGTTTCGCTACTTCAAACAGAAGGGTGAAACTTTTGCCGATGGGCACGGCCAGGTTCTGGAGACCAACCGGGACTGGGAAGACGGTTACCGTCAGCGCTGGCAGCATGACAAAGTCGTCCGTTCGACCCACGGCGTGAACTGCACTGGCTCATGTAGCTGGAAGATTTTCGTTAAAAACGGCCTGGTGACATGGGAAATGCAGCAGACCGACTATCCGCGTACCCGTCCGGATATGCCAAACCACGAACCTCGTGGCTGCCCGCGTGGTGCAAGCTACTCCTGGTATCTGTACAGCGCCAACCGTCTGAAATACCCTCTGATGCGCAAACGCCTGATGAAAATGTGGCGTGAAGCGAAAGTGCTGCACAGCGATCCAGTTGATGCCTGGGCATCCATTATCGAAGATGCCGACAAAGCAAAAAGCTTTAAGCAGGCGCGCGGTCGCGGTGGTTTTGTTCGTTCTTCCTGGAAAGAGGTCAACGAACTGATTGCCGCTTCAAACGTTTATACCGTTAAAACCTACGGACCGGACCGCGTCGCGGGCTTCTCGCCTATCCCGGCAATGTCGATGGTCTCTTACGCCTCAGGTGCTCGTTATCTGTCGCTTATCGGCGGAACCTGTCTGAGCTTCTACGACTGGTACTGCGACCTGCCGCCAGCCTCTCCGCAGACCTGGGGCGAGCAGACCGACGTGCCGGAATCCGCTGACTGGTACAACTCCAGCTACATTATTGCCTGGGGCTCTAACGTTCCACAGACCCGTACGCCGGATGCCCACTTCTTCACGGAAGTGCGTTACAAAGGCACCAAAACCGTTGCGGTGACCCCGGACTATGCGGAAATTGCCAAGCTGTGCGACCTGTGGCTGGCACCTAAACAGGGTACCGACTCCGCGATGGCGCTGGCGATGGGCCACGTGATGCTGCGTGAGTTCCACCTCGATAAACCCAGCCAGTATTTTACTGACTATGTTCGTCGCTATACCGACATGCCGATGCTGGTCATGCTGGAAGAGCGTGAGGGCTACTATGCAGCGGGCCGTACGCTGCGTGCCGCCGATCTGGTGGATGCGCTGGGTCAGGAAAACAATCCTGAGTGGAAAACGGTCGCCTATAACAATAACGGCGAGCTGGTGGCACCCAACGGCTCTATCGGTTTCCGCTGGGGCGAGAAGGGCAAGTGGAACCTCGAGCAGCGTAACGGTACCACCGGTGAAGAGACTGAACTGCGTCTGAGCATGTTGGGTAGCCAGGACGAAATTGCTGATGTGGGCTTCCCGTACTTCGGCGGCGAAGGGTCCGAGCATTTCAACAAAGTTGAGCTGCAGAACATCCTGATGCATAAGCTGCCGGTCAAACGTCTGCAGCTGGCGGATGGGTCGACGGCGCTGGTGACCACCGTGTATGACCTGACGCTGGCCAACTACGGCCTGGAGCGCGGCCTGAATGATGAAAACTGCGCAACCAGCTACGACGACATCAAAGCGTATACCCCGGCCTGGGCAGAGCAGATCACCGGCGTGCCGCGTGGACACATCACCCGTATCGCCCGTGAATTCGCTGAAAATGCTGACAAGACGCATGGCCGTTCAATGATCATTGTTGGTGCCGGTCTGAACCACTGGTATCACCTTGATATGAACTATCGTGGCCTGATCAACATGCTGATCTTCTGCGGTTGTGTGGGTCAAAGCGGCGGCGGCTGGGCGCACTATGTGGGTCAGGAAAAACTGCGTCCGCAGACGGGCTGGCAGCCACTGGCGTTTGCCCTCGACTGGCAGCGTCCGGCGCGTCATATGAACAGTACGTCTTACTTCTACAACCACTCCAGCCAGTGGCGCTACGAGACGGTAACGGCCCAGGAACTGCTGTCGCCAATGGCGGATAAATCCCGCTACAGCGGCCATCTGATCGACTTCAACGTCCGCGCTGAACGCATGGGCTGGCTGCCGTCTGCACCTCAGTTAGGGACTAACCCGCTGCGCATTGCTGACGAGGCGAAGAAAGCGGGCATGACCCCGGCGGATTACACCGTCAAGGCACTGAAAGACGGCACCATTCGCTTTGCGGCCGAGCAGCCTGAAAACGGCAAAAACCATCCTCGTAACCTGTTTATCTGGCGCTCTAACCTGCTGGGCTCCTCCGGTAAAGGCCACGAGTACATGCTGAAATATCTGCTGGGTACTGAAAACGGTATTCAGGGGAAAGATCTGGGCAAGCAGGGCGGCGTGAAACCAGAAGAAGTGGAGTGGAAAGACAACGGTCTGGACGGCAAGCTGGATCTTGTTGTGACGCTGGACTTCCGTCTGTCCAGTACCTGCCTGTATTCCGATATCGTGCTGCCAACCGCTACCTGGTATGAAAAAGACGACATGAATACCTCGGATATGCATCCGTTTATTCATCCGCTGTCTGCAGCCGTTGACCCGGCGTGGGAATCCAAAAGCGACTGGGATATCTACAAAGATATCGCGAAGAAATTCTCCGAAGTGTGCGTAGGACATCTGGGCAAAGAGACCGATGTGGTGACCCTGCCGATTCAGCACGACTCTGCAGCCGAACTGGCGCAGCCGCTGGACGTGAAGGACTGGAAAAAAGGCGAGTGTGACCTGATCCCGGGCGTGACAGCGCCGCACATTATTCCCGTTGAACGTGACTACCCGGCAACGTACGAACGCTTTACCTCTATCGGCCCGCTGATGGAAAAAGTTGGTAACGGGGGTAAAGGGATTGCGTGGAATACCCAGAGCGAAATGGACCTGCTGCGTAAGCTCAATTACACCAAAGCGGACGGCCCGGCCAAAGGCCAGCCAATGCTGAACACGGCCATTGATGCTGCAGAAATGATCCTGACTCTGGCACCGGAAACCAACGGTCACGTGGCGGTGAAAGCATGGGCGGCACTGAGTGAGTTTACCGGTCGCGATCATACCCATCTGGCGACGAATAAAGAGGAAGAGAAGATCCGCTTCCGCGATATTCAGGCTCAGCCGCGCAAAATTATCTCCAGCCCGACCTGGTCTGGCCTGGAAGATGAACACGTCTCCTACAACGCTGGCTACACCAACGTTCACGAACTGATCCCATGGCGTACCCTGTCCGGTCGTCAGTCCCTTTATCAGGATCACCAGTGGATGCGCGATTTCGGTGAGAGCCTGCTGGTATATCGTCCGCCAATCGATACCCGCTCCGTGAAAGCGGTAATGGGTACGAAATCGAACGGTAACCCGGAGAAGGCGCTGAACTTCCTGACGCCACACCAGAAGTGGGGCATTCACTCCACCTACAGCGACAACCTGCTGATGCTGACGTTGTCCCGCGGTGGCCCGATTGTGTGGATGAGCGAGACGGACGCCAAAGATCTGGGCATTGAAGATAACGACTGGATCGAAGTGTTCAACAGCAACGGTGCGCTGACGGCGCGTGCGGTTGTCAGTCAGCGTGTCCCGGCCGGGATGACCATGATGTACCACGCGCAGGAACGTATCGTTAACCTGCCGGGTTCTGAAATCACCGAGCAGCGCGGCGGCATTCACAACTCCGTGACCCGTATTACGCCAAAACCGACGCACATGATCGGCGGCTATGCGCAGCTGGCCTACGGCTTTAACTACTACGGCACGGTAGGATCTAACCGCGATGAGTTCGTGGTGGTACGTAAGATGAAGAATATTAACTGGTTAGACGGCGAAGGTAATGACCAGGTACAGGAGAGCGTAAAATGAAAATTCGTTCACAAGTCGGCATGGTGCTGAATCTGGATAAATGCATCGGCTGTCATACCTGCTCAGTCACCTGTAAAAACGTCTGGACCAGCCGCGAAGGGATGGAGTACGCGTGGTTCAATAACGTGGAAAGTAAACCCGGCACAGGCTTCCCAACCGACTGGGAAAACCAGGAGAAATGGAAGGGCGGCTGGATCCGTAAAATCAACGGTAAACTGCAGCCGCGCATGGGTAACCGTGCGATGCTGCTCGGTAAAATCTTCGCCAACCCGCATCTGCCGGGCATCGATGATTACTACGAGCCGTTTGATTACGACTACCAGAACCTGCACAACGCGCCGGAAAGCAAACATCAGCCGATCGCACGTCCACGCTCGCTCATTACCGGACAGCGTATGGATAAGATCACCAGCGGTCCAAACTGGGAAGAGATTCTGGGCGGCGAGTTCGAAAAACGCGCCAAAGACCAGAACTTCGAGAACATGCAGAAGGCGATGTACGGCCAGTTCGAAAACACCTTCATGATGTATCTGCCGCGTCTGTGCGAGCACTGCCTTAACCCGGCGTGCGTGGCGACCTGTCCGAGCGGAGCCATCTATAAGCGTGAAGAAGATGGCATTGTGCTGATCGACCAGGATAAGTGCCGCGGCTGGCGTATGTGTATTACCGGTTGCCCGTACAAAAAAATCTACTTCAACTGGAAGAGCGGCAAGTCTGAGAAGTGCATCTTCTGCTATCCGCGTATTGAAGCCGGTATGCCAACCGTCTGCTCTGAGAGCTGCGTGGGCCGTATTCGTTACCTCGGCGTGCTGCTGTACGACGCGGACGCGATTGAAAATGCAGCCAGCACCGAGAACGAGAAAGATCTCTATCAGCGTCAGCTGGACGTTTTCCTTGATCCTAACGATCCGAAAGTGATTGAGCAGGCGCTGAAAGACGGCGTTCCGCAGAGCGTGATTGACGCGGCGCAGCAGTCTCCGGTGTACAAAATGGCGATGGACTGGAAGCTGGCGCTGCCGCTGCATCCGGAATACCGCACGCTGCCGATGGTCTGGTACGTGCCGCCGCTGTCTCCGATCCAGTCTGCTGCGGATGCGGGTGAGCTGGGCAGCAACGGCATTCTGCCAGACGTGGAAAGCCTGCGTATCCCGGTTCAGTATCTGGCAAACCTGTTAACCGCAGGGGATACCCAGCCGGTCCTGCTGGCGCTGAAACGTATGCTGGCGATGCGCCACTTCAAACGCGCTGAAACCGTTGACGGTGTTAACGATACCCGTGCACTGGAAGCGGTAGGTCTGACCGAAGCCCAGGCGCAGGAGATGTACCGTTACCTGGCGATTGCCAATTACGAAGACCGTTTCGTGGTGCCGAGCAGCCACCGTGAACTGGCTCGCGAAGCCTTCCCGGAGAAAAATGGCTGTGGCTTTACTTTTGGCGACGGTTGCCACGGTTCAGACACGAAATTCAATCTCTTCAACAGCCGCCGCATCGATGCCCTGGATGTGACGAGCAAAACGGAGCCGCACCAATGATTGAACTTGTCATTGTTTCGCGTCTGCTCGAGTACCCGGATGCTGCGCTTGCGCAGCATCAGCAGGAGCTCTTTGATGCACTCGCGTCATCTGAAAATCTTGAGAAAGAGGATGCCCAGACACTGGCCGTTTTCCTCCGGGACCTGTTAGCGCGCGATTTACTGGATGCGCAGGCGGATTACAGCCAGCTGTTTGACCGCGGACGCGCGACGTCGCTGCTGCTGTTCGAACATGTTCACGGTGAGTCACGTGACCGCGGTCAGGCGATGGTTGACCTGATGGGACAGTACGAGCAACACGGCCTGCAGCTCGATAGCCGCGAGCTGCCGGACCACCTGCCGCTCTATCTTGAGTATCTGGCGCAGTTGCCTAAAGAGGAGGCGCTGGGTGGTCTGCAGGACATCGCGCCGATCCTGGCGCTGCTCGGCGCACGACTTCAGCAGCGCGAGAGCCGTTACGCGGTGCTGTTCGACCTGCTGGTGAAACTCGCCAACGCATCGGTCGACAGTGAAAAAGTTGCGGAGAAGATCGCCGATGAAGCCCGCGATGATACGCCACAGGCGCTGGATGCGGTCTGGGAGGAAGAGCAGGTGAAATTCATGGCTGACCAGAACTGCGGTGAGTCTGAAATCTCTGCTCACCAACGTCGTTTTGCCGGAGCCGTTGCCCCGCAATATTTGAATATCTCTAACGGAGGACAGCAATAATGCACTTCCTGAATATGTTCTTCTTTGACATTTACCCGTATATCGCGGGCACCGTGTTCCTGGTGGGAAGCTGGCTGCGTTATGACTACGGCCAGTACACCTGGCGTGCTGCCTCCAGCCAGATGCTCGATCGCAAAGGGATGAACCTGGCTTCTAACCTGTTCCACATCGGGATCCTGGGGATTTTTGCGGGTCACTTCCTCGGAATGCTGACGCCGCACTGGATGTATGAGTCATTCCTGCCGATTGAGGTGAAGCAGAAAATGGCGATGATTGCCGGCGGAGCCTGCGGCGTGATGACGCTGGTGGGCGGTTTACTGCTGCTCAAACGCCGTCTGTTCAGCCCGCGCGTTCGCGCGACCACCACCGGTGCGGACATTCTGATTTTGTCCCTGCTGATGGTGCAGTGTGCGCTGGGTCTGCTGACCATTCCGTTCTCGGCTCAGCATATGGATGGCAGCGAAATGATGAAGCTGGTCGGCTGGGCGCAGTCTGTGGTGACCTTCCACGGTGGGGCGTCTGAGCACCTTGACGGTGTGGCGTTTATCTTCCGCGTGCACCTGGTGCTCGGGATGACGCTGTTTGTGCTGTTCCCGTTCTCTCGTCTGGTGCATATCTGGAGCGCACCGGTGGAGTATCTGACGCGCAAATATCAGATTGTTCGCGCCCGTCGCTAATGTGCTGATTTGATCCCAACCCCGCACTCGCGGGGTTTTTTCTCGCCCCAGCCCAGGTTATTACCTGCCGCCGCAAACAGTATCAATGCACCCCCTGCCAGTTGCGTGATATTCAGCGAGTGTCCGAACACCACGTTATCGACAATTATGGCCACCACGGGATAGATAAAAGACAGAGAACCGGTAACGGGCGTCGGGAGCTTCTGGATCGCGCTATACAGCAACTGATACATGATCCCGGTGTGGACGACACCTAACGTCAGTAAAATCGGCCATGGGAAATCAGCTGAAAATGCCGGCTGGTGGGCGAAGGGCAACAGCATGACCACGCCGGTCAGTACCTGAATAAAGGCGATATGCTGGGGCGCAACTGATTTCAGTCTGCGGGCGATTATGGCTGTCAGTGCGTAGAAGAAAGCGGCCCCCATCGCCAGAGCGATTCCTGCGAGCCAGCCTTCGCCCTGTGCGCCATTCAGCTCACTGGAGAGCAGGATGACCACGCCGCCAAAGGCGAGAACGAGCCAACCCCATTTCACCAGGCTCACGCGTTCTCCTAAAAACATCCCCATCAACACCAGCATAAACGGCTGAGTGTTATAGACCACGGTAGAAAGGCCGATTGAAATACGTTCATAAGCCGCGAACAGCAGCAACCAGTTCACCACTAACGCAACACCGCCCAGAATTGCCAGCAGTAGCGTGACCCGGGTGAGCGGACTAAATGGTTTTCGACTTATTCGGATGAAAATAAAAAGGGCCATCGCCCCGATCAGGCATCGCCAGAAAACCACTTCCGTCACCGGCAGGCCGGAAAGCAGAACAAACGCGCCAATCGAGCCGGAAATTAACATCGCCAGGCTCATCTGCCAGACGCCTTTTTGTACATCACCCATTGTTCACCTCCTGATTAATGACGATATTGTCGAATACCGCTGTCGGGAATAACATGGCTGATATAAGGTGAAATACAGTGATGGCTTTTTTAAATTAGGTAAAAACGATGGAAAACCTTCTCGATGATATCGATCGCCAAATCCTGGCCTGTCTGGTTGAGGATGCGCGCATGTCGCTAAAGGTACTCAGCGGACGTATTGGACTGACATCTCCCAGTACAGCAGAGCGTCTGAAAAGACTGGAAGAGCGCGGGGTGATTGAAGGGTATGGCGCGCGCGTCAATCTGACGGCGTTGGGGTATACGTTGCAGGCGCTGGTGCGGGTTCGTCCTTTACCGGGGTTGCTGCAAAAAGTAGATAAGTACATTCAGGCCATGCCGGAATGTATTGAGAGCGATAAAGTCACCGGTGAAGACTGCTTTGTTATCAGGCTGGTCGTGCGGTCGATTGAGCAACTGGATGCGTTGCTTGATGGTCTGGCGGAACATGCTCAGTGTAATACGTCGATCGTGAAAAGTTCACCGGTGAAGCGTCGGTTGCCACCAATGTGATCGTCTGTTGCTATGCATGACACATCGTTTGAAATACATCACTGGATTAGCTTTGAGATGATGGTGGTGGGGGAAGGATTCGAACCTTCGAAGTCGATGACGGCAGATTTACAGTCTGCTCCCTTTGGCCGCTCGGGAACCCCACCAGGGGTAATTCAAATTTTGAGGTAATGCTGAGAGATGGTGGTGGGGGAAGGATTCGAACCTTCGAAGTCGATGACGGCAGATTTACAGTCTGCTCCCTTTGGCCGCTCGGGAACCCCACCACGGGGTAATGCTATTTACTGGCCTGCTTCCTGCTGGAAGCGGGGCGCATCATATCAAATGAGACGCCCCTGTAAAGCGTTACCACAATAAAAATAAACTGGTTGCCTGAATTTTACGCGTTAAGCTGTAAAGCTAACCAGTTCATTTTCTTGTCGATTAAAGAATAATCGTTCTGTTACCGTAAACGAACACACGTTGCGCCAGCACCTGATAGAGCGCACGACTGAGTACGTTCTTCTCTACGTCACGCCCGGCGCGCATCATATCTTCTGCGGTATAGGTGTGATCCACGTGAATCACGTCCTGCATAATGATTGGGCCTTCGTCCAGGTTGTCATTCACGTAGTGCGCGGTGGCGCCGATGATTTTCACACCGCGTTCGTACGCCTGGTGATAAGGACGTGCACCGATAAAGGCTGGCAGGAATGAGTGATGGATGTTGATGATCTTGTTCGGGAAACGCGCCACGAAGGATGGGGTCAGCACACGCATGTATTTCGCCAGTACCACGTAATCCGGGTTATGCGCTTCGATAGCATTTGCCATCAGGTTGTCATGTTCTTCACGGGTATGGCCTTCATGGCTGACCAGTTCAAACGGAATATCAAAACGTTCAACCAGCGTGCGCAGCGTCTCGTGGTTACCGATAACGGCAGCGATTTCAACATCAAGGCCACCGTAGTTTGCTTTCATCAACAGATCGCCAAGACAGTGGGCTTCTTTCGTCACAAGAATAACCACGCGACGACGGCCAGCGGGTGTCAGTTCACGCACGGAGCCTTCAGGCAGCGCGCTGTCGAGATCGGCAAGCAGGGTAGTGTCGTTGAAAATCCCTTCGAGTTCGGTACGCATAAAGAAGCGTCCGGTACGGTGGTCAACGAACTCGTTGTTCTGCACGATATTCAGTTCATGCTTGTAACAAATGTTGGTAATTCGTGCGATCAGCCCTTTTTGATCGGGACAGATGGTGCGCAGAACTTTACGTTGTAGTGATTGCATCGCCGGGAAATCCTGTTTGAGTATTTGCGAAGTCTGGGTTGTCAGGCATTACTGCCCGCAACACTTTTTAAATTTTTTACCTGAACCACAAGGGCAGGGATCGTTACGACCAAACTGTGGGCGCGTTCCGTCAATATAATACCATTGCCCGCTTTCCTTTAAGAACCGGGAACGTTCGATAATGGCACCGGGCTTATTGCGTTCGATAAAGCGGGCAACGAAGCTGACATAACCTTCATCAGCATCACTTCCCGTTGACGATTCATAGACGGTAAGGCCGAGCCATTGGGTATTAGCAAACCCGGCTTCAATATCCTGTCTGAAATCGGCAGCGTGGCAGGATGGGTGCCAGGTTTTAATCAGGTAGTCTGCGTCTTTGATCACAAAAGCAGTATACCGTGAACGCATGAGGTGTGACGGGTCTGGTGCAACCTGATCGCCAGACAGATATCGCTGGCAACATAGGCTATACTCCAGAGCGCTACCACAAGGGCAGAGTTGAGACACGATTCTCTTCCTGGAACAAAAAATAAGGGCGTTAAACGCTTCGGGTAGCACCATGTTAACTGAGCAGTTGCGTTGATGCTATGTCAGGAATCCAGGGGACGTAAAACAGGGCTAATGAGAAAGGTTAAAATTGGACTGGCGCTGGGCTCAGGTGCAGCCCGGGGATGGTCGCACATCGGCGTGATAAATGCCTTAAAGCAGATGGGCATTGACGTTGATATTGTTGCAGGGTGTTCAATCGGATCGCTTGTGGGGTCCGCATACGCGTGCGGAAAGCTTCCGGAACTTGAAACCTGGGTACGCTCCTTCAGTTACTGGGACGTATTGCGCCTGATGGATCTCTCGTGGCAGCGCGGTGGGTTGCTGCGCGGTGAACGGGTCTTTAACCAGTTCCGTCAGATTATGCCTCTCGATGACTTCAGTCATTGTCAGTTACCCTTCGGTGCCGTTGCGACGAACCTCAGTACCGGCCGCGAACTCTGGCTTACCGAAGGGGATATCCATCTTGCCGTTCGCGCGTCCTGCAGCATGCCGGGCTTAATGGCCCCTGTTCCACACAACGGTTACTGGCTTGTCGACGGAGGCGTTGTTAACCCGGTCCCCATTTCCCTGACCCGCGCTATGGGTGCCGATATCGTTATTGCTGTGGATTTACAGCACGACGCTCATCTGATGCAACAAGACCTGATGCCAGTCAATCTTCAGAGTGAAGATGCCGAGGGCGAAAAACTGGCCTGGCATGAGCGTCTGCGCGGACGTCTCGGGCGGATGGCCGCCCGGCGTGCGGTAACTGCACCCACGGCGATTGAAATTATGACGACCTCAATCCAGGTCCTGGAGAACCGCCTCAAGCGCAACCGCATGGCTGGCGACCCGCCGGATATTCTGCTTCAGCCGTATTGTCCGCAAATTTCTACCCTTGATTTCCATCGGGCTGAGGCCGCCATCGCAGCGGGCTCGTTAGCCGTCGAAAAGAAAATAGATGAGTTGCTGCCTTTTGTGCGAACAGCACGTTAAGCACCTTTTTTTGACTACTTCAGCAAAATCTGACAGGCGACGGTGCCGATAGCATGCCACTATGTAGTTACTGTCAGCCAGGGGAGGAACCATGACGAAGCCATTGGCCGGAAAACACATTTTGATTGTTGAAGACGAGCCCGTTTTCCGATCGCTACTGGATTCGTGGTTATCATCACTGGGGGCAAACACTTCACTGGCTGACGATGGCATCGACGCGCTGGAAAAAATGGTCAATATCACGCCTGATCTGATGATTTGTGACCTTGAGATGCCACGGATGAATGGACTGAAGCTGGTCGAACATCTGCGCAATGAAGCCAACCAGATGCCGATACTGGTGATTTCCGCCACAGAGAACATGGCGGATATAGCCAAAGCCTTGCGTCTGGGGGTTCAGGATATTCTGCTTAAACCGGTTAAAGATCTTAACCGGCTTCGTGAAACCGTCTTAGCCTGTCTTTATCCCAATATGTTTAATTCCCGGGTTGAGGAAGAGGAACGCCTTTTCCAGGACTGGGACGCCTTAGTGAGTAATCCCCCTGCGGCGGCGAAACTGTTGCAAGAACTTCAACCGCCGGTGCAACAAAATATTTCTCACTGTCGTGTGAATTATCGCCAGCTGGTGGCCGCTGACCAGCCAGGGCTGGTGCTCGATATTGCGCCATTATCGGATTCAGACCTTGCATTTTATTGTCTTGATGTCACCCGGGCAGGGGATAATGGTGTATTAGCCGCGTTATTACTTCGCGCGCTATTTAACGGGTTGCTGCAGGAACAACTCTCCCATCAGGGACAGCGGCTTCCCGAGTTAGGCAGTTTACTCAAACAGGTAAACCAGCTTTTTCGTCAGGCCAATTTACCCGGACAGTTTCCGCTGTTGGTAGGTTATTACCACAGCGGTTTGAAAAATCTTATCCTCGTTTCCGCGGGGCTTAATGCCTCGCTGAATACCGGGGAACATCATATTCAGGTCAGTAACGGTGTCCCGCTTGGAACATTGGGTACGGCTTATCTTAATCAAATTAGCCATCGCTGTTCCTCCTGGCAGTGCCAAATTTGGGGTGCCGGGGGACGGCTACGCTTAATGTTGTCCACGGAATAAGCAGTTGGATCTTAATTTTAAGATTGCTTTACCTGTGATTTATGGGGAGTGCTACTATCGCTGCCCGGAATCATGCGTATTTGTCCTAATTGATCGGCAACGCGTTCTTTTCAGACCCGGACTGCGGGATGAGGCTGATATACTTAACGCGTTATTTATTGCATAAAAGTTCAAAACTTGAACAGCTCAGGAGAATTTGAATGGCTGCCCTAAATTCGAAAGTCAGAAAGGCCGTCATCCCGGTAGCGGGATTGGGGACCAGGATGTTACCAGCAACTAAGGCGATTCCTAAAGAGATGCTGCCTCTGGTTGATAAGCCATTAATTCAGTATGTCGTTAACGAATGTATCGCGGCCGGCATTACTGAAATTGTGCTGGTTACACATTCATCAAAAAACTCTATCGAAAACCATTTCGATACAAGTTTTGAACTCGAAGCCATGCTGGAAAAACGTGTTAAGCGCCAGCTGCTGGAAGAAGTTCAGTCTATTTGCCCGCCACACGTCACCATTATGCAGGTGCGTCAGGGTCTGGCTAAAGGTCTTGGCCACGCAGTCATGTGTGCGCATCCCGTAGTAGGCGATGAGCCTGTTGCGGTGATCCTGCCTGACGTTATTCTGGACGAATATGAATCAGATCTTTCTCAGGACAATCTGGCTGAGATGATCAAACGCTTCGATGAAACAGGCAGCAGCCAGATCATGGTTGAACCTGTGGATGACGTTACCGCATACGGTGTTGTTGACTGCAAAGGCGTTAACCTTGAACCGGGTGAGAGCGTGCCGATGATTGGCGTGGTTGAGAAGCCTAAGGCCGACGTAGCGCCTTCTAATCTGGCGGTTGTAGGTCGTTATGTCCTGAGTGCTGAAATCTGGCCTCTGCTGGCGAAAACGCCTCCAGGAGCGGGTGATGAAATCCAGCTTACCGATGCCATTGATATGCTGATCGAGAAAGAGACCGTTGAAGCTTACCATATGAAAGGTAAGAGCCATGACTGCGGTAATAAGCTCGGTTATATGCAGGCGTTTGTAGAATATGGCATTCGCCACAATACGCTCGGTGAAGAATTTAAAGCCTGGCTCAAAGAGAGCGCGGGTATTAAGAAATAACTCAGGCTTCATTTGATCTGAACCGGTGAGGCTCTGCCCACCGGTTTTTTTATGCCCATAACACGCCGTCATCACGTCCGATTGTAAGGCAAACTAAATAGCCAAATAACGCTTTATGACAGAGTGTAAGGGGATGTTTGCGGTAAATTGCGGGTAAAAAAAATCCCGCATTACGCGGGATTTTTCTGGAAGCGAGATGATTAATCCTTGATCAGGAAGTCATCCAGCTGTTTACCTTGCTCGTCCATTGCTTTCTTGATAACAGCAGGAGTACGACCCTGGCCGGTCCAGGTTTTAGTTTCGCCGTTCTCGTCAACATAGCTATATTTAGCAGGACGAGCAGCGCGTTTTGCTTTGGTACCGGTTTTAGCTGCAGCCATGCTGTTCAGCAATTCATTTGGATCGATACCATCAGCAATCAGCATTTCACGATATTGCTGCAGTTTACGAGTACGCTCTTCGATTTCAGCAGCAGCAGCGCTTTCTTCTTCGCGACGTTCATTAACTACAACTTCTAATTTTTCCAGCATTTCTTCAAGCGTTTCGAGGGTACATTCTCTTGCCTGCGCACGAAGAGTACGGATGTTGTTCAGAATTTTAAGTGCTTCGCTCATTGTAGTAATCTCAAACTTATAATGGGGGGTGGTTTGTTGTCCTAATAATAGAGCGATAAATTCAGTTGTGCAATAGCTGGGAATGTAAGGAATTCAAAAAATAGTGAATATTGCCGCTATTATTAATTACGCTAACTTAAATTTCATAACCCGCCAGTCTCGCTTGTTATCACGTAAAGTGGCTTAACGCAGTCGATTGCATCTTTTTTTTGTGACATTTGCCTCAGGAATTATAGTTGCGGCGGATAAATATCAGCCTTTTGTATTAGTTTACACCGGGTATGTTAAGGCAGAAATAGTTAATAAATAGTGAATTTTAATGAACGATGATTCCACTATAAAATGAAGTGTTATGTTTGGCTGGCCCTATAACATATTGGCTGGGGTGGATGCGTTTACTTCATGTTTTAACGCAGTATTTTTGCAAAATGCCGGCGGTAAACCTCGCGCTGAACCGCATAGTCTGTGCGTCGTATCGCTGATAACCAGACAAAATATGGTACAATGAATCATCGGTAATATTACACATTGATTAGGGTTTTACGGCCAATGGCACAACTTTATTTCTACTATTCGGCAATGAATGCCGGGAAATCGACAGCGCTACTGCAATCCTCATACAATTACCAGGAACGTGGGATGCGTACCGTTGTTTATACGGCTGAAATTGACGACCGCTTTGGTGCAGGGAAGGTGAGTTCCAGAATAGGCCTCTCATCGCCTGCAAGGCTGTTTAACCCGCAAACCGACCTGCTGGAGGATATCCGCGCAGCGCATGCTTCACAGCCCATCCATTGTGTTCTGGTTGATGAAAGCCAGTTTCTGACGCGTGAGCAAGTTCATGCGCTTTCAGAGGTTGTCGATGAGCTTGATATTCCCGTTCTGTGCTATGGGTTGCGCACTGACTTTCGTGGTGAGCTATTTGCCGGCAGCCAGTATTTACTTGCGTGGTCGGATAAACTCGTTGAACTTAAAACCATCTGTTTTTGCGGCCGTAAAGCCAGCATGGTGCTTCGCCTCGACCAGGCCGGAAAACCCTATGCTGATGGCGAGCAGGTAGTGATAGGTGGCAATGAACGCTACGTATCAGTGTGCCGTAAGCATTATAAGGAAGCGTTGATTGTCGGCTCACTGACGGCGCTTCAGCCTGACAACCGCAAATAATCCTTCACAGTAAAATGTAGACATAAAAAAACCCGCCAGAGGCGGGTTTTTTATCAGGCTGTCAGTTACGCGTTTTTCTTCGCTTTCTTGTCAGCTTTAATGACAGGTGAGTCTACTTTCACAGCAACAGTGTCATTTTCTTTAAACTCGCGGCCGTAGAAGGTATCCAGCAGGATCTGTTTCAGCTCAGAGATCAGCGGGTAGCGCGGGTTAGCACCGGTACACTGGTCATCGAATGCATCTTCAGACAGCTTATCAACATGCGCGAGGAAGTCAGCTTCCTGAACGCCCGCTTCACGGATAGATTTAGGAATACCCAGCTCAGCTTTAAGACTTTCCAGCCATGCCAGCAGTTTCTCAATCTTCGCCGCAGTACGGTCGCCCGGTGCGCTCAGACCCAGGTGGTCTGCGATTTCAGCGTAACGACGACGTGCCTGTGGACGGTCGTACTGGCTGAAAGCAGTCTGCTTGGTTGGGTTGTCGTTCGCGTTATAACGGATAACGTTGCTGATCAACAGGGCGTTCGCCAGACCGTGAGGAATGTGGAACTGTGAACCCAGTTTGTGTGCCATTGAGTGGCAAACACCCAGGAAGGCGTTAGCAAACGCGATACCGGCGATGGTTGCTGCACTGTGAACACGTTCACGGGCAACCGGGTTTTTAGACCCTTCATTATAAGACGCTGGCAGGTTTTCTTTCAGCAGTTTCAGAGCCTGCAGAGCCTGGCCGTCAGAGAACTCAGAAGCCAGTACGGAAACGTAAGCTTCCAGGGCGTGAGTCACGGCATCCAGACCACCGAACGCACAGAGTGATTTCGGCATTTCCATGACCAGGTTGGCATCAACGATAGCCATATCTGGCGTCAGCGCGTAGTCAGCCAGTGGGTATTTCTGACCGGTTGCATCGTCGGTTACAACGGCAAACGGCGTGACTTCTGAACCTGTACCGGAAGTGGTAGTAACGGCGATCATTTTCGCTTTTACGCCCATTTTCGGGAACTTGTAGATACGTTTACGGATGTCCATAAAGCGCAGCGCCAGTTCTTCGAAGTGTGTTTCTGGGTGCTCGTACATAACCCACATGATTTTCGCGGCGTCCATTGGGGAACCACCACCCAGTGCGATGATCACATCGGGTTTGAAGGAGTTCGCCAGTTCAGCACCTTTACGTACTACGGTCAGGGTTGGGTCAGCTTCAACTTCAAAGAACACTTCAGTTTCAACGCCAGCCGCTTTCAGAACAGACGTGATCTGGTCTGCGTAGCCGTTGTTGAACAGGAAACGGTCAGTCACGATGAGCGCACGTTTGTGGCCATCAGTAATCACTTCATCCAGCGCGATTGGCAGAGAGCCACGGCGGAAGTAGATAGATTTCGGAAGTTTGTGCCACAACATGTTTTCAGCTCGCTTAGCAACGGTTTTCTTGTTGATCAGGTGTTTTGGACCAACGTTTTCAGAGATGGAGTTACCACCCCAGGAACCACAACCCAGAGTCAGGGAAGGTGCGAGTTTGAAGTTGTACAGGTCACCGATACCACCCTGAGAAGCCGGGGTGTTAATCAGGATGCGCGCAGTTTTCATCATCTGACCGAAGTGAGCAACGCGCTCTGGCTGGTTATCCTGGTCGGT
Organism: Enterobacter sp. MEB024; assembly: GCF_030209635.1. Classification (NCBI taxonomy): domain Bacteria; kingdom Pseudomonadati; phylum Pseudomonadota; class Gammaproteobacteria; order Enterobacterales; family Enterobacteriaceae; genus Enterobacter; species Enterobacter sp. MEB024. The sequence continues at coordinate 758,591 of NZ_JARVRQ010000002.1, read as the reverse complement.
GTACAGGCAAGAGGTATGACCGATACCCCCCATTGCAACCAGTTTCTCCGCTTTTACTACCGCGTCTTCGAAATCTTTCGCACGGTACATAGCAAGCGTAGGCGAGAGTTTTTCGTGAGCGAACGGTTCGCTTTCGTCGACAACTTTAACTTCGCCGATCAGAATCTTGGTGGTTGCCGGAACGGTAAAGCCGGCGAGTTCAGCGATTTTATAGGCTGGCTGACCAACGATGGCGGCGTTCAGCGCGCCGTTTTTCAGAATGATATCCTGAACGGCTTTCAGCTCTTTGCCCTGCAGCATGTAGCCGCCGTGGCTGGCGAAACGTTCGCGAACCGCATCATAGACGGAATCTACAACAACAACGGACTGTTCAGACGCACAGATAACACCGTTGTCGAAGGTTTTAGACATCAGTACAGATGCAACAGCACGTTTAATATCGGCCGTTTCGTCGATAACAACAGGCGTGTTACCCGCACCTACACCGATAGCCGGTTTACCGGAGCTGTATGCTGCTTTAACCATGCCAGGACCACCGGTTGCCAGGATCAGGTTAATGTCCGGGTGGTGCATCAGGGCGTTAGACAGTTCAACAGACGGTTGGTCGATCCAGCCGATCAGATCTTTTGGCGCACCCGCAGCGATAGCAGCCTGCAGCACGATATCCGCTGCTTTGTTGGTGGCATCTTTAGCACGTGGGTGAGGGGAGAAGATGATTGCGTTACGGGTCTTCAGACTGATCAGCGATTTGAAGATGGCAGTAGACGTTGGGTTAGTCGTTGGAACGATACCGCAAATAATACCGATAGGTTCAGCAATGGTGATGGTACCGAAGGTATGATCTTCAGCCAGGACGCCGCAAGTCTTCTCATCTTTATAGGCGTTATAGATATACTCTGAAGCAAAGTGGTTTTTGATCACTTTATCTTCAACGATACCCATGCCGGATTCAGCAACGGCCATTTTAGCGAGAGGGATTCGAGCATCTGCAGCAGCCAGAGCGGCCGCGCGGAAGATTTTATCAACCTGTTCTTGGGTGAAATTGGCGTATTCACGCTGGGCTTTTTTCACGCGCTCGACGAGTGCGTTCAGTTCAGCGATATTAGTAACAGCCATAATGCTCTCCTGATAATGTTTAAACTCTTTTAGTAAACCAGCGCTCGATACGTCTGACAGTATAGACAGAGCCACTACGACTTGCGTTAGATAAAGTAAAACAAAGAGTTACTTTATGCTCTGGCGCGCTAACTTACTAAAAGAGCCTTACCTTAACATCATCCCTTTGTGACAGGTGACCTTCCTGGGGGGCGTAATCAAGATTACTCACTTCTGAGTACGAAAATCATGATCTGCGTCAATTTTTCCCCAAGCTGATACCTTTCAGCAGGGTTATTTATTGTAGATATTTCCAGTGTTAAATAATTAAGTAACTATTGGAAGTGATGCTATCACTGATTCTACATCTGTTTAACATCCTGAAAGGATAACGTTTAGGCACAGATTTCTGGTGAAGTATGCTCATAAAAAGCGTATCTTCAGCGCGATTTTTCATGACAAAGTGTCAGTCCCGGGCATGTGCATAAGCGGAGCAAAACGTGATCCAAACGCTCTTTGATTTTCCAACGTATTTTAAATTTTTTATTGGTCTGTTTGCCCTGGTCAACCCGGTAGGGATCATCCCTGTCTTCATTAGTATGACCAGTTACCAGACGGCGGCGGCCAGGAACAAAACCAACCTCACCGCTAACCTGTCAGTGGCCATTATCTTGCTCACCTCGCTTTTCCTGGGTGATGCCATTCTCCAGCTGTTCGGCATTTCAATTGATTCTTTCCGCATCGCGGGTGGCATCCTGGTGGTGACCATTGCCATGTCGATGATCAGCGGTAAGCTGGGTGAGGATAAGCAGAACAAACAGGAGAAATCAGAAACCGCCATTCGCGAAAGTATCGGCGTGGTCCCGCTTGCGTTGCCTTTAATGGCAGGGCCTGGTGCGATCAGTTCCACCATTGTCTGGGGGACACGTTACCATAGCCTGATGCACCTGATTGGCTTTTCTGTCGCCATCGCTATCTTCGCACTGTGTTGTTGGGGTGTTTTCCGCATGGCACCCTGGCTGGTGCGCTGGCTGGGGCAAACGGGCATCAACGTTATTACGCGTATCATGGGGCTGTTGTTGATGGCGTTAGGCATCGAATTTATTGTCACCGGTATTAAAAGCATTTTCCCCGGCTTACTGCACTAATATTTCAAATGAAAGAACGGGGCCTGAGGCTCCGTTTTTTTACGTGATTATCAGCAAATCCTATAACTAAAGTTGAAATGCTCACATATCATAATAAATTCTACTAATAATCCGCTTTTCTTATATTTCAATAAGTTATCAATTTTCCTCGTGCCTCTCTGCGCATAAAACCTTCAATCGATCTGTTATTTTACTCACATGATACTCTGGGGCTTGCTGAGTCATAACCGAAATGATATTAGTAATTTCAACGTTCCCCTAGAGGAATGTGCTAAATAATAATCAGTTGTTAAATTTTTGTACAAAACCACTCGATGATAGCGCAGCGACGCGCTTGTAGAGAATGTTTTCTCTATCATATTGAATACCAATGTTTTTATTCGGTATTTGATGTCAGGCAGGGCTGCCCCCCGAGATACGGTACTCACCGTAAAAGAGAATTGCTTAACAAATTTGCAAAATGTATTGGCGAGCGTTTACGCCATTTGATACTTTCCGGCCTAATATTTTGCAGCATAAAACAAGCAGATGAGAATTATTTTCATATAGTCCTCTTCTCAGATATCCAGCGCAGGCCTCAGACAGGGGAGACCTGTGAAGAATCGACGCAAGACGGCCATACGAGCGGTCAGTAATAAAAAAGTCGGTGATAGCAAGAAGTAAAAAGAAGAACCTGACAGCAGCAAAAAAAACTCCTGCGCTGTACAGGCCCCAACAGGGGATTACACAGCTGGCGAAGGCCAGTAATTATAATGAGTGGAGTACCAACACAATGTCCATCATCACAAAAAAAAATCTGGTAGCGGCGGGGATTTTAACTGCGCTAATCGCGGGCAACGCTGCAATGGCTGCGGACGTTCCTGCAGGCGTTCAACTGGCTGAGAAACAGACGCTGGTTCGTAACAACGGTGCGGAAGTTCAGTCTCTTGACCCGCACAAAATTGAAGGTGTTCCGGAGTCTAACGTCAACCGCGACCTGTTCGAAGGCTTGCTGGTGACCGACGTAGACGGCCACCCGGCACCGGGTGTGGCGGAAAAATGGGAAAATAAAGATTTCAAAGTCTGGACCTTCCATCTGCGTAAAGATGCGAAATGGTCCGACGGTACGCCGGTTACCGCCGAAGATTTCGTATATAGCTGGCAGCGTCTGGCGAATCCAACCACCGCCTCTCCGTATGCGAGCTACCTGCAATATGGCCACATCGCCAATATTGATGACATCATCGCCGGTAAAAAACCGGTCACCGACCTGGGTGTGAAAGCGATTGATGCCAATACCTTTGAAGTGACGTTGAGCGAGCCTGTTCCGTACTTCTACAAATTACTGGTTCACCCGTCCGTTTCCCCGGTACCAAAATCCGCGGTGGAAAAATTTGGTGAAAAATGGACCCAGCCTGCCAATATCGTGACCAACGGTGCTTATAAACTGAAAGACTGGGTGGTCAACGAACGTATGGTTCTGGAGCGTAACCCGCAGTACTGGGATAACGCGAAAACCGTCATTAATCAGGTAACCTACCTGCCAATCTCTTCTGAAGTTACTGACGTTAACCGTTACCGCAGCGGCGAAATCGACATGACCTATAACAACATGCCGATTGAACTGTTCCAGAAGCTGAAAAAAGAGATCCCGAAAGAAGTGCATGTTGATCCGTATCTCTGCACTTACTACTACGAAATCAACAACCAGAAAGCACCATTCACTGATGTGCGCGTGCGTACAGCGCTGAAGCTGGCACTGGATCGCGATATTATCGTGAACAAAGTGAAAAACCAGGGCGACCTGCCGGCATACAGCTATACCCCTCCTTATACCGACGGTATGAAACTGGTTGAGCCTGAGTGGTTCAAGTGGTCACAGGAAAAACGTAACGAAGAAGCGAAAAAACTGCTGGCTGAAGCCGGTTATACTGCTGACAAGCCGCTGACGTTTAACCTGCTGTACAACACGTCTGACCTGCATAAAAAACTGGCTATCGCCGTCGCGTCTATCTGGAAGAAAAACCTGGGCGTGAACGTGAAGCTGGAAAACCAGGAGTGGAAAACCTTCCTGGATACCCGCCATCAGGGGACGTTCGACGTGGCGCGTGCCGGCTGGTGTGCGGACTATAACGAACCAACATCCTTCCTGAACACCATGCTGAGTGACAGTTCGAATAACACCGCGCACTATAAGAGCCCGGCATTCGATAAGATCATTACTGATACGCTGAAAGTCACAGACGATGCGCAGCGCGCTGATCTGTACGCGAAATCAGAAGAGCAGCTCGATAAAGACTCTGCAATTGTACCGGTCTATTACTACGTTAACGCCCGCCTGGTGAAACCGTGGGTAGGGGGTTATACCGGTAAAGACCCGTTGGATAATATTTCCGTTAAGAATCTTTATATTATCAAGCATTAATGGCAATACGTGGGGCAGGCCTGGCTTGCCCCACTGTGTCTACTTTGTAACATTCATCAGGCACACGCCAGAAGGTACGGGCAATGTTGAAATTTATCCTGCGTCGCTGCTTAGAAGCGATACCAACGTTATTTATTCTAATTACGATTTCCTTCTTTATGATGCGTCTCGCGCCGGGAAGTCCGTTTACCGGTGAACGTACGCTGCCACCGGAAGTGATGGCCAATATCGAAGCGAAGTATCACTTAAACGATCCTATCTCCACGCAGTACTTCAACTATCTGAAGCAACTGGCGCACGGTGATTTTGGGCCGTCATTCAAATACAAAGACTATTCCGTTAACGACCTGGTGGCGTCCAGCTTCCCTGTATCGGCGAAACTGGGTGCTGCGGCATTCATCCTTGCCGTCGTTCTCGGCGTCACCGCGGGCGTTATTGCCGCGCTCAAACAAAATACCAAATGGGATTATACCGTAATGGGGGTGGCGATGACCGGGGTGGTTATACCCAGCTTCGTTGTCGCGCCATTACTGGTGATGATATTTGCCATTACGCTGAAATGGCTGCCCGGGGGCGGCTGGAATGGCGGGGCACTGAAGTTCATGATTTTGCCAATGGTGGCTCTCTCCCTGGCTTATATCGCCAGTATCGCGCGTATCACCCGCGGTTCCATGATTGAAGTCCTGCACTCGAACTTCATCCGTACCGCGCGTGCGAAAGGGCTGCCGATGCGCCGGATTATATTCCGCCATGCACTCAAGCCTGCGCTCCTGCCCGTGCTCTCCTACCTGGGGCCGGCATTCGTTGGGATCATCACCGGCTCAATGGTTATCGAAACCATCTACGGTCTGCCGGGCATTGGTCAGCTGTTCGTTAATGGCGCGCTGAACCGCGACTATTCACTGGTACTGAGCCTGACAATCCTCGTCGGCGCACTGACCATTTTGTTTAACGCTATCGTCGATGTGCTGTATGCCGTTATCGACCCGAAAATCCGTTACTGATACTGGAGCACGCCATGATGTTGAGTAAGAAAAACAGCGAGGCGCTGGAAAACTTCAGTGAAAAACTGGAAGTAGAAGGTCGTAGCCTCTGGCAAGACGCCCGTCGTCGCTTTATGCATAACCGCGCCGCGGTCGCCAGTCTGGTTGTTCTGGTGCTCATCGCGCTGTTTGTCACCCTGGCGCCGATTCTGTCGCAATTTACCTATTTCGACACCGACTGGGGCATGATGTCCAGCGCACCCGATATGACGTCCGGGCACTATTTTGGTACGGATTCCTCAGGGCGCGACCTGCTGGTGCGTGTCGCTATCGGTGGCCGCATTTCGCTGATGGTCGGTATTGCTGCCGCCCTGGTGGCGGTGATCGTGGGTACGCTTTACGGCTCACTATCAGGCTATCTTGGCGGTAAAGTGGACTCCGTCATGATGCGTATGCTGGAAATCTTAAACTCCTTCCCGTTCATGTTCTTCGTTATCCTGCTGGTGACCTTCTTTGGCCAGAATATCCTGTTGATCTTCGTGGCAATCGGGATGGTGTCCTGGCTGGATATGGCGCGAATCGTTCGTGGTCAGACGCTGAGTCTTAAGCGTAAAGAGTTTATCGAAGCGGCGCAGGTGGGCGGTGTCTCCACCGGTAATATTGTGGTTCGCCATATCGTTCCTAACGTGCTCGGCGTGGTGGTGGTATATGCCTCGCTGCTGGTACCAAGCATGATCCTGTTTGAATCTTTCCTGAGCTTCCTGGGTCTGGGTACACAAGAGCCACTGAGCAGCTGGGGCGCGCTTCTGAGTGATGGTGCAAACTCAATGGAAGTCTCACCGTGGTTGCTTCTGTACCCGGCGGGCTTCCTGGTCGTCACCCTGTTTTGTTTCAACTTTATCGGCGATGGCCTGCGTGATGCCCTCGACCCGAAAGACCGTTAAGGAGCGCCGTCATGACGATTATTGAAACGGCCACTGCGCCACAGGCGCAACAGCAGGGTAACCTTCTGCTGGACGTAAAAGACCTCCGCGTGACCTTTAAAACGCCGGATGGCGATGTGACCGCCGTGAACGATCTCAACTTCAACCTGCGTGCGGGTGAAACGCTGGGGATCGTGGGCGAGTCGGGTTCCGGTAAATCCCAAACTGCCTTTGCGTTGATGGGGCTGCTGGCGTCTAACGGTGTCATTGGCGGTTCCGCCAAATTCAACGGGCGTGAGATCCTCAACCTGCCGGAATACGAGCTGAACAAGCTGCGCGCTGAGCAGATTTCGATGATATTCCAGGACCCGATGACCTCGCTGAACCCGTATATGCGTGTCGGCGAGCAGCTGATGGAAGTGCTGATGCTGCACAAAGGCTTGGGCAAAGCGGAAGCCTTTGAGGAGTCCGTCAAAATGCTCGACGCGGTGAAAATGCCGGAAGCGCGCAAGCGTATGCGCATGTTCCCGCATGAGTTCTCCGGCGGTATGCGTCAGCGTGTCATGATTGCGATGGCGCTAATGTGCCGGCCAAAACTGCTGATTGCCGATGAACCGACCACCGCGCTTGATGTGACCGTCCAGGCACAGATCATGACGCTGCTGAACGAGCTTAAGCGTGAGTTCAACACCGCGATTATCATGATCACTCACGATCTGGGCGTAGTGGCCGGTATCTGTGACAAGGTACTGGTGATGTATGCAGGCCGCACCATGGAATATGGTAAGGCGCGCGACGTGTTCTACCAGCCTGCACACCCTTACTCCATTGGTCTGCTGAATGCGGTGCCGCGCCTCGATGCAGAAGGGGAATCCCTGCTGACCATTCCTGGCAACCCGCCAAACCTGCTGCGCCTGCCGAAAGGCTGTCCGTTCCAGCCACGCTGCCCGCACGCGATGGAAATCTGCAATACCGCGCCGCCGCTGGAAGAGTTTGCACCAGGCCGTCTGCGCGCCTGCTTTAAGCCGCAGGAGGATCTGGTATGAACGCATTAGATGAAAAAAGAAATGTCCTGCTCGAAATTGCTGACCTTAAGGTGCATTTCGACATTAAAGACGGAAAACAGTGGTTCTGGCAGCCGCCGAAAACCCTGAAAGCGGTCGATGGCGTAACGCTTCGTCTGTATGAAGGGGAAACTCTGGGGGTGGTGGGTGAGTCCGGTTGCGGTAAATCCACATTTGCGCGTGCCATCATAGGCCTCGTGAAAGCCACCGACGGCAAAGTTGCCTGGCTGGGTAAAGATCTGCTGGGCATGAAGCCAGACGAGTGGCGCGATGTGCGTAGCGACATCCAGATGATTTTCCAGGATCCGCTGGCCTCATTGAACCCGCGTATGACCATCGGGGAGATCATTGCTGAGCCACTGCGGACCTATCATCCGAAGATGCCGCGTCAGGAAGTACGCGACCGTGTGAAGGCAATGATGATGAAAGTGGGCTTGTTGCCTAACCTCGTCAACCGTTACCCGCACGAATTCTCCGGTGGTCAGTGCCAGCGTATCGGTATCGCCCGCGCACTGATCCTTGAGCCGAAGCTGATTATCTGTGACGAGCCCGTCTCGGCGCTGGACGTCTCTATTCAGGCGCAGGTGGTTAACCTGCTGCAGAAACTGCAGCGTGAAATGGGGCTGTCGCTGATCTTCATTGCGCATGACCTCGCGGTGGTGAAACACATTTCTGACCGCGTACTGGTGATGTATCTGGGCCATGCGGTGGAATTAGGGACTTACGATGAGGTGTACCATAACCCACTGCACCCCTATACCCGGGCACTGATGTCTGCGGTACCGATTCCCGATCCGGATCTGGAAAAAAATAAAACCATCCAGCTTCTGGAAGGTGAATTACCGTCCCCGATTAACCCGCCGTCCGGTTGTGTATTCCGTACGCGATGCCCGATGGCCGGGCCGGAATGTGCAAAAACACGTCCGGTTCTGGAGGGCAGTTTCCGACATGCGGTTTCCTGCCTGAAAGTAGACCCGTTATAATCGCAAGGGCTGACATGATGTCAGCCCTTATTATTTGCGAGGTTAATGTGTCGCGATTATTCACCTCAGCCCGTCGGCGGCTCTATCATCTTTTATTCGATCCTGAAACGGTAACCGGAAGGCGTTTTGAAGCCCTCTGCGCCCTGTTTGCGCTGCTCAGTGTGGTGATCATTTTTATCGAATCGGGCGTCGGAACGCAGTATCACCTGACGCTGGAAGAATGGCATCTCTTTGTCTGGCTGGAGCTGGTCATTACGCTGGTCTTTACCGCTGAATATTTCCTGCGGGTATTCTGTTGGCCTGACCCGGCCAAATATGTCTTCAGCTTCTGGGGATTTATTGATTTAGCCACGATCCTGCCGCTCTATGTCATGTGGCTATGGCCGGAAATCGGTCTGAGCTATGTTTTTGCCTGGCGAGCGATGCGCGTTATTCGGGTGTTACGCATTCTTAAACTGCTGCGGTTTATGCCGTCATTGCGGATATTTTGGAGTGCCATCGTCAGCGCGCGGCATCAGCTGATCCTGTTTTATTCATTTATTGCCATCGTCATGGTGATATTCGGCGCGCTGATGTATTTGATAGAAGGGCCGAAGAATGGCTTCTCAACGCTGAATGCTTCTGTTTATTGGGCGATTGTGACCGTCACAACCGTTGGCTATGGTGATATAGCCCCTCACACTCCGCTGGGACGGATTGTCGCCTCGGTACTGATTCTGATTGGTTATTCGGTGATTGCGGTCCCGACAGGGCTCATTACTACGCACATGAGCAGCGCCTTTCAGAACCGTAAGGCGCAACGAAAATGCCCGAAATGTCACCAGGGTGAACATGAACACAGCGCGCGGTTTTGTAATCAGTGCGGAAGTGAGTTACCGGATTAAATAAAAAAGGCTGCAATCGCAGCCTTTTTTATTATTCGCGCCAGAGAATATGACACAGCTTGTGGTCTTTCTCGCGACACAGCAGGACGCGGGCGAAGATGTCGTTAATTTCACCGCCATCTTCATCGGCCAGACCAATCACCACTTCGGCAAAGAAGTCAGGATTGAGGTCGAAATCCACATGTTCAGCCCAGTCTTCAGAAGGGTCGAACAACTCGGCGCCCCCGCGCTCTTCAAACTGGAGATTAAAGAGGATCACGTCTGCGGGATCGAGGTTATCAACCGCCAGTTCGAGAAAAATGTCATAGGCCTGTTCGAGCGTTTCGTCTTCGGTCAGGCGATTGTTCAGATCCATTTCCATGATGACTACCTGTTTAACATCGTTGGGCACGTTTTACAGCAACGGACTAAAGAAGTAAAACAGTCGTTCGGTAATTCTCTGCCATAGCGGGCGTTTAACCCACAGTCTGGCATCCAGCAGTCGCGAGCGGGAGATATAATCATCCTGGACCGCGGCCAGATCGCCGCCAAAGCCGGCATCATCGATCACCAGTGTGATTTCAAAGTTCAGCCACAGACTGCGCATATCCAGGTTAACCGTACCCACCAGACTTAACTCGCCGTCGACAAGCACGCTCTTGGTATGGAGTAATCCGCCTTCAAACTGGTAGATTTTCACCCCCGCAGCCAGCAGTTCACTGAAGAATGCCCGGCTGGCCCAGCCCACCAGAAGCGAGTCATTTTTGCGTGGCAAGATGATACTCACATCGACACCGCGCTGTGCCGCGGTACAGATGGCGTGCAGCAGGTCATCGCTGGGAACAAAGTAGGGGGTGGTCATGATCAAATATTCACGCGCTGCGTAAGTGGCCGTCAGCAACGCCTGATGGATCAAGTCCTCCGGGAAGCCCGGTCCGGAAGCGATAGTATGGATGGTGTGCCCGCTGGCCTCTTCAAATGGCATGATATTGCCATCCGGTGGTGGCGGCAGGATACGTTTCCCGGTTTCTATCTCCCAGTCGCAGGAATAAACGATACCCATCGAGGTGGCAATGGGTCCCTCCATTCTCGCCATCAGGTCTACCCATTGCCCGACACCCGAGTCCTGCTTGAAGAACCGCGGGTCAACCATGTTCATGCTGCCGGTATAGGCAATATAGTTGTCGATCATGATCATTTTACGGTGCTGGCGAAGGTCCATCCGGCGCAGAAACACACGCAAGAGATTGACCTTCAGCGCCTCAACCACTTCAATACCGGCATTACGCATCATGCCCGCCCAGGGGCTACGGAAGAAGGCGACGCTGCCAGCGGAGTCCAGCAACAGGCGGCAATGAATGCCCCGACGCGCAGCGGCCATCAGCGATTCAGCAACCTGATCGGCCATGCCGCCAGGCTGCCAGATATAGAACACCATCTCGATATTATGGCGAGCCAGTTGAATATCGCGGATGAGGGCCTGCATGACGTCATCCGAGGAGGTCAGCAACTGGAGCTGGTTGCCCTTAACGCCGCCAATACCCTGACGGAGTTCGCACAGCTTAAACAGCGAGGAGGCAACACTGCTGTTCTCCTCGGCAAAGATATGTTTGCAGGCTTTGAGATCGTTGAGCCATTTGGCGGTTGAAGGCCACATGGCGCGGGCACGCTCGGCACGGCGTTTACCCAGATGAAGCTCACCGAAAGAGAGATAGGCAATAATCCCCACCAGCGGCAGGATGTAGATTATCAGCAGCCAGGCCATGGCAGAGGGTACGGCTCTGCGCTTCATCAGGATGCGCAAAGTCACACCCGCGATTAACAGCCAGTATCCCAGAATGACCAGCCAACTCACCACGGTGTAGAAGGTTGTCATAGGTAAAAAAATCCTTTTGAAAGCGTATTGTTATGAGTGTACGCATCAGGAATCATCTGGCAAATAAAAACGCCAGTTAAAAGCGCTGGTTTGCTGCGGGGTTGGGTTTATAATGGGGTTTCTGTTAGAGAAAGAGTTGTAAACATGAAGCGCAGTAGAACAGAAGTAGGGCGCTGGCGCATGTTGCGACAGGTGAGTCGTCGCAAGGCTCGTTGGCTGGAAGCACAATCCCGCCGCAATATGCGTATACACGCCATCAGAAAATGTGGAATGACCAGACACCGTAACGCGTTGCTGTTCGCTACACAGGTTATCTGAGAACCATCAGGGCACCGTTAAGGTGCCCACTGATTTTCAGGCTATCATTTTTCGCAGTCTCTCCCCCGATTCATTCCGCGATATACTCCGCCCTCTTAATCTTATGCATTTCAAAGATGAATCCTTATCTCTGGGTATTTATTGTGCTGCTTGCGCTGGATGCGATCAGGGAAAACGCAGGATTATCGTCATTATCCGCGTTGATTAATTTACTGCTCAGCGGGATATCGCACTGGATAAACTAAAAAGGAAAAGAGATGAACGGAAAAGTGGTTGCAGCCCTTCTTGGGATTGCCGTGTTGAGCGGTTGTGCCAGCAGTAAAACGTCACCGGAAAGGCATGCTTATTATTTCGTGTCGCATAAAACCAATTTTACTGGCGGCAATTTTACGTCAAGTGTATCGCAAAATTATCGTCTGAATGTCCCTCAGTTCCGTGAGCTGTATGAGCAGGGGAAAACCGATCGCGCTGCAGGACGCGCACAGTCTGAGGCAAACCAGTACGCGCAAAGCATTCGCGATCAACTGAAGAATCAGGCGAAAACGGAGCATGCTTTCGACGGTAATACCGCGGATAAATGGACGTCTCAAATGGAAGAGAAGGACGCCGTTTTATTTGGTAACGAACTGTCTGCGACTTATCTTGATGGCTATAACGGCGTACAATAGCGTCTGATTTTGAGGATATCGTATTTGCAGCGATATTCGCGTCGTTTTTTAGCAAAAGGAGGGAGAGGTGTTTGCGGAGTTTGGTGTACTTAATTTCTGGACCTATGTTGTAGGGGCATTTTTTATCGTGCTGGTGCCTGGACCGAACACATTGTTTGTACTGAAAACCGGTATTGGGCACGGTGTAAAAAAAGGGTATCTCGCCGCCACTGGCGTGTTTATCGGCGATGCAGTGCTGATGTTTCTGGCCTGGGCGGGCGTCGCAGCATTAATCCAGGCGACCCCGGTTCTGTTTAATATTGTGCGCTACCTCGGTGCTTTCTATCTCCTGTGGCTCGGCGGCAAAATGCTCTGGTCAGTCATCACCCGTCAGAAGAATACCCATGAGAGCGGAACCGAGCCTGCGAGCATGATCATGAAACGCTCGCTGGTGCTGAGCCTGACGAATCCAAAGGCTATTTTGTTCTATGTCTCGTTCTTTGTGCAGTTCATCGATGTGAATGCGAAAAACACGGGCACGTCTTTCCTGATCCTCGCGACCACGCTGGAGCTGATTAGCTTTATGTATATGAGCTTCCTGATCTTCTCTGGTGCGTTTGTCACGCGTTATCTGAAAACCAAAAAGAAACTGGCAAAGCTGGGGAACGGGCTGATTGGGCTGCTGTTTGTCGGATTTGCGGCGCGCTTAGCGTCACTGCACTGAAGAGATGAGTGGCTCCTTTCGGAGCCACTTTTGCATCAAAACACTTTCTTGTACGGGCGAACCGTCACCTTCGCATAGACACCTGCGGCAACGTACGGGTCTGCATCAGCCCAGGCCTGAGCCGCTTCCAGGGATTCAAACTCGGCGATCACCGTGGAGCCCGCGAAACCGGCAGCGCCAGGGTCATTGCTGTCTACCGCAGGCATTGGACCCGCGGTCAGTAATCGACCTTCATCCTGGAGCAGTTGTAAACGCGCCAGATGGGCAGGGCGAACGGACTGGCGTTTTTCGAGGGAATCAGCGACATCTTCAGAGTAAATCACGTAAAGCACGGTGAAGCTCCTTAACCATTAAAAGTGTCAGTAACGTTATGTGAAAGGGCAACTGACTGCAATGTAAAGATAAAAACAATGTTAAAACCCTGATCTGAATGCGCCTTTTTTGGCCTCTCTTGCGCTTAAATTGCGCCAGGACAAAGTGTCTTATTGAATATGATTGCTATTTGCATTTAAAATCAGTGTTCGGTTTTTTAACGTTGATGATTATGACTTCGATGACCCTTGATTTACCTCGCCGCTTTCCCTGGCCGACGCTGCTTTCTGTCGTTATTCACGGTGCTGTCGTGGCGGGTTTGCTTTATACCTCGGTTCATCAGGTTGTTGAAATGCCAGCGCCCGCACAGCCTATTTCTGTGACGATGGTCTCGCCAGCGGATCTCGAACCGCCGCAGGTTGCGCCTCCGCCGCCACAGCCCGTCGCCGAACCGGAACCCGAACCTGAACCTGTGCCGGAACCGCCAAAAGAAGCTCCGGTGGTGATCCACAAACCCGAGCCGAAGCCGAAGCCGAAACCTAAGCCGAAGCCAAAACCGGTGAAAAAGGTAGAAGAACGTCCAAAACGCGAAACGCGTCCGGTTGAACCCCGCGCCACGCAGACGGTAGAAAACGCAGCACCTTCGCGTCCGGTGATGAATAACACCACGACGACAGCCAAACCGACAGTCACCGCACCCGCGGGACCGCGTGCGGTCAGCCGTAATCAGCCGCAGTATCCGGCCCGTGCTCAGGCATTACGTATTGAGGGCCGTGTACGGGTGAAATTCGATGTTACGCCGGAAGGGCGTGTTGAGAACGTGGAAATACTGTCCGCGCAGCCGTCTAATATGTTCGAGAGAGAAGTGAAAACGGCGATGCGCAGATGGCGTTATGAAGCCGGTAAACCGGGCAACGGACTGATCGTGAATATTGTATTCCGCCTGAATGGCGGGGCACAGATGGAATAAAAAAAAGCCTCCGCAAGGAGGCTTTTTTTACCGGGCAATCAGGCCTGAGGAAGCGGTCGGGGTTTACCTTCGTTGTCCACGGCCACATAAATAAACAGCGCTTCTGTCGCTTTATAACGCTGTCCAATGGGTTCGGACGAGACCTTTTTCACCCACACTTCGATGTTAATGGAGATGGAGGTATTGCCACGTTTTACGCAACGCGCGTAACAGCAAACCACATCACCCACTGCAACCGGGCGCAGGAAGGTCATGCCATCCACTCTCACCGTCACTACCCGGCCATGTGCAATCTCTTTTGCCAGAATAGCGCCGCCCATATCCATTTGCGACATCAGCCAGCCGCCAAAAATATCGCCATTGGCATTGGTGTCAGCGGGCATTGCCAGTGTGCGTAAAACCAGTTCGCCCTGAGGGGCGTTATTTGTTGTCATTGTTTTAACTCGTAACTGAAGACTTCAGGCGGGATGCTACTATGATTTCAGGCTGGAGAGAATAGACCAGAACGCCTGCTGCACACGTTCTGGTCGGTGAACGATCAGTGCTGGTCGTCCTGTGGCATGTGGCGATAGATATAAACGCCACTTAACAGCGTGAAGATGAGCGTCAGAGCCGTCAGGCCAAAGACCTTGAAGTTGACCCAGATATTCTGCGGCAGCCAGAAAGCAATATAGATATTGGCAAGACCACAGAGAATAAAGAAGATCGCCCAGGCGATATTCAGTCGGGACCACACTTCCTGAGGCAGCGTCAGCTCTTTGCCCAGCATGCGCTGGATCAGCGGCTTCTTCATCACCCACTGGCTAATCAGTAACGCACCCGCAAACAGAGCGTAAATCACCGTGACTTTCCATTTGATGAATTCATCGTTGTGGAAGAACAGAGTGAGTCCACCAAACACCGCGACCAGGACGAAGGTCACCAGCGCCATTTTTTCAACTTTACGGTAGCGAACCCAGCTATAGATCAGCACAACCGCTGTGGCCACGATCAGTGCAGTCGTGGCGGCATAAATGTCATACAGCTTGTAGAAAGCGAAAAAGACCACGAGCGGTAAAAAATCAAGAAACTGCTTCATTCTGTGATTCCATCTTCTGTGTAGGGCCGGGCTGACGTTCCCGGCCACAGGATTACTGACGAATTAACATATACAGGCGGAACAGATAGACCAGCAGTACCGCTGAAATGAGGTTGCTCAGCGTATTTGCCACCACCGCGCCAACATTTGGCGTGAGTACCGCAAAATTCGGGGCAAACAGCAGCAGGAGCGTTTTCGCCAACAGCCAGCCGATAACAGCCGGTGCCACCAGGCGTATATTTGCCCAGGCGAGCCGGATGCTGCTGCGCATCGCGGTAAAGATCCCCAGTTTATCCTGCACGACCATTACCGGCGCGAAGGAGAGCACGATAGCCAGTAATACACCCGGCACGACGACCAGCATAATCCCCATCTGCACCAGCATGGTGGTTAAAAAGATGAGGATAAACAGCTTCGGTAATACCGGCGCGCTGGCACCAATCGCCCGCAGGGCGCTGACGCGCTGACCGGCGGAAACCAGCTGAATCATCAGCAGAACGCCACCTGCCAGAATCGCATTGCCGATAAGACCAGAGAATGTCGAAGCAGCGGAAGCCCGCAGCAGGATTTGTTGCTGCTCCGGCGTCATGTTTTGTACCAGTTCAAACAACCCCACGCTATCTGCAAGGTTGTCGCCCTGGCTCAGGCTGGCAATCTGTTCGTCACTTGGCGAGAACGCATGGCCAAGCACCACTGTAATGAAGGCGCATAGCAACGCGATCAGTAAAAAGGTTAAGAACTGATTGCGGAAAAAGTTTCCCGTGTCACGGTAGACAGACTTCGCCGTGATAGACATGCACTCTCCTTGAGTATTGCAGGTGTTAATTAGCCGGCAATTGTACACCGGATAACACTGTCGTGGCAGCATCAAGGCTTGTATGGAAAAGCATATCTTTGTAAAGCGGCGGTAATCCAAAGCGCGCACGGGCACGATTACAGGCTTCATTGACCTGCCCATCCTCACCTGACATGGAAAATTCCCGGCACGGGCTGGGGCGGTGCTCGTAGATAGAGCACCGGGTGGACACCCCAGGTTCACCTTGAAGCGCAGCGCATCGGCACGGTTTTTGGTTGGTGCCGCTCATGCAGCGCAGAAAAGGCGTTAACGGTTCAGTGAGATGAACCGGAACGGTACCGCCGCCATCGCTGGCTTCGGCCCAGTAGAAAGAGACTCGAAAATACGCACAACAGGCTCCGCACTTCATGCACGGGTTAACATCACTCATGGCACACCTGCAAAAGAAGAACGCATCAAATCAACTTGTGAGAGCGCTAAATTATCCAGCCGCGAGAGGAAGAGCAAGAGGGTGAAAAGAGAAAATTTTGTAACGCCGAAATGCCAGAAATTGACCTGACGACAACTTATCGCTTTACGGCGTGTCACCAAAAATTAACCCAGATCAATGAATGTTAACTTACTGGTTTTAATGTGATCTGTAGCAGATCACTTATTACTCATTTGTGAGTATATTCTCCTCCGCGACTAAAACCACAACGATGGAGCGGATATGAAAAAATTAGCGGTGGCAGCCCTTGTATTAAGCAGTCTCTCTGGCGGCGCGTATGCGCATGAAGCAGGTGAATTCTTTATTCGTGCCGGTTCGGCAACGGTGCGTCCAACAGAAGGCTCTGATAGCGTACTGGGTATGGGCGGTTTTAACGTCAGCAACAATACCCAGCTCGGTTTGACCTTTACGTATATGGCGACGGAGAACATTGGTGTTGAGCTTCTGGCAGCAACGCCATTCCGTCATCGCGTCGGTTTAGGGCCAACCGGGGATATCGCGACGGTGCACCATTTACCGCCAACACTGATGGCGCAGTGGTACTTTGGTGATGCTAACAGTAAGGTGCGTCCGTATATTGGCGCAGGGGTGAACTACACCACCTTCTTCGACGAGAAATTTAACGATACCGGTAAAGAAGCCGGGCTTACCGATCTCAGCCTGAAAGACTCGTGGGGTGTTGCGGGGCAGGTGGGGCTGGATTATCTGATTAACCGTGACTGGTTAATTAACGCCTCGGTCTGGTACATGGACATTGATACCGACGTTCGCTTTAAAGCGGGCGGTGAGCAGCAAAGTATCAGCACTCGCCTCGATCCGTGGGTGTTTATGTTCTCCGCGGGTTATCGTTTCTGATTTATCCCCTGAGACTGGCCTGGTTATGGCCAGTCTTGCTTCGGGGGGCGATTAAGGTTGCCCCTCCATATTCCAGCGTGCTGAACTCATCTCATCAAATACATGCTGAACCGTAAACGGCGGAAATACTGCCCGTTTAGCCGCGTCAGCCAACGGCTGACCATAACCTATTCACACCATTCCTAAAGTCGAGGTTCAGGTTGCACCGCTTACCGCTTCATGCGTGAGGATCGGTCAGGGCGGCGTCCAGTGATTGCTCAATGGCGCAGGCCTGTGGCCCAGGATACGATAATAAGCCCCGATAGCACGGGGCTTATCTTTCCTCGCAGGCACGCTAACGCACCACCAGCACCGGGCATTTTGCGTGGCGCACGACGACCGCAGCGTTAGAGCCTAACAGATAGGTCGAAATATCAGGTCGATGAGACGCAATAATTATCAGGTCTGCATTGATACTCTCAGCCAGTTTCAGGATCTGATCTTTAGGCGTGCCAGAAATGGCGTGGGTCTGAATGCGGTCGGCCGGTAAATTGAACTGCTTAACGATCTCATTCAATTTCGCCAGCGCCTCCTGCTGCATTTCTTCCAGTTTTGGCATCTCAACGGAATAGGCCAGCCCAAGAGAGGAATAGTAGGGGAAAGAAGGAACGACAGTCAGAAAATGCACTTTGCCGTTACTGATTGCTGCGTTCGCCTGAACATAGGGAATCACCTGTTCGGTCAGGCGACGCTCTGAAATATCGACAGGAACAAGAATTGACGCAAACATGCCACACCTCCTGTTTGTTTTTTATCCACTTTAAGTGTAGTTCCGGGGGAGAACAGGGGGTTGTATTTACCGCCAAAGTGGGACGTAAGGCGGATTTTTGGGGCAGGAAACGCCCCGGTTAAGGAGCGTCTTTCGCGGGATTATTTCTGTATCAAATAACGAATGGTTGGCCCATCCTGTTGAATGTCCAGCACGGTGTAACCGTGGTTTTTAGCATCCAGAGGAATGTTGTTGATGGACTGTGGGCAGTCGCTCACCACCTCCAGAATTTCCCCTTTCCTGAGCTGAGGCAGGGCTTCCAGCGTGGCGACAGCGGGATAAGGGCAGGGTTCGCCCACCATATCCAGACGATAGTCAGGCACGATCTCTTTCATGCGGCATTCTCCTGCGTTTCATTTTTGACAGCAGCACGGCGGAAGAACCGTTTCTCCTGCGCAATCACCAGTAAAAAAGCGGTCAGCAGCAGGGTGTACGTGACCAACAGGCCACCGAGCGGGCCGAACGTGCTGAGCAGGTTGACCTTATCCCAGTTTGTCGCGAGGACAGGAGAAAGGGAATCCCAGTAGTACGCGAGGAGAGTTGACCCGAGCACGTTCCCCAGGCCAACCCACCAGTAATGCACCTGACCTTCAACGGCGCGGTACATCCAGCCGGTTTCACAACCGCCAGCCAGCACAATCCCGAAGCCAAACAGCAGGCCGCCAATCACCGCATTCGGGCCAGCCCACATGATTTTCGGTTCAACACCTAACTGAACATAGCTGAAGATGCCGATAGCACTCACCGCCATCCCGGCAATAATCGCTTTTGCCATCATTGTCCGCCCGGTGATCCACATATCGCGAAACGCTGAAGTAAAGCAGATCTGCGCGCGTTCAATAAGCAAACCAAAGCCCACGCCAAACAGCATTGCCAGACCCAGTTTAGGTTGATTGAGCGCTGTACACAGTGCCCATGCCACCATGGCGAAAAAGACGAGCATCCCCAGGCGGAAACGACGGTGTGCCTGAGCCGGTTTTTGCGTCAGCGGCGATGCGGCGCTGACCTTAACCATCCTGACGGGAATACGGAACAGCGGCAAAAGGGTAAATTTTGCGCCAAAGTAAGAACCGATGGCGGTAGCGACGGCAAAGAACCAGGCATGTAGCGAAAACTGTGGGATACCGGTAAAGAAGGCGGCAAGGTTACAGCCCATCGCCAGGCGCGCACCGAAACCGGCAATCATGCCGCCGATGACCGCCTGTACGATGCGGATCCGACTTTTTGGCATTCTCAGCTTAACGTTGTTTGCCCACAGCGCGGCGGCAAAACAGCCGCCGAACATGCCGATGATCATCATCCCGTCGATGCGGGTCAGCGGAGTGCCTTCCAGATGAATGAGCTTAAAGTAACCCCACTCTTCAGCATGCACACCGGCAAGCTGCAGCAGCTGTCCACCCCAGCGGGTAAACTCGCCGGTTACAGCCCAGAACGTACCGGTAATGCCGAAGTAGTAAGTAGACAGGATCCCCGCTGCGATAACCGCGGGTACAGGTGACCAGAACTTAACCAGGTAAGTCTGTTTGAAGTATTGCCATGACATGAGTAAGCCTCTGAACTCAGAAGGTATATTTGGATTTAACGGGCTGGAATATATAACTTTTTTTCTTTCTCCAAAACCTCTCCAGACCGTTTATCCAGAATAGCTCCATTTTTTATGACCTCCGTCATCAAATCTTCTTTCTTACGAATACCATTCATGGGAAAAACGCAAGGGTAAGCTTGAGTCATTCTTTCCCGTGCACGTCGTTATGCCAGTCTGCTACTGACTGGTTTTATAACCAGTCAGGTTTACGTTGTTAGCCTACGTACGACAAATTAATCATTCATAAATGATAGTGAATTCTACTGCGGCGTTAGCTGGGCCGGCTTTAAGTGGAACGACGGCGCCATTTTCTGCGGTTGCGCGAACGCGGGAATACCGGGCACGAAGTGGGATCGTATAACTGGTGGCGGAACTACCTGCATAATATTGATTTAAAAAAGCTTTGTCTCGCCAGCTATAAAAAGCGCTATCGAGGGCGTTTGTATAAATCCCATTTGAAATCGATGGATCGTCAACCTCAACACAAACGCCTTCAGAAGCATTAGGGGCAGATTCGGTTTTTAAACAGGATTCTCCCATATAGGTGAATCCTTTTTCGTTGATAAAATCCAACCGGTAGGCGATGAGGTTAGGATAGTCTGGAACTTTAACATAGGTATTGCTGCTGCCTTCCCCTGCCCAGTTCGAGCCAACACTCTCATGCCGACCAGCCATCACTGGGCAGTTGATAAGCTGAATATTAAATTCTTTCCACGGTGAGTTCCAGTTAGGTCTCTGCATCATATCGGTTATTTCATACTCACCAAGATGTACATAAACATCCGGAGTCTGGCAGCTTCCAGCCACAACATTAACCGTTCCAGAGATATGGATACGATCGCTATTAAGGTTAAAATTTGCCGCCATGTTCTGACCCGGTTCGGCATAAGTAATGATGGCTGGGATATTTATCGGGACAGTCCATGTCCCTGCAGGGATATCACCGGTTTTCACCAGTCGGAAATATAAGTTGCGACTGATTCCTGTCAGTGATATTCCGCCAAAGGCAACAGAGGTGTTCACAGCAAATTCCTTTGTTACCGGAAGGTTCTCAGCAGTGCTACCGTTATCACCATATGTTAAGGAATAGCCAATGCCCTGGATGCCTGTTTCGTAAATCGTTCTTCCATTGATAGTCGTAGTCGATGCTGGCGGACCACCTTCGAATTCTATTTTAGATAGAGTGGAGAATGTGCCCGTAGCGGTTGAATCAGAAGAAATGCAGTCCATGTAACGCATGGCCTGATTGATGGTGGTACGTGAGATCTGCTGGACAAAAAGCTCTTCGCCCACGGGTAAGTCGCGAAGTGCGCTGACGGTGATACCGCCGGAGAGGATCGGAATATTGATATTTCTGAATTCAGGGGCCACCGGTACGATGACGTTATTCACCTGGGCACTGGTGCACGTTACCAGCGCGCGCGCAGGGAAGCTACAGAGTAGGGTACCCGCTATCAGTGCGCTCATCATGCTAATCAGATGTAAAAATCCGTGTTGTCTCTGCATAGAGTTTATCCTTCAAACAATTTCAAACAGTGCGTTTCAATGTGCCACGCATCGGCTATTAAGGGTTACGATGTCACTGTTGTTTGCTTTATCGTGGTTCGGTAATTGGTAATTAAGCAAGCATTGCTGATGACGCGCTTTGCCCCATCGAACGTTCAACTGTCCGCTTTGCTCCGGTAGGCGAGCAAAGATGCGTCTTCCCTGGCCGACGACACCCACAACGCTATGATTGCTGTCATAGACGTCAGCGCCGAACGGTACGTCGGTATTTTCGTCAAGCATAATCAATGCGGGTGTCCCGTAGGTTGTGCCATAGCTGAGCTTAACCACGGCACCGCTGTACGGTGCCACTTTTTGACTGGTCAAATTCAGCTCAATATCATTTGGCAAACCTTTCGGATCGAGGCTTACCTCATTCATTTGCCATGCATTGAGGTAGGGCACCAGCGCATAGCCGAAACGGTCAATGCTGACTCCGGGATAACTACTGACGGCAGCGCCTTTGGCGCCTTTAGCCTCAACCAGGGCCACTGTGTTCGCGGTATAAGGCGAGAAGGTGATACCACCACTGTGAAGTACGGCCGTGCCGTTCATGCCCAGTGAGTAATTGTGATAGTTTTTACCTGCCCCAGTTGCAGCTTGAAGCGTAGTTAAAGACGTGCGTAGCGAACTGTTAAAGGTACCGCTGCTGGAACCACCCTTATTCGCGTTCGCGGCACTCACGCTATAGCTGAGTGCATTGCTTTCCAGTGCGGTACCGCTCAGCCCCATTTGCTCACGCATTCGGCCTTCATTATCACGATTCAGGTTAACCGACATCTGGCTAAATACGTTTTCGCTTGAGAACGGAATGCTCATACTCAGCATATAGCGAGTTTCATTTCCACCTTCACCATTGCGGTTGCGACTCGCACTCAAACTGTAATTGACTTTGCCAATGTGGTTGTTATAACCAAACTGGTATTGATGATCGCTACCATGTTGATTCCAGTAGTCTTGTTGGAACAGGCTGGCATAGATGTTTCCCCAACCCTCAGGTAATCGCTGGTTAGCCGTCAGCCCCAGACGGCTCTTGGGCCTGTATAGCTCGATCTGTCTACTATTTTGTTCCAGAGCCTCACGCAGTTGCATGGCCGAAATGAAATCCATGTAGCCTTCAGTAGAGAAACGATAGGCCGCCACGCTGATATTACTGCCGGTCTGCTGAATCATATGGCTGTATTTCAGTTGATAACTTTCCCCGGACATCATTCGGCCATACTGCTGATATTGATGTGGCAGCTCAGTTCTGGCGTGCGTGACATCGAATGAGAAAGCACCTACAGGCGTGCCAACAGCGAGCCCTAGCTGTGCCGCTTTGTAATCCTCGTTACCCTGAATGCCGGTATAAGCCGTAAAACGATTGGAAAGCCCCCGACGCCATGTAAACTCTGCCAGTAACGGTTCATTTTCTACCCAGCCTTTACGCAGAGAACCCACGGTGGCACTGTAATGTGTGATGCCCGGGCGCAGAAGGTTACTGGTTGAGGCAAAGGGCACGCTCTGGCGCTGTACCGAGCCGTCTGCTTCTTCGATAATGACCTCAAGTTCGCCACCGTAACCGGTGGGGTAGAGATCGTTAATTTCAAATGCACCCGGCGCTACGGTCGTCTCCAGCAACAAACGATTTTGCTGCATCACTTTCACTTTGGCATTGGTTCTGGCAATGCCGGTAATTAAAGGCGCGTATCCGCGCTGGGAATTTGGTAGCATTTGCTCAGCATTTACAATTTGGATACCGCGAAAAGCAAGCGTATCAAATTGTTCGCCGGTGGTTTGTGTATCTCCCAACGTAAAACGGCTCCCAAAATCTGGGAGATAGCGTTGAACGTAGGTTTCAAGTGACTGATAGTGGCGACCGAAATCATTCTGCCAGTTCAGGCTGCCATTATGGCGAAAATGCCATCCTGATAAATTAATACCACCATTGATGCCTGCATAAAGCGCATCATTTTGATTATGATGAGCCACATTACGATAAAAGTTGGTATTGTAGTTTAGTATTCCGGCTGTAATGCCTTGATCCCATATTTCTGGATTAACATAACCCCGGGGACGTTTGATGAGATAAATTTCGGCAATCGATATGTTAAGTGTCTGTTCGCCGGTATCCAGCTCGAATGAAGCTTCGGGAAAAATCTTGTCAACCGGCAGGCATTCATCATCGCTCGCGCTGTTGAATAATTTAAGTGACTCTTGAGTGAGTTTGGTAGTATTAAACTCTAGCTGAACATAGTTTTTTTTTGGCCAGACATATTGAACCCTCAGCATTCACACCCGATCCATCTGCAACCTGGAGATCGTATTGCCCCATTGGATTGCTATTTATAATGACCTCAACGTTGTATTTACCGGGCAACGGAACGCCTTTTTGAAAACGGCTGATATCAATGCTGTTTTTGCTTGTTGGATTGATAAAGTTAGTATTAAATTCAACAAAAGAGGTATTGGCTGCTTGAGCAACAGGAAAAAACGCCGTAGCAATGGCAATCGCTAATGGACAAAGCTTAAGCGTGCTGTTGATCTTAAAATTAAGGTTCCGTTCCATCATATCTTCCTGTAACTACATTTTATAATCTGTTTTGCAGCATTATTTCTTTTCGGTTTCAATGAGACGCATAGCGCCATAGTCATTAATAATGAATGGATAGTAATTTTGTGTGTTGCGGCTGAGCGTAAAGGTTTTTGTTGCGCCTGGGGTTATCATCCCACCGCTGCCGATACTGACTTTACCGTCTCGATCTTCTGAGAAGTAGGCAATATTGATAAAGTAGGGCGTTGGGTTGGTGGCCGTTATCGTGGTGCCATTTCGTGCCCATTTCATTTGCTGCGGTGCATCGCTGGCGTGAGTTAATAAGCCTGATGGGCGGAAAAAAAGTTTCAGACGAGAGCGGAAAGCCATCTGAAGCAGATTTTTTCCTTCTGTGTTATTCACCCTGGCAGGAATTTCAAGCACGTTAAGATAGAAAATTGACTCTTTATCTTGCGGTAACGCTTCGCCGGTATAACGTATACGTAACGATTGACCTTTACCGGGGTCAACACGGTTGATAGGCGGGGTCAGCGTAAAGGGGGCTTGCGCATTGTCAGGACGGGACTTTGGATCACCAGAATCAATCCATGACTGAATTAAGACAGGTGATTTACCATTGTTTGTCATTTTAATGGAGACTTCTTTGTCTTTTTCTGGATATATGATCCTCGTACCAGAAATAATCACTGCACTTTGAACAGAGAAAGCTAAAAAGGCAGAGGATAAAAGTATTATGAAAGAGGGTAGTTTCATATTCATAACAAACTCCTTATTCAGGCGAGCACAATGCTCGCCTGTGGTCATAACAAATAAATAATCTTGTTATTATTCGTAATCGATGCTGAAATTGACCTGGCTTTTAACAGTACCTGGCGTGGTTGCCCCTAAGGCATAATAACGCACGGTATACGGCAGGCTTGCGGAACCACTGCTCATATCGTTGCGGGTAGTGTTTGTGGTCTGACTGGTGTTGCCCACCTGTAATGGGAGATCTGTTGCTTTGTCTACCAGTTGTAACTGTACGTTGGTCGCACCGTCTGCAATGCCTTCGTCAGTGTTCAGCAGGTTATAAGTTGTGTTGTCTACCGTAGATCCATTTTCAAAGAAGGCCGCAGCTGTTGAGGTGCTGGTTACGCCAGTACAGTTGGCAAGCTCAATGCTAAAACCAGTATCACCTATCGTCGCACCTGGAGTCTGCAACAGCGAGGTACTTACCTCTGGCAGTACAACTGTTGCTGGTGAAGCCTGGCCGTCAACGGTGATATCACAGGTGGTGTTGGTCAACTTACCTTGAAAATAAATAGTGCCATCGGATGCCTGAGCCTGCATGCCAACTAACCCAGATACTAATGCGGCAGCGATAAAGGTTTTTTTCATGTTCATTTTACAAACTCCATGTATGTTAAAATACTCATGCCGTTAAATTGGCATAAGTATGAGCATCAAAATTTTCAATACCCAGTTTTCACGAAGGAAAATATAATCTCAAATTACATCCAATCTTCCTGGAGGTGCTTTTGTTCGAGAGTTATATATGCCTTCGATAATTAAATGGTAATGCTGACTTTTATTTCAGTAAAGCCAAAATCCAAATTGGCGATAAAAATAGGACAAAATTCTTGGTTTTTATGTGCGCTCACTTTTTAAGTTAAGAGTTTTATCTTAGAAATGTAATTGAACCGAGGATGTTTCAAGTGATTGAAACTGTATTAGATTTATCAGTTATATCCGTAATAATTATTTGTTATCCTGACATTATATAAGAAAAAATTCTTACTTTATGTAATGTCTCCTGCTACGAAAATGAGAAACTCTAAGGTAGTGAATATTTTCAATGATTTATTCTTTACGGTAAGGGGGTCCGCGTCTTGATACTCTGGAGCTCTATTCGATAGCGTAGATGCCAGGACGACATTCATCCTGGGGCGCTACTGTCAAGAGTAAAAAAATAGCTGGAAAACTTTTATGTTGCTTTTTTGTTATCTAGTTGTTTGTTTGTGGATAAAATTTGTCAAATAATGCTTTATATTTATGTTAAGAGTGTTTTTTTGACGAATAAATAACCTTTTATGAAAGCGAAGTTGCGGTTAAAGAACGAGAAGTCCGCATTAAAATGAGACTATTCTTAATTCTGAATAATCGTTATACGCGCCATCAAGTGTTGGTGCTCGATAATTACCATGAGTGATAGTAACGATAATGTAAAAATATATTTTAAATAAATACAATTAAATTCATATAATTACACGTTCGCCAAATACTACAGGTAAATATCATTCTTTTTATGTAAAAGACGAAAGCATGTACCCAGCTTTGCATTTTAGAGTAAATCTTAAGAATTTCTAATCGATTTATGCCAGGATTTTTCCACTTAAAACAAAGATTGCTTCTTTGTAACTGGTGATGAATTATCGAAATGTTCGGACTTAAGGGAAGGAGAATGACTTGACACGTTATGGAGAATGCTATGGGAAAAAAATTGAATGTTGCTGAAGGCTCATGCCGGGAATCTACAATTACTATTATTACTCAGGATAAGTACTTCTTTTTAGCGCTAAAGTATTTAATCAATTCTATGTTGCCCGAAATTCTTAATGAAAAAGGTATTCTCTATAATGTTGCCCATTGCGAGAGTGTATTTCATATGAATTATCAAAATGAATTACAATGTCCAGAAAGATTGCTTATCGCAGATTACGATGTGCGATTGATTGGGAATTCTCATGTGCTTAAATTAATTCAGGGAATGAAAATCTTCAGATCAATAATGCTGGTCATTCACAAGGAACTTCCTCTGGCTGGTGTTGATGGTTGCCTGTCTAAAGGTTTGTCAGTTGATGAGATTAAAAACACTCTCCGGGACTTTATTTTGCGAACGCCAGTATCAAAAAATATGGATAGCAACCATTTGCTGTCGCGTTTTACATCTCGCGAACACGAGATCATTCGAATGATATTAAAAGGTAAGCGTGTTGATAGTATTGCAAAAACATTGAAAGTGAGCCCCAAAACGATCTATGCGCACCGGACACGTATTTATCAGAAGGTTGGAGTGCGTAATCTTCAGGGGCTGTTTCAGCATGAAGGGTTGCTAACACCGGAGATCGATTGGCCAAAGGCCTGAGGCCTTAAAATAAGTATGAAATTCAGCGGGTGGCTCAAACTTACTCAGACAACTTAAATTCAAAGTTCTCACCATAACGCTTTCAGCCTGGGTGTAATCTGAGGAAAACGATAATTAATTCTGAGCCACCCTATATTTTAGTGGATGCGTAAAATTCGTTAAACCTAACACACCCTGCCATTCGCACCGGTACCTTGATACAAAAGGGCGCACTGCCGGGCAATATCTCAGGTTGTATAGAATTCAATCCTTTCGCGGCTCCTCACGCAGAATACGCGAGCGGCAGACATCCAGAATTTCGTCAGCGAGCGCAGAATTATCCGGGCAGGCACGGGACAACACCAGAGCCCCGACAAGATGTGCAAAGGTGTCTATCAGGTCAGCACGTGAGACATTTTCGTCACTTAACATTGCCAGCTGACGTTCAACCCCGGCTGCAAAGGTCTCTTTGATGGACCCGGACTGACGGGCGGTGTCGGTGCCCAGGGCAGACATCACACAACCCCTGGCCATATCATCGCGATGCTGTCGGGAGAGGTAATATTCAATGAATTTTTCTCTGTCCAC
Source organism: Enterobacter sp. MEB024 (assembly GCF_030209635.1). Taxonomy (NCBI): domain Bacteria; kingdom Pseudomonadati; phylum Pseudomonadota; class Gammaproteobacteria; order Enterobacterales; family Enterobacteriaceae; genus Enterobacter; species Enterobacter sp. MEB024. The sequence continues at coordinate 730,900 of NZ_JARVRQ010000002.1, read as the reverse complement.
ACCCGCCAGGTTTTCCGCGGCGTGTACAAAACCACAGTTCATGGCTTCTGACATCAGGTCAGCCTTTGAACCAAAGTGCTTATAAAACCCGCCGTGGGTTAAACCCGCCGCAGACATCAGCTCCGCCACGCCCACGCCGTCATAGCCGCGCTCACGAAAAAGTTCTGATGCCGTTTCAACAATGCGCATCCGGTTTTCCCGAACCTGCTCTTTTGACACTTTCATGCTTTCCTGCCCCCATACAAAACAAGGCTCAATTATACATTGATGATGATCATAATCAAACCAGTTGACTTTATAGATTATGATCATCATCATTAAATCCATGTTCCCGACGGTGCTTCGCAGAGTTATGCGCGCTCCGTCAGTCTGACTGAGATCAGCAAAGAGAGCCGGACATATCCCCGGATTTACCTGCATCGAACAGTGCAGATTCTGTTCAACATTTAATAAAGAAGATCACATATGACGAAAACTTCAGTTCTCATTACAGGCGCATCGACGGGTATTGGTGCTGTTTATGCGCAAAGATTTGCGAGCCGTGGACATGACCTGGTTCTGGTTGCCCGCGATAAAACAAAATTAGACGCACTCGCCGAGCGTCTGCGACAGGAGAAGGGCGTTTCTGTAGATGTTCTGCCAGCCGACCTCACTCAGGCAGCGGATTTAGCGACGGTGGAAGCTCGTCTTCGTGAAGACGAAAAAATAGGGGTGCTGATTAACAACGCAGGCATGGCACAGTCGGGCAATTTTACCGGCCAGACGCCTGAGGCAATTGAGCGTCTTATCGCCCTGAACGTCACTGCGCTGACGAGGCTTGCCAGTGCCGCGGCGCCACGGTTTGTCAAAACCGGAGAAGGCGCAATCGTCAATATCAGTTCCGTCGTTGGGCTCGCCCCGGAATTTGCCATGACGGTTTACGGTGCCACCAAAGCCTTTGTGCTTTTCCTGTCGCAGGGATTGCATCTTGAGCTGTCCTCCGCGGGCGTTTACGTCCAGGCAGTACTTCCGGCCGGCACTTACACCGAAATCTGGGAGCGTGCAGGTATTGATATCAGTAAGGCACCCGAGATGATGGAAGTGGGTCAGTTAGTTGACGCAGCCCTGGCCGGCTTTGATCGTCGCGAACTCGTCACCATCCCTCCTTTACAAAATGCTGCCCACTGGGATGACCTGGAGACGGCGCGTCAGGCTCTGCTGGCGGATATCAATCAGGCTAAAGCGGCAGAACGGTACACAGTGTAGCCACGGGGATTCGGCATAACCCTATGCCGCGTTGTTTACCTGCAGCGTGTTGTTGCGCTGTAGGGTGAGCAGGACTCCATCAAGAGAGCGTAGTGAGAATGACAAAAAAACGTGTAGCACTGGTGACCGGAGCTTCTTCGGGGATCGGTGAGGCGTCGGCTAAAAAACTGCTGGCCGCGGGGTATACGGTCTATGGCACCAGCCGGCGCGGTGCGCAGGCAGGTACACATCCCTTTGCGTTATTAACGCTTGATGTGACGGACGATGCGTCCGTGAGCGCCGCCATTGAGGCGTTACTGGACCTGGAAGGGCGGATAGATTTGCTGGTGAATAATGCGGGCTTTGGGGTTGCTCCTGCGGCCGCGGAAGAAAGTTCGATTGATCAGGCCAGGCGTATTTTCGACACCAACTTTCTTGGCCTGGTCAGAATGACGCGGGCAGTGATCCCGCACATGCGCCGTCAGGGCAGTGGCCGCATCATCAACATTGGTTCGATATTAGGGATTGTCCCGCTACCGTACGTGGCACTGTATGCAGCCAGTAAGCATGCGGTTGAAGGGTATACGGGCGCGCTGGACCATGAACTGCGCGCACAGGGTATCAGGGTTTCCGTGATCGAGCCGGCCTATATAAAGACACAGTTCGACGTAAACAATTTAGAACCTGACGCGAAGCTAGAAGAATATGAACCGCTCCGGGCTAAGCTGAACAACGTCGTCAGCAAGGCAATGGACGAGGCGGAACGTCCGGAAGTGGTGGCTGATGTGGTGGTAAAGGCTGCCCAGTCTTTACGGCCTAAGGTGCGTTATACGGCGGGCACGCTGGCGGGGAAACTGAATTTCATTCGCCGCTTTGCGCCTGCTTCACTTCTGGACAAGGTAGTACGCAACAGTCTTCAGCTCGACGCGAAAGAATAAGAATATGAAATTTTCTCAACTGGCTATTCTGACTGCCGGGTTGTTTTTCATCCTGACGGCGATATGGATGTTCTTCCCGCAACTGCTGTTAACGCAGTGGGGAATCACGCCGACACCGGGAACTGATGTGCTCGGCCATCGCTCTGCCGCCCTGTACGCGGGCCTGGGGGTGATGTGTTTATTCGCCAGGCACGCAGAGCCCTCGCTGGCACGCTATGCCCTGGCAGCAGGGATCGGTACGTTATGTTTGATTTTAGCCGTGTCCGGCGTTGTTGAGTGGTATGCAGGACACGTTAATGGGCAGATCGTTATTGCAGTATTTATCGAGCTATTCCTGGGTATCGCTTTTTTACTCAGCAACAGCGTTGGTAAGAAACACGCCACCGGCAAACCCGGCAGAGTAAAAGACAAATGAATAAGAAGACGATGAAAGCATTTACGTTCAAACGCTATGGTAAATCCCCTGAACTGGGATTCGACGACGTCGATTTTCCGTCCCCTGGTGATGATGAAATTCTGGTCAAAGTGTATGCAGTAGGTCTGAACCCGATCGATAACATGATCCCGACCGGCATGTTCAAACGCGTTCTGCATTTCAGTCTCCCCACGACGTTGGGCAGTGACGTGTCCGGCGTTGTCGTTGCCACAGGACGTCGCGTGACGCGTTTCAAAGCAGGCGACGAGGTGTTTGCCAGTATTTTTGACAGGGGAACGGGTTCGCTTGCTGAATTTGTGCGGGTGCCAGAAAACCTTGCAGCGTTAAAACCCGCCACCCTGGATTTCGTACAGGCAGCGTCGCTTCCGATGGTCAGTCTCACCTCCTGGCAAGCGCTGACGGAACGCGCGAAGCTGCGAGCGGGGCAGAAAGTATTTATCCCGGCCGGCTCCGGTGGAATTGGCAGTTTTGCTATCCAACTGGCAAAACACCTTGGCGCAACGGTAGGGACGACAACCAGCACCGCCAACATTGACTGGGTGAGCCGCCTTGGTGCAGATGAGGTGGTTGACTATAAAAAGCAGGAATTCGAAAAAGTGCTGAGCGGCTACGATATTGTCCTCGGGACTATCAGAGGTGACGCGATTGAGAAATCCACCCAAATCCTTAAACCGGGAGGGAAGATAGTTTCCCTGATCGGGCCGTTAGATACGGCTTTCGCACGGGAAAGACACCTCAATGTTTTCCTGCGTTTTGTATTAGGACTGTTGAGCCGCAAAATCATGCGACTGTCCAAAAAACGAGGATTAACCTATTCGTTTCTCTTTGTCCGCCCTGATGGCAGCCAGCTTAGCCAAATCGCTGAACTCATGGACGCTCAACGCATCAAGCCTGTTATCGACAACGTTTTCCCCTTTGACGAAACTGGCGACGCCTTCGCCTATCTGGCTCGCGGGCATGCAAAGGGGAAAGTGGTGGTTAAAATTCATGAGTGATAGCAACGAAGGCTTGCCTTTGCGCTAAGCATAAATGACCAGAGTTATCGCCTCAGGGAAGAGGTATAGTCACTATCACCGTTCGTATCAGTTATAGCCTTCCGTCTTCATCGCATAACGCGGCCAGATATCAGGATCGTGCCCGGGAATAATTTCCGCATTATGCATCTGGGTAACCACTCTTAGTTTTGCCACCGATCGTGCCACCTCACTGGCCGATGTCATCAAGCCAGGCAGGGCCTTATCCTGAAAATGGTCAAGCGTATAGGCAGCATCTATCGCCAGGGTGAATGATTTTCCACTCGGCAGGGAGACGACAAAAGATTGATGACCCGGGGAGTGGCCTGGCGTGTAAATGATTTTCAGAACGCCGTCGCCATACAGATCAAAACCGTCATCGGCATCTCCTGCCAGAAACTGCCATTTGAGACCTTCGCGATGAAAATCTTTCCGACAGTAGGCCCCGGCGGTAAACCAGTCCGGTGAAAAGGCATAGTCGTACTCAGCACGCTGTACAAGATGAGTGGCTTCAGGAAAGCGGCCAATCGCGCCGGTATGGTCAGAGTGGAGGTGGGAGAGTAAAACATAACGCACCGATTCTGGCCTTATTCCGAGATTTGCCAGTTGTCTTCTACAGCCCTGGTTTGTATCCATGATGGGTTGATACTGGTCAACAGTCGGTCCCCAGTAGGCGCGGGGATCCTTCAGCCCTTCCACTGCAAGACCACCGTCAATAACAACATTCCCCTGCGGATGCGTCAGTAAAAACCAGGGGACAGGTATAATGTAGTCGGCGCCTTCACCCTGATTCATCCTGATATCGTGATATTTACAACGCTGATAGCCCGACTGGAACATATAAAGCCTGATATCTGACATGCTTCTTTTCCCGTAAAAAATGAAATCTTCTGTACGCCATAGCTAGAACAGCCGTGGACGCACAGATTTTCATTAACAGAAGGGCCTGGCAGTAGAGGGGCGGGACCACTTTCATTTATCGGTTTTACCAATATAATCAGTGAATGGATTTACTTACGGCAATGCGTATTTTCATTCGGGTGGTTGAGCGCGGAAGCATGTCTGCCGCTGCGCGCGATCTCGGCATCGGACAGCCGGCGGTCAGTGAAAGGATAGAGCGTCTGGAAGCTCATCTTAATACCCGCCTGCTGCGACGTCACACGCGCCGAATGTCTCTCACCAATAGCGGGACGCTGTTCTATGAACGGAGCAAAAGCGCCGTTGCAGCGGCTGACCATGCGCTGGCAATCGCGGATAATGGTGAGGCAATTAGTGGAACCCTGCGCATTGCCGCACCCTATGGTGCCGGGGAAGAGTTACTTATGCCCGCCCTGCTTAAACTGCAATTGGCCTATCCGGGCATAAACATAGATCTGGTGCTCAGTGACAGAGTGACGGACCCGGTCACCGAAGGTGTGGATATCTCGCTACGTCTTGGTGAGGCGGGGGAAGGATATTATGTTGCCCGCCCGTTGGGGAAAATTGCGCGGTTGCTGGTGGCCTCTCCCGAATATTTGCAGCGTTATGATATGCCCCGTACACCGGATGAGCTCGCCCGACATGCGTTTGCTCGTGTTTCGGGCCTGTTTATGAATAACCATGTGACGCTGATCGCGCCTGACAACGCATTACTCACCGTCCCTGTGAGAATAACATTCACTTCCAGCCACTGGCGGCCGTTACGTACTGTGCTTCTGGCAGGAAAGGCAATCGGGGTATTGCAGTCTCCGGTTTGCCGACAGGAGATTGCCGACGGGCATCTCGTACCTGTGTTACCCGACTACCTTGTTCCTTCATTCCCTGCATATCTACTTTATCCCCCGGCTAATATCATCTCCGCTGAAACACGAGCATGTGTCGCTTTCCTTGAAAACGAACTTCGCACAAGCCTTACGCGCTCGGTAACAAAAGGGCAGCCATAGTTCTCAAGCTGGAATACGAGGCTGTTAGATGAACGTTGAACAAAATTTCTTGCCTGCCTGAGGTACACCCCGGTTAATGGCTTGCCCAGTCGAGCATGCGTCATTCGCTGCTACGGCGCGGCAACTCTCCGGAAGCTAAATATTCTGCGCGGGTTTGAAACTACTGCAGTGACGTCTTCCCCCACTGCCTGACGTGTTCAATCAGAGCCCGCAGCTTGGGGGCCATATTTCGACGTTGCGGGAAATACAGATAAAACCCAGGAAAAGGCGGAAGAAAATCATCCAGTAATGAAACAAGCTGTCCTTTTTCAATAAATGGCCTGAACGTTTCATAGGTTGCAAAGGTAATTCCTCCCCCCGCAAGCGCGAGCCTGAGCATGAGACGGAGATCGTTGGTGGTGATATGCGGTTCAACCGCCACGTCGAAAGGTATTCCCGCTTCCTCAAATTCCCAGCGATAGGGCGCGACGTCTGGCGATGGGCGCCAGCCGATACAGCGATGGCGGATAAGCTCTCGCGGATGGCGCGGTGCGCTGTGGGCCGCCAGATACGTTGGTGATGCCACCACCACTTCCCGTTGCTGTCCCGTCAGAGGGACAGCAATCATGTCTTTTTCGATCACGTCACCGAGCCTTACGCCGGCATCAAAGCCCGCTGCCACGATATCAAATTCGTCATCCGACACGACGATATCGATGGTGACGGCAGGGTTAGCGGCTGCAAAGGACGCGAGCAGAGGGCCTGAAAGAAATTCTTCTGCAATTGAGGTGACAGCAATTTTCAGATGCCCTCGCGGCCCGTTGTCAGAGAGAACGTCTTCGCACGCCGCGTCAATCGTTGATAGCGGTACGGACAACGATTTTCGCAGCCGTTCTCCCGCTTCAGTCAGGTTTACCGAACGCGTGGTGCGCATGACAAGCAGGGTCCCGAACGTATCCTCCAGGCGTCTGATCCCCTGGCTGACCGCCGATCGCGTCACGCCAAGACGTTCGGCGGCAGCGCTGAAGCTACGTTCCTCTGCGACAGCCAGAAACAGAGGTAAAAGATTAAGGTCGATTTTCATTGTTCAGGTTTGCTAACCAGTGTGTACACCAGTGGCAGGATACACGAAACAATACCCTCGTTCTATTATCCCTCTGAACTCAACTGAAGGAGTAAATCATGGATAAAGTCATCTTGATCACCGGTGCATCCAGCGGTATCGGAGAGGGTATTGCACGAGAGCTTGGCAATGCAGGCGCGAAGTTATTACTTGGGGCACGCAGGAAAGATTGTATTGAAGCTATCGCTGCAGAAATCCGCAGTACAGGCGGGCATGCGGAAGCCTGCGAGCTGGATGTCACAAATCGCCAGTCGATGTCTGATTTCGTGCAGGCGGCACTGACTACGTGGGGGCGTATAGACGTTCTGATCAACAACGCGGGAATAATGCCCCTTTCTCCGCTGGCAGCGGGTAAATATGATGAATGGGAACGTACCATTGATGTGAATATCAAGGGCGTGCTATGGGGGATTGGCGCCGTGCTTCCCACCATGGAAGCGCAGGGCTCCGGTCAGATAATCAATATTGGCTCTATCGGTGCTCTCTCTGTGGTGCCGACAGCCGCCGTCTATTGCGCCACAAAGTTCGCCGTTCGGGCGATTTCAGATGGCTTGCGACAGGAAAGCGCCAGCATCCGTGTCACCTGCGTCAACCCCGGTGTGGTGGAAAGCGAACTTGCCTCGACCATTACTCATCCGGAAACGCAGGCGGCAATGGAGGTATACCGTTCCATTGCACTCCAGCCGGCTGATATTGCCCGCGCTGTTCGGCAAGTGATTGAAGCGCCTGAAAATGTTGATACAACAGAAATCACGATTCGACCTACCGCGTCTGCGAACTGAACTGGCTAACGCATATTCACCACGAAAGCTGCCTGTAAGGCAGCTTTTTTTGTCGCGTCACAGAGTGCAGGGTGAAAATTGTATGTGTATTGAAAAGGTCATAACGCGGGCCAGACAACCGGTTTGGCCCGCATGACAAACTTACCACTGCTGCTCTGTGGGCATGATGAACAATTCTGCCACGTCGACATGGTCCGGCGCGCGCAGCACATAAAGGATGGAATCAGCAATATCCTCTGACTTCAGGAACGTCATGTGTTCCTTCAGGTTTTCCATCTGTGCACGGTAGTTTTCGTCAGTAATGTGCTCGAATAATTCACTTTCAACCGCGCCTGGCTGAAGTGAGGTTACGCGAATATTGTATTGAGACGAAAGCTCCATGCGTAATACATCTGAAAATGCGGCTACCGCATGTTTCGTCGCGCAATATACCCCGAGTCCAGCGAACGTTTTTCTGCCCGCAATCGAGGAAGTATTGATGATATGCCCTGACTTTTGCGCTTGCATCACCGGTAGTACCGCGGCAACCGTGTTCATTAAGCCCTTAATATTGACATCAACCATACGATGCCACTCCTCCAGTTTGAGACTGGCGATGTCTGAAATGGGCATGAGTCCGGCATTGTTAAAGGCGATATCAATGTGGCCATAGGCGTCGTGCAGTTTCTTCACGCCGTCGAAGACTGACGCCTGGTCAGTCACATCCATTTCCAGCGCAATGGCTTCTCCGCCGAAGGTCTTGATTTCTGACACCAGCGCCTTGAGACGATCCCGGCGGCGGGCCGCGAGTCCCACTTTGACCCCCTCTCTGGCCAATTTAATGGCGGTGGCTGCGCCGATACCGCTTGATGCACCGGTCACGATGGCTGATTTACCGTTGAGTTCCATGATTGATCCTCTTATGCGTTTGTTTCAGCGCTTCAGCAAAGAACATCTGAAGTTCGGGTCAATCATGTCTGCAAAAGGCACTCTCTTCGCGCGGTGGTTTGCTCACACTGTCGGTGTTTTGCTACGCATATTTTCGTGGCGATACTGAGAGGGCGAAATACCGGTGTGCTTGCGGAATATGGCAGCAAAATGGCTGGGGCTGTTGTAGCCCACGGTCAGGGCAATGCTGATCATCGAATCCTCTGTCTCGGACAACAGGCGGCGCGCCGCTTCCATTCGCAAGCGGATAAAATAATGGGAAGGCGAAAGCCCGGTAGACTGTTTAAAGACCCGGCTGAAATGGAATTCGCTAAGCTCGGCAAGGCCAGCCAGACGTGCTAAGTCAAAGGGGTGAGCCAGCTCTTCATGCATCGCCTTAAATACCCGGTGTAATTTATATGCCTGCAACCCGCCGTGGTGTCGCTTTGCCGATGTCCGGTAAGCACGGGAGAGATGTACGGCAAGGGCTTGAGCGATACCCTGGATGTAAGGTCCACTGGGTGGGTGCTGAAAATAAAGCTCTGCGCGCATAAGTTCCAGCAGGGCTGACAGTGTTTCATCGCGTTCGCCCGACACTTCCCGCAGCTCAATATCCTGCATCATGGACACACCAATATAGACGTGCATAACGATGAAAGGGTAGTCTGGCTCGGCTTGCCATCTCATCTCTGTCGGAGAGGTGTCGGTCGTGAGAAAAAAATCACCTGCGGTAACGTGGTTTTCTGACCACTCTCCGCCCAGAGGCCGTTCTTCCACGACGGCCCGTCCAGAGAGTATCCAGACAATAAAGGGCTCTGGCACAGCCGGGATAATAACGTTGTCCTGTCTCTGCCGGCGCGCCAGAATTTGAATGAAGACATCCCGGGAAGATTGTGCCCGATGTTCCTTGAGCAATTCGCCCGGAATGTACGCTTCGAATGATTCAGCGGAAGTACGTTGAGCCATATTCGTCAATAACGTCTCTTAAGCCAGTTTCACAAGGTTTAGCGCGGGAAGGGGACCACCCGGGAATTGTTGCAGATATCCCCCAATCTCAAGACTCCCTAAGTCTATACTGGCGAAGCCCATTCGGGTGGCTAATTCTTCAACGTCTGCTTTTGCATCAGCGTGGTCGCCGGAGATAAAGACCACGCGGCGCCCGCCAGATTGGGACGGATCTTGCGCAAGAACGTTTGCCAGAAGCGTGTTGAAGGCTTTGACGACCCGGGCTCCCGCTGCCCATTCTGAAACGCGCTGGGATGAATTTTTACCCCCCAGATCTGCAAGGGTGTAGCCCGGCAAAAGTACCGGGTTAGTCGCGTCAATCAGAATACGACCCTCCCAGTTCACCCCACTTAATGCGGCCTCGGTTCTGTTCCAGTTGGTACTTATAAAAACGATTTCGGCTTCGGCAGCCTGTTGTACCGTTCCGGCGCGAGCTTTGTCGCCTAATGCCTCAATCACTTCAGCCAGGCTGTCCGGGCCACGACTGTTACTGAGGATGACATTCACGCCTGCGTTGACCAGCTGGTGGGCAAAGGCTTGTCCGATAGCGCCTGCACCAATAATGCCGACAGTATTTGTTTTCATAGTTTATTCCTTAAATGAACAGATGCGTTGATGTGTTTGGCTAGGTTGCTTAAGAACATGAAAGGAGAATAGTGCTCACCAATCTATCTGTGTAGCCTATATAATTAGATGGTATACATCTAAAGGAACGATACATGCTGGATGGTATGTCGATTGATCAACTGCGTACTTTCATTGCTGCGGTTGATGAAGGCAGTTTCTCGGCCGCAGGTCGCAAACTTCGCCGGGCGCAGTCCGTCGTTAGCGCTACGCTGGCAAATCTGGAATCTCAGGTAGGCTTTCCTTTATTTGTGCGAACGGGACGTTACCCGAAACTGACGGAGGCGGGGGCAGCCTTACTGGAGGCCGCACGCCATACGCTTGCGGGAATGGACGCGTTTAAGGCTAAGGCGCGTATCCTGGCAGAAGGCCTGGAACCCGAACTCGCCGTGTCTGTGGATGTGATGTTTCCGATAGAGGTCCTGACCGCAGTCGTGAAGGAATTTCATGTGGCCTTTCCCGGCACACCGTTGCGTCTTTATGTTGAGGCGCTGGGGGCGGTACTTCAGCCGTTGCTGGCCGGCAACTGTCGGGTCGCGATTATCGGCTCGCTACCGGATGTTCCGACCGGGTGTGCCTCTGAGTTCCTGCTCAGTGTTCCTGCCGTAGCTGTGGTCTCACCCGATCATCCTTTGGCTAAAATGGCTGGCCCAATTCTTCGGCCGGTTATGGAGAACGCTGTGCAGCTTGTATTGGCTGACCGCTCATCACTCACGGCGGGGCGCAACTTTGGCGTGATGTCGGCTAAGACGTGGCGTTTGGGTGACATGGGGGCAAAACATGCATTCTTGCGTGCGGGCCTCGGTTGGGGTTATATGCCTTTGCCTATGGTTGAGGACGATCTTGCTAATGGCAGACTGGTTATCCTGAACCTGGAGATGCAGCCCGATGTTGGCCCTGGTTTTTCCATGCATGCGGTACATATGACGCAATATCCTCCAGGGCCAGCCGGACGCTGGTTTATTAATAAGCTTAAAACGCAGTAAACCAGGTTATCTGGCGGTCAGAGCACCAGATAACCGATATCCTGCATCAGAATGTATAAAATGCCCCGACGGTAAAGAGAAGATATTCATCCTTTTGCACAATGGGGCTGCTGCTTACACGGTCTGCAAGCGTGATATACCCTAAATCCGCATAGCCGGACCAGTTATCATTAAATGTGTGTTGCCAGTTAATATCGTAATTCACACTGTTTAATCCGCTATCCGCGTTGAAAGACCTATATCCGGAATGGTTACTCTGGTTTTCATTCACCCCAAACCAGGTATTATTATACCGTGCGTCGCCGTATTTTCTTTCGGTACTGATTAGCAGAGTATCTGTGTCGTTAGCAAAAAGAACGACATTAAGTTTAATTTTATATTGCATTCCCTGGCTTTCCGTCAGCGGTGCCGTAATATTTCCCTCAAAGCCTATCCAGGGTGCCATCCACCATCCTGCCGTGGTGGTGGTATTCATTACGGTATTAATCTTACCCATACCTTTAAGTTTATCAGAGCCTTCCTGAAGCCAGGCGTTTCCGCTATCCGTGCGGCCAAGGGAATACCCCAGAGCTTGCCCTAGGTAAACGCCATTACTGAACTGATGGGAATAGACGATACCTTTGTCAGTATTGACGGACCAGTCATCGTAAGTCCATCCGAAATACGGCAGCGTATTGACATCATATTTATTCGAGCCGGTATATTCAGGCGCATATTGTGAACCCACGCCAATCGTGACATAAGATGCTTTTTTATCTGATGATGCCTGTGAAGCGAACGATGCTGCGATGAGTGTTACTAAGGCGATTTTTATTTCCTTCATAAAACTTCCTGAATGAATTATGCTTATATCTATGAATTGCGGAGTATGCGGGCGGTCAATCAATATTCCTGCAAGATTTAATCAAGATTCCATCAAGGTGCGAATGTGAAACGTGTTTTAATTATTGAAGACGATTTGGATGCCGCGAATGTGCTTGAGGCTTACCTTAAGCGCGATCAGTTTCAGACCTCATCGGCCAGCAGCGGTAACCGGGGGCTTGAACTGGCATTCAGCTGGAAGCCCGACATTATTTTGCTGGATGTGATGTTGCCCGGCATGAGCGGGAACGATGTTCTGCTGGCCCTGCGCCGGCGCAGTGATATTCCCGTGATTATGATCACCGCCATCCGCGACGGCAGCGACAAAATCAGTGCCCTGCGATTTGGCGCGGATGACTATGTGGTGAAGCCCTATAACCCGGGTGAGGTGGTCGCCAGAGTCCATGCTGTACTTCGTCGTTATTCCGGCGAGCGCAGCAGCACGCTTATTGAGTACCGGGGACTGCAGGCAGATACAGAGTCCATGACGGTAAGCGTTGAGAGCGAGAACGGGCAACGGACAGCGCTGGATTTAACGCCGACGGAACTGCTGCTGCTGATGACATTTCTTAAGTCACCGAATAAGGCTTTCACCCGTCAGGCGCTTCTTGAAGCGTGTCTCCCAGAAAGTGAAGCCCTGGAGCGCGTTGTGGACACGCATATCTATAACTTGCGAAAAAAACTCGAGTCAGCGGGGCAGACTGATTTGCTGATAAACGTAAGAGGGATCGGTTACCGATTTGCAAATGCATGAAAAAGTTTACGTTATCTCCACGAGGCGAACCGAGTACGCTGTGGAACTGGATATGCAAGCGGCTGATATCCCTGGCAGTCGGAAGTATTATTCTTATTGCCTTTTTTATGTGGGTGCGATTTTTTGTTGAAAACAAATGGCACGCCTACCGGATGCCAGAGGCCGTCAGGGCTGAACTCTCAGTTCTGAGCAAGCACCCTGAACAGAACATCAACCGCTATCATGAAATTATCGACACCTGGTATGGGCTGTCCTACTCAGATCCGACGATGGGGATTAAGGACTGGGTCATTCTTGGCATCCTGGTTCTGATATTCATACCGATTATTTTTATGCTTACGCTGAAAACAGCGCGCCCCATATCCCATCATATTAGCCGGCTTGCCGGTGCGGCACGGTCTGTTGCTGAAGGCGGGTTTGGGACCCGCGTGCCCGTCCCGGACAATCTGCCGCTTGAATTGCGAAGCCTCAGCGAGAACTTTAACGGGATGTCGATGCAGCTGGAACGCTACGAGAAAGATTTGAAAAAATCGCATGTGATCATGGCACATGAATTGCGCTCGCCGCTGACGGCTGCCATCGGTCGCCTGCAGGGCATTATGGACGGCGTATTTGAACCCAGTCAGGCCCAGTTGAACATGATCATGCAGCAGATGAATGATTTAAACAGACTGGTTGACGATCTGCATCTGTTAAAACTGGCTGATGCCAACCAGCTGAATTTGAGCCTGGTATCAACCAGCCTGGACCAGATAATCCGTGAGAAAGTGGCATGGACGATGCCTTCAGCCCAAAGGGTGGGAGTGAACATTATCTACCATGAGGGGGAATCTGTGACCTGTCGGGTTGATCCGTACCGGATAGGCCAGGTCTTTTTGATCCTGATGGACAATGCTCTGCGCTACGCTGCGGAAGGGGGCATCCTGGATATTCGTTATCATGTCAGCGATAAAAAGATATCTGTTATTTTCCGCGACAACGGTCCGGCAGTCCCGGACGCACTGCTTGAAACCATATTTTCACCGTTTGTGCGTGAGGAGCAGTCCCGTTCACGACATACCGGTGGGTCCGGGCTTGGGCTCTCTATTGCCCGAGCGATATGCGAGGCGCATCGCGGTACTGTCTTTGCAGAACGGAATGCCAGCGGAGGGCTATCGTTTACGATGACGATACCGCTAAGCGAAAAGGAACAGCATTGACGGTTCCTTAACAAAGGGTGAACTGAATCTTGTAAAAATTGAGTTTAAATACATGGTAAACGGGGGTTTACCATGTCACCTGAATTACTTCTCTCTCTGCTTTCTGCCTTTCGTAAAATGGTACGATGTGGATGTTTTTTACTGTACATCGCACCGGTGATTGTCATATTTCAGGTTATCATTATTGTTTTATTGGATGCGCCGAAAGGAGATAAATAATTGTTGAGGGCAGGGCGGCGAATACAGTTCAAAGAACCAATGATTTACCTGTAGGCTGGGTTTCGGCCCAAAGCAGTTTATAGTCCCATTTTTTATCGTACAATCCGATTGAAAATTGCATTGCCTTATTTTCATTGCGACACACTTCTCGTGCATCAACAATATTTTTCCACATGAGCAGACTTCCTGGGCTGAATGCGGTGATCGACGGGTCAATCCCTCCGTTAGGAACATCAAAATACAGGCTTTTTTCACTACGGGCACACAGTACGAGATCTATCGCAACGGGGGCACCTTCAAAGAAAAGTACATTGCCGGTGACCATATGTGGCAGGGCGGTTAACAGTTCAGTGATGTTTTTCCTGTTATAGCATCTGACGCTGTCAGCAAAACGCAGCCTGAAAAGATGCACGTAAATATCAGCAATATCCGCCGGTGACATCTCTCTGAGCGGTATGCATTCTCCGCCCGCAGCCAGCATTTTTTTTAGCTCTCCATTTCTTTTTTTCACCGTTTTACCTGAGAAAGACGTTTTAATCAGGCAAACCTTACGTTTTTCACGAAAAGCATAGGTGGCATTTATTATATTCCCACGCAGCGATGAAGACAGCCGGTTTGTTTTTACTGGCAGAACGATTTTTTGATCGGCAGCCATGGGGATAATAATTTCATCATAAGATACCGGGTAATCGCGCCAGACATTCAGGCCGAAGGTATTTTCATCACTGGTAAAGTACGCTGCGGTGATCTCACCATCGCGTCGGTAATGCCAGAATGCGAAATCTTTTTCCTTCTTCTGCATAAAGAAATTGATAATGTCGGGGTGAGTATTAACACTGCCGCCGTACTTATAATAAGCCGCCTGGTAATGCGTGAAGTTTGAACGTTCCCATCCAAAAAGCGAATGTCTGAAGCCCATTATTGTTTCTCCTTGCAATCTCATCAGAGGGCGCTGTCAGCGCCGGGCAGTTCTGTCTGAACAGGCTGATTATCCCGACCGTTAATCAATAAACGGTCAAGGCAAAATCAAGATTGCTGCAATCTTCGTTGGCGGAGTTAATTTTGCCTGTCTCAGGAAATATCTGCTTACATTCCAGCTAACGCTATGCTCTTTACATTGACACTAGTGTCAATGTTGTAGAGTGCATCTATGACGAGGAGAAAGGTATGCGACCATCTGAACTGGCGGCGCTCACTGGCGTCAGCACCCGAGTGCTAAGACATTATGAAGCTAAAGGACTGATTGTTTCTCAGCGGTTGGACAACGGTTATCGGAATTACGACGCGAAAGACGTCGAGAAAGTGAGATGGATAATCTCGCTTTTAAAATGTGGGTTCAGTACCCGACAGATTGCAGAGCTGGAAAAGTTTTCTCAGGTAAGCGACATGGATGATGCGCGTTTTATCCAGTGTCTGGCGCAGCACAGAGAAAAACTTCGGGCACTGGACACGCTTATCGAATTACTTAATGAACGCAGAAATACACTTGCCACGCGTATTCACGCCTACGAGTGATCGCTCTGTCTGAGCAGTAATAACAGGAAATATCATCATGAAACAGTTAGACAATAAAGTCGCGTTAATTACCGGAGGCAGTAGCGGTATCGGGCTGGCCACGGCTAAACGGTTTAGTGAAGAAGGTGCAAAGGTGATTATCACTGGCAGGAATGCAGAAACCCTGCAGCAGGCGATGAATGAGCTCGGTGACGATAATGCACTGTCAATAAAACATGATATCGGTGACATACGAAGCCATGAAAACCTGTTTCGCATTATTAACGAAAAGTACGGCAAGCTGGATGTGATGTTTGCAAATGCCGGCGTTATTGTGCTTTCCGATTTCCCGGCCTCCACCGAAGATGATTTTAATACGCAGTTTGATATCAACGTAAAAGGGACGTTTTTCACCGTGCAACAGGCCCTCCCGTTAATGTCCGACGGTGGCTCGATAATATTAACGTCCTCCATTGCGCATTATAAAGGGTTCGATGGACACAATATCTATGCCGCCTCAAAAGCCGCGCTGCGATCTTTTGCCCGCAGCTGGACGACCGACCTTAAAGGCCGTGGGATCCGCGTGAATTGCCTGAGCCCAGGACCCGTCGCCACACCGATTATCAGTAAAATGGGCGTTTCCCTGAGCGATCGCGAGATTTTTGACGCCAGCATCGCAAGTCGTATTCCGTTAGGTCGTTTAGGCAAACCTGACGAGGTGGCCGCGGCAGCGCTGTTTCTTGCATCGGATGAAAGCAGTTTTATTTCGGGTATCGACCTGTCTGTCGATGGCGGGATGGGGCAAATTTAGCGGCGCGTGCAGCGCTGATAAAAAAAACATCAAATTTGATTAAAGCACATCAATTTTGCTAGAGCAGGCAGGTTTGACTTTCACTACTCTTGGTGCGGTAACGACATTTTCATCATCCGCTGTTAACAGGTATCGCTATGAAAAAACGTATTATTATTGCCGGTTCGGGTTTTGCAGGTATGTGGGCCGCCATTTCAGCAGCAAGGCTGGTACATATGGAAAAGGCAAATGATCGGATTGAGATTTTTTTGGTTTCACCGGAACCTGCATTAACCATTCGTCCAAGATTGTATGAAGCCGTACTTGAAAATATGGCACCCTCTATTCTGCATGTTCTTGAGGCTGCGGGTGTGCACTATATTGCCGGTTATGTCACCGGTATTGATGCAGAAAATAAAACTATCACGGTAAAAAAAGAGAGTGGCGAAACCTCAGTTAATTTTGACAGTTTTGTGCTGGCCACCGGAAGCCAGGCATTTCACCCTGAACTGCCGGGGATCACGGAATACAGTTTTGACGTGAACTCATTGAATGCTGCTCATGAACTGGAGCAACACCTCATGTCGTTAGCTTCAGAGCCTGATTCTGTCGCACGAAATACTGTTGTTGTCGCCGGTGGGGGCCTGACCGGGCTTGAGACCGCCACTGAAATGCCGGAACGCCTCAGAGACCTCTTGGGTTCGGAGCGCCATTTGCAGGTTATTATTGTGGACAGTTCGAACAAAATTGGTCTGGCGATGGGCGAGGATGCCTGTGAGATCATCAATCAGGCGCTGGCCAGTAATGGCGTGACTGTGCGAACGGGCGTCAGAGTGCGCGCAATCAACGCTGAGGGGGTGATGCTTTCGGACGATGAATTTATCCCCAGCAAAACGGTGATATGGACGGCGGGAATGCGGGCCAGCGCGTTAGCCGGGCTCATCCCGGGCGACCACGATAATCTGGGCCGTGTTATTGGGGATGCGTATCTGCGGGCACCTGCCGCCAGGGGTATCTTCGTTACCGGCGATACCGTAAAAGTCCCTACGGATGATGAAGGTAATTATAACGTCATGTCCTGCCAGCATGCGATGAGCCTGGGGCGCGTCGCCGGTCATAACGCGGCAGCAGAAATACTGGGATTACCGCTGCATCCTTACAGCCAGCCAAAATATGTTACCTGTCTTGATCTGGGCAAATGGGGGGCGGTTTACACGGAAGGCTGGGATCATCAGGTTATGTACCAGGGCATGGAAGCGAAAAAAATAAAGCAGGAAATTAATACTCAGTGGATCTATCCGCCAGAACCCGACAGAGAGAAAATGTTTTCTGTTGCTAACCCTGATTATATTATTGTTCCGTAACAGGCCATCTCTATTGATGCTGCCTGGCGGCTGGCAGCATCAACGCGTGTTCTTTTTTTCACGCCATTGACCGGGGGTCAAGCCTGTTATTTTTCTGAAGGCCTGGGTAAATGCATTTTGCGAGCCATAGCCGCTTTCAATGGCAATTTCTGTAATCAGTTTATCGGAGTGTTGTAACTCGTGGAAAGCGCGTTCCATTACGCGCTGCTTAAGCCACCCGTACGGGGTTAAGCCGGTACTGTTTTTAAAGGCACGGCAGAAATGAGCTGAGGAAACTCCCAGCTCAAGGGCCAGTGATTTAATCGTGACATCACCTATCGGGCTGTTATCCAGTTTTTCCAGCGCCATTTTTAATGCGCGCGAAGACAATACTCCTTGCGACTGGCCTGCGGCTGTCAGCGTGTTGGAGTGGTTTTTTATTAACTGTAATATTAATGACAGTGTTAAGTGCTCGCAGAGCAGTTGGTTAATTTTGTTATTGTCCGAAATGATTTCCGCAACGGCCAGCGTAATTTTTGATGCCGTCTCATCAAAATGCGCTGTGCGTAAGATTAACTCTGCAGTGGGTATCTCCATTTGATTCAGAAGATCGGCGAAAATATTATCAGGAATATATAAATGCATAACATCTACAAGACCAGCAATATCCCAGCGAGATGTACTTCCCTGAGGAATTGTCGTGATGGCGCCTTTCCGGATCGTGTTTTTAACGATTTTATTTTCTGTTTTTCGCTCAACACGCTGCATATGTCCAACGTGAGCAATAATCACATGTTGATCGAGTGGCGGGATAGTTTCATGCAATGGCCCATGCGGCCAGTGATAACAGCGAATTTGCAGCGCATCTCCACTGTCTATGCCTAATTCAGGTCGGTTCTTTAATACCTGAGCCATTTTATGAACGGCATCGTCAAGAGGAATGTCATGATTTTTCATGAGTATACCTGTTAATAACAGTGGGCATCATAAGAGTATAGCGATGTTTTAACCCTGTTTCATTGTGTTCTGTCTGCATGTTTATTTTTGATGATGGGAAATAACAGAGGGGAAAAAGTCATTTCTACGGTGTGTATACCCTTATATCGATTAATTATGTTGTCTGGAGGAAATATGGCGATATCTAAGAATGATGCAGCGTCGTTAGCATCTGTTAATGGTACCTCGCATGTGGAAGCCGTTTATGAAAAGGTGCCATCACGTTATGCACTACAGGTCGGTAAGATTGATGTTCTGGTGATCAGTGACGGCGTGTTGTCATTACCTGGACCCATGTTGGGTCATAACGCGGAGGCCTCCGAACGTACCCACTGGTTTGAAGATAAGTTTCTGCCTGCCGATTTTCTCGACTGGGCATTAAATGTGGTTCTCGTGCATAGCGGTGACCGGACGATCCTGGTTGATGCAGGGATGGGGGAGGCTTTCCCTGATTTACCCCGTGCCGGGCGAACGGTTAACCGCCTGGCGTCAGCGGGGATAGATCTTGCCAGCGTCACGGATGTGATTATCACGCATCTGCATATGGATCACGTTGGTGGGCTGCTTATTGAGGGGGTGAAAGCGCGCATGCGGTCAGACCTTCGCATTCATGTCGCTGCTGCTGAGGTGGAATTTTGGCGTGACCCCGATTTTTCACAGGTTTCCATGCCGCCTGGTTTCCCGGAAGCACTGCGCCAAACCGCTACCCAATTTTTGCAAGCGTACCAGACTCAACTGCACACATTCGAAGAGGAATACGAGGTTGCTCCCGGCGTGCGTGTCGTTCGTACAGGCGGGCATACTCCCGGACACAGCGTGGTAAGGCTGGCCTCTGAGGGGGAACGACTCACCTTTGTCGGCGATGCTATTTTCCAGGTTGGGTTTGAACATCCTGACTGGTTCAATGGTTTCGACCATTATCCCGAAGAAGCGGCACAGATTCGCATTCGTCTGCTGCAGGAACTGGCAGATAACAGGGAGTCATTGATCGCTACTCATCTCTCATTCCCGTCTGTCTGCCATGTTGCTGTCGACGGCGATACGTTCCGTTGCATTCCGGGTCCCTGGGATTATTAAGAATACCGCTGACGTCATTTTCACGGATACCGGCAGGAACATAAGAGGCATTACTAATACGGCCATCCCTCAGACGAGGGATGGCGTTCAGGGGGAGAGCGATGTTTACTTCGCCGCTTCCTCAATAAGTGTGGCAACGTCCTGCGGATGAGAAACCATCACGACATGGGATGCGCCCTTGATCACCACGGTGTGTTTTGAGCCCGCGCGTTCAGCCATGAATCGCAAACCCTGGGCGGGGATATTTTTGTCGCCGTCACCGTAAATGAAGTAAGAGGGCAGTTTTTTCCAGGCAGGCGCACCTGACTTTTCAGTTAAAGCCGCTTCGGTAATCGGCCTTTGCCCTGCGGCCATCAGCGCCGCCTCTTTAGCTGAAACGTCATGTGCGAATTGCTGGTGGAACTTCGCCTGGTCGATGGAGAGATCGACGCTACCATCAGCCAGTTTCACCGGTGCGGCGAGCGCCTGGCCAAGCGTGCCGCCAGGGAATTTTCCGGCCAGGTCGGCCGCCGCTTCACCGGCATCCGGAGCAAATGCGGCGACATACACCAGCGATTTCACATTGTTTGTATCACGGGCCGCGTTCGTAATGACCTGGCCACCATAGGAATGGCCGACAAGGACGACCGGTCCCTTAATATTGTTCACCACGGAAGAGACGTAAGCCGCATCAGTCGAAACACTGCGCAGCGGATTCGCCGCAGCGACGACGTTATACCCGTCCTTTTGCAGGATTTGGGTAACGCCATTCCAGCTAGAAGAGTCGGCAAAGGCACCATGAACCAGGACAACAGTCGGCTTAGCGGTTTCTGCGATAGCGCTGGCAGACAGCAAAACGGTGGCAACGGCAAGGGAGGCAGCAAATTTGGACATGATCGTTCCTCTTTTCGATTCAGTTTAAAGGCTATGCGTATGATGGTTGCGGCCTGTCTGGAACAGGCCACCTTGTTAGCTGCGAATAAAGGCCAGTACGTCAGCGTTAAAGCGATCGGCTTCTGTCTCCGCCAGTCCATGTGAACCGCCGGCATATATCGTCAGCGTCGCATTCGCGACGATCTCAGCGGCGCGGTGTGCGGATGCCTTAATGGGGACAATCTGGTCGTCGTCGCCATGAATAATCAGGGTAGGGCGATCAATCTGTTGCAGGTCGTGTGTGTAATCGACTTCAGAGAACTCATGGATGCAGTCATATTGCCCCTTAATACCGCCCTGCAGGCCGATTCTGCGGAAGTTTTCCCGCAACCCGTCATTGGTGGGGACATGGTCACGGTTGAAGCCATAGAACGGAACCGTCAGGTCGAAGAAAAACTGTGAGCGGTTTTTGGCCGTGCCTTCGCGGATGGCATCAAACACCTCCATCGGGGTGCCGTCAGGATTGGCATCCGTCCGGAGCATCAGAGGAGGGACTGCGCCGACCAGAACGACTTTAGCCACACGTGAGGTACCATGACGACCGATATAATGTGCAACTTCGCCGCCCCCTGTTGAGTGACCCACTAAAATCAGATCCTTCAGATCCAGCGCCTCAATCAGCTCAGCGAGATCGTCCGCATACTGATCCATATTGTTGCCGTGGAAAGTCTGGTCCGAACGCCCGTGGCTGCGACGGTCGTGTGCGATGACCCGGAAACCCTTCTGGCTGAAAAACAGCATCTGCTGATCCCAGGCATCAGACGATAACGGCCATCCATGAGCGAAGAGGATAGGCTGGCCTGAACCCCAGTCTTTGTAGAAAATGCCTGTTCCGTCTGTGGTGGTGAAAGTTGTCATTTCGTTCTCCTGTCATGTGTTGTGCTATTAGTTTGTGTGCGACTTGTTTGTGTGCAAATGAATATGGCAGCCCTTTTTGCCTTTGTCAATCGCTTGCAATTAAATCGTATGCAAATTATTTTAGGGGGACTGGAGGACATATGACTAAACACACTACTTCCGAGGATTCCCTGCCCGATGTGCACGGTATGCTCTGTTTCTCTCTTTACTCAGCGGGACATGCTTTTACCCAGCTCTATCGTCCCATGCTCGATAAGCTTGGCCTGACCTATCCCCAGTATCTGGTGATGGTCACCTTGTGGAATCAGGATGGGCGAACAGTGAAGGAACTGAGTGGAATTCTTTTTCTTGAGTCCAGCACGCTGACCCCTTTACTGAAACGGCTGGAGACTGCGGGGTTGATCACCCGGACACGCAATCCGAAGGATGAGCGCGAAGTGCTTATCCACCTAACGGAGAAGGGTGAGGCGCTGAAAAGCGAGACCAGCACTATCACGCGCTGTATCGTGGATACCCTTGGGATGGATGCCGACATCATTGCTGACATCAAAGCATCAGTTGATAAGATCCGTGACAAGATCCACCGTGCGCAGAAACCGGACGCCGATGACCTATCCTGATTGAGGGGGGCGGACAGGGACATTCTGTCCATTCGTCCGCTCTATGAAACACTGAATTTACTGGAGGGCTGTTTTTCGCATTGAGGAATCTCATTATGATGAGCGCTGATGCTTACCAGGGGATACCGCATGCGCATTGACAATCTACAGTATTTTTTTGACCCACTTTGCGGCTGGTGCTATGCCAGCTCGCCTGCCCTGAACTACCTGGCGCAACATTACAGCGAAAAACTCACGTTAATGCCCAGTGGTCTATTTTGTGATGAGGGAGCCAGGGACATCACCCCCCAATGGGCAGACTATGCGTGGACAAACGATCAGCGGATTGCTTCGCTGACCGGCCAGCCATTCAGTGAGCGTTATCACCAGCTCCTGAACTCAGGTGCGCGCTTTGATTCGACGTTTATGAACCGGGCACTCACGGCTTTCCATGAAATCAGCCCGGCGGCAGAAGCAGGGCTGCTTCGTGCACTGCAACATGCCCGCTATGTACTGGGGCGTGATACCGCGCAAAGTAACGTAGTGGAAGAGATCGGCATTGCCTGGGCTCGGGAAAATAACCTTGACCTTAACGACTTTGTCGGGCGGCTTGATGCCGATGACGGGCTTCGCAGCCTGACAGACGACAGGATCGCTGACGTAAAGCGTCTTATGAATCAAAAAGGTTTCAGAGGGGTTCCACTGCTGTTGGTTACGGTTGACAGCACTGAGCACATTATTAGCGGCCACGATCTTTACGGCGGAGCAAAAAGCATCAGCGAGGCGCTGGCAAAGCTTGCATAGCCCACATCGAGGTTTCCGGTTTTACACCCCGGTGCTTCGTTTACCAGTGGTGTTTATCTCTCCTCCGAATACCAGAATCATTTCTGGCGGGGGAGCGACCGGAAAGAGCAGTAGTACCCTACAGATGCTGTAAGGCAGAGCATATACCCGAATGACTCGCTGCCTTCCTCCACGACATTTTTGACCACCCTGACGTAGCTTTGATCAAGTATCGCGTACCATAACCCGTGCATTCCAAACAGCCGGGAGAAGACCAGGACTGCCAACAGACCACTGAGCATCACGCCGTACCACGGGGTACGGGTATAGTCTGTCAGTTGCGTAAGGGTAAGACGATAATGGATAACGGGATAAAGCAAAGCACAAACGGCGGAAAGCAGTGCAAACCATACCCAACTTCCGTGAGCCAGAAGATCGAAAAATGCATCCAGTTCTCTAATCAGCATGGAGAGGAAAAAGCCGCCAATCAGGATGTTGCAATAGCGCATGAATGCCCATTTCTTCGCCAGCAGGAAGTGTATAAATACGATGCCCCCTAAAACTGTTTCCTGCACAATTTCGGTCAGCGATATCTCCGGTATATCCAGATTAAATAAATAGATATCCGCCCACAGGCAAAGCACGGGCACAGTGCAGGCTGCTGACGCGAAGAGAAAGAAGAAAAAGCTTTTGAGCACAGACATTAACACCACCACTTTCATTCAAAACACCTATGATAAGTGGCTTCGAACGAAAATCTATTTCACTTTGTGCGCTATAGGCATGAATTTTAAGCATTATGAGCTACTTAGCGAGGGCGTATTACCTTTTCACATCAGACTTCAGCCTTGCATCAGAAATCCAGGTGGTAAGTCGTCTGCGCGATGTAACCCCATGCCACACGAGATCAGCCTCTGGTTGAGCAGTCACGCGCATACGATGACCCATCATCAGACGGGTATCCACCCTCAAAAGGGGCGGTATGCTTTAGCTAAACAGGGCGTGAATACGCTGCGCCAGCGCCTTAATTTCCATAGCCATTCAGCCGTCCGGGTGTTTAAGTGGTTATAATAAAAAATAAAAACTTTGCTTAAAAAATTTTTCTGTGCCTAAATAGCGTCATCGGTTTGGAATACAGACCTTATTAAAGCAGTTTAGTAAAGCAGTCCTCAGTTCAGGTGTTATCAATAGATACTCTTCTTCGTGAGCCTCCTCCTAAGTGCCAAATAAGTTACTCTCTAAATACAGGCCATCATCGCCGCGCTTAGTGGCTCAAAAAATAAGGAATTATCTATGTCTAATAAAATGACTGGTTTAGTAAAATGGTTTAACTCTGATAAAGGTTTTGGCTTTATCACTCCTGACGACGGCAGCAAAGATGTATTCGTACATTTCTCTGCTATTCAGAGCGACAGCTACAAATCTCTTGATGAAGGCCAGAAAGTGTCCTTCACCATTGAAAATGGCGCTAAAGGCCCAGCAGCGGGTAACGTTTCTCCGCTGTAAGTCGCGCACATTGTCGGTGAGCCTTACGATAGCGATGAAGACGCGAGTCTGAGCAGTTAAGCTTCACCGATAATAAAAAAACCCGCACTCGGCGGGTTTTTTTATGGCTTCAGGATGGTGATTGGCTGTCTATTATTCCGTGTTACCGGCCTGTTTTCAAAAAAGCTTAACCTTCACCCGGAGGTGGAGTGCGGTCCCGAAGGCTGTGTTCCTGTGATAAACGCCAGAAATCATGTCCTGCCGGATACTGATATAAGCGGAGCGAGAACTGACCGGCGACAGCGGTGATGTATTCAAATATCGCTGACTGAGTATTTTCATACTCCATCCACAGTACGGAAGAGGTAAAGCAATAAATTTCCAGGGGAATACCCGACGGCGTAGGCTTCAGCGTTCTCACCACAATATACATATCTTTGATAATATCAGGCCGATCGGCGAGCCAGGCCATCAGGTAGTGCCGAAAGAGCGTTAAATTTGTCAGGCCATTATCCATAAACCAACTGTCCGGTATGCCCATGGGGTCACGCCCGTCGATGAGTTTTGCCAGCGGTTCATTCGTGCCGCGCAGGGCCAGCATCGGGGCCAGCGTTTCCTGCGTGAGAAATGTAACGGAGTGCTGATCGATCGTGGTGCTGCGCATAATCCGGCGTGCGCCTGACGAAAACATGGCCTGCCAGTTGGTATACGTTTCGGTCAGAAAGTTTTTGGTCGGGATACGCGAGATCGTGTTATCCCAGTTACGGATAGTAATGGTGTGCAGCGCAATGTCGGTCACTTCGCCACTCAGGTTTTTATCGGGCATTTCAATCCAGTCCCCCAACTGCAGAACGTCATTTGACGAAAGCTGGATATTGGCAACGAGCGAAAGCAGGGTATGCTGAAAGACTAACATCAGCACGGCCGCCACGGCCCCGAGGCTGGAAATAATAATCGCGGGGGATTTATTCGACATGACGGCAAGGATCATGATCGCGGCAATGACGTGAATAAATATTTTCCCTATCTGAATATAGCCTTTGATAGAGTGATTTTTACGCTTCGTCTTGCGTAAATATGAGCTGTTGACAATATCCAGCATCTCATTGAAGAAAACCGACAGAAAAATAAAGAATAAAATCCCACAAATGGTATTTATTGCCGTCACCAGCGATGCAGGCATATTGGGCATAAACTGCAGGACGTAATAAACGATAATAACCGGAATGAAATTCGACAGCTTTTCGGCTATGCGGCGATCTTTTTCCAGCGGGACATCCTGTTTATGGCTGGCAAAGAAGACTTTACGAACGATTTTTATGAGCAGGAATTTGCACATCAGGTGCGCAAAGAAACCTGAGATGACCAACAGAATAAGATTAAATCCAATGGCCAGAGCCGGATTGCTTTCTATAAATGTTAATAAATAATCCAAGTACACCATCGCTTATCGCCTGAATAAGTATGCCATTTTGTATTAACCTTATTCAAAAGATAAATACAAAGATTTAACCAAATCATATAATGGCATATCCGGTACAGACAAGTCCACGGCCTGAATCCTAAGTCGCACAGACCTATTTTGTTTCGGTCGGTAACTTTATTTCCAGAACCGTTCCAGGCAATAAAAGCAGACGATGCCCACCTTCAGCATTTGGATCGCTAAAACATATATCCTCTCCCTGTTCGGTACCGAAGCAGGGAGAGGGGCATTACATTCTCTGCAGAAGTGGAAGAGGGTGGCACGCCGCGTCGCGCTTAGTCGCGGATTTTTACACCCAGACACCCGCGAACAAACTCAGGGTTAAAGTGTTTAACCGCATCGCCAACATAGCCTAAGTCGAGCGAACTGATTTGCGCCATTTCGGCATCGCTCAGGGAGAAGTCCCAGATAGCCAGGTTCTCTTCAATCCGGTTCTGGTGCGTGGATTTAGGAATGACGGTAACGCCACGTTGCACATTCCAGCGCAGAATGATCTGAGCGATGGTTTTTTGATGCGCTTCGGCAATCCCCTTGAGCATTTCATTTTCGTACGGTTTGTGCCTTCCGCCGCCAAGTGGTGCCCAGGCTTCTGGCTGAACGTTGTAATATTTCATGGTCTCGAGCGCGTCAGATTGCGCAAAGTAAGGGTGTAATTCCACCTGATTTACCATGGGCTTAATTCTGACCGTTTCACAGAAGTTGGTGAGCACGTGGGCGTAGAAATTAGACACGCCAATCGCTTTTAGCTTTCCGGCATCATACGCATCTTCCAAAGCCCGCCACGCGCTGAAATAATCGCGCATTGCCTGATGCAATAAGTAGAGATCGAAATAGTCTAATCCCGATTTTTTTAACGAGGCCTCAATACCTGCTTTGGCCGTCTCGTAGCTTGCCATGTCCTGCACCCACAGCTTAGAGGTAATAAATAACTCCTCGCGGGTACACAGACCTTCAGCGATGGCTTCACGAACGGCATCGCCCACGGCGTCTTCATTGCCGTACACTGCTGCGGTATCAATGAGGCGATAGCCTGTACGAATGGCGCTCAGCACTGACTGTTTACATTCTTCTTTATCGGTGACCTGAAAAACACCAAAACCCGCCATCGGCATTCTGAGGTTGTTGCTTAATACTGTATATTCCACTGAAGAGTTCCTCCACCCTGTTTAGACACCATTCAAAAGTATAAACAGAACCACGACGAACCCGTGGTAATCGTCTTTATTCTTTCAAATCGCTGAAAACGCTGGTCTACACCCTGTCGGGAATAAACCAGAATGACATCTGATTACTGAATCGTATAACCGCCATCAATTGCCAGAGCCTGTCCGGTGACGAAGCTGGCATCGGAACTGCACAACCGTAAGACGGCGCGCGCGATCTCTTCGGGCTCGCCCAGGCGACCAATTGGCTGCAGCTTCATGAGCTCGGCCATCGCGTCAGGCTCGCTGTTCAGCATATTTTCGACCATTGGCGTGCGGATAATGCCGGGACAAACGGCGTTGATCTGTATTCCACGCGCGGCATATTCCAGAGCTGCGCTTTTGGTCAGCCCGAGGACGCCATGCTTTGTCGCATGATAAACGCCGCGCCCGGCAATGCCGACCAGCCCGCCCAGAGACGAACAGTTAACGATAGCGCCACTTTTCTGACGGCGCATTTGTTGCAGCTCATATTTCATGCAGTTCCAGATACCCCGCAGGTTAATCGCGTTGACGCGATCAAACTCTTCGCCGCTGGCATCTGCGGTTTCTGCAATGGGGCTCTGAATACCGGCGTTGTTATAGGCGGCGTCGAGCTGACCAAACGCCTGTACTGCATTCTCGATCATGCGTCTGACCTGCTCTTCGTCAGTCACGTCGCAGACGACGGGTTTAACGGTATACCCTTCGGCCAGTAGCGCATCCGCTTCGCGAGATAACGCATCCTCGCGAATATCTGCCATCACCACCGTTGCGCCAGATTCGCAAAATGCCCTGACGGTCGCGAGCCCCATACCGGAAGCCGCGCCGGTGACCAGCGCCACCTTGCCACTAAAATCAAACTTAACCATTTGATACCTCTTATCGTGGAATCACGTGCAATGAAGACGTCTCACGTTGTGTAAAAGTATTCTGCGGGAAATGTGATGTTGTTAAAACTGACTAAATCAAAATGCAGTAATGAGGAATTTTCATAAATTAGATAGACTGTTTCTCGTACAGCGCAGGCGGCCGTCATTTATAATGAACGCCATACCGCCAGAACGCTTTTCGTCTGAAGAGACAGTGTATTGGGATGAATCAGCCACCCCTTTTTTCCGGATATCAGAGGCCCAGATTGGCACGAGAAAATCTTAATGACTTAATGGCTTTTATTGCCGTTGCGCGCGAAAAAAGCTTCACCAAAGCTGCGGCCCAATTAGGCGTATCGCAGTCAGCCCTGAGCCATACTATGCGTACCCTCGAATCTCGGCTGGGGATGAAACTGCTGACTCGCACCACGCGCAGTATTGCGTTAACCGATATTGGTCAGTCCATGCTGGATGACCTGGGGCCTTACATCGATGGTATTCAGGGTCGTTTGCAGTCCTTGAAAGATCTCAACAGCAAACCCGCGGGTACGGTGCGCATATCAACGTCAGATTATGCTATCGGGTCTGTTATCTGGCCGAAGCTGGAACCGCTGCTTAAAGAATATCCTGACATTAGTCTGGAGCTGATTGATGACTATGCCTTGACGGATATTGTTTCCGGGCGGTTTGATGCAGGAACCCGTCTGGGGGAACAGAT
Organism: Enterobacter sp. MEB024; assembly: GCF_030209635.1. NCBI lineage: Bacteria > Pseudomonadati > Pseudomonadota > Gammaproteobacteria > Enterobacterales > Enterobacteriaceae > Enterobacter > Enterobacter sp. MEB024. The sequence continues at coordinate 702,338 of NZ_JARVRQ010000002.1, read as the reverse complement.
CTCCAACGGCATGATTTCCGTGCGTATTGGCCCGGATGTCCGTTTTGCCGTGGTCGGCTCACCTGATTATTTTTCCCGCAATCCTCAGCCGCAGCACCCTAACGATCTGATTGATTACAACTGCATCAACCTGCGGTTTCCTACGCATGGCAATTTATACGTCTGGGAATTTGAAAAAGAGGGTAAAAGCCTGAACGTGAAAGTCACTGGTCAGCTGGTCTTTAGCCGGATCTATCAGTGCCTTCAGGCTGCAGTGGAAGGGTACGGCCTGGCGCATGTTCCGCGTGATATCGCAGAAAAGCATATTGCCCGTGGGGAGCTTATTAGCGTGCTCGACGACTGGTGCCCCTACTGGGATGGCTATTATATTTACTATCCCGAGAACCGAAATCTATCGAAAGCATTCCAGCTGGTGGTCGACGCGCTACGCCATTACAAACATCCCTGAAGAGAGACGTTTGTCAGCAACGCAAAGCCAGGCCCCTCATCCGGTGCCTGGCGTTTACAGTTGCGTGGCTAAATGTCAGGCATTATCCCTGCCGGCAAACACCTCTTTAAAGACCGGCATCGCCGAGAAAACATTGGGCCAGCCCGCAACAAAGGCCAGTTGCGTCAGGACTTCGGACGCCTGGGGCCGGGTTAAACCATTGTCCATGGCGCGGTTGAGATGGTAAGGAACCTGGGCCACCTGGCCGGCAGTGACCAACGCGCTGACGGTGATCAGACTTCTGTCCCGAGGCGCCAGTCCGGGCCTGAGCCACAGGTTCTGGAATAGCGCGTCGGTCGTGTATTTCACTACGCCCGGCGAGACCTTGCCAAAGTTTGATTCAACCAGCGTGGCACGCTTGTTTTCCGACTCTTCATCCAGCGGCAGGAAATCCACCTTTCCGCCTGGCAAGGAAGCGGTATCGATATGGCGTTGAGCAAACAGCTGACGCGTGATCAGCGCCGCAGAGGTGGCGTTCGGCCAGCCGGCGTAAAAAGCCAGGTGGGTGATTGTCTCTGAGATTTCCGCAGGTTTTACGCCGCTGTCCAGCGCCACGTTGAGGTAGTGGGGAAGTTCCGCCGTATCATTGCGGCTGATCAGCGCTGCAACCGTCACCAGGCTTCGATCGCGTCGCGACAGTTCCGGGCGATTCCAGAGATCTTTTTCAATAAACTGTTCTGAATAGGCAGCCATTGCTGGCGCGACCTGGGTTACAGCGTCCCGTGAGTCTTCCGGTTTCATTGTCGAACTCCTGTTTTGAGTAGTCTGGGAGACACATCCGTTAATCAATAAGAGTGAAACGATAAGCAGGGCGGTTCTGTTCAGCATTAATGCCCTCCCGCCTGCAGGTACTGCGCATCGCTGACTTTTTCAAGCCAGTTCACGTTTTGCCCCTGCTCATTCGATTCCTGAATGGCCATATGCACCATCGTGGTTTTATCCGTTGCGCCGTGCCAGTGTTTAACCCCTGGCGGGCATTGAATGACATCCCCGGTGTGCACGGTTTTTCGCTCCTGCCCCCACTCCTGCACCCAGCCCGTCCCGGACGTGACCACCAGTGTTTGCCCAAGCGGATGGGTATGCCAGTCGGAACGTGCGCCGGGCACGAAGGTGACATACGCGGCGCCTGTTCTTTGCGGGGCGACAGGTGAGAAGAGGGGGTCAATGTAAGCACGTCCGGTAAAGTGGTCAGCGGGTTCGGCAATCGTCGCGCGACTGCCCGTTTCAGACACGGTCATTTGAGCTGAAGGGGTGGTTTCGCTGTGTGCGGACATACCGGCAAATACCAATAGTGATGCTGCTACAGAGGTGAAACGGATCATCATACTCTCCTGTTGTGAATGAAACGGCAAACCCGGTACCGGGAAAAAGAGAAGGGGATAAATGTGTTGTGATGAGATTTGCCGGCTGTGCCGGAAATACATATTCGGGCGTCTACTTATCCGTCAGTAGCTCAAATCGGGCAGTATATTCAGCAGGTGATACGGGCAAGGCATCCGGTTCGTCTAATTGCCCCAGCGTAATTAATCCCGACGCATATCCGTGTGCTTTATAGAAAATCGCCAGATTTCCCCACGGGGCATATAGCGTGATATCACCCTTAGCGGCCGCGGTACCCGCAGGTGCGCCGGCCGTGGACAGGCGGCGAGGAAGATTGCCGATTTTCTCTTCCCCGGCATAATCTTTCAGCTGCAGCGTGAGGGGCAACAGTGCGATAAAGTCACGACTGGTTTGGCTGCTATTTAACGTTGCGGTCAGCGTCTTGTCGTTGAGTATAATTTTTATCTTCATCGGGTTTTCCTGTATGAGTTCGTTGCGCCAGCCGGCATTCGTCTGCAGTCATTGGCAACTATTCTTAACAGAAATAAACCGCGTGTTAATAGGCGTTATCAGAATAGAAAAATGAATAAATTTCATTAATCCGGTCCGGGAAGCAAAATGTTTGTTATCGGCAGATACAGGCCTCAGGGTCTGGCAACGTGGCGTAACCAGTGCCCAACGCCTTCAGCAGCAGCGTCAATTGCGCCGGCCAGATAACCCGAAAATTGCGGTGACCATTCGCTGGCAATCCCGGTTAATTTATCAGCCCATTCTTCCTGCGCCGGAACCTGTTGAGGCTGTGCGTGCCCGACGTCCTGCTGCAGGTCAAATTCTGTCGTCGTAAACGGATCGGCGGCCCAGTCTTTTATCCACTCGGCTTCAGGCTCTGCCGCGTCTTCTCCGAAGAGTCGCACCAGTTGCTCCCGGCACAGTCGCTTGAGTTCGGCCTCGCTCACCGTCCATCGCGATTTTGCCGGTACGCCAATAAAACCAAAGATAGCCGTTTTGCCGGTATCGGGCTCTGACACATCGTGAATTTCAACCATCGGACCCACACGGCTGCTTACATCACCGGAGAGATGCTGTGCCTGCAAAAAGTCGGTCTGGTACAGGGCGACATATTTTGCGTGAGGCGCCATCCAGGTCGGCGTTTTACGCCACTGTGAAAGTACTTGCTCCGGCAATGCCGGCTCGAACGTCATTTTTGCTGCCAGCGCGGGAGGCAGGGCGAGGAAAACGTGTTCACCGGTGAAAAGTGAGCCTTCGCCCGTTTCGGACTGCGTCGCGACCTGCATACCCTCGCCGAGACGGGAAATGGAAACCACCTGATGATCTGACTTAATCTTCTGCGCCGGGAGCTGGCGTGTTAATGCGCTCGTCAGCGCCTGCATTCCACCCTGAAGCCTGAACGACTCCGGTGATGTCACATAGGCAGGATAACGTTGCGCAGGGGTCGTCGTCTGGCGTTCATAAAGCATATCCCCCGGTCGCCCCTGAGGGAGAGGCGTTAATCCAAGTTGATGAACCAGGTGTGCGAAGTCAGGCTGAATTTCCGGCCAGAACCAGGTCGCGCCCATGTCCACATGAACCCCATCAGGCGTGTTTGCTAACGCCTGACCTGAAAGTACGCGACCGCCGGTTCTTTTCCTCGCTTCCAGTATCACGTAATCCACTCCCGCTTTTTCAAGCAGTGTGCCCGCATACAGGCCGCTGACACCCGCACCAATGATAATAACGCTGCCTTTCATGGTATCGCTCCGGTCAGTGTGGTCGGGCTGAGATGTCCCGTTTTAAGATAAAAAAGTGCCCCAGAGGCGGCGGCCGTCAGCGCCGGCAAATCGCCTTCAGGAAATCTGAGCCAGCTTCCTTTCAGGTAACGACCTTCCGGTGCGCTGATTTCCCCTTCGAGAAGCAGGAGCTCGGCTCCTCCGGCGAGCGGAGCGCAGAAGAGTCGTTCACCCGGTGCGATCCTCTGAAGCTGAGTGGTTTCCGCTACGCTTGCGAACAGGGGACAAATGAGTCTGTGCGGCTGGCCGTGCCAGCGACTCGCCTCGTTGGTATTGATCCTGACCGGTTCCTGTTCTTCGGCGGCGAACTGGCGCAGCTTAACGAAAAGGGTGGTGCCGTCACGACTGGACGGTCGATGCGACGAGCCGTCCGGGCTGCGCAGATACCAGCCAGCTGGATAATCGGTTCCGTTTTCCGTAAAGGTACCGCTCAGCACCAGGATCTCTTCTCCGCCGGGGTGGGTGTGCTCAGGAAACACAGAATCAGGGGCATACCTGACAAGGCTGGTTGCGCGGGCCTGCTCGCGGCCAATGCGATCAAGCATGACGCGCTCCACACCGGGTTGCGGGGAGGGCACCCAGCGGTAGTCATCAGGAGTAATGATGGCTCGCTGTGAAAAATCAGAATTCAGTAACATCATAGTCAGTCATTAAACGGCACCGCAGGCGGTGCCGTATGCAGGTTTATTTTGTTGGCAGGTTGTCAAAAACATCCAGAGCCCGGGCGGTGTAGGTTAACGCAGCACCGGCGTTCAGACTGATGGCAACGGAAAGCGCTTCAGCTATCTCTTCACGCGTTGCGCCTTTCTTAACCGCAGCTTCCACATGTACCGCCAGGCAACCATCACAGCGAGTGGTAACGGCAACAGCCAGCGCAATCAGTTCGTGGGTCTTGGGATCAAGGTGCTGATTTTCAGAAGCCCCTTTATCCATCTGCTGTAAGCCTTTCATAAATTCAGGCTGCAGTCTGGCAAATTTCCCGACGGTGGCCAGCAGGCTGGTGCGATATTCATTCCAGTTTAAAAACATTCATAGCTCCGGTACGTGTAGGTTTCAGAAAATGCCCGTTACAGGACGTCGTAAATGCGGATTTCAGGCGCGCTGTTCAGATATGGTTTCAGTGCTTCAACGACGTCCTGGGTGAAAAGCGGACTGCTGAGATACGCCTGTGCCTGGGACACGGTTTTAAATCCGTGCAGGACCTGTACGTCCTCGTCACGAACAAGCAGTTCTTTAGAGGTGGCACCGTCGATGGTGGTCAGGAACGGGGTTTTGTATTGCTGGTAGACCCCGGCGGCTGCCGCACGGTTTTCATTACTGATATCAAGGCTGATTTGCAGATAAGCCATCGTTCTCTCCTTCGCTCAGGGTTAAGGCAAGGCGGCCAGATAAGGTACCGGTCTGCTTTACCGTTCGTTGAGGGCGATTATGAGAAAGCCGGTTATCTTCAACAAATCAGTTAATCTTGCGTTGCAGAAAAGAAAAACTATGTCGGTCGTCTGAGGAAGGAAGCATCATGCCGGTACGCGATGACCCTTGCTGCATGATGCTTAAAAAAGGGGGAGTTATGGATTGTCAGAGACCACGTCATGAAGAAGCCAGTCGTGAAATATTTTTACTTCTTCACGCATGGCGGTGTGCTGCGGGGTCACCAGGTAGTAAGACCATGTTAACGGCCAGCGATGGTCTGGGTGCAATTGAACCAATTGCCCGGTTTCAATCAGCTGTTTCACCAGCGCGTGACGTACAATCGCCACCCCCCGGCCGCTCAGGGCCGAGAGAATCACGGCGGAGGTGGAGTTAATATGCAGCCTGCTTTCCAGCGCGCCAGGGGCATTGACGGTACGGAGAACGTCGTCCCATGAGGGAAAATTCGCGCCCGGGTGCGGCGTGTCATCGTGGATCAGCTTCTGCGTGGCGAGCCAGTCACCACAGGCAATTTTCTCCGGAGGCACCAGGCGGGGGCTACAGACCAGCACCGCCTCTTCATCCATCAGCCAGGTTTTATTCACGCCGGGCCAGTCTCCCTGTCCGCAGCGAATGCCGATATCCGCCTCGCCGTGCGATACGTCCATCAGCTTTTCCGTGACGTTAAGCCGCAGATCGATTGTGTCATGCGTTTCTGAGAACCGGTTAAGACGCTCCATCAGCCAGTTCATCATCAGCACCTGAGAGGCGGTGACGACCACGACAGAACGTGCGCGACGTCCGCGCAGTTTGTTTAACCCGCTTTCCAGCTTGTCCAGGCCCTGCGTAATGTCCTGCAGCGCATCCTGAGCCTCATCCACCAGCGTCAGGCGCTCCTTACCCGACCGCGTACGGCGAAGCAGCGGGTGGCCTACCCAGTCTTCGAGCGAACGAACAAGCTGGCCTACTGCGGCAGGCGTCACGCCAAGCTCTTGCGCTGCACCGGTAAAGCTGCCGTGACGGGCGGTCGCTTCAAAAGCATGTAGCCATTTAAGTCTGTTCAGGGAACGCATTGCAGGTACTCCGATTTATTCTTTCTTTCAGTATACCTGAGCGAAGAAGATTTTCTTTCCTGTGTCGCAATTTCTTCTCAGTCGTCAACCCTGATGCAGGGTGGCATTCTGGATGCACACGATGAGGAGCGAGGCTTTTCATCAATGACAACCAAATGTTCTAAAAGAGGTTAGCGATGAACGCATCTTTTGCCGGTAAAAAGCTGTTAGTGGTCGGTGGTACAAGCGGTATGGGCTTCGAAACGGCGAAGCGGGTTCTGAAAAACGGTGGCAGCGTGGTGCTGGTGGGGAACCGCAAGGACAAAGCGGAGCAGGCTCGTCAGGCGCTGGCGGTCGACGGGCCGGTATCCATCATCGTGGCCGACCTGATGAAAGAAGAGGGTATGCAGCACGTGATGAATACCATCAATGCTGAACATAAAGACATCAGCCTGCTGGTCAATGCCGCTGGCGTGTTCTTCCCGAAACCATTTACTGAACATGAAGCGTCAGATTACGACATGTACATGAGCATCAACCGCGCGACCTTCTTCATCACCCGTGATGTGGTGCGCAATATGGTTGATGCCGGTATTAAAGGCTCCATCGTCAATATCGGCTCTATGTGGGCACAGCAGGCCATCGGGGCCACGCCGTCTTCCGCATATTCCATGGCGAAAGCCGGCCTGCATGCGTGGACCAAAAACCTGGCTATTGAGCTGGGCGGGAAAGGCATTCGCGTCAATGCCGTGTCTCCGGCCGTTGTTCACACGCCAATTTATGAAGGCTTCATCCCGAAAGACGATGTAAAAGAGGTGATGAACAGCTTCGACAGCTTCCATCCGATTGGCCGCGTGGGTACGCCGGGCGATGTGGCTGAAACGGTTGCCTTCCTGCTTTCTGACAAGACAGGCTGGGTCACCGGCGCAATCTGGGACATTGACGGCGGCGTCATGGCTGGCCGTAACGCCTAATACACCGCTCATCACAGGTGATACCGTGAATAAAACTTTTCGTGCTATGCAGGTTTCCTCGCCGGGCGTGCTTGAAATGGTCGTCAGACCGTTGCCCGAGCCGGGTCCCGAGGACGTACTGATTAAAATTGAGGTATGCGGGGTTTGTGGTGCCGATCTTCAGGATGCGGAGAAGGTACCGGAAGCGGGGCAGCCCGGGCGCATTCCGGGCCATGAAATTGTGGGCCACATTACCCGGAAAGGAGATGCAGTTCCCGGGATCTGGCACACCGGTCAGCGCGTGGGCGTCGGGCGTCTTGGGGGATATTGCCAGCATTGCCCGCCTTGCCGTAACGGGCTTTTTCACCTGTGTGAAAATCAGCTAACGCCGGGGCTGAGCTGTGACGGAGGTTACGCCGAGTATGTTGTTATCCGCCATACCGCGCTGATTGCCATTCCTTCAGCGCTCACTTCCGTTCACGCGGCCCCGATCTTATGCGCCGGTACGGCAACCTTTAACGCGTTGCGTCAATCCGGTGCCAGCGCGGGAGACAGGGTGGCTATTCTCGGTATTGGTGGCTTAGGCCATATGGCGATTCAGTACGCCCGGAGGATGGGGTTTGAGGTTATCGTGATTGCGCGCGGCAGTGAAAAGGCGCATGACGCTTTACAGCTGGGCGCCCATCACTATATCGATGCGCAGACGGAAAACGCGGCGGAACGGCTGAGAGCGGAAGGCGGCGTCGAGATTATTGTGGCCACTGCCCCGGATGCAGACGCGGTTTCAGCGTTATTGCCAGCCCTGGCCCCCAGAGGAAAAGCGATCCTGTTGGGTGCCGGACGCACACCGTTGCAGGTCATGCCGGGTATGATGATTGGCGCGGAACGCACCCTGACAGGTTCATTTGTCAGCACCCCGTCGCAAACCGAACGCGCGCTGCGTTTCAGCCACCTCTTTCAGACGCTGCCAGTCACAGAGCTGATGCCCTTTGAACAGGCAAATGAGGCGCTCGACAGATTACGGCAGGGAAAGGCGCGCTACCGGATAGTGCTTACGATGAACCCGGATAACTGATCGGCAGAAACACCGTCTGGCGGGGAGCCAGACGGTGGAGAGGTTACGCTTTACGCGTTGCCGCTTTCATTGCGCTCACAAACGTTTTCAGCTCAGCCAGCATTTGCTCTGGCTTGTCCACGTTCTTCTCAATGATTTTAACGATAGCGGAGCCTGAAATTGCACCGGCTGCGTTAGCGTCAATTGCCGCGGTGACCTGATCGGGAGATGAAATCCCAAAGCCCTGCAGCGGAGGGGCCGCGTGGTATTCAGCCAGCTTCTCGACCAGATGATGCAGAGGCAGCGCCGCTTTGTTCTCCGCGCCGGTTACACCCGCACGGGAGAGCAGGTAGGTATACCCGCGACCATAAGAGGCAATCTGGCGCAGCAGTTCATCATCGGCGTTTGGTGGGCAGATGAAGATAGGTGCCACGTTATGGCGCATCGCCGCCTGGCGGAACGGCGCAGATTCTTCAACCGGTACGTCTGCCACCAGCACCGAGTCAACGCCCACGCGCGCGCATTCTGCATAAAAGGTATCAATACCGCGACTGAAGACCAGGTTAGCATACATCAACAGGCCAATCGGAATGGTCGGGTGCTTCTGGCGGATAGCGGCCAGCATCTCAAAACATTGCCCCGGGGTGACACCAGCCGCGAATGCCCGCAGCGTTGCGTTCTGGATAGTCGGGCCATCGGCCAGAGGATCGGAAAACGGAATACCCAGCTCCAGCGCATCGGCACCGGCCTCAATCAGGGTGTCGATAATTTTCAGCGACTGCTCAGGACCCGGATCACCCAGCGTCACGAAGGGAACGAACGCGCCTTCCTGGCGAGATTTCAGTGATGCAAATGCGTTATCGTAGCGTTCCATCAGATTTCCCCTCGTGCTTTCAAAATATCGTGAACGGTGAAGATGTCTTTATCACCGCGACCGGAAAGGTTAACCACCAGCAGTTGCTCTTTTTCCGGGTTCTCTTTCATCATTTTTAGCGCATGCGCCAGGGCGTGAGAGGACTCCAGGGCAGGAATGATCCCTTCGTGGCGACAGAGCGTTTTAAACGCCTCCAGGGCTTCGTCATCGGTAATGGAAACGTAGTCCGCACGACCGGTACTGTTCAGGAAGGCATGCTGAGGCCCAACGGAAGGGAAATCCAGGCCTGCCGAGATAGAGTATGACTCTTCAATCTGGCCGTCATCGGTCTGCATCATCGGTGCTTTCATACCGAAGTAGATCCCAACGCGACCATGTTTCAACGGTGCGCCGTGCTCACCGGTTTCAATTCCGTGGCCTGCAGGTTCAACGCCAATCAGCCCGACGCTGGTTTCGTCGATGAAATCAGCGAACATGCCGATAGCGTTAGAGCCACCGCCAACGCAGGCGATCACCGCATCCGGCAGGCGACCCTCTTTTTCCAGGATCTGCGCTTTGGTCTCTTCGCCAATCATGCGCTGGAATTCACGCACAATCGTCGGGAACGGGTGCGGGCCTGCAGCGGTGCCAAGCATATAGTGCGCGGTTTCATAGCTGCCAGACCAGTCGCGCAGCGCTTCGTTACACGCATCCTTCAGCGTCGCGGAGCCGCTGTGCACCGGGATCACTTCAGCGCCCATCAGACGCATACGGAATACGTTAGGTGACTGGCGCTCAACGTCTTTTGCGCCCATGTAGATGCGGCATTTCAGACCGAGAAGGGCGCTGGCAAGGGCTGATGCCACCCCGTGCTGGCCTGCGCCAGTTTCAGCGATGATTTCGGTTTTACCCATCCGTTTTGCAAGCAGCGCCTGACCCAACACCTGGTTGGTTTTATGCGCGCCGCCGTGCAGCAAATCTTCACGCTTAAGATACAGCGTAGTTTTGGTGCCTTCGGTCAGGTTACGGCATTTCGTCAGGGCCGTTGGACGGCCAGCGTAGTTTTTCAGCAGGTCGGTAAACTCAGCCTGAAACGCCGGATCTTTCTGCGCGCTCACGAACGCTTCTTCCAGCTGGCGCAGGGCGGGCATCAGGATTTGCGGGACGTACATCCCGCCGAACTCACCAAAATAGGGGTTTAGTAATGTCGTCATCTTCTCTTCCTTAATATGCACGCAGAGTTTTAAATACCGAGGCCAGCTTACTGGCATCTTTGATGCCCGGTTGCGACTCTACGCCTGAATTGAAATCGAGGCCCGCGCAGCCCGCTTTGGCGGCTTCCACGCAGTTATCCGGGCTAAGTCCACCCGCCAGCAAAACATTGTCCAGCACTTCGCCGTGCAACAGGGACCAGTCAAAACGCTGTCCCGTGCCGCCCTGGCCATTATCGAGTACGTATTTATCAACATGATTCAGGTTACGCTCAGGCAACCTGTCGCCCACGCTCTGCGCTTTCCAGATTTGCACCTGAGGTGCCAGTGCGCTGCGCAGGGCATCGATATAGGCCTGATCTTCGTTGCCATGAAGCTGCACCGCATGCAGAGATAACGCTTCGGCTTTTGCTACCACGTCGGCGATATCCGCGTTGCGAAAGACCCCCACATAGCTGAGTGGCGCTGCCGTCATCACCTGACGCGCCTGCGCTTCGGTCACCACGCGAGGGGAGGAGGCGACAAAAATCAGCCCGCCGTAAATCGCACCGGCTTCATACGCGGCCAGGGCATCCTCTTCACGGGTCAAGCCGCACACTTTGTTTTCACCCAACAGTACGCGGCGCACCGCGGCATTGAGATCGTCATGTTCCATCATTGCTGAACCAATCAGGAAACCGTTGGCGAAATGGCTCAGCTCGCGGACCTGTGCGTAGCTGTTAATACCGGATTCACTGATCACGGTGACGCCAGAGCCCAGACGCGGCGCCAGCTGGCGCGTGCGGTTCAGGTCAATCGACAGGTCACGCAGATCGCGGTTGTTGATGCCGACCACTTTGGCTTTCAGCGCAATGGCGCGTTCCAGCTCCTCTTCGTTGCTCACTTCGGTCAGCACGCCCATATTCAGACTGTGCGCAACCGCAGCGAGCTGGCGATACTGTTCGTCATCCAGCACTGAGAGCATCAGCAGGCAAGCATCGGCCTGGTAAAAGCGTGCCAGCCAGATCTGATACGGGTCGATAATAAAGTCTTTGCACAGGATCGGTTGTGGCGCGATCCCGCTGACAACAGGCAGGAAATCGAAGCTGCCCTGGAAATACTTCTCATCCGTCAGCACGGAGATGGCTGACGCATGATGTTTGTAGATACCGGCAATTCGCGCCGGATCGAAATCGTCACGGATAACGCCTTTCGACGGGGACGCTTTTTTGCACTCAAGAATAAACGCGGTGCGTGCGCCCTGCAGAGCATCATAGAAACGACGGCTGCTCGGGACAACGTCATTCTGGAAGCTGGCCAGCGGCTGCTGTGCTTTACGTGCTTCCACCCAGATGGCCTTATCGGCAACGATTTTCGCTAAAACGGTCTGCATTCTTTACCCTCTTGCCGCAAGTGCGGTAACGCGATCGTAAGCTGCACCTGAGCGCAGTACGTTCAGAACTTTTTGTGCGTTGGCTTTGAGGTCTTCCTCGCCGTGCAAACGCATCAGCATCGCGACGTTGGCAGCGACGGCGGCCTCGTGGGCGACCTCACCTTTACCTTGTAATAAGCGCGTCAGAATGTCACGGTTTTCTTCAGGCGTGCCGCCCGCCAGCGCTTCCTGATGGTAAGGCGTTAAACCAAAGTCGCTCGCCTCCAGCTGATAGCTCAGGATTTCACCGTCGCGAAGTTCGGCCACCAGCGTTGGCGCATGCAGCGACACTTCATCCATTCCCCCACTGTGAACCACCGCGGCACGTTGATAACCCAGCACGCGCAGGGTCTCTGCAATCGGCAGAACCAGCTCCGGGCTGTAGACGCCAATCAGCGCCAGCGGCGGATGGGCCGGGTTGATCAGCGGGCCGAGCACGTTAAACAGCGTGCGGGTTTTAAGCTGCTGGCGAACCGGCATCGCATGGCGGAAACCGGTGTGATATTTCGGCGCAAACAGGAAGCAGACGCCCAGGTCGTCCAGGGCTTCACGCGAACGTTCGGCGTTCATCTCGAGATTGATGCCGAATGCGGCCAGCAGGTCCGACGATCCCGACCGGCTGGAGACGCTGCGGTTACCGTGCTTCGCCACTTTCAAACCACAGGCAGCCGCCACGAAGGCGCTGGCGGTGGAGATATTGATGCTGTTGCTGCCGTCACCACCGGTACCGACGATATCCGCAAACATGTAGTCCGGGCGCGGGAACGGGGCGGCATTTTCCAGCAGCGCCGTTGCCGCACCGGCAATTTCCTGCGGGCTTTCACCGCGAACTTTCATGCTCACCAGCGCGGCCGCCAGTTGTTCAGGCTTCAGTTCACCGCGAACCACGGCGGAGAAGAGCTGGTGGCTCTCCTGCTGGCTCAGGGTCTGTGCCTGATACAATTTTTCCAGAACAGGTTGCAGGGTGTTGGTCTGTTCCAGTTTCTGCAGCGCCCAGTCCAGGGTCTGTTCCAGCAGACGCGCGCCGTGAGAGGTGAGGATTGACTCCGGATGGAACTGCATCCCACAGACACGATCGGTATCGTGACGTACGGCCATCACCATGCCTTCGAACGAGGCGTTAATGGTCAGGCCTGCCGGGATGTTGCTGCCGACCAGCGAGTGGTAGCGCGCCACCGGCAGCGGATTCGGCAGCCCGGCAAACATCGCCTGACCGTCATGTTCAATGCTGGAGGCTTTACCGTGCAGGATTTCACCCGCCTGGCCGACGTATCCGCCATAGGCTTCAACAATCGCCTGATGCCCCAGGCAGATGCCGATAATAGGCAACTTGCCGCGCATACGGGTCAGAAGTTCAGGCATACAGCCCGCTTCACTGGGGGCGCCGGGGCCAGGAGAGAGCATCAGCACCGGGTTTTGCATGGTTGCCAGACGCTCAATCAGGGTTTGCGCCGGCACGTGGTTACGATAGATAACGACGTTGTGACCATTCGCACGCAGCTGATCTGCCAGGTTATAGGTAAAGGAGTCGATATTATCGAGCAGCAGAATGTCAGCCATCAGAAAATCTCCTGTGCATGGTGTGCGGTAGCGATGGCGCGCAATACCGCGCGAGCTTTATTGCGCGTTTCGTCAGCTTCAGACTGCGGAACAGAATCAAGAACCACCCCGGCGCCCGCCTGGACGGTGGCAATGCCGTCTTCAACATAGGCAGAGCGGATAACGATGCAGGTATCAAGGTCACCGTGCGCGGTGAAATAACCCACCGCACCGCCATAGCTGCCACGACGACGCCCTTCGGCGGCGGCGATAAGCTGCATCGCACGGACTTTCGGCGCACCGCTCAGGGTGCCCATATTCATGCAGGCGCGATAGGCGTGCAGCACGTCGAGGTCGTTGCGCAGTTCACCCACCACGCGGGAGACCAGGTGCATCACGAAGGAGTAACGGTCGACTTTCGTTAAGTCAGCCACATAGCGGCTGCCGGGAGTACAAATGCGGGCCAGATCGTTACGCGCCAGGTCAACCAGCATCAGGTGCTCGGAGAGCTCTTTGTGGTCGGTGCGCATTTCCAGTTCGATACGGCTGTCGAGATCGCGATCCAGAGAGCCATCGGCGCGACGCCCGCGCGGACGTGTACCGGCAATCGGGTAGATCTCGATCTGGCGGCTGGTGGCGTCGTATTTCAGGGAGCTTTCCGGTGACGCACCAAACAGGGTGAACTCGTTATCCTGCATAAAGAACATATACGGGCTTGGGTTGCTCTTTTTCAGCACGTCATAGGCCGCCAGCGGCGACGGGCAGGGCAGTGAGAAACGACGGGACGGGACGACCTGGAAAATTTCCCCGGCGCGAATCGCCTTTTGCATCTGACGCACCACGGCACCGTACTGATCGTCGGTCTGGTTAACCTCACAGGTCATCTTCTCTACATGCTGAACCGGCAGTGCGGGTGGCGCTTCGGTCATTTGCTGTTGCAGCTGAGCAATGCGCTGCTCAAGACGTGTTTTCTCGGTCACGGATGGCGTGAACAGGCTCGCCTGAATACGGGTGTATTTTTTCTGATGGTCGATCACCAGCAGGGTTTCGGCCAGGTAGAAGCAGTAGTCAGGGCAGCGGTTGCCCTGTTCGGTTTCCGGCAGGTCTTCGAAACCGGCGACCAGATCGTAAGCAAACAGCCCGCCAAAGAACATCGCTTCGCGTTCATCTTCTGGTACCGAGACCAGGTTTTGCAGCAGGCGGAAGGCATCGAAGACTGACAAAGAACAGAGGCGTGCATCTTCGTCCAGCAGTTGGCTGACAGGCGGGAAATGCAGTACCCGCACTTCCGGGTGACGTTCATTCTCGATGCCCGCTGGGAGGGAGGCGTCCAGCAGTGGCAGCAGCGCGGCACCGTTCTCAGAGAGCGCCTTAATCGTGACAGTGTCACCCAGCGCGGTAATGCGCAATGCGCTGTCGACCAGCAGCAGGCTCTTAAGATCGTCTTTACTGTCAATATCCGCGGATTCCAGCAGCAACGTTGCCGGACGCGCACCGCAGACCTGATGAAACAGCGCGGTTGGGTTGTGGCGATAGACCGCCTCGCAGGTCAGCAATTCGAGGTGTGGTTTGGCTGTTTGCATTATGTTGTTCTCATTTATTCTGTTCAAAAAAAAGCCCGCTTAGTCGCGGGCTGGGTATCTGTTTGCATTTTGCAGACGTGTGACACTGCCCGATAATCAGGATGTGCGCCACCAACCGTGCAGAGTGAAATGTGCTGTCATTTTCAGATACCTTTCTCGTGTGAACTTGCGTACTAGTTAACTAGTTCGATGGCAAGTTGTCAACCCTTGATTTCAGAATTTCGCGCCAAGCCGTTATCATAGGGGTTTCGGATGTCTTTAACCTGCTATGGGAAGTGCTTTGAGCGATACCACCTACGCCGTAATTTATGATTTACACAGCCATACTCAGGCCTCTGATGGCCTGCTGACACCCGAAGCCCTGGTTCATCGCGCCGTTGAAATGCGTGTCGGCACGCTGGCGATAACCGATCACGATACGACAGATGCTATTCCCGCGGCGCGCGCCGAAATTGCCCGCAGCGGACTGGCGCTGAATCTGGTGCCCGGCGTCGAAATTTCGACAGTCTGGGAAAATCACGAAATACACATTGTTGGCCTCAATATCGATATTGAACATCCGGCAATGCGTGCGTTTTTGCAAGAACAAAAATCGCGCCGCAACGAACGCGCCGAAATGATTGGTGAGCGACTGGAAAAAGCGCATATTCCCGGAGCGCTGGAAGGTGCACAGAAACTGGCAAACGGTGGGGCGGTGACGCGCGGCCATTTTGCCCGTTTTCTGGTTGAGGCGGGCAAAGCCACGACGATGGCGGACGTGTTTAAAAAATATCTGGCACGCGGGAAAACCGGTTACGTTCCGCCACAGTGGTGTACAATAGAACAAGCTATTGATGTCATTCATCATTCTGGCGGTAAGGCCGTGCTCGCCCATCCGGGGCGGTATAATCTTTCTGCTAAGTGGCTGAAAAGACTGCTGGCACACTTTGCCGAATGTGGCGGTGAGGCGATGGAAGTCGCCCAGTGTCAGCAGGCGCCCAATGAGCGTGCACAGCTCGCAACCTACGCGCGTCAGTTCGGTCTGCTGGGTTCGCAAGGGTCGGATTTCCATCAACCCTGTGCGTGGATCGAGCTGGGACGCAAGCTCTGGTTGCCCGCAGGCGTTGAGCCTGTCTGGCAGCTCTGGGAACAGCCGCAGAAAATTGAAGAGAGGGAAGTATGAGTCAGTTTTTCTATATTCATCCGGATAACCCGCAGCCACGCTTAATTAATCAGGCCGTGGAGATCGTTCGCAAAGGCGGCGTGATTGTCTACCCGACCGATTCTGGCTACGCGCTGGGCTGTAAAATTGAAGACAAAGGGGCGATGGAGCGCATTTGCCGCATTCGTCAGCTGCCGGACGGCCATAACTTTACCCTGATGTGCCGCGATCTTTCTGAACTGTCGACCTACGCGTATGTCGATAACGTGGCGTTTCGTCTGATCAAAAATAACACGCCGGGCAACTACACCTTTATTCTTAAAGGAACCAAGGAAGTGCCGCGCCGACTGTTACAGGAAAAGCGTAAAACCATCGGGATGCGCGTACCGTCCAACCCGATTGCGCAGGCGCTGCTGGAAACCCTCGGCGAGCCGATGCTTTCGACTTCTTTAATGTTGCCTGGCAGCGAGTTCACCGAATCCGATCCCGAAGAGATTAAAGACCGTCTGGAAAAGGTGGTCGAGTTGATTATTCATGGCGGCTACCTTGGTCAGCAGCCAACCACCGTTGTTGACTTAACCGAAGATGCGCCAGAAGTCATTCGTGAAGGCGTGGGTGATGTTAAGCCTTTCTTGTAAGGGTGTAAGCAGATATACTACGCGGCCATCAAAGCAGGGCTGAGCCCTCTTTTGACCTGATTCGACGCCTGTGAAGGCGACACCTGAGGAAGCTCAATGAGCGAGAAGTTACAGAAAGTGCTGGCGCGTGCCGGCCACGGTTCACGCCGTGAAATCGAAGCCATTATTGAAGCGGGTCGCGTGAGTGTGGACGGTAAAATCGCCACGCTGGGTGACCGCGTAGAAATCGTACCGGGATTGAAGATCCGCATCGACGGTCATCTTATCTCCGTGAAAGAGTCCGCTGAGCAGATTTGCCGCGTGCTGGCGTATTACAAGCCAGAAGGCGAGCTGTGCACGCGCAACGACCCTGAAGGTCGCCCGACGGTGTTTGATCGTCTGCCTAAACTGCGCGGTGCTCGCTGGATTGCCGTGGGGCGTCTGGACGTGAATACCTGCGGCCTGCTGCTGTTTACCACTGATGGTGAACTGGCAAACCGTCTGATGCACCCTAGCCGTGAAGTGGAACGCGAATACGCCGTGCGTGTCTTCGGCCAGGTTGATGAGAATAAACTGCGCGATCTGTCACGCGGCGTTCAGCTGGAAGACGGTCCTGCGGCATTTAAAACCATCAAATTCACCGGTGGCGAAGGCATTAACCAGTGGTACAACGTTACCCTGACTGAAGGCCGTAACCGCGAAGTGCGTCGTCTTTGGGAAGCGGTAGGCGTTCAGGTGAGCCGTCTGATCCGTGTCCGTTATGGCGACATCCTGCTGCCAAAAGGTCTGCCACGGGGTGGTTATACCGAGCTGGATCTGACACAGACTAACTACCTGCGTGAACTGGTTGGCCTGACGCCAGAAACCACCTCTAAAGTGGCGGTGGAAAAAGATCGTCGTCGTATGAAGGCGAATCAGATCCGTCGTGCGGTGAAACGCCATAGCCAGGTGAGCAGCAACCGCCGCTCTGGCAGCCGTAACAACAACGGTTAACATAAAAGCCCGGTGATGATCACCGGGCTTTTTTCTTAGTAATCAATACCGATTTGCGCTTTGATTCCCGCGTCAAACGCGTGTTTGACCGGACGCAGTTCGCTGACGGTATCAGCAAGCTCCAGTATTTCCCGATGACAGCCACGCCCCGTGACGATAACCGTCTGGTGCGCCGGACGTTGTTGTAGCGCCTCCAGTACCACATCCAGCGGGAGATAGTCGTAGGCCACCATATAGGTTATCTCATCCAGCAGAACCATATTCAGGGCGGGGTCTGCCAGCATTCTTTTGGCGTGCTCCCAGACTGCAAGACAAGCTGCAGTATCGGTTTCCCGGTTCTGCGTATCCCATGTAAAACCTGTCGCCATCACCTGAAATTCAACGCCATGCGGTTCAAGCAGATTACGTTCGCCGTTCGGCCATTCGCCTTTGATGAACTGAATGACGCCCACTTTCTGCCCGTGACCGACAGCACGCGTGGCGGTGCCAAATGCCGCGGTAGTTTTACCTTTGCCGTTACCGGTAAAGACGATAATTATCCCGCGCTCGTCCTGTGCGGCCGCAACGCGCGCATCGACCTGTTCCTTCAGACGCTGCTGGCGTTGTTGATGACGTTCTTCACTCATTGCGAAATCCCTGGTTTACGGCCCGGCTGGGCATCGAAGGTCATCCCCGTTTTACGACGGCTGTCGTCGCCCATCAGCCAGAGATAGAGCGGCATAATGTCTGCGGGTGTTTTTAGTTTCTGCGGGTCTTCCGACGGGAAGGCGCTGGCGCGCATTTTGGTGCGTGTTCCTCCCGGGTTAATGCAATTTACGCGCAGATGGCGGCTTTGATACTCTTCCGCCAGCACCTGCATCATCCCTTCAGTCGCGAATTTCGAGACGGCATATGCCCCCCAGTTGGCTCGACCTTCGCGGCCTACGCTTGAGGAGGTAAAGACCAGCGAGCCGGACTCGGATTTAAGTAATAAAGGAAGCAATGCCTGCGTCAGGAAAAACGTACCGTTGACGTTGACTTGCATCACCTGCTGCCAGATATCGGGATCCTGTTCATCCATAGGACGGACTTCTCCCAGCAAACCCGCATTGTGCAAGACACCGTCCAGCCGCGGATAGTGGGCGCTAATACGGTGAGCAAGCTCCTGGCACACTGCTGGCGTGCAGGTGAGTAAATCGAGGGTATACCACGGGGCCGGAATGCCGCCTGCCGCCTCTATTTCCTGCGCGACGCTTTTCAGTTTCTCTTCGTTACGACCAATAAGAATAACGCTCGCGCCATAGTCAGCGTAGGTCAGGGCCGCCTCGCGACCAATTCCGTCGCTGGCACCGGTGACCAGAATGATGCGATTTTGCAGCAGATTTTTTTGCGGTTGATAATGCACGGGGACTCCTCTGGCGCGCAGTGACGCAATGACGCCTTCTTTATGACTTTTCGGCTTTATGCCCGAATTAGCATGAGAATTCAATCAGTCTACAGGAGGCATTACTGTAAAATTAACAATTTGCAAATATTTAAACCCCCATGAGGGGATTCCTGAAGCAGGCTCGCAGAGGTAATGTCACGAGCGAGACGCATGGGCAGGGCTGTTGTACACTGCCGTGAAAGAATCGTGGTTAAACAAGGTGGAACGCGTGGAATTACTTTCTCAGTATGGGTTGTTTTTGGCCAAAATCGCAACGGTGGTGATTGCCATTGCGGTGATTGCCGTTCTGATTGTAAACCTGACGCAGCGTAAGCGTCAGCGTGGGGAGTTACGCATTACCCGCCTGAGTGAGCAGTATAAAGAGATGCAGGAAGATATGTCTCTGTCGCTGCTCGATAGCCATCAACAGAAGCAGTGGCTTAAAGCGCAGAAGAAAAAGCATAAACAGGAAGCCAAAGCGGCAAAAGCGAAAGCAAAGCTCAATGCACCGCAGGATGAGGCAAAGCCACGCGTCTATGTGCTCGACTTTAAAGGCAGCATGGATGCGCATGAAGTTTCTTCTTTGCGCGAAGAGGTCACTGCCGTTCTTGCCGTGGCAAAACCGCAGGATCAGGTGGTGGTGCGTCTTGAAAGCCCGGGCGGTGTGGTACACGGTTATGGACTGGCTGCGTCACAGCTGCAGCGCCTGCGTGAAAAACAGATCCCGCTGACCGTTGCGGTGGATAAAGTCGCTGCGAGCGGTGGCTACATGATGGCCTGCGTCGCGGATAAAATTGTGGCGGCACCGTTTTCTATTATTGGTTCAATCGGTGTGGTTGCGCAAATCCCTAACTTTAACCGCTTCCTCAAAAACAAAGAGATCGACATTGAACTGCACACGGCCGGGCAGTACAAACGCACTCTGACGCTGCTGGGTGAAAACACGGAAGAGGGGCGTCAGAAATTCCGTGAAGATCTCAATGAAACGCACCACCTCTTTAAAGACTTTGTGCACCGTATGCGCCCATCGCTCGATATTGAGCAGGTTGCCACGGGGGAGCACTGGTACGGGATCCAGGCCCAGGAGAAAGGACTGGTAGATGAAGTGGGCACCAGCGATGACCTGCTGCTGAGCCTGATGGATGGCCGTGAGCTGGTGGGCGTGCGCTTTACGCAGCGCAAGCGTCTGCTCGATCGCTTTACCAACAGTGCGGCAGAAAGTGCCGATCGGCTGTTGCTCCGCTGGCTACAGCGCGGACAAAAACCGTTGCTGTAAACAAAAACGCGAGGCTCAGGCCTCGCGTTTTGCATTAATCAACCAGGTGATATTTCTCTGAAAGCGTATGCGCCAGGTATTTAAACATGTTAAACACGGCGGTGCTTTTCGGGGTAGGTAGCCCCTGTTCGTCAAGGAAGTATTCGCCGCTGAAAACCAGCACGCCATTACGCTGTTCTACGCCGGTGGCTTCAATGCCCGCCAGAGTATCTTCATGATCACGGATAAGCTTGTTTGCTTCGATAAGCAGAGAGACTCGGTCAATTGGTTGGGTCGTATTGTGCATAATCCACTCCTTAAACAGTGACAATAGTCTACGCCGAGGGCGCTTTGGGGGCAAATTTTCCCTGTAATCTGAGGGGATAAGGCGCAGGAGCCTGGCTGGCGTGATTTGCTTTTGCATGCTAATAAAGTTGCGTAACGGATTTTATCAGGTAGAGTGTGCGCTTTCGTCATTCTGGCAACAGAATTGCTTGACATTCGACCGGTAATTCGTCACGAATCATATGAGGCGTGAGAAAAATACCCGAAAACTCAATCACCTGGGCGTCTTTTCTCTGACGTTCGGTAAGACAAAGGGGTTGATATCCCCTGACGCAGTCGCAATATCAATGACGCGTCGTCAGTGGAAGGGAAATCAACGTGCGGCGTATTCCTGGAAGAATTAAATTAGGTAAAGGTGAATATGGGTAAAGCTCTCGTCATCGTTGAGTCCCCGGCAAAAGCCAAAACGATCAATAAGTATCTGGGTAATGACTACGTGGTTAAGTCCAGCGTGGGTCATATCCGCGATTTGCCGACCAGTGGCTCAGCCAGCAAAAAGAGCGCAGACTCTACCTCCACCAAAGGGGCTAAAAAGCCTAAAAAGGATGAACGTAGCGCGCTTGTCAACCGCATGGGTGTTAACCCATGGCACAACTGGGATGCACAATACGAAGTGCTGCCCGGGAAAGAAAAAGTCGTTAATGAGCTGAAGCAGCTTGCTGAAAAAGCAGACCACATCTATCTCGCAACCGACCTTGACCGCGAAGGGGAAGCCATTGCGTGGCACCTGCGGGAAGTTATCGGTGGTGATGACAAACGCTACAGCCGTGTAGTGTTTAACGAAATTACGAAGAATGCGATTCGTCAGGCGTTTGAAAAGCCGGGCGAACTGAACATTGACCGTGTAAACGCGCAGCAGGCACGTCGCTTTATGGACCGTGTTGTGGGCTACATGGTGTCTCCACTGCTGTGGAAAAAGATTGCCCGTGGTCTGTCCGCAGGCCGTGTGCAATCCGTTGCCGTGCGTCTTGTCGTTGAACGTGAACGCGAAATTAAAGCGTTTGTGCCAGAAGAGTTCTGGGAAGTCGACGCGAATGTCACCACGCCGGGCGGGGATGCTCTGCCGCTGCAGGTGAGCCATCAGAACGACAAGCCTTTCCGTCCTGAAAACCGTGACCAGACCATGGCCGCGGTGGCGCTGCTGGAAAAAGCACGCTATCAGGTTCTGGAGCGTGAAGACAAACCGACCAGCAGTAAGCCTGGTGCACCGTTTATTACCTCTACGCTGCAACAGGCTGCAAGCACGCGTCTGGGTTATGGCGTGAAGAAAACCATGATGATGGCCCAGCGCTTGTATGAAGCGGGTTACATCACCTACATGCGTACCGACTCGACTAACCTCAGTCAGGATGCGGTTAACATGGTGCGCGGCTATATCGGTGACAATTTCGGTAAGAAATACCTGCCGGAAAGCGCTAACCAGTACGCCAGCAAAGAGAACTCACAGGAAGCGCACGAAGCCATTCGTCCTTCTGACGTCTCTGTGTTAGCGGAATCGCTGAAGGATATGGAAGCCGACGCCCAGAAGCTGTACCAGCTTATCTGGCGCCAGTTCGTCGCGTGTCAAATGACACCCGCGCAGTACGATTCCACTACGCTTACCGTTGGTGCGGGTGATTTCCGTCTGAAAGCGCGTGGCCGTATCCTGCGTTTCGATGGCTGGACGAAAGTCATGCCTGCACTGCGTAAAGGCGACGAAGACCGAACGCTGCCGGCGGTGAACAAAGGGGATGAACTCTCTCTGGTTGACCTCGTGCCAGCTCAGCACTTTACCAAGCCGCCTGCGCGCTTTAGCGAAGCATCGCTGGTAAAAGAGCTGGAAAAACGCGGTATTGGTCGTCCGTCAACCTATGCGTCAATCATTTCGACCATTCAGGATCGTGGCTATGTGCGTGTTGAAAACCGCCGTTTCTACGCTGAAAAAATGGGTGAGATCGTAACCGACCGTCTGGAAGCCAACTTCCGCGAGTTGATGAACTACGACTTTACCGCACAGATGGAAGACAGCCTTGACCAGGTTGCCAGCCATCAGGCGGAATGGAAGAAAGTGCTCGACAGCTTCTTCAGCGACTTTACCAACCAGCTTGAAAAAGCGGAGAAAGATCCTGAAGAGGGCGGCATGCTGCCTAACCAGATGGTACTGACCAGCATCGATTGCCCAACCTGTGGCCGTAAGATGGGGATCCGTACTGCGACAACAGGCGTCTTCCTCGGTTGCTCCGGCTATGCGTTATCGCCGAAAGAGCGCTGCAAAACCACCATCAACCTGGTACCTGAGAACGAAGTTCTTAACGTGCTGGAAGGTGACGATGCAGAAACCAATGCCCTGCGTGCCAAACGTCGTTGTAAGAAATGTGGCACGGCGATGGACAGCTACCTGATCGATCCGAAACGCAAATTGCACGTCTGCGGGAATAACCCAACGTGTGATGGTTATGAGATCGAAGAGGGTGAGTTCCGCATCAAAGGCTATGACGGCCCTATCGTTGAGTGCGAGAAGTGTGGCTCGGAAATGCACCTGAAAATGGGGCGTTTCGGGAAATACATGGCGTGCACCAACGACGAGTGTAAGAACACCCGTAAGATTCTGCGTAACGGTGAAGTCGCGCCGCCGAAGGAAGATCCAGTTCCGCTGCCAGAATTGCCGTGTGAGAAGTCTGACGCCTATTTCGTGCTGCGTGACGGTGCTGCCGGGGTCTTCCTCGCGGCCAACACCTTCCCGAAATCGCGTGAAACCCGCGCGCCGCTGGTGGAAGAGCTGCATCGCTTCCGCGACCGTCTGCCTGAGAAACTGCGTTATCTGGCCGATGCGCCACAGCAGGATCCTGAAGGCAATAAAACGGTGGTACGTTTTAGCCGTAAAACAAAACAGCAGTACGTTGCGGCTGAGAAAGAGGGGAAAGCGACCGGCTGGTCCGCCTTCTTTGTCGACGGAAAATGGGTTGAAGGCAAGAAATAATCTTCCCTTACCGTAACTTACCTGTAAAAGGGCCGGACTTCCGGCCCTTTTTTATTACCTTGTTATTATTTTTTGTTCCGTACTATACAGTCAGGCTATAAATGATATAGTGGTTATAGTTAACCCTTTTCTTATTATCAAATCGTCTTAAGCGATTGACCGCGTGCGCTAAATCGGATGGTCTGGCATGAAATTACAGCAGCTTCGTTATATCGTTGAGGTGGTAAATCACAACCTTAACGTCTCTTCTACCGCTGAGGGGTTATATACCTCGCAACCGGGCATCAGCAAACAGGTTCGTATGCTGGAGGACGAATTAGGTATCCAGATTTTCGCTCGCAGCGGTAAGCACCTCACGCAGGTGACACCCGCCGGGCAGGAAATCATTCGTATTGCCCGGGAAGTCCTCTCCAAAGTTGACGCTATTAAATCCGTGGCGGGTGAACATACCTGGCCGGATAAAGGCTCGCTTTATATTGCCACAACGCATACTCAGGCGCGTTATGCGCTGCCAGGCGTTATTAAGGGCTTTATAGAACGTTATCCGCGCGTCTCTTTGCATATGCATCAGGGCTCGCCCACGCAAATCGCTGAAGCGGTTTCAAAGGGCAACGCGGACTTTGCCATCGCGACAGAAGCGCTTCACCTGTATGACGATCTGGTTATGCTACCGTGCTACCACTGGAACCGTTCTATTGTAGTTACCCCGGATCATCCGCTGGCGGGGAAAGGGTCGGTGACTATTGAAGAGCTGGCGCAATATCCTTTAGTGACATACACCTTCGGCTTCACCGGACGCTCTGAGCTTGATACAGCCTTTAACCGGGCGGGTTTAACGCCGCGCATTGTCTTTACCGCCACGGATGCTGATGTCATTAAAACCTATGTGCGGCTTGGCCTGGGCGTTGGGGTGATTGCCAGCATGGCCGTCGACCCGGTTTCAGACCCGGATTTGGTTCGTCTTGATGCGCACGATATTTTCAGCCACAGCACGACCAAAATTGGTTTCCGTCGCAGCACCTTCCTGCGCAGCTATATGTATGATTTTATTCAACGCTTTGCCCCGCATTTAACGCGTGACGTGGTCGATACGGCGGTTGCATTACGTTCAAATGAAGATATTGAAGAGATGTTTAAAGACATCAAACTTCCGGCAAAATAATCACTCCCGGTATCTTTCCCTCACGGAAAGATACCGAATTAACTCCTTAAAGCTAAATCATAATTATCATCATCTACATTTTCCCTGCCATATAATGTCATTACCCATTTAATCTGTATGGTTTTAATGTCGTGAATTGGCGACAAAAGTAGAAACTAATTTACGGCTACGCAAATATTTCTTTTCAATTATTTATTTCTGGTCAAAAGATTGAATATTTCCCACCTATTGATGCGTAAATTCACTGGCTTTTCGGCTAAAGTTTCTTTAGGATTTATCTCAACAGATGATTAATTGTACCAATTGTTTGGTCCTAAATGATAAGCGATATCGATTGTATGAGGTTAGCAATGCCTTCAGGAAGTGAAGAACCGCAAAGGGATCCTGCGCTCAAGCGTAAAGCCTGGCTGGCGGTCTTTCTCGTCTCCGCCCTGTTTTGGGTAGTGGTTGCTCTCCTTGCCTGGAAATATTGGGGTTGAATATGGCAGTGACGGTACGTACAGAAACGGTAAAACAGATGTGTCAGCATCGTGACAGTGGTCACAAAGGACGCAAAGCACCTGCGACCGTTGTCCCCGCGTCCTGGAAACTGACGCCACAGCAGCAAGCCTTTATTGATGTGTTCGCAGAAGACGAACCCAAAAAACAATAATTTAGTTAATTGCGTAATGATGCAAATAGTCTGAATAAAGACTCTGCACCTTTGTACTCTTTAATAAATACACATCAGCAATATAGAACTGAGGGCTAACCTCGGAGCCTTTTTAAAAATAATGCCTGGTGTACCCTATGATGAATAACATGATGTCTCACAAATACTGGTCATGGCTCGGCGTTTTTTCTGTGTCGATCCTGTTCTGGTCTCAGCTCATCTGGCTGGCCTTCCTGTAAATCCAAAACCTCGCTGCGGCGGGGTTTTTTGTTTTCGCACTTCACTGGACCATTCCTAAATTTATCAATTCGGGTTGTTATCAAAACGTTACGACATCTTTGTGTTATCTTTAATTACAGCCCTGATGATTGTCAGGACATCTCTGTAATTAAGGAGGAGCTTATGTCGTTAACCCTACGCGAAGCCAGTAAGGACACATTACAGGCAGAAAACAAAACCTGGCATTACTATAGCCTGCCACTGGCTGCCAGAACGCTTGGGGACATTTCGCGTTTACCCAAGTCCTTGAAAGTTTTGCTGGAAAACCTCTTACGCTGGCAGGATGGCGATTCCGTCACCCTTGAGGATATCCAGGCGCTGGCGGGGTGGCTGAAGAGTGCCCATGCCGACAGAGAAATAGCCTATCGCCCGGCGAGGGTCCTGATGCAGGACTTTACCGGTGTTCCTGCCGTGGTTGATTTAGCCGCCATGCGCGAAGCCGTTAAGCGCCTCGGGGGCGATACGGCAAAAGTGAATCCGCTTTCTCCCGTTGACCTCGTGATTGACCACTCCGTGACCGTTGACCACTTTGGTAATGATGACGCTTTTGGTGAAAACGTACGTCTGGAGATGGAACGTAACCACGAGCGCTATGTCTTCCTGAAATGGGGGCAACAGGCGTTCAGCCGCTTTAGCGTGGTTCCGCCTGGAACCGGTATTTGCCATCAGGTTAACCTCGAATATCTGGGCAAAGCCGTCTGGAGTGAATTGCAGGATAAAGAGTGGGTGGCTTATCCGGATACGCTGGTCGGGACGGATTCACATACCACCATGATTAACGGCCTCGGTGTGCTGGGGTGGGGCGTCGGGGGTATTGAAGCGGAAGCGGCTATGCTTGGTCAGCCGGTGTCGATGCTCATTCCTGATGTGGTGGGCTTCAAGCTCACCGGTAAGCTGTCGGAAGGCATTACCGCGACCGACCTGGTGTTAACCGTCACCCAGATGCTGCGTAAGCATGGGGTGGTGGGTAAATTTGTTGAATTCTACGGTGACGGACTGGATTCGCTGCCGCTGGCCGATCGCGCCACGATCGCCAATATGGCGCCGGAATATGGCGCGACCTGTGGCTTCTTCCCCATCGATGACGTCACGCTGGAATATATGCGCCTGAGTGGTCGCAGTGAAGAGCAGGTCGCGCTGGTCGAGGCCTACACTAAAGCGCAGGGGATGTGGCGAAACCCGGGTGATGAGCCGGTATTTACCAGCACGCTTGAGCTGGATATGGGAAGCGTCGAGGCGAGCCTTGCCGGGCCAAAACGCCCGCAGGATCGGGTCGCGTTACCGGACGTTCCAAAAGCTTTTGCCGCCAGCAATGAACTGGAAGTCAATGTCGCGAAAAAAGATCACCGTCCAATAGACTATGTCCTGAACGGACATCAGTATCAACTTCCGGATGGCGCGGTGGTTATTGCCGCTATCACCTCCTGCACCAACACCTCGAACCCAAGCGTTTTGATGGCCGCGGGGCTGTTGGCCAAAAAAGCCGTTGAGCTTGGCCTGAAACCGCAGCCGTGGGTTAAGGCTTCGCTGGCCCCGGGCTCTAAAGTGGTTTCAGATTACCTGGCGCAGGCAAAACTCACCCCGTACCTTGACGAGCTGGGCTTTAACCTCGTGGGTTACGGATGTACTACCTGTATCGGTAACTCCGGTCCGCTGCCTGAGCCGATTGAAACGGCGATCAAGCAGGGCGATCTTACCGTGGGTGCGGTTCTTTCCGGTAACCGCAACTTTGAAGGGCGTATTCATCCGCTGGTGAAAACCAACTGGCTGGCCTCGCCGCCGCTGGT
The DNA here is from genome assembly GCF_030209635.1 of Enterobacter sp. MEB024. Lineage (NCBI taxonomy): Bacteria > Pseudomonadati > Pseudomonadota > Gammaproteobacteria > Enterobacterales > Enterobacteriaceae > Enterobacter > Enterobacter sp. MEB024. The sequence continues at coordinate 675,086 of NZ_JARVRQ010000002.1, read as the reverse complement.
TGTGGCTTACGCGCTGGCGGGAAACATGAATATCAATCTCACCACAGACCCGATTGGTCACGATCGCAAGAACGAGCCTGTTTACCTGAAAGATATCTGGCCGTCTTCACGCGACATCGCGCGAGCCGTTGAAAAGGTCTCAACCGAAATGTTCCGCAAAGAATATGCGGAAGTGTTTGAAGGCACACCGGAATGGAAAACAATTAACGTCGTGGGCTCGGATACGTATGGCTGGCAGGATGATTCGACCTATATTCGTCTGTCACCGTTCTTTGATGACATGCTGGCTGAACCTGCTCCGCTTAAGGATATCCACGGGGCGCGTATTCTGGCGATGCTGGGCGACTCCGTTACCACGGACCACATCTCGCCGGCGGGCAGTATCAAAGCCGACAGTCCGGCAGGGCGCTATCTGCAAAGCCGTGGGGTGGAACGCCGGGACTTCAACTCCTACGGATCGCGTCGTGGTAACCACGAAGTGATGATGCGCGGGACGTTTGCCAACATTCGCATCCGCAACGAAATGGTTCCGGGTGTGGAAGGGGGCATGACGCGTCATTTACCTGGCACGGAAGTGGTTTCGATTTATGATGCCGCCGTCAAATACCAGCAGGAAGGCACGCCGCTGGCGGTGATTGCAGGTAAAGAGTACGGCTCCGGCTCCAGTCGAGACTGGGCAGCGAAAGGTCCGCGCCTGCTTGGGGTACGCGTGGTCATTGCCGAATCTTTCGAGCGTATTCACCGTTCGAATCTTATCGGGATGGGGATCCTGCCGCTAGAGTTCCCGCAGGGCGTCACCCGTAAAACGCTGGGACTGACCGGGGAAGAGCAGATTGATATTAGTGGTCTGCAAAACCTGCAGCCGGGTAAAACGGTTCCGGTGACGTTAACGCGAGCAGACGGTAAAACGGAAGTGCTTGAATGCCGGTGTCGCATTGATACGTCAACCGAGCTGACCTACTACCAGAACGACGGCATATTACATTACGTGATTCGTAAAATGCTGGATTGACGCAGTCAGCCCGGCTCGCGATGGCGATGCCGGGCATCTCGCGATCACTCGCTCAGGAGGTGACCCATTTTGGCGGCTTTGGTATCAAGATAGTGGGCATTTTTCGGGTTACGGCCGACAATCAGCGGAACACGTTCGACGATATTGATCCCCGCTTCGGTCAGGATTTCCACCTTTTTCGGGTTATTGGTCAGCAGACGGACCTCATCTACCCCAAGAAGCTTGAACATATCGGCGCACAGGGTAAAGTCGCGCTCATCGGCGGCAAACCCGAGCTGGTGGTTCGCTTCAACCGTATCGTATCCCTGATCCTGCAGCGCGTAGGCGCGGATTTTATTCAGCAGGCCAATATTACGACCTTCCTGACGGTGATAAAGCAGCACCCCACGACCTTCTTCAGCGATGTGAGAAAGGGCTGCTTCAAGCTGGAAACCGCAATCACAGCGCAGGCTGAACAAGGCATCGCCAGTCAGACACTCCGAATGTACGCGAGAGAGTACCGGCGTCTGTCCTGAAATGTCACCGAACACCAGCGCGACATGATCCTGTCCGGTTGCCAGTTCTTCAAATCCCACCATCAGGAAATCGCCCCATGGGGTTGGCAGTTTGGCTTCTGCCACACGTTTAAGCTGCATGTGATTCTCCAGAGTAGGCTGACACGTTTCGTGCCTTTCGCCTGTTTGGCTTTCTGTATCTGTTCATTTTGCCACAAGCTCAGCACGTTCGCCTAATGGGCGCCATGCTATATGGACGTTAAACGCACGATCCGACATATCCACCCAACAGATGAATTTCAGTTATGATTGTGGTGCTTAGCGAAAAAGGAGAAGACATGCTTTCAATCGCCAGACGTACGGCAGCAGGTGCGGCCATTCTACTTATTATGCCGCTGGCCGTATGGGTCTCAGGCTGGATGTGGCAGCCGGGGCAGAACGCCACATGGCTGAAAACATTATACTGGATAACGGAGACGGTCACCCAGCCGTGGGGAATTATCACGCATGTGATCCTTTGCGCCTGGTTTCTGTGGTGTTTGCGCTTTCGTCTGCGTGCGGCGCTGATGCTCTTTGCGATACTCGGTGGGGCGATCCTCATCGGTCAGGGCGTGAAGTCCTGGGTTAAAGATCATGTCCAGGAGCCGCGTCCTTTTGTCGTCTGGCTGGAAAAAGCGCACCATGTTCCGGTGGATGAGTTCTACAATTTAAAACGTAAAGATCGTGGTGCGCTGGTCAAAGAACAGCTTGCGGAACAGCAGGATATCCCGAAGTTCTTACGTAAACACTGGCAAAAAGAGACCGGGTTTGCTTTTCCTTCCGGCCATACCATGTTTGCCGCCAGCTGGGCGTTACTGGGAGTAGGGCTGCTTTGGCCACGGCGACGTACGGTCACGATCGCGATTTTACTGGTCTGGGCCACAGGGGTGATGGGCAGTCGTTTGCTGCTGGGGATGCACTGGCCGCGGGATTTGGTGGTGGCTACGCTGATCTCATGGCTGCTTGTGACGCTGGCAACATGGCTTGCTGAACGCATCTGCGGTCCGTTAACGCCACCGCCGGTCGAGGAAGAAGAGATCGCCGAAAGGGACCAAAGCGACGCCTGACGGTTGATATTCCGTGTTTTGCCCATAAATCCATGACTGGCGCGTCACTTTTTCCGTTTCGCGCCCGTCACTAAAATGGTAGTTTATAAGGCTGATTGCGGTGAGTTGAACACACTTTATTCGCTTGAACCACATAACGGGAAGTAATGTGAAATATTTACTCATTTTCTTACTGGTATTGGCGATTTTTGTCATTTCAGTCACATTGGGTGCACAAAACGATCAACAGGTGACGTTTAACTATCTGCTGGCGCAGGGCGAGTATCGTGTATCGAGCCTTCTGGCGGTTTTATTCGCCGCGGGCTTTGCGATTGGCTGGCTCGTATGCGGTCTTTTCTGGTTGAAAGTTCGTGTTTCACTTGCGCGCGCTGAACGTAAAATTAAACGACTCGAACATCAAATTGCGCCTGCGTCCGACATTCCGGAAAGCTCTGGTGTGCCGGTCGTCAAGGAATAATCGACTATGCTGGAGTTGTTGTTTCTGCTTTTGCCTGTAGCCGCAGCCTATGGCTGGTATATGGGCCGCAGAAGTGCGCAACAAACAAAACAGGATGAGGCTAACCGACTCTCCCGCGACTACGTTGCTGGGGTGAACTTCCTCCTGAGCAATCAACAGGACAAAGCAGTAGATCTGTTCCTCGATATGCTCAAAGAGGATACGGGCACCGTTGAAGCGCATCTCACCCTGGGAAACCTGTTCCGCTCGCGCGGCGAGGTTGACCGCGCCATTCGTATTCACCAGACCCTTATGGAAAGCGCCTCGTTGACCTACGATCAACGCCTGCTGGCGGTACAACAGCTGGGCCGTGATTACATGGCGGCGGGGCTGTACGACCGTGCAGAAGACATGTTCTCGCAGCTGGTGGATGAAACGGATTTCCGCGTCAGTGCCTTGCAGCAGCTGCTGCAGATTTATCAGGCCACCAGTGACTGGCAGAAAGCCATTGATACGGCCGAGCGTCTGGTGAAGCTGGGCAAAGATAAGCAGCGAGTTGAGATAGCCCACTTCTACTGTGAACTGGCCCTTCAGCAAATGGGCAACGACGACATGGACAAAGCCATGGCGTTGCTTAAAAAGGGTGCCGCCGCTGACCGTAACAGCGCGCGTATCTCCATCATGATGGGGCGCGTCTTTATGGCGAACGGCGACTATGCCAAAGCTGTAGAGAGCCTGTTGCGGGTTATCGACCAGGATAAAGAGCTGGTCAGTGAAACCCTCGACATGCTGCAAACCTGCTATCAACAACTGGATAAGCAGGATGAATGGGTAGCCTTCCTGCGTCGTTGCGTGGAAGAGAACACCGGCGCGACTGCCGAGCTGATGCTCTCGGACGTGGTTGAGCAGTATGAGGGCAGTGATACCGCGCAGGTCTATATTACGCGCCAGCTGCAGCGTCATCCGACCATGCGGGTATTCCATAAGCTGATGGACTATCACCTCAACGATGCAGAGGAAGGGCGCGCCAAAGAGAGCCTGATGGTACTGCGCGACATGGTAGGCGAGCAGGTACGAAGCAAACCGCGCTATCGTTGCCAGAAGTGTGGGTTTACGGCGTATACACTGTACTGGCACTGTCCTTCATGCCGGGCATGGTCGACCATCAAGCCAATCCGTGGCCTTGATGGGCAGTAATTTTTAAAAACGATCTATTTTAGTTACAACATACTGATGAGTTTTCAGAACCCATCGAGTCCGTGCAGTTTGCCGGCCAGGCAGGAGAGTAAATCGATCCTGTCAATTTGCAGCGCTGGCAGGTAGAATGCTCGCCGTTTATCTGTTCCGCGCCGCTGCGCGCCCATAGACGAAAAGGGCTGGTCATGACGTCTGTTACTTCCTCCGCTTCCCGCGTAATTACTGATTCTCCTGTTGTTGTTGCGCTTGATTACAATAAACGTGACGCGGCACTGGCCTTTGTCGACGGTATAGACCCTCGCGACTGCCGTCTGAAAGTTGGCAAAGAGATGTTCACGCTGTTTGGACCGCAAATCGTACGCGACCTGCAACAGCGCGGTTTTGACGTTTTCCTCGACCTTAAATTTCACGATATCCCAAATACCACCGCGCACGCCGTGGCTGCTGCTGCAGAACTGGGGGTATGGATGGTCAATGTGCATGCATCGGGTGGGGCAAGAATGATGACCGCGGCCCGCGAAGCGCTCCTGGCGTTCGGCAGCGACGCACCGTTGCTGATTGCGGTTACCGTGCTGACCAGTATGGATGAGAGTGATTTACGCGATCTCGGCGTGACGTTGTCACCTGCTGAGCATGCAGAGCGTCTCGCGCGCCTGACGCAAAATTGCGGGCTTGATGGTGTCGTTTGTTCCGCGCAGGAAGCCGTGCGTTTCAAATCAGAACTGGGCCAGGCTTTCAAACTTGTTACCCCAGGTATCCGCCCGGCCGGCAGCGAGGCAGGCGATCAGCGTCGCATTATGACGCCTGAACAGGCGCTGGCGGCAGGGGTAGACTATATGGTCATTGGGCGTCCTGTGACGCAATCGGCTAACCCGTCAGAGACGCTCAAGGCGATCAACGCATCACTGAAAAAGGGGGGGTAATGACTGATTCCAACAGTCGTCTGGTCTACTCAACAGAAAGTGGGCGTATAGACGAACCAAAAGCGAAAGCCGAGCGCCCGAAGGGGGACGGTATTGTTCGTATCCAGCGTCAAACCAGTGGACGCAAAGGTAAGGGCGTATGCCTTATCTCCGGCATTGATCTTGACGACGCGGAACTGGTTAAGCTGGCCGCCGATCTGAAAAAGAAATGTGGCTGCGGTGGTGCCGTGAAAGACGGCATTATCGAAATCCAGGGCGATAAACGTGATTTAATTAAATCCCTGCTCGAAGCCAAAGGCATGAAAGTGAAACTGGCGGGCGGCTAAAATTGATGAGCCACGGCATTTGCCGTGGCTCTTTTTTTTACGTGCGTAAGTCAGACCTGAAATGCGTTCTAATATCGCAGTACCGGTGGAGGCTTATTTAATAATTATTTGCCAACCTGGTGACCGATAATACCACCGACAGCAGCGCCACCTAATGTACCCAGCGTACTACCATCTGTTAATACCGCACCGCCCAGAGCACCAGCACCGGCACCAATTGCGGTGTTGCGGTCACGTTTAGACCAGTTAGAGCAAGCGCTCAGGGACATTGCTACAGTGATTGCCAGAACAGCGGCGGCTAATTTTTTGCTGGTTAAGGTCATAATACTTTCTCCTGAATTATCGATTCACGGAAAGAGCTACGCTTTAAGTATAGACGAATTGAATACCTAAAAACTGTTTTCCGTGAAAGCTGGTCGCGCAGGCGTTACGTAATCACGCAGGTGATAGTCACTTCCTGTTATATCGCTAACATTAATTTTACGACTTTAAGGCGGGTTAAACAGGTAAAAACTCTTAAAGGAGGGTTAGGAATCATCTCAGACAGTAGGGACATAGGCGCCCGACATTCGGGCGCTTAAAGGACTCAGGACGACTTTTTAATAATATTGACGATAAGACCGTCATCTTCCAGTTTAATACGATGCTCATCGCTCAAACGTTCGTCGGTAATTACGCGGCTAAAGCGAGAGACTGGCCCCATGGTATAAGGGTGAACGGCGCCAAATTTTGAGCTATCAGTCAGCACAATGGCCTCACACTCTTTTTCCAGCACCGCATTCACCACATCAGAACGCATCATATCGCGGCCGGTGAAGCCCGTTTCTGGCTGCCAGCCATCAATACCAATAAAGGCCTTACTGAAATGGACCTGCTGAACATACTGGCGGGTCAGGGGGCCAACCATGCTTTCGCTTTTTTTCTGGTAAATGCCGCCCAGCAGGATCACCTCGCAGCGGGTCTCTTTGAGCAGGTGCGCGATATAGCTACTGACCGTGATGATAGTAACATCTTTCTGTTCGGCAAGCGTGCGCGCCAGTAAGGCATTGCTACTGCCGTTTTCGATAAACACCGTCTCGCCATTGTTAACTAAAGACGCGGCAAACTCCGCCAGCTCACGCTTCAGGGCGTAGTTGTTCATCATGCGCGTCTCAACGTCCTCGCTATCGAGCGGGACCGCATACCCATGCGCACGACGCAGGTAGCTCTGTTTCTCCAGCAGGTTAAGATCCTGGCGGATGGTGACTTCTGAAACGCCGGTGGTTTTAGCGAGATCGACTACGCTGACGCGTCCCTGGTCAATGACCATCTGCAAAATGATTTGTTGTCGGGAATTCATAGCATCCAATTAATAAAGCGAAACAGGTTCGAAAACAGCAGGATCAAACTTCCCACGGCGCTTTTGGCTGTCCGTTCTCGGGCGCGTTTTCAGCACCCTTCTGAGCAAGAAGTTCAGACTTCAGGATCTCCAGATTACGGATCGCCGAGTGATAATCGCCTGCCACCAGGATATCCAGCACGGTATCAATACGTTGTGCTACAGCTTGTGCATCAATAGTAGACATAATCTCACCCCAGGTGTGAAAAGGTAATATTTTCAATGATGCAGAAAATGGGATCAAAAGAGAAGGGAAAAAATGCAATAACTAAATCACATAAATGAAAGTGATAAATTTATTCCCCCACATGCTGCGGGCTTAATGAGTGGATTAGTCTAAAACTGCGCGCAAGGCGCTTTTTCTGTGAGGAATTAGACTATGACAGTTATCAACCAGCCTACCTGCACCCTGTTTACCGATACTGAACGTTTCACACAGTTGTCAGCCTACTACGAGGAAGAGCGGCACACCATCTGGATGATGCTGCGGGCGCAACCTCGTCCTTGTTTTAATCATGCGTTAATTGAGGAGATCATGAACCTCTCCTGGCTGGTTCGCCAGTCCGGGTATCTTGTCGATTTTTGGGTAACCGGGTCACTGGTTCCTGAAATGTACAATGCGGGAGGCGATTTACAGTTCTTCGTAGAGTGCATTCAAAATGGACGGCGTGAAGCGTTACGCGCGTATGCACGTGCCTGCGTCGACTGTGTCCACGCAGCGTCGCGGGGGTTTGATACGGGCGCGGTCTCTCTGGCGATGGTTGAAGGCAGTGCGCTAGGCGGTGGGTTTGAGGCTGCGCTGGCACACCATTTTGTTCTCTCTCAGCGCGATGCCCGTTTGGGCTTCCCGGAAATTGCCTTCAACCTGTTCCCGGGCATGGGAGCATATTCGCTGGTCGCACGTCGGGCAGGCATGAAACTGGCGGAAGAACTCATCTACAAGGGGGAGTCGCATACGGCAGAATGGTACGAACAACATGGATTGGTCGATGTGCTGTTTGAGCCCGGGCAGAGCTACGTCTCCGTCAGAACCTTCATCGACACGCTGCGGCCGAAGCTGAACGGGGTAAGGGCGATGTTGCGCGCCCGAACCCGGGTACTGCAACTGCCGCGCAGTGAACTGATGGATATCACGGAAGACTGGGTTGATGCGGCGTTTTGCCTCGAGCCAAAAGATATCGCCTACATGGAGCGTCTGGTGATGCTGCAAAACCGCCATCATGGGGCATTACGCAAAGCCAGTTAACGTTGTTTTCGCGACTGATATCGCTTTAGCCATCGCTCGAATGCGGCAGCGGGCATTGGCTTAGCGAAGAGAAAGCCCTGCCGTTCGTTGACGCCGTTCTTGGTCAGAAAGGCGTCTTCTTTCGCGCTCTCGACCCCTTCAGCAATGACCTGCAGGTTTAAGGCCTGTGCCACCGCGACGATGGCCCGCACCAGAGACTGGGAGATCGATTGTTTATGTATATCCCTGACGAAGGATTGATCGAGTTTAATGGCGTCGATAGGGAACCGCGCCAGCTGCGACAGAGACGAGTAGCCGGTACCGAAATCATCAAGATGAATTTGCGCGCCAAGCTTGCTGAACTGCTGGATCACAGAAAGCGCCAGCTCTTCGTTTTCGATAAGGCAGCTTTCCGTGAGTTCAACGTCGATAGGGCAGTATTCAAAATCCAGATCCTTCAGCGCCTGCTTTAAATCGCTGAAAATGGTCTGGTCGGCCAGCTGACGTGCGGAGACGTTGACCGCCACGCGCAGATTAATCCCCTTATCGCGCCATTTAGCCACCTGGCGCACCACATCAAGCATCACCCAGCGGCCCAGCGGGACAATCAATCCCGACTCCTCGGCATAAGAGATAAACTCCAGTGGCGGGATCAAACCGCGTTCCGGCGACTGCCAGCGCACCAGCGCTTCAAGACTTCGGATTTCACCCCGCCAGGTAATTTTAGGCTGGTAGTGAATCAGAAGTTGATCGTTATCCAGCGCTTTACGCAGGTTGGTATCCAGCCAGAGATATTCAAATACGCGCTGGTTCATCTCGGGTGAGAAGACGCAGAACTTGCCCCGGCCATTCTCTTTCGCCGTGTACATGGCGGTATCGGCATTACGGATGACGCTTTCCCTGTCGTTACCGTGCTGCGGGGCGAGGGCGATACCGAGCGAGCAACCGGTGTAAATTTCTATCAGGCCGATTCTGAACGGCTGGCGCAGACGGGTTAAGATCCGCGACGCCATGGCTTCCAGAGCGCCCTGAGAGGTATCTGTGGCCATGACAATAAACTCATCACCGCCGAGTCGCGCCAGCACCTGACCGTCATCCAGACAGCTCAGAATGGCCAGAGCGACAGCCTGCAATAGCTGGTCGCCAAACATATGCCCGTAGGCATCGTTGACCTTTTTAAAGTTATCCAGGTCGAGATACACCACGCCTACCTGCGTTTCACCGCGGCTGGCGATGGCATCTGAAATCAGTTCGTGGATCGCGTTACGGTTTGGTAAACCGGTAATGGTGTCGGTATTGGCCAGCACGCGCAGACGCTCTTGGGCGCGGCGCTCTTCAGTAATGTCGGTGCCGGAACAGATAAGGAAAATTTCATTTTTGCCGCTGCCGCTATGAACAAACTTGTTTCTGAACAAAAACAGTCGTTGCCCTTTACGCGTTTTGATCCAGCGTTCGACCTCGTAGGAGCTGCCGTTGCGAAAAAAACCGGTGATATTGCGCTTCGAGGCTGCCGCTTCGCTACGGCTCATAAACAGCTTGAACACGTTCTGACCAATAACTTCTTGTTCTTTCAGCCCGGTATATTCTTCACTCAGCCGGTTAAAACGCTGAATATTGCCGTTATGATCGAGAATAACGATGACGGAGTTGGCTTCAGAGACAACCTGTTCAGCAAAAGAGAGGCCCTGAGCCAGGTCACGAGCCACGGAGGGCGTATCGTTCCACGCTGACGCGGTGCCGGCCCATTCATTTCGGGTTATTTTGCGCCCCACAAGATGAACCGGGACATCTTCCCCGTACAACGAGAGCGTCATGGAGATGCTGGAGGTAATGACGGTTAACTGGCGGATGAGTTCGGCTTGTTCATCATCCAGCGCCACCACCTCAGTCACATCGGCATTTTCGCTGGCGGCAAGGTGCAGAGCATTGCTGTCAGCTGTCATTCGCCACCAGGGGCTATGCGTACCCATGTAACGAAACAGCAAATTCTGCTCCAGATCGTCCATCATGTTTTCTCCCGCAGCTGCTCATTAGCGCACAAATTATTCATTTGCCGTCGACTTTTCCGTTGTGAAACAGCGGCAACCCCAAAATGAACGTCGTGTTTTTTCCCGGTTTTCTTATAAAAAACGCGTCTGGCGAAAAAGGGTATTTATTGTATAAAAATTCACGTAACCGAATATAACGGCACTCTTTTACTGTAGATAATTATGGCAATTTTGGGCGGGAAGGCGCTGAAAATAGTACGAAAAAATAATGATTTTGCGGCGGGGGTTCAAAAGAAAAATTGTCGGCGCTTCCCGAAGGGAAACGGCCGACAATTTAAGCGGTTATCAGGCGACCGGGCGCGCGATAACGCTGCGGGTTTCCATGCGAACTTCAGCGATGTTTACGTCAATCACGTCTGTGACTTTGTAAACTGTTTCACCTTTGATTTGCACAGTACCATTTTCCTGGCTGCAGACCAGTTCGTCACGGACAGCATGCAGGAACGGGGCAGGGATAAAGGCGACGGCACCGTTATCCACCAGGCGAACGCGCATACCGCCCCGGCTGATATCAATGATTTCTGCGGCGAAGCGAGTATCTGTACCCGCTTTATCCTGCAGGTAGCGTGCGTACAGCCAGTCTCCCACGTCACGTTCCGCCATACGGTTCAGGCGACGTCGTTCGGCCATCTGCAGGGTGGTGTCATTTTGCGGACGCGCAATGGACTCACCCTTAATGATCGCCTTCAGCAGACGGTGGTTGACCATGTCGCCATACTTACGAATAGGTGACGTCCAGGTCGCGTAGGCTTCCAGGCCGAGGCCAAAGTGTGGACCCGGCTCGGTGCTGATTTCAGCAAAGGACTGGAAACGACGGATACGGCTGTCGAGGAAACCGGATGGCTGTGCATCCAGCTCGCGGCGCAGCTTACAGAAGCCCTGCAGCGTCAGCACTTCTTCAGGGTCAACGTGCACATCGTGGTTCTTCAGCAGGGCCGCCAGCGCTTCGGTATTGGCCGGATCAAAACCGGTGTGGACGTTGTAAATACCAAAGCCCAGCTTGTCACGCAGGACGCGAGCGGCACAAATGTTGGCAGAAATCATCGCTTCTTCAACAATGCGGTTCGCAATGCGACGCGGTTCAGCCACGATATTCAGCACTTCGCCTTTCTCACCCAGCACAAAGCGATAGTCCGGACGATCCTTAAAGACCAGCGCATGGGTTTTACGCCACTCGCCGCGGTTCAGACAAATGCGGTGCAGCAGGCGGATCTGTGCGGCAATCGCGTCTGATTCCGGTTTCCAGGTGCCGGTATTCTCAAGCCAGTCGGAAACATTGTCGTAGGCCAGCTTGGCTTTCGATTCGATGGTTGCGGCAAAAAATTCAATATCGTCTTCGATCGCGCCATCGGCGGCGATGGTCATGCGGCAGGCAAGGACCGGACGCACTTCATTTGGACGCAGTGAGCAGAGGTCATCTGACAGTTCGCGCGGCAACATGGGGATGTTGAAGCCCGGTAGGTAGTTAGTGAACGATCGGACTTTTGCCATATCGTCCAGCTTGCTGCCTTCAACGATCCAGGCGGTGGGATCGGCAATGGCGACGGTCAAATGCAATTTGCCATCAGCGCTCTCTTCCGCATACAGCGCATCATCCATATCTTCTGTGCTGGCGCTGTCGATAGTGACAAACTCCAGGGCAGTGAGGTCGCGACGCGTCAGGCCTTCGTCCTGCATTTCAGTCGCTACGCCGTCTGGCGCTTCTTTCTCAAGATTATGGCGTGCAAGCGTCACCCACCATGGCACGAAATGGTCGTCGCCAAAGGTGATGAACTGGGTCAGTTCAGCATAAAAGCCACGATCGCCTTTCAGAGGATGACGGCGCATTTCAGCTACGGCCCAGTCACCTTCTTTGAAATCATGCTCAACACCACGGGCGGCGCGGCAAGGAATGGCATCTTTCAGCAGGGGATGATCCGGCACGATAGAAAGACGATCGTCTTTTCGCTGGACCTTGCCCACGAAGCGGGTCAGGAACGGTTCGATCAGTTCTTCCGGCTCGGCGGACTCACGTTCCTTTTCGGTATGAATGACGGCCGTAATGCGGTCGCCATGCATCACTTTCTTCATTTGCGGTGGCGGAATGAAGTAGCTTTTCTGCGCATCAACTTCAAGGAAGCCAAAGCCCTTTTCCGTGGCTTTTACGACCCCTTCTGCACGCGGCGTCTGGGAATGCAGTTGCTGTTTAAGCTGCGCTAGCAGCGGGTTGTCCTGAAACATAATGTTCTATTTTCGTAGCCATTGAGCGGCTGACAGTTTTACGCGATTCTCACTGTCACAGCAAGCGGTCTTTGGGTAATTAGTATGGTTATTCCCTTTTGCCAAACGCGACTTTCAGGCGTTCAAGCCAGCCATCCATCGCGCTCCGGGTGAGCAGTTTTATCGCCCGTACCGCAGGCAGTCCTTGTTCAGTGAGCGGGGTGAACTGTGCGGCACTGAAGCGGTCCGGAGAACGCGTCAACAAGTCGATTGCCGCCGAAAGCGCCGGCGAATCAAGAGAAATATCATCATGGCTGTTTACCAGGATCTCACCCGTCAGGTCGAGCAGGATGGGCTCATGGCTGAGTACCGGCGTCAGCGCTTCAAGGGCGGGTTCGGCCTGCCAGCGGGAAAGCGATTCAAGCTGATGCGCGCTGGCATAACGCAGTTCAACGACAGGTAAAAGCGCCACCCAGGACTCAGGAGCGGCTGGCAGCGTGTGCGGCTGAATATGGTGGCCGGGTAGCCAGCGTACAGGATGCCCCAGCAGAGCCTGAAAGACGGCCACCACGCGTGCCTGAAAACCGATAAAGCCGATAATCTGATTAATAAGCACCATGTCGTAGGTTGTCAGGCCCACCTCATCAAGCTGCTGCTGTGCTTTATCATCGATGACATCAGGTGAGCTGGCGAGCTGACGGGCGTACTGGGTGATTTGTGCCAGGCGGCGGTTACTTTCGCGTGAGGAGTCAGGACCGGGAAGCGGAGCGAGGAGGGCGGCATAGTGGTTACACAACCGTTGGACGCCACAGGCCTGCGCGACAGTTAATGCAGTACTCAATCTGTCGTAGGCGCTGAGCGTATGCAGTCGGTTAACGGAGATTGAGAGCGGAAACAACAGGTGGCATAAGGTTCTGGCAGGGGTGAGCCAGCCGGTACAGGCGGCGACAATCTCGTCAGGCAGGGCTAAATCGAGCAAAAAACGATCGTCGACGTTAGCGGCTTCGGGCACCAGAGGCAGAACATCCGTCTGCGCGTGGTTTGACTGGGTTTCGTGGTACCAGTGGCCTTTGCCGGAAAAACGGCGTTGTTCCATGGGCGTTCCTTGATCTCAAAATGGCGATCAATATCCTGGCGTAAGGCAGATGTGGGGAAAAATATTGTTAGGTGATAACAAATAGCTGAACGGAATAACGACGGGGTCGGGCGGAGGAAGGAAAACTCTCTTCCCGTGAGGGAAGAGAGTCACAGCTTATTTAATTTCCAGCTCGTTCATTGCAGCGATGTTGAAGCCGCCGTCAACGTGAACCACTTCGCCGGAGATACCCGCGGAAAGGTCAGAGCACAGGAACGCTGCAGAGTTACCCACATCTTCAATGGTAACGGTACGACGAATCGGCGTAACCGCTTCGCAGTGCGCCAGCATTTTACGGAAATCTTTGATACCGGAAGCTGCCAGGGTACGGATTGGACCCGCGGAGATAGCGTTCACACGCACACCTTCTGGACCCATCGCGTTCGCCATGTAGCGGACGTTTGCTTCCAGAGACGCTTTAGCCAGACCCATAACGTTGTAGTTAGGGATAGCACGTTCTGCGCCCAGATAGGACAGGGTCAGCAGAGCTGCGCCTGGGTTCAGCATCGCACGGCAAGATTTAGCCATTGCCACGAAGCTGTAGGAGCTGATGTCGTGAGCGATTTTGAAACCATCACGGGTTACCGCGTTCACGTAGTCGCCGTCCAGCTGATCGCCAGGAGCGAAGCCGATGGAGTGAACGAAACCGTCGAATTTCGGCCATGCTTTTGCCAGTTCAGCAAACATGCCATCGATGCTTTCGTCTTGTGCAACGTCGCATTCCAGAACAAGGCTGGAACCCAGCTGCGCGGCAAACTCTTCTACACGGCCTTTCAGCTTGTCGTTCTGGTAGGTGAACGCCAGCTCAGCGCCTTCGCGATGCATAGCCTGTGCGATGCCGTATGCGATGGACAGTTTGCTGGCAACGCCAGTTACCAGAATGCGCTTACCGGAAAGAAAACCCATAGATTTAATCCTTATATTCATTGCTTATTTTTTGCCTTGTAAATCATAGCATTACAGGCAACATTTCAAAGTCATTCGAAATTAGCTCGAAATTATATCCCACTCAGTGCCCCTTGTGTCACGCTATTTCTCGCTCAAAGCCCGTGACGTATGTCATGGAAGGGGGTGAGCGAACGCGTTATCACGCTGTTTCACAGGCATCCGTCCATTATATCACTGCACGACCGGTTCGCCTCATCCAACCAGAGGCGGGCGTTTTTGCGCAAAATGATCCGTTCAGTGGATTTTACGTATTACAATCCAGTTAGAGTCAAAACATGAAAGAAATCATTAACAAACACGTTATAGACTGGGTTGAAGATAATATTTTATCTCTGGAGCATATCGATCGGCTGGTCGTAAAAACGGGTTACAGCAGAAGGACGCTCGAAATCTGGTTTAAACACCAATTCCACCAGTCGCTGGGTGAGTATATGCTCAGGAGACGAATGAGCTATGCCGCGTCTTTATTAAGGATGACGTCGCTGCCGGTCACCGAAATCGCTCACATTTTTCAGTATCATAGTGGACAGGGTTTTGCCCGCGCGTTTAAGAAATTGACCGGGAAAACACCGTCTCAATATCGAAGCGATGAAATATGGGACTTCCAGCGTTACCATCCTTCACTGTTATTAGAAGGGCTCCGTAAACCTGACGTGAAGATATGTCGGCTGGCGCGGACGTTTTCCTATAACGATACCCTGACGGAATATGATCATATTTTTAATCCTGCGATACAGGATGTGACCAAAAGACTGAGAAAACTTTTGCTTGATCATCGTGGGGAGGTAAAAGAAATCGCCATCAGGGGACGGCGTCCAGAAGGCCTGGATAAAAGCCGGGAAAACATGGCTGAAGTCATAATTGATTATCTGTCACCGGATAATACGTCGCACCAAAAACAGGAATATCATTTTTCCGGTAAATATGCCGTTATGCGGTATGACGGTAGCTGGTGCGCCTACGGTAAGCTCAGCAAAAAGAACTATTTGTGGGTAATGTCTTATCATCAATTCAGGCTGCGTAATGAAACCCATTTAATGACGTTCCATTCCTGCTCCGAAGATAAGGTCGTATTTGATATTTATATACCCATAGTCTGAGTCTGGCACCGTCTCGTAATTAAAACGAATCAGTCAGTACGGGCTCTCATCTGTGAGCCCTGACGCTATATATTCCTCGCAAAACAGATGTTTTACAAATGAAGTTGTGAACGATGAAAGAAGAATTGTATCGATTCGATGATGATGATATCGACTCAATTGCCTATTCCGTCGCATTTAGCGAATGGCTCGGTATCGATAATCTGCAGGATTGTGCCCTGACAAGAATTTCGGAGGAGGATAGGGGGGAATATGAGCGAAAGTTAGAGGAGTTTCGCCATTTCTTTCAATATGCTTCAGGGGAGGAGTATTTTTCACATTTTCTTTTACAGAATAAAACGCATCACTGAGTTTAACATATACGGATATATGGAATGCATGCATGAGGATTGCACAGTTATTAGTTAAGACGCTAATTGTCGGAACGGTTTCTTTTCCTTACGCGACGGTGTCGGCCATGACACCAGCGGAACATAGTCAGTATGACGCTCTGATTATCGAGGCGAGAAAAGGCAATACGGAACCAGCCTTGTCCTGGTTTTCAGGCCACCATCGGCTTGATGAGTCTCAGGTCGCCGACTGGATGCAAATCGCCCTGTGGGCCGGTAAAGATAATGAGGTTATCAACGTCTATTCACAATACAAACATCATACGTTACCGGCGAGGGCCTATTCAGCGCTGGCGATAGCCTATCGCAACAAGCAGGTAAGAGTGATCTCACTGGTGAGTAAAGCGCAGTAGGGAATATCCCGGTTCGGTACGACATCGACCGGGATAATCCACTTCAACAGACTGAGGTCGGTTAACTGAAGCATCTGAAAAGAGGGTGGCAAGCCTGACCGGTTTGCCCATCGATGTTAAGCAGAGAATGGTGTAAATCGCTCTGCCGTTTCACGTCTTTTATTTATGCGGTATTAATGAACATGAATAACATTACGTTGGCTGAGAAAATGATCGTGCTGTCCGGTGCGCTGCTGTTTGCACTGATGATCGCGGTGAACTCCTTTTTTGTTAATGATAATCCAGGTTTCAGGGTACCCATGACAACCTATTTGATCGTCATGATTGCGCTATTTTTTCTGGATACCATTATCTCTATTTTTATCCAGATGCAGTATGCGTCTGACCGATCTCATTTATCCCTGTTAATCCTGAGCATGGCGTTTCTGAGCGGTCTCATCTATTTCATAGAAACGATTATCGTCATTCAGCTTCCTGAAGACGCAGGGTTAACCCATACGCTAAAAACTAACGATACGGCGGTATTTTATTTTTTCCGCCAGTTAAGTTTGATTTTTTTGCTGGGGCTTGCTGTATGGGTGGAGAAACACACGGCACGGCGACGGTTCACATTACGGAATAAGGTCTGGCTGGCGCTAATATCGTTAATCCCCCTGGTTATGTTCCCGGTGCTGGCCCATGCTTTGAGCAGCTACAATCCAACCTGGACATTAACGATAGCCGCGTATCGCCCCGATCAGTATCATCCTGTCTGGGATGTCCGCTACGTTAACGCTCTGATAGTTCTCTGGTCGGCCCTGGCCTGCTACATGACTTACGTGACACGCTTTTCATCTGGCGTCTGGAACAGCATCATCGTGGTGTGCCTTTCTGCGATCACCTATAACTTTTTCCTGCTCTTACTCGATACGTATAACCTGTCGCTCTGGTATATCAGCCGGGCGGTAGAAGTGTTCAGTAAACTATTTGTTATCTGTACCTTACTGTTACATGTCTTCAGCTTGCTGAGATTTTTTGGCGATCGGGTTAACCGCGATCCCCTTACGCAGATCTTCAACCGCAAGTATTTTTTTGAGGCACTTCAGCGGCTCCGCATGCTCAGAACAGAAAAGGGCACCAGCATTATGATGCTGGATATCGATAACTTTAAGACCATTAATGACACCTGGGGACATCCTGTGGGGGACCGCGTCATTCTGGCGGTCGTGGATATTATTAAAGACAGTATTCGTGATAATGACGTCTTTGCCAGACTGGGAGGTGAAGAGTTTGGCCTGCTGTTGCCCGACACGGACAGGAGTATGGCCGTAGCCGTCGCAGAACGTATTCGCAAGAATGTTGAGCAACGCACCGGGCAGGGTAACCTGTACGCGGTGCCCCTGACGGTAACGTTAAGTATTGGCGTGTGCTCAGCCATTCAGGAAAACGTCAACAGTAGCGATATCATTCGTGATGTGGATGAAGCACTGTATGAGGCCAAGCACGGTGGTAAAAACAGAACCGTGTGCAGACAGGCCGCAGGGTCGGTCTGAACCGGCGTTGCGCGCCTCCCGCGGTGTGATTTACGCGCAAGAAAAAACGGGGTTATAACACAGGGATGTAAATATCAAAGTTAACGCACTCATCGCTGCAGGCGTTAAAACGCATTAAATGAATGCCATCGCGCAACGTCAGGCGGTTCGTCACCATTGCCTTAACAAACGCAATTTTGTTATAGGCGCTATAACATTCCCAGCTGCCTTCAAAGGACATTTTTGCATATTTTCCGGTAAGTAAAAGTGTGTCTTTCTTTGTTGTTTTAGTGCTGTCTAAACAATATGAAATTAAGACTTCTACCAGATAGGAACGGCTTTTACCCAGACGTTCTGGTCGGCGCGGCACTATGGCAAGCTGTTGGATCCGATCGCGATTCTCAAGCAGGAGTTTTTTGATTTTTTTAGTGACATCGTGCACCGCTGTATCAAAAAGATGATCGTGCTCTATAATCTCATGGGTATACGGAAAAATCTCATTGAGTTCACAGAGTGTTATTTCGGGTGTTTTAAGATCGTCTAATAAAAATGAGGGCTGAAGGATATCAAAATCCCACTCTTTTGCATTTCTGTATTCAGAAGGGGTGAGTCCCGACATCTTTTTAAAGGCTCTTGAAAACCCCTGGCTGCTTTGGTAGTGAAATAAATAAGCAATGTCCGTAACGGGAAGCGACGTCATTCTGAGCATGATGGCTGCAAGGCTCAGCCTTCTCCTTAGGATGTACTCACCTAAAGAGAGGTGATATTTCTCTTTAAACCATGTTTCCATGGTTCTTCTGCTATACCCGGTATCTTTAACCAATTGATCAATATGTAAAATAGAAAAATTATTTTCCTCTACCCAGGTGAGAATATATTTACTAATACTTTCTTTCATTCGATATCTACAGCGTGTGGCGTCATGACGTAATTAATAAATTGCCGGTGGGGCTTATGCCAAATACTTGCTTTATTGCGGTGTGATTCTGGCAATGACCTTAATTTCAAAATCAAAGCCCGCAAGCCAGTTTACCCCCACGGCCGTCCAGTTCGGATAAGGGGGGCGGGGGAACGCTAATTTTTTGGCTTCCATGATGGTTGAAAACTGATTTTCAGGATCGGTATGAAACGTCGTCACGTCGATCACATCATCAAACGTACATCCCGCGGCAGAAAGCGTAGCCTGGAGATTATCAAAAGCCAGTTGTACCTGAGCGACGAAATCCGTTTCAGGTGTGCCATCGCTGCGGCTTCCAACCTGGCCTGAGACAAATAACAGATCGCCAGAGCGAATGGCAGCAGAATAGCCATGTTCTTCATAGAGGGCATGACGATTAGCGGGAAATACAGGTTCACGTGGGTGCATGGCATTTCCTTTTCGATTGGGGGTATTGTTGAGATCACGCGGTCGTATTAACATACGCGGCGTATGTCAAAATCTAAACCACATACGCCACGTATGTCAAACGGAAAAACACAACGTAACCAAGGACGTCTTATGGCTGCAAAAAGCCGTGCCGAAACGGCCCAGGAAAATCGCGAAAAAATGATACAGGCAGGGCGCAAAGCTTTTGCCGAGAAAGGCTATGCCGCAGCCTCCATGGATGAGTTGACCGCAAGCGTGGGGTTAACACGTGGAGCGCTATACCATAATTTCACTGACAAGAAAGGCTTGCTGGCTGCGGTGGTCGCCCAGATAGACAGCGAAATGGCACGAAAGGCGAAGGAAATTGCCGCCAGCGCCGAGAATGACTGGGAACGACTGCTGGCGGAAGGCGTCGCTTACATCAAAATGGCGCTCGATCCGGAAGTGCAGCGTATTGTACTGCGTGATGGTCCGGCTGTTCTGGGTGACCCGGCCCACTGGCCCAGCCAGAATAGCTGCCTGGAATCTACCCGTCAGACCATAGAAAAAATGATTGAACGCAAGGTCCTGAAAGACATGGATGCAAACGTCGCTGCACAGCTGTTAAATGGCGCTGCGCTCAATGCTGCACTGTTGATAGCCGCCAGTGACGATCCGCAGAAGACGTTGCCACATGCGATTGAGGTGTTTGTCCTGCTTGCAAGCGGGTTACGCCATCAGTGAAAGGAAAGGGTTAACGCGCGCGAGCTGCTATTTAACCCTTAAAGGAACGGGTGTGCCGGGGGCATTTTTGTCGGATAAGGGGCGTTAAAACGCCGCGAGGATTTCGCGTGTGGTGAGCGTTGTTAATCCGCCCCTTGCACCAACGCGCTAGCGGTCTTTTCTCCACGCGTCCGCGGTTAATGCTTCACCGAAATGGCCGGCGATCAATCGCTTAGTCAGTTCATGAAGCGGAGAGGCCATAACATCTGCGGTACTGCCACGTTCAACGACCTCACCCTGATGCATGACCATCACCTGGTCGCTGATGTGTTTCATCATCCCCAGATGTTGGGTCACGTAGATATACGAGATACCCTGTTTTTCCTGTAATTCGAGCATCAGGTTAATTAACTGCGATCGCATCGACATATCCAGCGAGGCGAGCGCTTCGTCGGCGATGATCACTTTCGGGCGCAATATCAGCGCACGCGCGAGCCCAAGACGCTGTTTCTGGCCGGGGGCGAGCATGTGCGGGTAATAGCTCTCGTGATCGGGCAGCAGCCCAACCATCCGCAGGGTTTCAAAAACGCGTTTGCGTCGCGCTTCTGGCTCGAGATCGGTATTCAGACGCAGCGGAAAATCGAGGATTTGCGAAATACGCTGACGCGGGTTGAGCGATGTCGACGGATCCTGGAAGATCATACGGATACGCTGGCTGCGGAAAGAGTAATCGCCGAATTCCAGCGGATGGTCATCTATCAGCACTTCGCCGCCGGAAGGTTCAACCATGCCTGCCAGCATCTTCGCCAGCGTGGATTTACCGGAACCGTTCTCACCGATGATTGCCAGCGTCTGTTTTTCGCGCAGGGTAAAGCTGAGCGGCTTCACGGCTTCAACGGTCTGACGATGGAACAGTCCGGTACGGTAGCGAAAGGTCTTACTCAGGTTACGGACTTCCAGTAAGGTTTCGACCATTTCACTCTCTCTCCATGTTCAGCGGGAAATGACAGGCATATAGATGATTTTTAGCCCCTGTCAGGCGTGGCGTCTCAATACATTTACGCTGCGCATACGGGCACCGCGGCCCCAGACGACAGCCAATCGGCAAGGACTCCAGCAGCGGGATAGCCCCGGGCAGGGTATTCAGGCGACTCTTGTGCGGCATGGCGCTGCCAAAATCTGGAATGGCGCGGATCAGCGCCTGCGTATACGGATGATGCGGCGCGGTGATGAGGTCTTCACTCGGAGCGGTTTCGACCGTCTGCCCGCAGTACATCACATCAATCTTATCAGCCCATTTGCTGAGCATTTGCAGGTCGTGACTGATTAACAAAATGGTGGTGTTGTTGTTCTGATTCAGACGCGTCAGCAGGCGGAAAATCTGCGCCTGCGTGGTCGGTTCCATCGCGTTGGTCGGTTCATCCGCAATCAGCAGACGCGGCTGATTGGCCAGCGCGATGGCAATCATCACTTTCTGACACTCACCATCGGTCAGTTCGTACGGAAAACTGCGCATGGCATCTTTATGATCTTTGATCCCGACGCGGTGCAACAGCTCAATTGCACGACGCTTACGCCAGCCGAACCGTTGCCACCAGCGGCCTTTATAGGTCCATCCGGGAATGTTCTGCATCAGCTGTTTGCCCACGCGCTCGGAAGGGTCAAGACAGGATTGCGGCTCCTGGAAAATCATTGATACGTTATGGCCGACCAGCTTGCGACGCTCGCGGGGAGAGAGGCGTTGCAGGTCGATATCATCAAAACGCATACGGTCAGCGGTGACGCGCCAGTTATCCTTCGCCACGCCACAGATGGCTTTGGCGATCAGGCTTTTCCCTGAACCGGATTCACCCACCAGCCCGCGAATTTCACCCTCAGCAAGGGTGATACTGATGCGATCGACGGCTTTCACCCAGCCTTCACCGGTTTTGAACTCGATGGTCAGGTTGCGAATATCAAGAAGCGGCATTATTGCACCCCCGCATTAATTGCACGGCGTATACCATCGCCCAGCAGGTTAACAAGCAGCACACTCACCATAATGGCTGCGCCCGGTAACATGACCGTCCACGGCGCAACGTAGATAAGCTCGAGCGCGTCACCGAGCATCGCGCCCCATTCAGGCGACGGCAGCTGCGCGCCGAGATCGAGAAAACCGAGCGCCGCGATGTCCAGAATCGCCATCGACAGGGCGCGGGTGATCTCCGTGACCAGCCCGGCAGCGATGTTCGGCAGTACGGCAAACCAAAGGATGTTTAAGGTTGTTGCACCGTCCAGGCGAGCTGCGACGACATACTCTTTTTCCAGCTCGTCATGCACCATGCTGTATACCGAACGCACGATGCGGGGCAGGATCGCCAGCCAGACCGCGAACATGGCATGCGACAGGTGTGGCCCGACAAACGCCACCACAATAATGGCCAGCAGCAGGGACGGAATAGAGAGCAGGGTGTCGAGAATGTGGTTCAGTGCCGCCGAGCGCAGGCCATGCGTCGACCCGGCAAAGATGCCGAGCGCCAGACCGCAGATGGTGGCAGCAAACGTCACCACAAATGCACCGCCGACCGTCGGCGCCGCGCCGCTCAACAGGCGGCTCAATACGTCACGCCCGAGGTCGTCCGTACCGAGGAAGAAAGAGACCTCACCGTAGCGCGACCAGGATGGGGGCAGCAGCTGATAGCCAAGGAACTGCTGATCAATACCGTAGGGCGCAAACCAGGAGCCAAAAACGCAGAGCAACACCAGCCCGGCGAAGCCATAAAGGCCAATCATTGCCGTGGTGTCACCATAGAATTTACGCCACACGGTACGCAGCGCACCGGGCGTGCGCTTTTCACTGTATACGTTATCGTAGGGCATACCATTCCTTATGCTTCAACGGGTTGGCCATAGCACCCAAAATATCGGAAATCACGTTAACAATAATCACCAGAGAGCCAATCACCATGACGCCCGCCGAAATGGCGGCGTAGTCCTGCTGGCGGATAGCATTGATCAACCATCGTCCCAGCCCCGGCCAGCTGAAGACCATTTCGGTAATCATCGCCAGGGTGAGCATGGTGGAAAACTGGAGCCCCAGTCGCGGGATCACAGGCGGCAGGGCATTATGCAGCACATTACGGCGCAAGATAGTCAGGCGCGATAAGCCGCGCGTGGCGGCCGCTTTGACATAGTTCTGATCAAACACCTCGATGGTGCTCAGGCGCATCAGGCGGATCACTTCGGTTGTCGGTGCCACCGCCAGCGTCAGTACCGGCAAGACCATATGGCGTACGGCGCTGACGATCATCTCATGTCGCCAGGCTGAATCAGACAGCCAGGCGTCAACGATAGCAAACCCGGTCACCGTTTTTACCGTATACAACAGGTCAAAACGGCCAGAAACCGGCAGCCAGCCCAGGTTGAGGGAGAAGAAAAGCGTCAGCAGCAGCGCCAGCCAGAAGATCGGGATCGAGAAGCCGAGCAGGGCGAGGGCGCTGATAAATTTATCCTGCCATTTGTTGCGATAAATCCCTGCCAGCATCCCTACCGGAATACCAACCATTAAGGCAAAACCGAACGCCAGAATGCACAGCTCCATTGTCGCCGGGAAAACCTCTTTCAGCTGCTCAGAGATGAGCTGTCCGTTGATGCTTGAAACACCGAAATCCCAGTGCAGCAGACCGTTAAACCAGAAGAGCCACGCATCCCACAGCGACGACCCCTGAAGCGGGGCGTGCGGGGTGAAATAGCTCAGACTGAAACCAACAAAGGTCAGGAAAAAGAGCGTCACCAACAGCAGCAGAAGGCGGCGCAAGGTAAAAATGATCATGGTTTTTTCACCTCTTGTTCTTTTTCGCGAGACACGCCAGCGAAGGAGGCGTTGCCGAACGGACTCAACACCAGGCCTTTAATATCATAGCGATAGGCCTGCAGGCGCAGGGACGAGGCCAGCGGCAGCACGGGCAGCTCTTCGGCAAGGATCTTCTGCGCTTCATCATAGGCGTCTATGCGTGACGCCAGCTGTTGGGACGCCAGCGCTTTTTGCAGCACGCCGTCAAATTCCCGGTTGCACCAGTGGGCGTAGTTGGTCTGGGAGTTAATCGCCGCACAGCTCAGCAACGGACGGAAGAAGCTGTCCGGGTCATTACTGTCGGTCGCCCAGCCTGTCAGGGTTAAATCATGGTTCATGTCCATCAGGCGCGCCTCCTGGAAACGACCCTCAACCGGCACGATGATCACTTTCACCCCCACCTGCGCCATATCTGCCTGCAACAGCTCGGCGGTCTTCAGCGGGCTTGGGTTCCAGGCCTGAGAGCTGGTCGGTACCCAGAGTTGCAGCGTCAGGTTTTCTGCCCCCAGCGCTTTCAGCTGTTCACGCGCTTTTGCCGGGTTGTATTCCGTAATTTTAGCTTCACTGTCATAGGCCCACGAGGCTCGCGGCAAAATAGAGGCGGCGGTTTCTGCCGTACCGTAATAGATCGACTGCATCAGACGCTGGTTGTTGATGGCCAGCGCCAGCGCGTGGCGTACGGCAGGGTTGTTCAGTGGCGGCTTATCGGTATTAAACGCCAGATAGGCGATGTTCATGCCGGGGCGTAACGTCAGGCGCAAACGCGGATCGTCGCGCAAAATGGTGAGCTGGCTGGCAGCAGGCCACGCCAGCACGTCGCACTCCCCGGTCAGCAGTTTTGATAAACGCCCCGTCCCGCCAGAGCCAAGATCGACCACTACCTGTGGCATTAGCGGCGTGCCGCGCCAGAAATGCGCATGGCGCTGCAGGCGGATATATTGTCCGGAGCGATATTCGGCCAGCTGGAACGGACCGGTACCGACTGGCTGACGGTCGATTAACTCCTGACGATCGATTTTGCTCAGGTTCGCAGCGTATTCAGCAGACATAACGGACGCATAGTGGGTGGCCAGGTGCCAGAGGAAAGAGGCATCCGGGCGCTTCAGCGAAAACTCCACCGTGCGGTTATCCAGCTTGCGAACGCTTTTAACGGTATCGGCAAACTGCAGGCTGTCGAAGTAGGGGAAGTTACTGCCGTTAACGTTATGCCACGGGTGATTACGGTTAAAGATACGCTGGAACGTAAAGACCACGTCATCCGCGTTCAGTTTGCGCGTTGGGGTAAACCATGGCGTGTGCTGAAATGCGACATCATCGCGCAGGTGGAAACGGTAGGTCGCGCCGTTATCCAGGACTTCCCAGCTTTCGGCAAGCTCTGGCACCAGACGGTAGGTGTAGGGATCCACATCAAGCAGACGGTCATAGAGTTGCGCGGCAAGGGTATCCACAATCAGGCCGCTGCCCGCTTTTTGCGGGTTAAATGTATCAACCTGACCGCTTACGCAATAGACGAAGCCGCTGTCGCGAATATCAGGTTGCGTAGCGGGTTCGGGCGCAGCAAACGCCAGGCTGCTGAACAGACCAAGTGCAAAGAAGGACGATAAAACCAGACGCATAATTTTTAAGGTTTTTAGGTTCGATCTGCAAAGTGTATCGCACTTACGCCTGCTTCGTAAAAATGTCTGCGGGTAAGTGCTGATATTGTCAGCGCATTTGATGCTTTTTGAGCAATGCCCTTAATTGATGGTAGGTCAGACCCAGGAGTTCAGCCGCCCGTTTCTGGTTATATTTCGCCACCCTCAGGCTCTGCTCAAGCAGCTGTTGTTCCTGTTCATGCTGGAACTGCCGCAAATCCAGGGGAAGTGAAGGGGAAGCCCCGGACACGGGCGGGGCGGAAGCTGGCTGCGGGCTACGCTGAAAAGGATCAAGAATAATGTTATCCAGCTCGGTCTCACTGCTGCCGTGGCGATAGACAGAACGCTCCACGACGTTTTTTAACTCACGGATATTTCCCGGCCAGTGGTAAGCGAGGAGTGTCTCCTTTGCATACTCGCTGAACCCCGGAAAAAGCGGCAGGCCGAGCTCGCGACACATCTGAATCGCAAACTGCTCTGCCAGCAGCATGATGTCGCTTCTTCGCTCGCGCAGCGGCGGGAGCTGAACGACGTCAAAGGCCAGCCGGTCGAGCAGGTCGGCACGGAATTTATCCTCTGCCACCATTTGCGGGAGGTTGGCATTGGTCGCGCACACCAGACGCACGTTGACCTGCAGCGGCTGGCTACCGCCGACGCGCTCCAGCTCGCCATATTCAATCACGCGCAGCAGCTTTTCCTGTACCAGCATGGGCGCGGTGGCCAGTTCATCAAGAAACAGCGTGCCGCCATCGGCGCGTTCAAAACGACCCGGATGGCGTTTTTGGGCACCGGTAAAAGCACCGGCTTCATGACCGAAAAGCTCCGTGTCGAGCAGATTTTCATTCAACGCTGCGCAGTTAAGCGAAATGAAGGGGCCATCCCAGCGTCCGGATAAATAATGTAGACGGTTAGCAATCAGTTCCTTACCCGTGCCGCGCTCACCGATAATAAGCACTGGCTTGTTGAGCGGCGCGAGACGGGAGACCTGTTCGAGGACTTCCAGAAAACTGTTGGCTTCGCCGAGTAAATTGTCTTTGTATCCAGCCATGATGAAATTAACCACTCCTTAGTGATATTCACCAAATGAGCATAGTGTGCCGATGCCTGGAAATCAACCACATCAAGTAAAATCAACAAGATAAAAACTTGGCACGGTATTTGTATTAGCTATGTAGCAGGGCATCGCCCGATAACAGAACTATGAGGATCACATTATGGGTATTTTTTCTCGTTTCGCCGACATCGTGAACGCCAATATCAACTCACTGCTTGAGAAAGCGGAAGATCCGCAGAAGCTGGTGCGCCTGATGATTCAGGAAATGGAAGATACGCTGGTTGAAGTGCGTTCTACCTCCGCCCGTGCGCTGGCTGAGAAAAAACAGTTAACGCGCCGCATTGAGCAGGCGACCGCTCAGCTTAACGAATGGCAGGAAAAAGCAGAACTTGCGCTGCGTAAAGATAAAGAAGACCTGGCCCGCGCCGCGCTGATTGAAAAACAGAAGCTGGCAGACATGGTCGCGACGCTCGAGCATGAAGTCACACTGGTCGATGATACGCTTTCGCGTATGAAGAAAGAGATTGGTGAGCTTGAGAACAAACTGAACGAAACGCGTGCGCGTCAGCAGGCGCTGGCATTGCGCCACCAGGCGGCAAGCTCATCCCGCGATGTACGTCGCCAGCTGGATAGCGGTAAGCTGGATGAAGCAATGGCACGTTTTGAGTCGTTTGAACGCCGTATCGACCATATGGAAGCGGAAGCGGAAAGTCACAGCATTGGTAAACAAAAGTCACTGGATCAGCAGTTCGCTGACCTGAAAGCGGACGATGAAATCAGCGAGCAACTTGCTGCGCTGAAAGCCAAAATGAAGCAAGACAACCAATAATAATTTGTGCGGCACCTGAGCGTGCCGCCACGCATCGTAAGACAAGGAGTACACATGAGCGCGCTTTTTCTGGCTATTCCCCTGACCATTTTCGTGCTGTTTGTTCTGCCGATTTGGTTATGGCTGCACTACAGCAACCGTTCTTCACGTGGTGAACTTTCCCAGAGTGAACAACAGCGTCTCGTACAGCTGACCGAACAGGCGAATAAAATGCGCGAACGCATTCAGGCGCTGGAAGATATCCTCGATGCAGAACATCCAAACTGGAGGGACCGTTAATGGCTGGACTGAACCTGAACAAAAAATTGTGGCGTATTCCGCAGCAGGGAATGGTACGCGGCGTCTGTGCCGGACTGGCCCATTATCTTGATGTCCCGGTCAAACTGGTTCGCGTGGTAACGGTGCTGTCGATCTTCTTCGGTCTGGCGTTTATCACCCTGGTGGCGTACATCGTGCTGTCGTTTGTACTCGACCCGATGCCGGAAGGTGAACTGGCCGCAGAAGGCGCACCGACCAGCAACGATCTTCTCAACGCGGTTGACGATCAACTCGCCGCTGGGGAGAAGCGGTTACGTGAGATGGAGCGCTATGTCACGTCTGACACCTTCACGCTGAGAAGCCGTTTTCGTCAGCTTTAAGAGAGAATATACATGAAGCAAAACTGGCAACAGGCCGGTCAGAAGGTAAAACCCGGCCTGAAAATCGCAGGTAAACTGGTCCTGCTGACGGCATTACGTTTCGGCCCGGCAGGTGTGGCGGGTTGGGCGATAAAATCTGTTGCCCGCAAGCCGGTAAGAATGTTGCTGGCTGTGGCGCTCGAACCTCTGCTGCAAAAAGTGGCAAAACGGCTTTCACGCCGCTACTTTCCCCAATAATTCCTGCGTACGTTAGCCTTTCTCGTTTTCGGGGCAGGCTAGCGATACTTCTTCGCTTTCCCTTTCTTTCTTTGCGGCAGCTCACAATACTGCGTTGAGCTGCTTTGCAATCGCCTTTTTCTGCGTCCCGGTCCGTTGACAGATATTTTTCATGGGAGTAGATTGCGTTCCGTGGGACCGCTACCATGGAAAATAAAATGCAGGCTAAAATTAAAGAAATCATTAATCTTGTTTACGGGGAATCATTTTCCGATACCCATTTTTCGGTGTTGCTGGAAAAGATTGATAACGCGATTTCTGTTATTACAGATAAGCGTAAGGTGGGGTGGGATGAAAAAGATGTTGTCCTGATTACGTATGCCGATCAGTTTTCGGCAGAAGGGGAGAAAGCCCTGCCGGTTTTCACACGGTTTTATAATAAGTGGCTCTCTCACTCCTTTTCACATGTTCATCTTTTACCTTTTTATCCGTGGTCTTCTGACGACGGTTTTTCTGTTATTGATTACCACGAAGTTGCACCAGAAACAGGAACGTGGCAGGACATCGCCGAATTAAAACAATCAGCCAGTTTGATGTTTGATTTCGTCTGCAATCACATGTCGGCGCAAAGTCAATGGTTCGCGAATTACCTTAAGCAAATGCCGGGGTATAACGATTTCTTCATTTCTGTTGACCCTGAAACGGATCTGTCGGCCGTCACGCGACCGCGTGCTTTGCCCCTCCTCACGCCGTTTACGCTTCACGATGGCAGCGTACGCCACCTGTGGACCACCTTCAGCAGCGACCAGGTCGATCTCAATTTTGCCTCTCCTCAGGTCCTGATTGCGATGGTAGACGTGCTGCTGCACTACCTGACTGAAGGGGCGCGCTACATTCGTCTGGATGCCGTTGGGTTTATGTGGAAGATACCCGGAACGAGCTGTATCCATCTGGAACAAACCCATCAGCTTATCCAGCTTTTCCGTGCCATTACCGAGGCTGTCGCGCCGGGTACGGTGATAATCACTGAGACCAATGTCCCGCATAAAGACAACGTTGCCTATTTTGGTGATGGCAACAATGAAGCGCAGATGGTGTATCAGTTCTCCTTGCCGCCGCTTGTGCTGCATGCGGTACACCGTCAGGATGTCCGGGCGCTGTGTCAGTGGGCGTCGTCGTTGACGCTTCCTTCCACGAAAACCACCTGGTTTAACTTTTTGGCCTCGCATGATGGGATTGGCCTCAATCCGTTACGCGGAATTTTACCCGAGTCTGAGATCCTCTCGCTGGTTGAGAAACTTCAGGCCGAGGGGGCGCTGGTCAACTGGAAAAACAATCCGGATGGAACGCGAAGCCCGTATGAAATCAATGTCACTTATCTTGATGCGTTAAGCACAAGGGACTGCGATGATAATCACCGTATTTCCCGGTTTATTCTGGCTCATGCTGTACTCCTGAGTTTCCCCGGTGTGCCTGCCGTCTATATTCAAAGTATTCTTGGCTCGCGTAATGATTATGAGGGCGTGGAGCGCCTGGGATATAACCGTGCGATTAACCGCAAAAAATACCTCGCCGGTGCAATCGACAGTGAGCTTGAGAACGAAAATAGTCTGCGGCAGAAAGTCTATTATAGATTGCGTGAATTAATCTCCCTGAGGCGTGCAGAAAAAGCATTCCACCCTGACAGTCAGGCTTGTTTTAGTACGGCAGGCGAGCATGTATTAAAAATAATGCGTATTGCGCAAAGTGGCGAAAAAGTTACCGCGTTATTTAATTTCAGCGATCGCGTTCAAACGCTTGAGTCGAATATTCCATCCGGCAGGGAATTGATCGCCGGGAAAGATATTTCTGGTACGACTTTGACCCTTAATCCATGGCAGGTGTTGTGGATTAAAGAAAACTAAAAAAGGACCTTAAACATGAATATGCCCAAAATTGTGCTGATATCAGCACTGGTTTCGTGCGCCTTGTTGTCAGGCTGTAAAGATGACAAACCCTCTGCTGTCACCATTGAGTTTATGCACTCCTCAGTTGAACAGGAGCGTCAGGCGGTAATTACAAAACTGATTGAAAAATTCGAGAAAGAGAACCCGACGATTACGGTGAAACAGGTACCGGTAGAAGAGGATGCCTACAACACCAAAGTGATTACGTTGGCCCGCACCGGTGCGCTGCCCGAGGTCATTGAGGTCAGCCATGACTACGCAAAAGTCATGGATAAAGAGCAGCTGCTGGACCGGGATGCGATCAACGCCGCCATCAAAGCGGTGGGCGAAAACACCTTCTATGACGGAATTTTACGTGTCGTTCGCACGGAAGACGGCTCAGCCTGGACGGGGGTGCCAATCAGCGCCTGGCTGTCTGGCGTCTGGTATCACAAAGATGTGCTTGCTGCGGCGGGTATTGAGGAGCCGCATAACTGGGAACAGCTGCTGAAAGCCAGCCAACGCCTCAACGATCCGGCTAAAAAACGCTATGGCATTGCGCTACCCACGGCGGAAAGCGTGATGACCGAGCAGGCGTTTTCTCAGTTTGCGCTTTCCGGTGGCGCGAACGTTTTTGACGCCAACGGGAAAATCAACATTGATACCCCGGAAATGGTGAACGCGCTGGCGTTCTATAAAGCACTGGCCGCGACCACCATGCCGGGCTCGAACGATGTCATGGAGATTAAAGATGCCTTTATGAATGGTTCGGCACCGATGGCGGTGTATTCCACCTATATCCTGCCGGCGGTCTATAAAGACGGCAACCCAGCCAACCTGGGCTTTGTCGTTCCGACTGAAACGTCTTCAGCGGTCTACGGCATGGTCACATCGCTGACGATCACCTCCGGTCAAACAGAAGATGAAACCCAGGCTGCACAGAAGTTTGTCACCTGGATGGAGCAGGCACAGAACGCGTCTGACTGGGTGATGATGTCCCCGGGGGCCGCGCTACCGGTGAACAAACTGGTTGTCGGCACGGACTCCTGGAAAGACAACGAGGTCATTAAAGCGTTTGGTCAACTTCCCTACGAGCTTATCGCCCAGTTCCCGAATGTGCAGGTATTTGGCGCCGTGGGCGACAAAAACTTTACCCGCATGGGTGATGTAACGGGGTCCGGCATCATCAGTTCCATGGTGCATAACGTCACAGTAGGTCAACAGGATCTCAGTGCAACGTTAAGCAAAAGCCAGAAGCGACTGACTGACCTGATTTCACAACGATAGGAGCGCTCTGCGGAAGGAAATTATGAAGACGTTGTTTTCTGGTCGTTCAGATATGCCTTTCGCCATGCTGCTGTTGGCCCCCAGCCTGATTTTGCTGGGGGGCCTGGTGGCCTGGCCGATGATTTCCAATATTGAAATCAGCTTTTTACGTTTGCCGCTTAACCCGCGCATTAGCGCCGTGTTTGTCGGGCTGGATAACTATGTTCGTATCCTCAGCGATGGCGCATTCTGGCACTCCCTGTGGATGACGTTCTGGTACACCGCCCTGGTGGTGATGGGCAGCACGGTGCTGGGGTTGGCCGTTGCCCTCTTTTTTAACCGGGAATTTCGCCTGCGGAAAACGGCGCGTTCACTGGTGATTTTGTCCTACGTCACACCATCCATCTCGCTGGTGTTTGCATGGAAATACATGTTCAACAACGGCTACGGCATTGTGAACTATCTGGGTGTCGATCTGTTGCACCTGTATGACCAGGCGCCGCTGTGGTTCGACAACCCGGGCAGCAGTTTTGTGCTGGTGGTGCTGTTCGCCATCTGGCGTTACTTCCCCTACGCGTTTATCTCGTTCCTCGCGATATTGCAGACCATTGATAAATCGCTGTACGAAGCCGCGGAAATGGATGGGGCAAATGCCTGGCAGCGTTTTCGTATCGTCACGCTGCCCGCCATTATGCCGGTGCTGGCCACGGTGATTACACTGCGAACCATCTGGATGTTCTATATGTTCGCTGATGTTTATCTCCTGACCACCAAGGTCGATATTTTGGGCGTCTATCTCTACAAGACCGCATTTGCCTTCAATGACCTCGGGAAAGCCGCTGCCATCTCCGTGGTGCTGTTCGTGATCATCTTCGCCGTCATTCTGCTGACCAGAAAAAGGGTAAACCTCAATGGCAACAAATAAACGCGTACTGGGCCGTCTCGGTTTTTATCTGGGGCTGACGGTATTTCTGATCATCACGCTGTTCCCGTTCTTTGTGATGTTAATGACCTCGCTCAAGAGCGCGAAAGAGGCGATATCGCTCCATCCGACCATCCTGCCGCAGGCGTGGACGCTGCAGCATTACATCGACATCTTTAATCCGCTGATCTTCCCGTTTGTGGACTACTTCAGAAACAGCATGGTGGTCTCGCTGACCTCGTCGGTAATTGCCGTTTTTCTCGGCACGCTGGGGGCTTACGCGTTATCCAAACTGCGTTTTAAAGGACGCACGACAATCAATGCGAGTTTTTACACCGTCTATATGTTCTCGGGGATTTTGCTGGTGGTGCCGCTGTTCAAAATCATCACCGCGCTGGGGATCTATGACACGGAGCTGGCGCTGATTATCACCATGGTGACCCAGACGCTGCCGACAGCCGTCTTTATGCTGCGCAGCTATTTCGACACCATTCCGGATGAAATAGAAGAAGCCGCGATGATGGACGGGCTTAACCGCCTGCAAATTATCTTCCGCATTACCGTTCCGCTGGCGATTTCCGGCCTCGTGTCGGTGTTCGTCTACTGCTTCATGGTGGCATGGAACGACTACCTGTTTGCATCCATTTTCCTGTCCAGCGCCAGCAATTTCACCTTGCCGGTTGGGCTGAACACGCTCTTTAGCACGCCAGATTATATCTGGGGTCGGATGATGGCGGCATCGCTGGTGACAGCGCTTCCGGTGGTCATCATGTACGCACTGTCTGAACGTTTTATCAAAAGTGGTTTGACCGCCGGTGGCGTTAAGGGCTGAGGCGGCCAGTTTTAACTAGGAGTCAGTCATGAAAAAGTTAGTTGCGACAGCGCCTCGTGTAGCGGCGCTGGTGGAATATGAAGATCGTCCTGTTGCCGTCCATGAAGTGAAAATTCGTGCGCGCTTCGGCGCGCCAAAACACGGCACCGAAGTGGTAGATTTCCGTGCGGCAAGTCCCTTCATTGATGAGGAGTTTAACGCGGAGTGGCAGATGTTTACCCCGCGTGAAGAGGGCGCGGCGCGGGGCATTGAGTTTGGTAAGTTCCAGCTGGGCAACATGATTGTTGGCGACATTATCGAATGCGGCGATGACGTGACGGAGTACCAGACGGGCGACCGTGTCTGCTGCTATGGGCCGCTGCAGGAGACGGTCATCGTGAATGCCGTTAATAACTACAAGCTGCGCAAAATGCCGCAAGGGTCTTCCTGGAAAAATGCCGTCTGTTACGACCCTGCGCAGTTCGCCATGAGCGGCGTGCGTGATGCTAACGTGCGGGTAGGGGATTTTGTCGTTGTGGTCGGACTGGGTGCCATTGGGCAGATTGCGATTCAGCTGGCGAAAAAAGCCGGTGCATCCATCGTCATCGGTGTCGATCCTATCGAACATCGCTGCGAAATTGCCCGCCGTCACGGGGCCGATTACTGCCTCAATCCGTTTGGCACCGATATCGGTCTGGAGATTAAAAAACTGACCGGAAAGCAGGGCGCTGACGTGATTATCGAAACCAGCGGTTTTGCCGATGCATTGCAGTCTGCGCTGCGCGGGCTCGCCTACGGTGGAACGATCTCCTACGTGGCTTTCGCGAAACCGTTCGCAGAAGGGTTCAATCTGGGGCGTGAAGCCCACTTCAATAACGCGAAAATCGTTTTCTCGCGCGCCTGCAGCGAACCCAACCCGGATTACCCGCGCTGGAGCCGCAAGCGTATTGAAGAGACCTGCTGGGAACTGCTGATGAACGGTTATCTGAACTGCGAAGATCTGATTGACCCGGTTGTCACCTTTACCACCAGCGCTGAGAGCTACATGAAGTATGTCGATCAGCATCCGGAACTGAGCATCAAGATGGGCGTCACTTTTTAAGCTAAGGAGAGCATCAATGAAAATCGCAACGCAAAACCAGGCCTTTTTCCCGACTTCTATTCTGCAGAAATTCCAGTACATCAAAGCGATGGGTTTTGATGGCTATGAAATTGACGGCAAATTGCTGGTGGACAATCTCGATGAAGTGAAAGCCGCAATCACCGCCACGGGCCTGCCGGTGACCACCGCCTGCGGGGGATATGACGGCTGGATTGGTGACTTCATTGAAGAACGTCGTCTGAACGGATTAAAACAGATCGAACGCATCCTGGAAGCACTGGCTGAAGTGGGTGGAAAGGGGATTATTGTGCCCGCTGCCTGGGGAATGTTTACCTTCCGTTTGCCGCCGATGACCTCTCCACGCAGCCTGGCGGGTGACCGCGAAGCGGTGAGTGCTTCGCTGCGTTATCTGGATGAGGTGGCGGCGCGTACCGGGACCACCGTTTACCTTGAGCCGCTCAACCGCTACCAGGATCACATGATCAACACGCTCGCGGATGCGCGTCGCTATATCGAAGAAAACGCGCTCAGACATGTGCAGATCATCGGCGACTTTTACCACATGAATATCGAAGAAGATTCGCTAACAGAGGCGCTGCATCGCAACCGGGATCTGCTGGGTCATGTGCATATCGCCGATAACCATCGCTATCAGCCTGGCAGCGGGACGCTGGATTTTGCCACGTTGTTCGGGCAGCTTCGTGCGGACAACTATCAGGGCTACGTGGTGTATGAGTGCCGTGTCCGCGCCGACGATCCGGCCCAGGCTTACCAGGATTCACTCACGTATCTGCGTGAATGCTAAGGATGACGAGCGTGATGAGTGCTTCAACACCTTCGCTTCTGCGCGTCGCCATTATTGGCGCCGGGCAGGTCGCGGACAAAGTGCATGCCTCGTATTACGCCACACGCAGTGATGTTCAAATGGTCGCTGTCATGGACAGCGGCCTTGAACAGGCACAGGCGTTTGCGGAACGTCATGCAATTCCTTCGGTCTGGCAGAATGCATCTGAAATGCTGCAGGCGGTAAAACCTGATGTGGTCAGCGTCTGCTCGCCAAACCGGTTCCATTTTGAACATGTCATGGCGGCACTGGAGGCCGGATGTCATGTGATGTGCGAAAAACCGCCTGCCATGACGCCGCAACAGGCTGACCAGATGCGCAGGGCGGCCCGTAAAGCGGGAAAAGTACTGGCGTATGATTTTCACCATCGGTTTGCGCTCGACACGCAGCTGCTTCGTGACGCTGTCACAAACGGAGCGTTAGGTGAGATCTACTTTACGTCGGCGCAGGCGCTGCGTCGTTGCGGCGTGCCGGGCTGGGGCGTCTTTACGAACAAATCGCTACAGGGTGGCGGACCGCTGATCGATATCGGTATTCATATGCTGGATGCCGCGATGTATGTGCTGGGTTTCCCGGCGGTAAAAAGGGTGACCGCCCACAGCTTCCAGAAGCTGGGGAACCGTAAAAACAGTGGACAGTTTGGCGAGTGGGATCCCGCCCGGTTTACCGTTGAAGATGCTCTGTTTGGCACAATTGAATTCTGCAATGGCGGCGTTCTGCGCCTGGATACGTCGTTTGCGCTGAATATCCGTGAGCAGTCGATCATGAATGTTTCATTCTGTGGCGAAAAGGCGGGGGCCACGCTCTTCCCGGCTCACATTTACCACGATGAGGCGGGCGTTTTACAGACCCTCATGCAGCGTGATGAGGCAGACGACCAGCGTCACCTGCGCAGCATGGAGGCGTTTGTACGCCATGTGCTGGGAGAGCCGGTTATGATCGCAGATGCGGAACAGGGGCTGGTTATCCAGCAACTTGTTGCCGCGCTTTATGAATCGGCGGATACAGGGGAAAGCGTGACGTTATGCTGAATGTGTCTGTTTTAACCGAACCGGGCTTCTCTCCCCACAGTCTGAATAAATACGCCTCCATCATGGCTTGCGGCAATGGCTACATGGGCATTCGCGCGGCACACGAAGAGGATTACACCCAGCAAACCAGGGGCATGTATCTCGCCGGGCTTTATCATCGCGCAGGTCGCAATGAGACCACGGAGTTAATCAACCTGCCGGATATTACCGGTATTGAGGTTGAACTGGATGGTGTGAATTTTACCCTGCTTTCCGGGGCGCTTCTTGAGTGGCAGCGCGAGCTGGCGTTTGCCAATGGTGAACTGCGTCGCAGCGTGCTCTGGCGCTCGCCCGACGGGAAACGCTATCGCCTGGAGAGCCGTCGTTTCGTTTCTCTCGCTCAGCTGCCGTTAGTGGCAATGCAACTCGCCATCACTCCCCTTGATGGGCCCTCGCAGGTGGTGTTGAAAACCGGAATCGATGCGACGCAAACCAACAGCGGCAGGCAGCATCTGGATGAGATTTCAGTCCGGGTGTTCGACCAGAACTGTATGCAGGGCGTGTATGAAACGCAGGACCGGGTTTCTGATGTCGTTATATCCGCGTTCTGCCGGCTTTCAGCGGGTAGCGAAAGCTGCTTTACCGCTAAAAATCGTCGCATCAGTGCGCATTACGCCCTGAACGTTTCGCAGGGTGACACTGTCACGCTTGAAAAGATCGTCTGGGTCGCCCACCGCAGTGACAAAGCCCTTTCGCAGGCGTCGTTTGCGCGTAACGCACTGGCCGAACTCAAGGTGTGCGCAGCGCGAGGCTACGCATCGTTGCTGGAGAGCTCTGCCTGCGCCTGGGAAGACGTCTGGCGAGATGCGCGGGTAGCGGTAACGTCTGCGGAACCGCAGGATCAGCTCGCGCTGGATTATACCGTCTGGCATCTGACCGCCATGACGCCTGCCGACAATGAGCGCTGCAGTATCGCCGCGAAAGGATTGACCGGCGAAGGGTATAAAGGCCACGTCTTCTGGGATACCGAAATTTTCCTGCTGCCTTTCCATCTCTTTACGCGTCCGCAGGTCGCCCGCAGTCTGCTGCGTTATCGCTGGCTCAACCTGGCCGGGGCTCGTGAAAAAGCGCGTCGCAACGGCTGGCCTGGCGCACTTTTCCCCTGGGAGAGCGCCGCGAGCGGTCAGGAGGAAACGCCGGAATATGCAGCAATCAACATCCGCACGGGCACGCGCCAGAAAGTGGCCTCTGCGCTGGCAGAACATCACATTGTGGCGGACATTGCCTGGGCTGTCGTGGCCTACTGGCAGGCGACACATGATGACGCTTTTATGCGTAACGAAGGGCTGACGCTACTGATAGAGACGGCAACGTTCTGGATGGGGCGGGCGACGGAAGTCAATGATCGCCTGGAAATCCACGATGTGATCGGGCCGGATGAGTACACGGAGCACGTCAATAACAATGCCTACACCAACTATCTGGCCTGGCACAATGTCGCCTGTGCGCGCCAGTTTATGGCGATGTTCAATCGTGAAGATGATGGCTTCATGGAGAATGCCAGCCGGTTTATGTCCCGTTTGTGGTTACCGCAAGCCAACGCAGAAGGGGTCCTTCCTCAGGATGATACCTTCATGGCGAAACCGGCTATCGATCTGATCCGCTATAAGGCGAAAGCGGGTAAACAGACCATTCTGCTCGATTACTCCCGCGCGGAAGTGAACGAGATGCAGATCCTTAAACAGGCCGACGTGGTGATGCTCAACTACCTGCTGCCGGAACGGTTTACCCCACAGCAGTGTGCTGCCAACCTGGCGTACTACGAGCCGCGTACCATACACGACTCTTCGCTGAGCAAAGCGATTCATGGAATTGTTGCTGCCCGGTGTGGCGATACGGAAAGGGCCTACGCCTTCTGGCGCGAGGGTGTCGCCATCGATCTGGGCGACGATCCGCACAGCTGCGATGACGGGATTCATGCTGCCGCCACCGGGGCTATCTGGTCCGGCGTTATTCAGGGATTTGCCGGCATGCAGATCGTCCAGGGTGAATTGCATCTTGCCCCGAAGCTGCCTGCCCACTGGCGAAAACTGGCTTTCCCGCTGCGATGGAGAAACGCGCGCATGCACTTCACGTTTGAAAATGATGTTTTAACGATTGAAACCACTGCACCGGTGACCTTAACGCTGTGGGGTAAAACCCTGTGCATAACGGATCGGCAGGTCTGTTCTTTCAGGGATTTTTTTACATCTCTTGGTGGGACCGCTACCACAGGAGCAAATCATGAAGCCTGAGGCCGTTGTCTTTGATCTTGATGGTGTGATCACCGATACCGCGCATCTGCATTTTCTGGCCTGGCGTGCCGTGGCGCAGGAAATTGGCATCTCGCTCGACGTGGCGTTCAACGACGAGCTGAAAGGGATAAGCCGTATGGAATCGCTGCAACGGATCCTGCGCCATGGCGGAAAAGAGGGGGAGTTTAACGACCAGCAGCGGCAGGCGCTCGCGGATAAAAAGAACGCGCGCTACGTCGGGTCTCTGGCGTCGTTGACGCAGGATTCTCTGCTTCCGGGCATCCGCGAGGTGCTGGCGGAAATTCGTGCGGCGAACGTCAAAATCGGGCTGGCCTCAGTGTCCCTTAACGCCCCCGGTATTTTGCAGGCGCTGGGCATTGAGAGGGCTTTTGATTTCTGCGCCGATGCCTCGCGCATTGCCCGCTCAAAACCGGACCCGGAGATCTTTCTTGCGGCCTGCGCCGGGCTGAACGTGCGCCCCGAGCAGGCTATTGGAATCGAAGATGCTGCAGCCGGCGTTGAGGCAATCAACGCGGCGGGAATGCTCTCGGTCGGGATTGGACCTGGCCTGAACCATGCGGGATTACAACTTCATTCAACGCAGGAACTGACCTGGAAATGCCTGACGGATTTCTGGGCATCCCGAACGGTAATGATAAGGAATTAAAAATGGCTCAACTGTCTCTGAAACATATTCAGAAAATCTACGATAACCAGGTCCATGTGGTTAAGGATTTTAACCTCGAAATTGAGGACAAGGAGTTTATCGTCTTTGTGGGTCCCTCGGGGTGCGGTAAATCGACGACGCTTCGTATGATTGCCGGGCTGGAGGAGATCTCCGCCGGTGAGCTGGTGATTGACGGTGTCTGTATGAACGATGTGCCCGCCAAGTCCCGCGACATTGCGATGGTTTTCCAGAACTATGCGCTTTATCCGCATATGACGGTTTACGACAACATGGCGTTTGGCCTGAAGATGCAGAAAATTGCCCCTGCGGTCATTGAAGAGCGCGTGAACTGGGCGGCACAAATCCTGGGGTTGCGTGATTACCTCACGCGTAAACCTGGCGCATTGTCGGGTGGGCAACGTCAGCGCGTGGCGTTAGGAAGGGCGATTGTGCGCGAAGCCGGCGTCTTCCTGATGGATGAACCGCTTTCTAACCTCGACGCCAAGCTGCGTGTGCAAATGCGCGCTGAAATCAGCAAGCTGCACCAGAAGCTCAACACCACAATGATTTACGTGACCCACGATCAGACGGAAGCGATGACGATGGCGACCCGCATTGTGATCCTCAAGGATGGCGTTATTCAGCAGGTGGGGGCACCTAAGCAGGTCTACAACGAACCGGCGAATATGTTTGTGGCGGGCTTCATCGGATCACCGGCAATGAATTTTATTCGGGGCGCGATAGACGATCGCTATTTCGTGACGGAAACGCTGCGTCTGGAGATACCTGAAGACACGCTGGCGGCGGTGAATGCCGCCGGATATCAGCGTAAAGCCGTGGTCTTTGGGATCCGGCCGGAAGATATTCTGACGCTGCAAAACCGTGGGGATGATATTGCGGCAAAAGTCAGCGTGGCCGAACTGACCGGGGCTGAGTTCATGCTCTATGCCACCGTGGGCGGGCATGAGCTGGTCGTTCGTGCAGGAGCGGTAAATGATTATGCGGCGGGGGATAATATCGGCATCCAGTTCGATATGAATAAATGTCATTTCTTCGACGCTGATACTGAAGTGGCTATTAGATAAGAAAGGCGTTCGCCGGAAATGCAAATTTCCGGTTTTTTTTGAGTTAATTATAAAGGGAACATTTAAATGAGTACTCTACTAAGAAGTGCTGCGCTCGTTCTGTGCGCAGGGGTTAGCTGCGCGCACGCAACGGAATCAGCAAAACACTGGGAATTTAATATCGGTGCCATGTATGAAATTGAAAACGTCGAAGGTCAGGGCGACGATAAAGATGGATTATATGAACCCTCTGTGTGGTTTAATGCCACGTGGGATGCCTGGACCCTTTCGCTGGCAATGTATCAGGAAGGACCGGTTGATTACAGCAGCATGACCCGTGGGACCTATTTTGACCGTCCGGAATTTGAATTACGCTATCGCTTTATTGGCACCGATGATTTTACACTCGGGTTGACCGGCGGTTTCCGTAATTACGGTTATCACTTTAAAGATGAACACGGTGCCAAAGACGGTAGCGCAAATATGCAGCGTTACAAAATTCAGCCCGACTGGGATATTAAATTGTCCGACGACTGGCGTTTTGGTGGCTGGTTTGCCATGTATCAGTTTGCGAATGACCTGGAAAAAACCGGTTATGCCGACAGCCGTGTAGAAACGGAAACGGGTTTTACCTGGACCATTAATGAAACCTTCTCTGCAAAAGTGAACTATTATCTTGAGCGCGGTTTCAATATGGACAGTTCACGTAATAACGGCGAGTTTTCAACGCAGGAAATTCGCGCGTATCTGCCTGTTTCATTAGGCCAGACGACGCTCACGCCATATACCCGTCTGGGGCTGGATCGCTGGTCGAACTGGGACTGGCAGGACGATCCCGATCGTGAAGGACACGATTTCAACCGACTGGGTTTACTGTACGCGTATGACTTCAACAATGGATTATCCATGACGCTGGAATACGCCTACGAATGGGAAAACCATGACGAAGGCGACAGCGACCGTTTCCACTACGCGGGTGTTGGCGTTAATTACGCGTTCTGACAGACCGGATGCCAGGGGCTTTCAGCCCCTGGTTTTAGCGAAGAGAGGGCGCTAACGTAAAGCGGGTATCGACAAGCACTTTTTGTGGCGCAGGCTGACCGGCGATACGCCTGAAAAGAAGATTGCAGCTCTCTTCACCCAGCTTGCGGGTTGGGATATCAAAGCCCCCGGGTGCTGGCGTTAAAATGAGGGAGAGCATCGGGTCACTGTATCCTGCAATCACAACCTGCTCGGGGATCCTCAGATC
Source organism: Enterobacter sp. MEB024 (assembly GCF_030209635.1). Classification (NCBI taxonomy): domain Bacteria; kingdom Pseudomonadati; phylum Pseudomonadota; class Gammaproteobacteria; order Enterobacterales; family Enterobacteriaceae; genus Enterobacter; species Enterobacter sp. MEB024. The sequence goes on along the minus strand of NZ_JARVRQ010000002.1, from coordinate 633,881 downwards.
CAGAGTATCCGCCGCGCGATAAAGGCTGAGTAACTTCATGCTGTCGGTGGCAAATACCGCATCAGGTGGCGTGGCCGAGGAGAGCAATTCTGTGGCCGCGGCAAGCGCGCTTTCATGGGTATATCCGCCGTCGATGATCCACGCCGGGTTAATGGCGATGCCGTGCTTTTCAAGGCTGGCTTTATAACCGGCAAGACGATCAATCGAAACATGATAATTGAGCGGCGCATGCAGACAGGCAATGTTACGTCGGCCATTTTTAATAAAGGTTTCTGTTAGCGTGGCGCTGTCGTGAAAATTATCCGTGTCGACCGAGTAAATATTCTGAAAATCACCTTCGACTTTCCCGATGACGACCACCGGTACGCCATAAGCATCCAGCGTTGTGAAAAAGGATTCATTTGCCGGTGAGCTCAGCATGATGATCCCTTTAATCATTTTTTGTTTTATTTTACTTTCGCATTTCAGCAGATCGTCTTCACTGCTTTTCGAGGTTTGCAAAATAACGTCAAAACCTTCCTCTTCAGCTTTGGCTGTAATGGCATGCAGAACATCAGAGAAAAAAGGGTTGCCGGCGGTGGTTTTCGTCGAGCGTGTCGAAATAACCATAATGGCGTCGAAGCCAGAAGAGGTCAGGGCGCGGGCGAGTTTATTGGGTTGATAATTTAATTCGTCAATCGCCTTCAACACTTTTTCACGCGCTTCAGGAGAAATATTCGTTTGTTTATTCAGAACGCGGGAGACGGTTGATTTCGAAACGCCGGCAACCCGTGCGATATCATAGATGGTGGGTGACATACACCTTACTCACTCCTGACTAACAGCAATGTCGTTCATCTTACTGGAGAGAAAACGGCAATAGCAATAAATAAGAATTGATAATCAACGATCTGCCCCCATTTATTGTATTCTGAAGCAATGTATTTGAGGCTTCCGGGCAATGAAGGACGGCGATGAAGCGACTTAAGAACGAACTCAATTCACTGGTGAACCGTGGCGTTGACCGTCATCTGCGTCTGGCGGTGACGGGGCTGAGCCGCAGCGGCAAGACGGCGTTTATCACCGCGATGGTGAACCAGCTGCTTAACCTGCACAGTGGGGCGCGGCTGCCGCTGCTGAGCGCCGTGCGGGAAGAGCGCCTGCTGGGGGTTAAACGTGTGCCTCAGCGCGATTTTGGCATTCCCCGCTTTACCTATGATGAAGGGCTGACTCAGCTTTATGGTGAACCGCCCACTTGGCCGACGCCGACGCGCGGGGTGAGTGAAATTCGCCTCGCGCTGCGTTTTCGCTCTAATGAATCCCTGATGCGCCACTTCAAGGATACCTCCACCCTGTATCTGGAAATTGTGGATTACCCCGGTGAGTGGTTGCTCGATTTACCTATGCTGGCACAGGATTATCTCAGCTGGTCACGGCAGATGACGGGGCTGTTGCAGGGCAACCGCGCCGAGTGGTCGACGAAATGGCGAAAACTGTGCGAAGGCCTGGATCCGCTGGCGCCTGCCGATGAAAACCGGCTGGCGGCGATTGCCGAGGCCTGGACGGAGTATCTGCATCAGTGTAAGCAGGAAGGGCTGCATTTCATCCAGCCGGGCCGTTTTGTTCTGCCGGGAGATTTGGCGGGCGCACCTGCGCTGCAGTTTTTCCCGTGGCTGGACGTGGATGGCATCGGGGAGTCAAAACTGGCCCAGGCGGACAAACACACTAACGCCGGAATGCTGCGCGAGCGTTACAATTACTACTGTGAAAAAGTGGTGAAAGGTTTTTATAAAAACCACTTTTTACGTTTTGATCGCCAGATTGTGCTGGTGGATTGCCTGCAACCGCTGAACAGCGGGCCGCAGGCCTTCAACGATATGCGCCTGGCGCTGACACAGTTAATGCAAAGTTTTCACTACGGGCAGCGCACGCTGTTTCGCCGTCTCTTCTCACCCGTTATCGACAAGCTGCTGTTTGCGGCCACAAAAGCCGATCACGTGACGGTCGATCAGCATGCCAATATGGTGTCGCTGCTGCAGCAACTGGTGCAGGACGCCTGGCAGAATGCCGCGTTCGAAGGGATCAGCATGGATTGCCTCGGACTGGCTTCCGTACAGGCGACACAGAGTGGGTTGATTGACCTTAATGGCGAGAAAATACCGGCATTGCGCGGGAATCGTCTTAGCGACGGCGAACCGCTTACTGTCTATCCGGGCGAAGTGCCCGCCCGCCTTCCGGGGCCGGCCTTCTGGCAGAACCAGGGCTTCCAGTTTGAAGCCTTCCGCCCGCAGGCCATGACGGTCGATCAGCCGTTACCGCATATCCGTCTGGATGCGGCGCTGGAGTTTTTGATTGGAGATAAATTGCGATGACGGAACCGTTAAAACCGCGCATTGATTTTACCGGAACGCTTGAGCAAGAGCACCCGGAGGCGTTTAAAACTGCGCAGACGTTTAATGGCCCGCAGGCAGATAATTTTGCCCCGGCGCTGACCGAAGAGCTGCTTGTTGAAGAGGGGCCGGCTGAAGCGGTCGTGGAAGCCGCGCTACGCCCAAAACGCAGCCTGTGGCGAAAGATGGTGACTGCCGGGCTGGCGTTGTTTGGCGTCAGCGTGGTTGGGCAAGGCGTCCAGTGGGCAGTCAACGCCTGGCAAACCCAGGATTGGGTCGCGTTGGGCGGCTGCGCTGCCGGTGCTCTGATTGTGGGGGCGGGTGTCGGGTCTGTTGCGACCGAGTGGCGTCGCCTGTGGCGCCTGCGACAGCGCGCCCATGAGCGTGATGAAGCGCGGGATCTGCTCCACAGTCACGGAACCGGCAAAGGCCGCGCGTTTTGTGAAAAGCTGGCCAGTCAGGCGGGTATTGACCAGTCACACCCGGCGCTTCAGCGCTGGTATGCCGCTATCCATGAAACCCAGAACGATCGTGAAGTGGTGACGCTGTATTCCCACATGGTGCAGCCGGTGCTGGATGCCCAGGCGCGGCGCGAAATCAGCCGCTCTGCTGCGGAATCAACCCTGATGATTGCTGTCAGCCCGCTGGCGCTGGTGGATATGGCGTTTATCGCCTGGCGTAACCTGCGTCTGATTAACAGGATTGCTGCTTTATACGGTATTGAGCTGGGGTACTACAGCCGCCTTCGCTTGTTCCGTCTGGTATTGCTCAACATCGCCTTTGCCGGAGCAAGCGAGCTGGTGCGGGAAGTGGGGATGGACTGGATGTCGCAGGATCTGGCGGCGCGTCTCTCTGCCCGTGCCGCGCAGGGTATTGGTGCCGGTTTGTTGACCGCCCGTCTGGGCATCAAAGCGATGGAAGTGTGCCGTCCACTGCCGTGGATTGATGGCGATAAGCCGCGATTGGGGGATTTCCGACGTGAGTTAATCGGTCAGCTCAAAGAGACGCTCAATAAAAAACCGGTTCAGTAGCCGGTTTGGTCATTAATCGTGCTGGCTGTCAATATTTGTTGACAGCCATCTTCCCGATCACCGTGTTCTGACATATCATTTTAATGTTATTGGCTTAAAACGGTGAATTTCCCATGCGTCTTGAAGTCTTCTGTGAAGACCGTCTCGGTCTGACCCGCGAATTACTCGATCTTCTTGTTTTACGTAGCATTGATTTACGTGGCATTGAGATCGATCCTGTCGGGCGAATTTACCTCAATTTTGCCGAAATTGAATTTAATACGTTCAGTAGCCTGATGGCAGAAATACGCCGTATCGCTGGCGTTACGGATGTACGCACCATCCCCTGGATGCCGTCGGAGCGCGAGCATCTGGCATTGAGCGCATTGCTTGAAGCCATGCCAGAACCTTTCCTCTCCCTGGATTTAAAAAGTAAGGTTGAGCGTGTTAACCATGCCAGCTGTCAGCTGTTCGCGCAGAGTCAGGAAAAACTCAGCAACCACAATGCAGCACAGTTGATTCCCGGCTTTAACTTCCAGCGCTGGCTGGACAGCAACCCGCAGAACACCCACAGCGAGCATGTGGTTATCCACGGACAGAATTTCTTAATGGAGATAACGCCGGTCTATCTGAAAGGCGAGGCCGACACGCGCGTTCTGACCGGCGCCGTGATCATGCTGCGTTCTACCGTGCGCATGGGCCGTCAGCTGCAAAATATCTCCAGCCAGGATGTGGGGGCATTCAGCCAGATTATTGCCGTCAGCCCGAAAATGCGGCATGTGGTAGACCAGGCGCGCAAACTCGCGAGTCTGACCGCGCCACTGCTGATTACCGGCGATACCGGTACCGGGAAGGACCTGCTGGCGCACGCTGTGCACCTGGCCAGCCCGCGAGCGGCAAAACCGTATCTGGCCCTGAACTGCGCCTCGATTCCGGAAGATGCCGTCGAAAGCGAATTATTTGGTCACGCGCCGGAAGGTAAAAAAGGGTTCTTCGAGCAGGCTAACGGCGGTTCCGTGCTGCTGGACGAGATTGGTGAAATGTCGCCACGCATGCAGGCCAAGCTGCTGCGCTTCCTCAATGATGGCACGTTCCGCCGCGTAGGCGAGGATCATGAAGTTCATGTGGATGTGCGTGTGATTTGTGCGACGCAGAAAAACCTGGTCGAACTGGTGCAAAAAGGGGTATTCCGCGAGGATCTCTACTACCGCCTGAATGTCCTGACCCTGAATATCCCACCGCTGCGCGATTGCCCGCAGGATATCATGCCGCTGACCGAACTCTTTGTGGCGCGCTTTGCCGACGAGCAGGGGGTACCGCGTCCGAAGCTTTCAGCCGATCTCGGCACGGTGCTCATGCGCTACGGCTGGCCGGGCAACATTCGCCAGCTTAAGAACGCCGTTTACCGCGCACTGACGCAGCTGGAAGGTTATGAACTGCGCCCGCAGGATATTCTGTTACCGGATTACGATGCCGGGACGGTGTCAGTAGGTGAAGAGGCGATGGAAGGTTCACTGGATGACATTACCAGCCGTTTTGAGCGCTCCGTGCTGACGCAACTGTACCGTAGCTATCCAAGCACCCGTAAGCTGGCAAAACGCCTTGGCGTTTCACACACCGCGATTGCCAATAAGTTGCGAGAGTATGGTTTGAATCAGAAGAAGGGTGACGAATAACGGTAAAAAGCCTCTGTAAAGAGGCTTTTTTTTACTCATTCTTTTGCGATAGGGGTGCTATTAATGTCGACCTTTGTCTCTCCCTGAATCGATGCAATTCGGTTCTCCACGTCTTTCACCTGTTGCGGGTTATGGAGCAGGGTATAGGTCAGATCAAACTGTGTGCTGGCTCCCGGTTGCAGTTGCTTAACGCGTTTTTGTTCGCGCTCAATGGTGACCGGGTAGGCGTAGCTGGTACCCGGTTCAATACCGGTGACATAACCTTGCTTCAGGGTGTCGGTGTTTTTCCATAAGGTCAGCACCGGCAACTGGCGGGTATCAAACTGAATGGACGCCCCTTTATCACCGGCTTTATTCACCACGGCCGCGAGGGTTTCGTGGTTGTTATCCGCAAGCGGTTTGAGGTTAAACACCATCTCATCAAAGCCTTTCGTTGGCCCGGCATAGGTCTGCCAGTCGTTGACACCAGCTTTCGCGTAGTCATTGAATGGACTGACGCTCGCGACCGGGGCAAGGAAGCGTGCACCTTCTTCGAGGATCGGGGTACCAAAGTTGCTGTGGTAGATGATTTGATAATCATGCGGGTAATCGGCATGGTTTGTCAGGACATCATGCAAACTGAACTGGTTGGTTCCTGGGACGTAACGCAGTTCGGTCATGGTCTGCAAATCTGCTTTTTTGAACGTGCTCTCTTTGAGCAAACCGCGAATTCGAATTTCATGGGGGGCGGCGTCAGCCACCTCAACTTCTACCTGCGATACAGGCGTATTGCCCGCCTTGCCGTGAAGCGTGTAGATTTGGCCGTCAGCCGTGACCGGATGCCCCGTCCACTCATAGCCACAGCGCACCATCATCTCGTTGAAACCTTCCAGCCAGCCAAGCCCGTTGCGACTTTCCAGATTAATATATGCCGGGTTCACGACCTCTTTTACCGGGGAATCCCAGCCCATTCTGGTGCCGAAGCCTTCCACATGGAGCAGGTTCATGCCGCGAGAGGGGCTTAAGGTAATGGTCAGGCCACTTTTACTGCTGATAACAAGGATTTTGCTGCCTTCCTGTTTGCCACCGTGCAACACTTTTTGTTCAATGCTGAACGCCTGATCTTTTACCTTCAGCTCATTGCTCGTTATTTTCCAGTTTCCTTTCTCCACGCCGCTTTCAGCGCTTGTCAGCACCCAGGTTTTCGCCGCAGCATGACCCGAAATCAAAGCCGCAAGGAGCGTAATAGCCAGTTTAATTTTCATATCCTTTCCTTTTTGCTGAAACGATTATTTGCTTTCGTCAGCAAATCTAATGTTTTGACCTGAAGGGAAATGTGATGTGCTTCACTGGGGAAGAAAATATGAATATTTAAGGTCTAATATGAGAATAAGATCGCAATTAAGTTAACTTTAATACAATTAATTGCACAGTAAATGTGAACGGTGAAGGGTTTAGCTTTAACGATTCAGCTTAAAGGGAATAAAAAACCCCGCCAGTGCGAGGTTTGTCATGTGTCGTCTTCCAGAGCCTGCAAAGAGAAATAAACCCTGTTATTTCATTAGATTGCTAAGCTATATAGAATGCTAAGCATTCATTATGCTTTCAACACGTCCAGCGCGGCAGTGTAATCCGGCTCGGTGGTGATTTCGTTAACCAGTTCGCTGAACACGACGTTGTCATTTTCATCGATAACCAGTACAGCGCGCGCTGCCAGGCCTTTCAGTGGGCCTTCCGCGATGCTCACGCCGTAGTTTTCCAGGAAATCCGGGCTGCGCAGGGTGGAGAGGGTAATGACGTTGCTCAGGCCTTCAGCACCGCAGAAACGGGACTGGGCGAACGGCAGGTCGGCAGAAATACACAGCACAACAGTGTTATCCATTTCCGTCGCCAGCTGGTTGAATTTGCGCACGGATGCAGCACAGACGCCGGTGTCGATGCTTGGGAAAATGTTCAGGACTTTGCGTTTGCCAGCAAACTGAGACAGTGTGACGTCAGACAGATCTTTAGCCACCAGAGTAAAAGCCTGTGCTTTGCTGCCAGCCTGTGGAATGGAACCTGCAACAGCAACCGGGTTGCCCTGGAAATGAACGAGTTGTGACATAGATATCTTCCTGTTTACATATAGTTAACGTCGGGGCTAGTGTATGCCATCAGCGGATAACACGGCAAACCAATTTTTTCGCCTTTCCGGGCCGCAAGGAGTCAGTGATGAGAAGCGTTAAGGTCTATGAAGAAACCTGGCCATTGCATACCCCGTTTGTGATCTCCCGCGGCAGTCGAAGCGAAGCCAGTGTGGTCGTGGTGGAGATAGAAGAGGACGGCATTAAGGGCGTCGGCGAATGCACGCCGTACCCGCGCTATGGCGAAAGTCTGGCGTCGGTAATGGCACTTATCATGACACTCGTTCCCGATCTGGAAAAAGGGCTCACCCGCGAGGCGTTACAGCAGCGTATACCCGCCGGCGCGGCGCGTAATGCGATTGACTGCGCACTCTGGAGCCTGGAGGCTGCCAAACAGCAAACCTCGCTGACGACGCTGCTAGGCGTCACGTTGCCGACATCGGTTGTCACGGCGCAAACGGTGGTGATTGGCGAGCCTGAACACATGGCCGCCAGCGCAAAAGCACTCTTTGATGCCGGGGCGACGCTGTTAAAGGTGAAGCTTGACGATCGTCTGATCAGCGAGCGTATGGTCGCTATCCGCGCGGCAGTCCCGACAGCCACGTTAATTGTGGATGCGAATGAGTCATGGCATCCCGAAGGCCTTGCCGCACGATGTCAGCTGCTGGCCGACCTGGGCGTAGCCATGCTGGAACAGCCTCTGCCGGCACAGGATGATGCGGCGCTGAAGAATTTTATCCACCCGCTGCCCATCTGCGCGGATGAAAGCTGCCATACGCGCGATAGCCTGGTTGAACTGCAGGGCCGTTACGAGATGGTCAATATCAAACTCGACAAGACCGGCGGGCTAACAGAGGCGCTGTCGCTGGCAGAACAGGCGCAGGCTCAGGGGTTTTCAATCATGCTGGGATGCATGCTGTGTACATCCCGGGCGATCAACGCGGCGCTGCCGCTGGTAAATCATGTCAGTTTTGCCGATCTTGATGGCCCGACATGGCTGGCGGTTGACGTTTCACCGGCACTCACGTTTACCAGCGGCGTCCTTCATTTTTGAGGTTGCCAGCGCAGAAGCTCCACCATGGCTTTTAAATATTTTTCGCTGGCTTCATCTGACGATATCGGCGGGAATTCCGCGGTGATGCAAGGTAATCCCAGGTCGGCACACCAGCTGCCGAATGAGCCAGGGGTTTCATAGCCCACGCTGGAGACAAGCGGCAGGGCGAAAGCATTCGCCAGCCATTCGCCCAGCTCGGTGTGCCGCGGATCTTCGATGCAGGCCAGCGGATCGTGAAAGGTGACAACCCAGGCCGGGTGGATCTTATGGATTAACTGGCACAGCGCCTGTGTTTCCGGCTCCGAGCCCGGCGTGTCGCCGGTCAGTAAGACAACGTCACGCTCTTCAGCGGAGCTGTTCCAGCGATAAACCGTTTCACCGGCGCGCCAGTTTGCTGCAGGGAAATTACGGTTTAAATCGATGCCCCGCGCATTGGCGCGTAACCCAAGCTGACACCCATCCGGGTTGACGGCCAGAATCACGTGATGACGTCGTAAGCTGGGCGTCAACGTGCGCAGCGCGCACGAGAGCGTGACGACAGAAGAGTTCTCGTCGCCGTGCGTGCCGGCAATGATCAAACCGCTGTTGCGATCGGCATCGGGGGCCGGAAACCAAATCAGCGATGCGCCTAAAAATGAACGGCCATACTGCTCTGCACCTGGCGGGAAGGCGCCGCGTTCCGCTCTGGGTCGGGTGATTGCCATAGGAAATCCTGATAAAGAAGTCTCTACTGGCAGTGTTGTGCAAAACTCGCGGTTAATCAAATAGTTTCCGTATGGCGGGAAAATTGCCGGATATCAACTTTCCGGAGGAAGGTATTTGCAATTCTCATTGTCGAAACAAATAATTACGCATCTGCTTATTACCTGAATTCATAAAAGGGGATCTTATGAAGCATCCTGTTTCGCGTCTCTGTACTGCACTGTTGCTGTGCGGACTCTCTTCACTCTCGTACGCTGCTGATGTGCCACAGGGCACGGTACTGGCGCAAAAACAGGAGCTGGCCAGACACATTAAAGATGAGCCGGCTTCCCTTGATCCGGCAAAAGCCGTGGGATTACCCGAGATACAGGTCATTCGCGACCTTTTTGAAGGACTGGTTAATCAGAATGAGAAAGGTGAACTGACCCCAGGCGTGGCGACGCGCTGGCAGAGTAACGATAACCGTATCTGGACCTTCTCCTTACGTGATAACGCGAAATGGTCTGACGGTTCGCCGGTTACCGCTCAGGATTTTGTCTACAGCTGGCAGCGTCTGGTTGATCCGAAAACCACGTCTCCGTTTGCCTGGTTTGCGGCGCTGGCGGGTATCCATAACGCACAGGCGATAATTGATGGTAAAGCCGCGCCAGATACGCTGGGCGTGACGGCCGTAGATGCAAAAACCTTACGTGTGCAGCTGGATAAACCGCTGCCGTGGTTTAGCAATCTGACGGCAAACTTTGCCTTCTATCCGGTGCAAAAGGCCAATGTGGAGAGCGGAAAAGAGTGGACGCGTCCGGGGGCTCTGGTCGGAAATGGCGCCTACGTTCTGAAAGATCGCGTGGTGAATGAAAAACTGGTTGTGGTGCCGAATACACACTACTGGGATAACGCCAAAACCGTCCTGCAAAAAGTGACGTTCGTACCGATTAACCAGGAATCCTCGGCCACTAAACGCTATCTGGCGGATGATATTGATATCACCGAATCGTTCCCGAAAAACATGTATCAGAAGCTGCTCAAGGACATTCCGGGACAGGTGTATACACCGCCTCAGCTGGGCACCTATTACTATGCGTTTAATACGCAAAAAGGACCCACGGCCGATGCCCGTGTACGCCTCGCCCTGAGCATGACCATCGATCGCCGCATCATGGCGGACAAAGTGTTAGGAACCGGTGAGAAGCCCGCCTGGCATTTCACGCCAGACGTGACGGCAGGGTTTACGCCAGAAACCTCGCCGTTTGAGCAAATGTCACAGCAGGAACTTAATGCCCAGGCGAAAACGCTGCTTCAGGCCGCGGGCTATGGCCCTCAGCGCCCGCTGAAGCTGAACCTGTTGTACAACACGTCAGAAAACCATCAGAAAATCGCGATTGCGGTGGCCTCGATGTGGAAGAAAAACCTCGGCGTTGACGTCAAACTGCAGAACCAGGAGTGGAAAACCTACATCGACAGCCGTAATACCGGTAATTTCGATGTGATCCGCGCGTCATGGGTCGGGGATTACAATGAGCCATCGACCTTCCTGTCGTTATTGACCTCAACCCACAGCGGCAATATCTCGCGTTTCAACGATCCGGCGTACGATAAAATTATCCATCAGGCGACGCTCGAAAACACGGCGAAAGCCCGCAACGCAGACTACAACATGGCGGAGAAAATCCTCACGGAAAAAGCGCCAATCGCACCTATTTACCAGTACACCAACGGCCGCCTGATCAAACCATGGGTGAAAGGTTACCCCATTAATAACCCGGAAGACGTGGCTTATAGCCGGACGATGTATATTGAGAAACACTGACGAGCCGGGAACCGCCGGTCTTCGTTGTGAACGTTAAATTCAGAGCTGGCGCATTTGCGCCAGTTTTTCTTTATTGAACGAGGGATGTTTGTTCCGTGAGTCAAAGGGGAGGTAAATGATGACGGATGAAAAGAAAGAGAAAGCGTCTTTCCCGGCAGGGTTAGGGATTATGGATAAAATCTGGGAATGGCAATGGATTATCCGCTTCATCTATATTGTCCTTTTCGCCGATCTGGCGCTGCTGGTATACAGCGGGCAAGGAATGTTGACCTGGCCTGTTCAGACACTTAACTGGACCGAACATCTGGGTTTTTTCTGCGTGGCGCTCGCTGCCTTAGGTTTGATTGCCACCACCCTGATGCCTTTTATAGCCAATATCGTCAGGCTATTACTTAATGAGCTCATCTACAGCAGAATCTTCCCGGATTTCTTGCGCGCGCAGAGTGATTATCAGAAGAGGTCGGGTGAAGTTCCTTCAGGCGAAGTACTTGATTTAGCGTTGAAGGAAAACAACCAGTTCCTGCTGAATTATTATGAAAAACATAATGCAAACTGGCGCACGAAATTTCATGAGCGATTTAAAGTCGGGGATTTACTCTTTGGGATCCTGTTTTTCATGATGCTTGATGACCAACCGCAGTGGTTTAGCGACGCGCAGCATTCGCTGGTCATCGATCTGTTCAGCCACGGCGGTGAAAGCGGAACCGTCCTGTTTTATACCGTGCTTATACTCATCTTTAGTACGCTGATGAGTCTCTGGTTCGGTAAATGGGACTGGGGGAACATCTACTATCCGCCACTGTATCGTGAAAAAGAGGAAGCCCGCAGAAAAGCGCGTGAGCGGGAAGCGCAGTGGGAGCGGCAGGATCGCTAAATCGCCGGGCGACACATTATTCCCCGCGGATTGCTCCCGCCAGGCGCTGCTGGCGGGAGCAGGGCAACGTTATTCTAGCAATGCACTGAATTTCGCCAGCCATTGCGGATGCGCAGGCCAGGCGGGAGCAGTGACCAGATTACCGTCTATGTGCGCCTGATCGATACCGATATTGGCATAGTGCCCGCCGCCGAGGCGGACTTCAGGCGCACAGGCGGGATAGGCGCTACAGGTTCGTCCTTTTAATATGCCGGCAGCAGCGAGCAGTTGCGGTCCGTGGCAAACCGCAGCAATCGGTTTGCGCGCGGCGTCGAAGGCCTGCACCAGTTTCAGCACGTCATCATTTAGCCGGAGATATTCAGGGGCTCGTCCGCCCGGGATTAGCAGCGCGTCATAATCCTGCTCTTTTACGGCGGAAAAATCGGCATTGAGGATAAAACGGTGGCCCGGCTTTTCACTGTAGGTCTGGGCACCGTCGAAATCATGGATCGCCGTCATGATGTAGTCGCCACGGGATTTGTCCGGGCAGACGGCGTCCACCTGATGGCCAATCATCTGTAAAGCCTGAAAGGGCACCATTGTTTCATAATCTTCGGCGTAATCGCCGACCAACATCAGGATCTTCTTGCTCATCATTTCTCACCTTTAGGTTTAACGATGTTTAAGATATAGCCTGGCACAGCTGAATTGCCGGAAATAAAAAAAGCCCGTCAGAGAACGGGCGAAATAAGCAAATGATTTAATGATTCGTTATCAACTTGTTGGAGGATAACGTTGCGTATTTTACGCACCTCTTACCGGTGCTGATACCTGACAAATTCGGTAGGTGAAACAAGGAATTAAACATGCGTCATAGCGCATCGAAGGTGGGGTAGATACTGTTCTCAAGGTATTCCACCAGAAACCAGATCTCACCGCTGAAAATAAACCAGAAGCCGAATATAATAACGAATAAAATAATTATGGTGAGTATTATTTCTGTTTTTCCCATTGCACATCTACCCACCTGTGGTCCATTTATTCGAGAGGGGCATTGTAACGGGGCTTACGGAGATACACCAGTTTCATGCCGCCAGGACTTTATTGCGCCCATCACTTTTGGCGCGATAAAGCGCATCGTCCACACGTTTAAACAGCTCATCCATACTCTCGCCCGGATTATGTCGCGCCACGCCAATGCTGACGGTGAAACGAGGTAAACCCGGGATCGTGATGCGGGCGACCGCATCGCGCACAGTTTCGGCGATTTGCAGGGCGGTGTCGAGCGGGGTGCGCGGCAGCAGGATGACGAACTCCTCACCGCCCCAGCGGAAGACCAGGTCCTCTTTGCGGCTACAGGCTTCCAGCGTGCGCGAGAGCGAGATCAGTACCTCATCACCTTTCAGGTGGCCGAAGAGGTCGTTGATATTTTTGAAGTGATCGGTATCCACCAGCAGCAGGCTAAATTGCTGCTGCGCGGGAAGATGATGGGTATTGGCCTGGTCGGTGATGATATAGAACTGACGCCGGTTGAGCAGGCCCGTCATGGAATCACGCAGTGCCGCGTGTTCCAGCTCCTGCTCCAGCCTTTTTTGCTCGGTGATATCGTGGATAATGCACAACATCAATTTGTCACCGTAAATTTCAATCGGCCCGGCATAGGTCTGAACATGGCGGGTGGAGCCATCGGCCAGACGGTGGATAAAGTTGAGGGGCTTATGGCCGCCCGGCAACGCGGCAATTTCCGTCATTACGGGGATCACATCCCGCCCCAGGGTATTGATTTCCCAGGTATGTTTCCTGCACATTTCATCATGCGCATAACCGTAAAAAGTCAGCGCCGCCAGATTGGCATCCACAATCTGGCCATCCCGGGACGGATCGATAAGCAGCATTGGCGCGCTGTTGGTCAGGAAAAAGCGCGCGTAAAATCCCTGTTTTTTGCGCTGGTAGGTCGCGGAGCGGCTGGCCTTAAGCCCGGAGAGAACCTGCTGCGTCAGCCCTTCAAAAACAATAACATTCCCCTGGGGCACGAAATGGGCAAGCGAGAGACGGCAGCTCAGCGCGGTTTCATGTCCATCGCGCGAGATGGTCCAGATTTCGACGATCTCCTGCTCACTCTTCAGTTCAGGCACATACATCGACAGCACGTGATGCGCATTGGCGGAATAGGTACCTTTGCGTAGGTCATCCAGGGTTTTATCGCCCATGATCTGAGCGGCGGCCACATTTGCAAAAATGATCTGTTCTGAAGCAGGTGAAATGAGCCACACGGGGGTTTTAATTAAATTCAGCGCATCAAAACAATTTTGCGACATAGCGTATTCCTGTACATCGGCACCATGTGCCTGAGGATCATGACAGAATTAACGGGAGTGGACTCCTTTGAAACATACTCTACTTAACCCGGTCAGGCATGATTTTTTTGTGAAATATATGCGGGTTCCGCGTGAATTTTACCAATGGGTATAATTTGTTTGTCTGAGTTTTTTTGCAGCAGCAGCCAGGGAACCTGTTCGGCAGGTAAAGGACGGGAGAAAAGGAACCCCTGCAGGTAATCACAGCCGAGGTCCGTCAGCACCACCTGTTGTTCTTGCGTCTCGATCCCTTCTGCAACCACATTCATTTCCATGGTCCTGGCGATATTAATAATGGTTTCCACCAGCTTGCGGCTTTTTTCATTTACCAGCATCGAGTGCACAAAGCTCTTGTCGATTTTTAGCTCTTTAGCGGGCAGAACGCTCAACATCAACAGGTTGGAATAGCCGGTGCCAAAATCATCAATCGAGACGGTAATCCCGGCTTGATTGAACGCATTGAGTAATTCAATACTGCGGTCGAGATTTTTCAGTGCGGTACTTTCCGTCACCTCAAGGATAAGCCGGGAGGGCGACAGATTATATTTATGCAACATCGACGAAATGATGTGGAAGATATCCGGCTGTTCGAACTGGACGGGGGAGAGGTTAAAGGACAATGTCCACTGGCTGAAACCTTGTTCTGTCCAGAAATGAAGCTGACGGCATGCCGCTTCAATCGCCCAGTTCCCCACCGGGATGATCAGCCCCGTTTGTTCCAGCGACGGTAAAAACAGATTAGGCAGCAACACCCCTTGCTCAGGGTGCCGCCAGCGCAGAAGGGCTTCAAAACCGTGAATAGTGGTGTCTTTTGCATGCCAGGTCGGCTGATACCACAGTTCAAACTGATCGCGTTCCAGCGCCTGAGTTAACTCCTGCAGGAAGCCGGGGTTAGCCGGAATGGCCGTTGACATCTCGTTCCGGTAGACGGCCCAGCCGTTTCGTCCATCCTCTTTGACGCGATTCAGGGCCGCATCGGCTTTTAGCTTCAGCTCATGCAGCGTCTCGCCATCCTGCGGGTAGAGGCTGACCCCCGCGCTGATTGTTGTGCTCAGCGTGTGTCCACAAAGTGAAAACGGGCGGCGCATATCCTCCAGCAATGTCGTGAGCAGCGCGTTGAGTCTATCGTCGTCACACTCGGGAACCAGCAGGATAAAGGCGTCGCCGCCAAGCCTGGCGAGGGTCATCTCGCGGGTAAGGCGGGCGGTAATGCGCTGCGCGAGAGAGATTAACAACTCATCCCCGGTGTTGTGGCCCCAGGTATCGTTGATGCGTTTGAAATGATCGACGTTGAGGAAAATCACGGCGAATGGCTTCTTGCTGAGCAATGCGCTGCGCAGGCAATCCTGCATCCGAATGTCCATCTGGTGGCGATTAGCGAGACCGGTGAGCGCATCAAACCGCGCCTGCAGTTCAAGCTGACGATTAAGCTGGCGTAGGTTGTCGGTCAGTCGGTTCGTCCGCCGGTGCGAGTCGATGAGCGAAATCATTAACATACCGCCGAGCAGGCACAGTGTGGTGACAGAAACCCAGACCGATAACCCCAACTCGCTGATACCGCCGGGCAGGGTATGCGTCATTTCCTGAAAATGGGCAGCACGCATGCCGGTGTAGTGCATCGCACAGATGGCGACACCCAGCACGCAGGCCGCGAGAATACGATTGATAAACACCCCTTTGCGCATATCCCGCAGGCGAAATGCCAGCCACAGCGCCGCGCCGGAGGCCATAACGGCAATCAACACGGACACGGCAACAATGCGTCGATCCCAGAGAATATGGCTGTCCAGCATCAGTGCGGCCATACCGATAAAGTGCATACAGACCACACCAGCACTCAGGAGCACCGTGGCAACGATCAATCGAAAAGGGGAAAGGGTTTTACCCGTTACGGCAATATTGATGGCGACCGTGGATGCAACCACCGCCACGCCCAGTGAGGCGAGGGTTAACCAGAGGTTATAGCTCATTATCATCGGCATTTGCATCGACAGCATGCCGATGAAGTGCATTGACCAGATCCCGATCCCAAGCGTGACGCCTCCGGCGATACGCCAGAACATCGCCGTTTTACGGCTGGAAAGCGGGATTTTTCCGGCGCTGTCCAGGGCCACAAATGAGGCGATAAAGGCCACCAGATACGAGAGGGCTATTAACACAGGGTCCCACGATATATTGAGCATTATGCAATCCCACGCCAAAGAGGGTTACCGATTTCGCCTGCCGGGCACGTCTTTAACTGGCAACGTACATGCGCATTCAAATAATATGAGTTAGGTATCGTGCAAAACGACCGGTCATATTAAAACGGTAAGGCTGGCGGTGAATATAAAATATATTCTTTCCGGCACTTATTAAGCATTGCTAAACAAAGGCGAATAATTGCAGCAAAGCTCCTTAAATATGAGCGCGGCCATATTGTCTCATCGCAGGCGATGGTATCGCTTAAAGTGGCAGGAAACCAGTATCACAGGATGCTGCATATAACATTTTCACTAATACCCTGTTTTTGTCTGACTTAAGTTAAATCTCAGGTGGCTAACGGCGAAAGGTGAAACCAGCGTTGTTCATCAGGACAAACAACAACACGAATGCTATAAATCTTAATGCCGACCTAAATATAAAATCGTGGATATAATCATGCTAAGAAATATTAGTGTCAGAACCTTCATTGCCGGGTTCCTTTTATGTCTTTTCCTGGTTGATGCAGGTGTCGTTGTTCTATTTTCCAGCAAATCCTCTCTCTTTATTTCACTCAATATCGTTAATTTCGTTGCGCTATTTTTGCTCTGGGGCTACATGACTAAGTATCTTGTGACGCCGATCAATACGGTGAAAAAAAGTATTGAAGAAGTGACTGCAGGCAATCTTGGCGTGATTATCCCTGAATTTGGCAATAACTGTGCAGGGCGTTTAATCCCCGGGATTAACAGCCTCTCCAGCAACATCGCGACCCTGGTACGCGAGATCAGGGCCTCGTCGCAAACCGCCATGACCTTGTCCGATCAACTCTCCGCGCGTAGCGCGCAGCTTTCGGTGAAAACAGAGCAGCAGTCTGCATCGCTGGTGCAAACGGCTGCCAGCATGGAGCAGATGGCAGCAAGTACCCGAAATAATGCAGATAACACCCGACTGGCCAGCGAGCAGGCAAACAGGGCGACATTGCAGGCGCGTAAAGGTGGCGAGTTGATGGGGCAGGTGGCCACCAATATGCAATCCATTACCGAATGTGCACAGCAAATGACGGAGATTATCTCAATGATCGACGGCATTGCCTTCCAGACGAATATCCTGGCGCTAAACGCGGCCGTTGAGGCGGCCAGAGCCGGTGACCACGGAAAAGGGTTTTCGGTGGTGGCAGAAGAGGTGCGAAACCTGGCCCACCGCAGTGCGGATGCCGCCAAAAACATCAAAACGCTGATTGAAGTGACCAGCAATAACGTTACTCAGGGCGTGACCGTTGTGTCCGAAGCTGAAAAGAATATGCAAGAAATTGTGACCGGCTCCGGCAATGTCAGCCAGTTGATGGATGACATTTTCACCTCGACGTCAGAGCAGGAGAAAGGCATTTCCCAGATTACGCTGGCCTTATCTGAGCTGGAACGGGTCACGCAAAGTAACGTTACGATGGCAGAAGAACTCAACGGATCCTCTGATGTACTGCGTAATCAGGTGAGTGAACTGCAGGCGCGAACGCGTAACTTCCGGCTCGAAAAGGGATATCAGGCTGAATCCACGCCTTCTCATGCTGGCCCGCTGTCATTCCACTCGCGTCCCGGTCACTCCCTCTGATGCACGAAAAGAGCCCGGTTAACCGGGCTCTTTTATCCCGGCTTCTCGCCGCTGAATTACCCTCCTGTGCGGTCTGAAAAGGCTCCTGGCGGAATACGGTTATTTCCTGAGCGAATTCAGCGCGATGCGAAACATAGTTGTTGCTTAACCCCTGATGAAAGCTAGACTGACAACGAAAGAGCTGAAAAGGGGGAGGCGCGGT
Source organism: Enterobacter sp. MEB024 (assembly GCF_030209635.1). Taxonomy (NCBI): domain Bacteria; kingdom Pseudomonadati; phylum Pseudomonadota; class Gammaproteobacteria; order Enterobacterales; family Enterobacteriaceae; genus Enterobacter; species Enterobacter sp. MEB024. The sequence continues at coordinate 615,960 of NZ_JARVRQ010000002.1, read as the reverse complement.
GGAGAGTATAAAAGGATCAGAACTAAACGTTCCTGATGCAGTTTTTGCCTGGGTGCTGGATGGTCGTGGCGGTGCCCGACCGCTGGAAGACAACGATGTCATTGATAATGAGCATCCCTGCTGGCTACACCTTAACTATACCCATCCGGACAGTGCCGACTGGCTGGCCACGACGCCGCTCCTGCCGAACAACGTGCGTGATGCGCTGGCGGGTGAAAGCCTGCGGCCACGTGTGAGCAGAATGGGGGACGGCACGCTCATCACTTTGCGTTGCATTAACGGCAGCACCGATGAACGTCCTGACCAGCTGGTCGCGATGCGTGTTTATATGGACGATGGTCTGATTGTCTCCACCCGTCAGCGTAAAGTTCTGGCGCTGGATGATATCGTGAACGATCTGAAAGAGGGCACCGGACCGACCGATTGCGGAAGCTGGCTGGTGGACGTCTGCGACGCGCTGACTGACCATGCGAGTGAGTTTATCGAAGAGCTGCACGATAAAATCATCGACCTCGAAGATAACCTGCTCGATCAGCAGATCCCGCCGCGCGGTTTTCTGGCGCTCCTGCGTAAGCAGTTAATTGTCATGCGCCGCTATATGACGCCGCAGCGGGACGTATACGCGCGTCTGTCCAGCGAAAGGCTCAACTGGATGAATGACGATCAGCGACGCCGAATGCAGGATATTGCCGACAGGCTGGGCCGCGGACTTGATGAAATCGATTCCTGTATTGCCCGCACGGGCGTCATGGCGGATGAGATCGCGCAGGTGATGCAGGAGTCGCTGGCAAGAAGAACCTATACGATGTCGCTGATGGCAATGGTCTTTCTGCCGAGCACATTCCTGACGGGATTGTTTGGCGTGAACCTGGGCGGAATTCCCGGCGGCGCGGCCCATTATGGCTTTACCGCATTTTGCGTCATGTTAGTTGTTTTGATCGGTGGTGTTGCATGGTGGTTGCATCGTAGTAAATGGCTGTAAATTTACGCTTTTTTCAGCTTTTACGGAGATCAAAACGCTCTTTTAATTGAGCGAAGTCAATAAACAATGACCCCGTAAGGTGCAATATTACTCCCGCAGGTGAATGCAACGTCAAGCGATGGGCGTTGCGCTCCATATTGTCTTACTTCCTTTTTTGAATTACTGCATAGCACAATTGATTCGTACGACGCCGACTTAACTAGTCGGCTTTTTTTTGCCTCCTGTTCCCCAGCGTCTACCCTAAAAGGGACGTCAGTAAAACCTGGAGGGAATGATGAGCATCTTACTCGCTCTGCAACTGCAGTATTCACGTCAGTCCGATCCGATCCCCACCGATCCGACACCGATGCCCGATCCTGTTCCGCGTCCGCAACCCATGCCTGACCCGCCGCCCGATGAAGAACCGATTAAATTGTCGCATCGAACCCCGAGATCTGCGAGGATACGCGCCATCTGACCGCAAAGATGACCACGAGAGACTATTGTGACCGCTTTTTCAACCCTGAATGTACTGCCCGCCGCCCAACTCGATAACCTCAACGAGTTGGGATACCTCACCATGACGCCTGTTCAGGCGGCCGCATTGCCCGCCATTCTTGAGGGGCGTGATGTACGCGTTCAGGCTAAAACAGGGAGCGGAAAAACGGCGGCTTTCGGTCTGGGTCTGCTACAGCATATTGATGCTGCGCTGTTTCAGACGCAGTCTCTGGTGCTGTGCCCAACCCGCGAACTGGCGGACCAGGTCGCGGGCGAGCTGCGTCGTCTGGCGCGATTCCTGCCTAACACCAAGATTTTAACCCTCTGTGGCGGACAACCGTTTGGCGCGCAGCGTGATTCGCTTCAGCATCCACCTCACATCATTGTGGCGACGCCTGGCCGACTGCTCGACCACCTGCAAAAAGGTACGGTCTCGCTGGATGCATTACACACGCTGGTCATGGATGAGGCAGACCGGATGCTGGATATGGGCTTCAGCGATGCTATCGATGAAGTGATCCGTTTCGCGCCTGCAGACCGTCAGACGCTGTTATTTTCGGCGACCTGGCCTGAAGCGATCGCCGCAATCAGTGGCCGCGTGCAGAAAAATCCGCTCACCATCGAAATTGACAGTGTTGATGCGCTGCCTGCTATCGAGCAGCAGTTTTATGAAACGTCCCAGCATGGAAAAATCGCGCTCCTGCAGAAGGTGCTCAGTCAGCATCAGCCCGCTTCCTGCGTGGTGTTCTGTAACACCAAAAAAGATTGTCAGGCGGTCTGTGACGCCCTGAACGCCGCAGGGCAGAGCGCGTTATCGTTGCATGGCGATCTGGAACAGCGCGATCGCGATCAGACGCTGGTCCGTTTCGCCAACGGCAGCGCCCGCGTGCTGGTTGCCACCGACGTGGCGGCGCGCGGTCTGGATATTAAATCGCTTGAGCTGGTCGTGAACTACGAGCTGGCATGGGATCCTGAAGTACACGTTCACCGTATCGGCCGTACTGCGCGTGCCGGAAACAGCGGTCTGGCCATCAGCTTCTGCGCACCGGAAGAGGCGCAGCGCGCCAATATTCTGTCTGAAATGCTGCAGATTAAGCTTAACTGGGTGAATGCACCGGGCAACGTCAGTCTCGTTCCGCTGGAAGCAGAAATGGCAACGCTGTGTATTGATGGCGGTAAAAAAGCCAAGATGCGTCCGGGTGATGTGCTCGGTGCGCTGACCGGAGACGTGGGGCTGGATGGGGCGGATATCGGCAAGATTGCGGTACATCCTGCACATGTTTATGTTGCTGTTCGCCAGTCGGTTGCCCATAAGACCTGGAAACAGCTGCAGAACGGGAAAATCAAGGGTAAAACCTGTCGCGTTCGTCTGCTGAAATAAGATTTAAACGCGTCTCAGACCACCGTCTGAGACGCGTTTGCGTTATTTCACTTCCACGACATTCAGGCGCAGTTCTTCAAACTGATTGTCATCTTCTTCTGGCTGCCAGCCAGCAGGTTTCATGGGGATCTCTTCCCGGTCAAACGCCAGATCGCCGCCATTCACCACTTCCGACTCATGGTTGATACCTTTGAAATCGAAAAGCTCAACGTCCGCGAGGTGAGAAGGCACTACGTTCTGCATCGCGCTGAACATGGTTTCGATACGGCCCGGGTAGCGTTTGTCCCAGTCACGCAGCATGTCACCAATCACCTGACGCTGCAGGTTCGGCTGAGAGCCGCACAGGTTACATGGAATGATCGGGAACCCTTTGGCCTGAGAGAACCGCTCGATATCTTTCTCGCGGCAGTAGGCAAGCGGGCGGATCACAATGTGTTTGCCGTCATCGCTCATCAGTTTTGGCGGCATGCCTTTCATCTTGCCGCCATAGAACATATTCAGGAACAGCGTCTGCAGGATATCGTCGCGGTGATGGCCGAGTGCGATTTTGGTTGCACCCAGTTCTGTCGCGGTACGGTACAGGATGCCGCGGCGAAGACGAGAGCAGAGTGAGCAGGTGGTTTTGCCTTCCGGGATCTTCTCTTTCACAATCCCGTAGGTATTTTCTTCTACGATTTTGTACTCAACGCCCAGTTTTTCGAGGTATTCCGGCAGAATGTGTTCCGGGAAACCAGGCTGCTTTTGATCGAGGTTAACCGCCACCAGGGAAAACTTCACCGGCGCGCTTTGCTGAAGATTACGCAGGATCTCCAGCATGGTGTAACTGTCTTTACCCCCTGACAGGCAGACCATAATGCGGTCGCCTTCTTCAATCATATTGAAGTCTGCAATGGCTTCACCAACGTTACGTCGCAGACGCTTTTGCAGTTTATTCAGGTTGTATTGCTCTTTCTTATTAATATCTTGATTTTGTTGCATTTAATCTGTACTCAAATTTCAAATGGGGCACCAGTGGGGCAAACGGTTTAGAGGGGCAGCTTCTTTCCGCATTGCCCTCTCTTTGCTGTTCATCTCTTCACTCTATGAAGCTTATATTTCAAACACCCTCTGCGCATTTTAGTGCCCCATCTGACTGGCAATAAAAGACGGGTCAGCGCCTGCGGTTAACCACCAGCATGCGAAAGTGTGCCGTGTATGGTACGGATTGTTGCGCCGAATGCCAGCACGTTTTACAGGATTTTGAATTGTGGACGGCAGCAACCTTGCTTTGTGATATCGCGTATAATGCGGCTTCGACATACTCTGAACATTCCAGTGGCTTGTGCTATGACCCTCAATCGCTTTTGTTATTTGCTTCTGTTGATCGCCGCAATCGGAAGTCTATTCACCTCGCATCCGTTTATCCTGTGGCTCCTGTTTATCAACGTACTGACGTTAGCGATGTATGGCGCCGACAAAATGGCGGCGCGAAGGGCCATGCGCAGAGTGCCGGAAGCCACACTGCTGGTGTTTGGCCTTATCGGCGGATGGCCCGGGGCGATTATAGGTCAGCAACTGTTTCGCCATAAAACGCAAAAGCAACCCTTCAAAACCTACTTCATTGTCAGTGTCATCGTCAGTATTTCAGCGATGGTGGCGGTGTACCAACTCTTTCCTGTTTTAACGTACTGAGTGTGTACAAACGGAATGCAATAACGCGCTGACCACGGTAGATAACTAAAAACGACTGCCAATAGTAGTAGGAATATTCTTGAGGTGTTGCTGTTTTTTGCACGATCTGAATAATGTGTGCAACGACACGGATGAAAACATCTCATGAAAATTCAAACTATTACACTGGCAATGCTGGTGGTCGTTTCTGCGCCTTCGAGGTCAGCTTTTCAGGAGCGGGAATATAATACCTGGTATATAAAAAATGCTGTTCTTTACGATATGACCCAGACTTCAGACGGTTTCCCGGTCATGTTGAGCATCTCTCAGCCTGAGCGGAAATCAGCAAATTTGCTGGTCTCCTATATCACCGAAGGGCGCTGTGGCGGGACCCGACAAGAACTTAACGTGAATGGCAAAGTGCTTCCGGCCACGTATTATTGTGTTCAGGTCGGGCAGAACCGGATAGAGCATTTTTCGGTGAAAGATGCACAGAGCGTTAACGGCATGGTTAACCATCTGAAATCGGATTTTACCTTACTTCTTCAAAACGACATCAAGGTCTGGGCCGCGAACATTAATGCGCCCAAATACGGCCTCGCGCCGCGATTCTGACACGTACACCTCGACCTCATCGTCTGTTAGCGGAGGGGTTACGCCCTGTATCACAGCATAAATAGCATCCGTGACAACGCCACGTTTTACCACAATCCTGCTACGCTTTTTGTGTTGTACAAGGGAGCACAAACATGAAGAACAAAGATGAACAAACGGGATTAGTGGGACTGGCAATTGGTGCCGCCGTTATCGGTCTTGTTTCAGCACAGCAACCCATCCATCGCGACAGTATTGTGAGTGAACTGGTCAGACTCGGCAGACAGAAAGGCGATGGCGTTGAAGATGAGGTTTTCGTTAAGGCTGCCGAGCTCGTGAGAAAGGGGGTGTAACCGATGGCTGATATTCGTCATGCACAGTGCCATTGTGGCGCGGTGGCGTTTACCGTTGAACTTTCAGACGGATTAAATACCGCCCGGCGCTGCAGCTGCTCTTTTTGCCGGATGCGGGGCGCCGTGGTGGTCTCGGCACCGCTGTCAGGCATTACCGTAACAAAAGGGGCGGATAAGCTCACGGAATATCGTTTTAACACAGGAACAGCCCGCCATTTCTTCTGCTCGGTCTGCGGGATTTATACCTTCCATCAGCGGCGTTCAAATCCCAACGAATACGGCGTGAATGTGGCCTGTTTTGAAAATGTGACCCCCTTTGATTTTGCCGAAGTGACGGTGATGGACGGCGTTAATCATCCCGCGGATGGCGACAGCGGGGTTTTCGGCTACCTCTCTTTTCGTCAAAAAGAAGCATAACTGCCGCCTGGCCAGATTTTAACAATGCGGCCTATAGTGGGGAGTGGGTATCCGAAATAGGAGAGAAATATGCTGTATGTTGAGAAAGACGATCCGCGTGAGGCGCCTGAGTCAGGTGATAAAAAGCCTCAGCCGGTCAAAAAATAGTCCGTTGATACGTTTCCCGCCACCGGCCCTGCTGGTGGCGTATTGTTTGGGGGAAACCTTAACTGCCATCCAGATGGTTCAACAGCGCGCCGAGATGCCCAACGACACCACCAAAATCAAAAATTAACGCCATCCATATAATCGCCAGAAGGGTAAGTACGGCAACTGATACACGACCAAACAATGCAGTTATCCTTAATGAAGCAAAGTCTATAAGGTGAGTGTACACGGGTTTCTTTAAACTTACCCTTAACGACATCGTCATAAATTTTCCTTTTGAGATGATTCACACATTCACTGAGCCGACAGGCGCGAAGAGAGGGAAATATGATGGGAGAGAAGAGGAGGGCTGGCTTCAGGCGTCGCAACGAAAATAACGAGCCCGCATCACGATGCGGGCTCTTGGGATCAGAACTGGTAAACCAGACCTAATGCAACGACATCATCCGTGCTAATGCCGTTATTTTTGTAGAAACTGTCATCTTCATCCAACAGGTTGATTTTATAATCAACGTAGGTGGACATGTTTTTGTTGAAGTAGTAGGTTGCGCCTACGTCAGCATATTTAACCAGATCCTGATCGCCCTGACCGTTGGCCAGGTCTTTACCTTTAGACTGCAGATAAGAAATTGCCGGGCGCAGGCCGAAGTCGAACTGATATTGCGCGGTCACTTCAACGTTTTGCGTTTTATTGGCCACGGCATCCGTATTATCGCCATAAGGGGTCATATTGCGGGTTTCAGAATACATTGCCGCCAGATAAATATTGTTGGCGTCATATTTCAGGCCTGCAGTCCAGGCATCCGCTTTATCGCCACCGGCAGTGGTATTCATCACCTGTTCGTTGGTACGGTCAGAAGAGGTATAGGCAGCACCCGCGCTGATACCCATGCCAAAGTCATAGGTGGTGGAGATACCGAAGCCGTCACCGTTCTCATGGCGCGTGTCGCGACCATTGTTGGTGCCTTCCTGGTTGTTGCTGGCATCTTCGTTCTTACCCTGATACTGCAGGGCAAAGTTCAGACCCTGTACCAGACCATAGAAGTCAGTGTTACGGTAGGTTGCGACCCCGTTGGCACGGCCAGTCATAAAGTTGTCTGCATTGGTGTAAGAGTCACCACCGAATTCAGGCAACATATCGGTCCAGCCTTCCACGTCGTACAGAACGCCGTAGTTACGACCGTAATCGAAGGAGCCATAGTCACCGACTTTAATACCGGCGAAGGCCAGACGCGTCCATGACTGGTTATCGGACCCTTCAGTGTTATTGGCCTGGATGTTGTATTCCCACTGGGCGTAACCGGTCATCATGTTGTTGATCTGGGTTTCACCCTTGAAGCCCAGACGCATATAAGTTTGATCGCCATCTTTAGAGGCATCGTCGGAGAAGTAATGCAGACCATCTACTTTTCCGTACAGATCTAATTTATTGCCGTCTTTATTATAAATTTCTGCAGCATGCGCAGTGCCAGCCATTAACAGCGCTGGAATCATCAGGGCCAGTACTTTTCTTTGCATTTTGGAATTCCTTTGCAGTTGTTTTTATTTAATTACGTATTGAACTTTCCGCACGAGAAAGCTGTCTCATGCTAAATCACTCCTGACCAAGAACAATAAAATATAATTGTTACGAGTTAAGTTAATTCTTAACTGGATTATGCGGCGGAAATAGTCATTGGTTTTATGAATGATTTAAAGCTAATCATATTAAATAAAAATTATTAATTGCCCATTAAATCAGATAATCTCAGCGGCGTTATATGCCTTTAAGATTTTTCATCCATAATTTATGTGAATGTCATTTAGTGAATTAACGTGATATTCATTAATTATCTGGACTCGCCCGGTGTGAATACATCGGGCTTTTTTTATGGCAAAAAAATGCCCGGACAAGCCGGGCAGAGGGAGAGTCAGTCGCGGGTGGGTTTTTCCGCTTTTCCGGCCATTTGCGCCAGGAAATCATACCGTTTTTGCAGATCGGCGGCGGCATCTTTCCACAACTGCTCGGCCACCTCTGGTTGTTGCGCGTTGAGGCGACGGAAGCGCTGTTCCTGCATTAACGTTTCGGCCAACGCATCGGAAGGCGGGCGTGAATCCAGCGCCAGAGGCAATTTACCTTCATCGGCGCGGCGTGGGTCGAACCGGTAGAGCGGCCAGAAGCCGGTTGCGGTCAGCTGGCGCATCTGATCGTGGCTGAGTGCCAGGTCGTAGCCATGCTCTTCACACGGGCTGTAGGCAATGATCAGCGACGGACCCGGGTAGGCTTCCGCTTCCTGAATGGCTTTCACCGTCTGGTTCAGCTGCGCGCCCAGCGAGATTTGCGCGACATACACGTGGCCGTACATCATCATGCTGACGCCGAGATCTTTACGCGCCTTGCGCTTGCCGTGTTCACCAAACTTAGTGACTGCGCCAAGCGGGGTAGCTTTTGACGCCTGGCCACCGGTGTTGGAATAGCACTGCGTATCCAGAACCAGAATGTTGACGTTTTCGGTAAGGCTTAACACGTGATCCAGCCCGCCAAAGCCGATGTCATACGCCCAGCCGTCACCGCCAATCAGCCAGATTGATTTTTCCACCAGCGCGTCAGCGTCGGCCAACAGCTGCCCGGCACCTTCCACGCCCTGCAGAGCGTTGCGCAGTTCCGCAACCTGCTCACGACGACGTTCTGGCGTTGCATCGGCGTGCAACGCCTCATTCAGCTCCGCCGGGATGTGGCCAGCAAACTGTTCCAGTAACCGCATCACGCGTGCGCGGTGCTGGTCAACGGTCAGACGGAAGCCCAGACCAAACTCGGCGTTATCCTCAAACAACGAGTTCGCCCATGCCGGACCGCGGCCATGGGCGTCGGTGGTGTACGGCGTGGAAGGCAGATTACCGCCATAGATTGATGAACAGCCCGTGGCGTTAGCGATCAACATTCTGTCGCCGTACAGTTGCGTGAGCAGCTTGATATACGGCGTTTCACCGCAGCCGGAGCAGGCGCCTGAATACTCGAACAGCGGAGTAATGAGCTGCGAGGTACGAATATCAATACGCTCCAGCGTGCTGCGGTCGATCTCCGGCAGGTTCAGGAAGAAGTCATAATTTACCTTCTCTTCTTCGACATGCTCGAGGCGCGACATCATATTGATGGCTTTGATGTCCGGATCCTGACGATCTTTCGCCGGACAGACCTCAACGCACAGATTACATCCGGTGCAGTCTTCCGGAGCGACCTGCAGAACATACTTCTGTCCGCGCATATCACGGGATTTCACATCAAGTGAATGCAGGCTGGCCGGGGCGTCTTCCATCGCTTCCGGGGAGACCACTTTGGCACGAATGGCCGAGTGCGGGCAGGCTGCTACGCAGTGGTTGCACTGGGTACACAGCTCCTCTTTCCAGATGGGGATTTCTTCGGCGATGTTGCGTTTTTCCCAGCGCGTGGTGCCCATCGGCCAGGTGCCATCCGGCGGCAGCGCGGAGACGGGAAGGGCATCACCCAGCCCGGCCAGCATGGCTGCCGTCACGGTTTTCACGAAATCCGGTGCCGCGTCAGAAACCACCGGTGGACGGTTCGGGCTGGATGGATCAACCGCTTGCAGCGGTACTTCAAATAAAGACTCGCGCGCCAGCGCCAGCGCCTGCCAGTTACGCTCGACCAGCTCCTGACCTTTACTGCTGTAGCTTTTGGCAATCGCCCCCTGCAGTTCCATTAGCGCGCTGTCTCCCGGCAGGATCTGCGTCAGGTGGAAGAAGGCCATTTGCATCACGGTGTTGATTCGCGCGGCAAGGCCACACTCGCGGGCAATTTTTGCAGCGTTAATGACGTAGAAGCGGGCTTTTTTCTGGTTCAGCACCGCCTGCACTTCCTGCGGCAGTCGCGACCAGACTTCATCCACGCTATATGGCGTATTGAGCAGGAAAATACCGCCCGGTTTCAGGCGCTCTGCCATCTGGTACTTATCGATGAACTGCAGCTGGTGACAGCCCACAAAATCAGCCTGCGAGATAAGGTACGCCGAGCGGATAGGGTGCTCGCTGACGCGCAGGTGGGAAACGGTCAGCCCGCCTGCTTTTTTGGAGTCGTAGACAAAATACCCCTGGGCATACCACGACGTGGAGTTCCCGATAATCTTAATGTTGTTCTTGGTCGCGGAGACGCTTCCGTCGCTGCCCAGTCCATAAAACAGCGCCTCGAGTTTTGCGGTGGAAGGCAGCGTGTTTTCCGGCAGGGGCAGAGAGAGGTTGGTCACGTCATCATAAATACCGACGGTAAAGCGCGGTTTTGGTTTAGCCTCGCTCAGCTCATTAAACACCGCCAGCACACAGTCCGGGCCAAACTCTTTGGAGGACAACCCATAGCGACCCCCGATCACGCGCGGCAGTGTTTCGCGCTCACCGCAATTAAACGCTTCAGCCAGCGCGGACATGACGTCCAGATACAGAGGTTCTGCGTGGGCGCCAGGCTCTTTCGTGCGATCGAGCACCGCCACGGTGCGCGCGCTTTCCGGCAGGGCGGAGAGCAAATGTCGCGCGGAAAACGGTCGGTAGAGCCGCACTTTGAGCACGCCGATTTTTTCACCACGGGTCAGCAGTTCATCCACTACCTCTTCACAGGTGCCAATGGCTGACCCCATGAGCACAATGACCCGTTCCGCCTGCGGATGACCGTAGTATTCAAACGGTTTGTATTGACGTCCGGTGGCCGCGGCAAAATCATCCATCGCCTGCTCAACGTGATCATAAACGGCGTTGTACCACGGGTTCGTTGCTTCCCGGGACTGGAAATAGGTATCCGGGTTGGCCGATGTCCCGCGGATCACCGGGTGTTCCGGGTTCAGCGCACGGGCGCGATGCGCGTCGATATCCGCTTGCGGCAGAAGATTGAGGAGCGTGTCGTCTGCCAGCGGAACGATTTTATTGATTTCGTGAGAGGTACGAAAACCATCAAAGAAATGAATAAAGGGCACGCGACTCTTCAGCGTCGCCATATGCGAAATTAACGCGAAGTCCTGTGCTTCCTGAACGCTGCTGGCGCACAGCATGGCGCAACCGGTCTGGCGGACGGCCATCACGTCTGAGTGATCGCCAAAGATGGAGAGGGCGTGTGTCGCAACGGTTCGTGCGGCAACGTGAAGCACAAACGGGGTAAGTTGTCCTGCCAGTTTATAGAGCGTCGGGATCATCAACAATAATCCCTGCGACGACGTGAATGACGTCGACAAAGCACCGGTCTGCAGCGCCCCGTGGACGGTCGCGATAGCGCCAGCCTCAGACTGCATTTCCACGACTCTTGGGACGTCGCCCCAGACGTTTTTCAGTCCGTTGCCCGCCCAGGCATCGGCCTGTTCGGCCATCGTAGAACTTGGCGTAATTGGGTAGATGGCGATAACTTCACTGGTGCGAAACGCGACGGACGCGACTGCACCATTACCGTCAATAGTTTGCATAGGACAACACCCTTACATTGCGCAAAAAAAGGAGCCCGAAAAAAACACAACGGGCTTTGAATATTATTCCCTTAGTTTAGCAAAGGTCGGATTTTACGATTTTCGCTTTTGTGTCCTCGGTATTCTCGACATCAATGAGTAGATCAATCTTTTGGCGAAAAAATTGCGAGAAATTGTTTCAGGAGCGCATAAATACGCACTTTCGCTCTCGACGACACGGCATGTGATGCCTATTATGCATAGGTTTCGCATTATTAATGGGGGAGAGAGAGCATGCGTTCAGCATTTTGGGTCGGGTGTGCCGCGTTATTATTATCGGCATGCAGCAGTGAACCTGTTCAGCAGGCAACGGCGGCACACGTAACGCCGGGAATGAAAGCGGCGATGTCCAGCTCTGGACAAGCCAACTGCGCGATGATTGGCGGCTCGCTGTCTGTTGCCCGCCAGCTTGACGGCTCAGCTATCGGGATGTGCGCATTGCCAAACGGCAAACGCTGCAGTGAACAGTCGCTTGCCGTAGGATCCTGCGGAAACTACTGATTACTCCGCACGCTTAAACATTAGCGTTTTATCGGCTGTCGCCAGCGTTAACTGGTCTTCAGTCAGGTCGACCTGCGCCCCTTTGCGCAGCATGTCGCCAATGGCCTGATCCAGTTCGTTCAACTGTGGTTCGGTACAGAGCTTGCGCGTCATGGCGAGCGTTTTGACCTTGAGCTCACCTTCGGACAATTTCCCCTGTCCGTTAAACGTGTTACACATCACGCCGGAAACGCTAATGTTATTAACCAGACTGATATCAGACAGGGCTTTGAAGCTGATCTCTGGTTGCGTTGTCGTGGCCTTAACGGCTTTCCCGTCCACATTCTCCAGCACAAAACGGTGGCTCTTAAGTTGGTCCGGCTGAACGGAGGCTTTACCAGGATTAACGCACCCGGTGAGGACAAGACTGATAACACTTAACGCAATGAGCTTTTTCATTTTTCTTCTCAGACGATAGATACTGTGAATCTTTTTTTCAGTGTAACGATACTCTGCCGTGCGTTAATGGGGTTTATCTGAAAGTGCGGGCGGGTACCGGGCAACGTTGGCGTTGCCCGCAATACGATCAGTGCGACTTAAACCCTGCGGCCGTCATTAACATGCGAAAGAGCATACTGACCGCCGCCAGTGCCAGTACGCTGCCGCCCCAGATAATGGCCAGCCACATGACTCTTTTCCAGAAAGGTTGTTGCATCAGTGATAACCCTCTCCATGCTGTACTTTTCCGCGAAACACGTAGTAACTCCAGAAGGTGTAGACCAGAATCACGGGAATGATCAACAACGCGCCCACCAGCATAAAGCCCTGACTTTGTGTCGGAGCCGCCGCCTGCCAGAGCGTGATTGACGGGGGAATAATATGCGGCCAGATGCTGATCCCAAGTCCGCTAAAGCCGAGAAAAATCAGCCCTAACGTCAGGATAAACGGCAGATGATGGCTGTCGGGATTATTCAGGCAACGCCACTGATACAGGCTCAGGATCACCACCAGCACCGGCACGGGCAGCAGGAAGAAGAGATTCGGCAGGGTAAACCAGCGCGCGGCGATGGCCGGCTGCGCCAGTGGCGTCCAGAGGCTGATTGCTGCAATGAATACCAGAAGCAGGATCAGGAGCGTTCTGGATACCCGTCGCATTCGCTGTTGCAGCGCGTTTTCGCTTTTCATCACCAGCCATGTCGAGCCTAACAGCGCGTAGGCCACCACCAGACCTGCGCCGCAGAACAGGTTAAAAACGGTCAGCCAGTCGAACGGTCCGCCACTGTAGGCACGCCCGGTGACGCTAAAGCCGTTGATCACTGCGCCCACCGTCATGCCCTGGGTAAAGGTCGCCAGGATCGAACCGCCAATAAACGCTTTGTCCCAGAAAGGGCGGTGTGCCGGCGTGGCTTTAAAACGAAACTCAAATGCCACGCCCCGGAAAATAAGTCCGATCAGCATTAACGTCAGCGGAATAGTGAGGGCATCAATAATGACCGCATAGGCCAGCGGAAACGCGCCAAACAGCGCTGCACCGCCGAGCACCAGCCAGGTTTCATTGCCGTCCCAGACCGGCGCAACGCTGTTCACCATCACATCGCGATCGTCGGCATCAGGCGTAGCCGGGAACAGGATACCTATCCCCAGATCAAAACCATCCATCACGATATACATCAGCGTGGCAAAGACGATGATAACAAACCAGATAATGGAAAGATCGATACCCATTATGGTTGCTCCTTATGTTCAGTAGTAACGGCAGAAAGCGGGCGTGCGGGACGTCCATCGGACTCGGTGGCAAACGATTCATGAGGCTGAGGTCCTTTTTTAATCAGGCGGACCATATAGCTGTAACCCACGCCAAATACGGAGGTGTAGACGACGAAGAAGGCCAGCAGACTCACGCTCATATGCAAGTCACCATGCGCAGAAACCGCATCCTTTGTTCGCTGAAGCCCGTAGACGACCCACGGCTGGCGGCCCACTTCAGTAGTGACCCATCCGGCCAGGATGGCAATCAGCCCAGTGGGGCCCATCAGGAGGGCAAACCACAGGAAGGGACGCGAAGCGTACACGCGCTTTTTATAACGTAACCAGAGTGCCGTCACCCCAAGCAGCAGCATCAGCATGCCTAAGCCCGCCATAATGCGGAATGACCAGAAGACGATGGTGGAATTTGGCCGGTCTTCCTTTGGAAATTCTTTCAGTGCCGGAACCTGTTTGTCGAGGCTGTGCGTCAGAATAAGGCTGCCAAGCGCCGGGATCTCCAGCCCGAAGCGGGTGCGCTCCTGTTCCATATCCGGCCAGCCAAACAGCAGCAGCGGAGTGGATTCACCCGGTGGGTTCTCCCAGTGGCCTTCAATGGCTGCTATTTTGGCGGGCTGGTGCTTCAGGGTGTTCAACCCGTGCATATCACCCACCATCGCCTGAAGGGGGGCCACAATCAGGGTCATCCACAGCGCCATGGAAAACATCGCGCGGATAGCGGGGGTGTTGTTTCCGCGCAGCAAATGCCAGGCTGCGGATGCGCCGACAAACAGGGCGCTACTCAGGAAGGCCGCTATCGACATATGCAGCAGGCGATACGGGAAGGAGGGGTTAAACACCACGGCAAACCAGTCTACCGGCACTACCTGTCCGTTGACGATTTCAAAGCCCTGTGGCGTCTGCATCCAGCTGTTTGATGAGAGGATCCAGAAGGTTGAGATAACGGTCCCCAGCGCCACCATGCAGGTTGCAAAGAAATGCAGACCCGGCCCGACTTTATTCCAGCCGAACAGCATAACGCCGAGGAATCCTGCCTCGAGGAAGAAGGCAGTAAGCACTTCGTAGGTCAGGAGCGGGCCGGTAATACTGCCGGCAAATTGTGAAAACCCACTCCAGTTGGTCCCAAACTGGTAGGCCATGACCAGCCCGGAGACCACGCCCATACCGAAGTTAACGGCAAAAATCTTCGACCAGAAATGGTACAGCGAACGCCAGACCGGGTTTTTGGTTTTCAGCCACAGGCCTTCTAGCACAGCGAGATAACTCGCCAGACCGATGGTGATTGCCGGGAAAATAATGTGGAAGGATACGGTAAAGGCAAACTGTATCCGTGCAAGATGAAAAGCATCTAAACCAAACATGCACAACCTCAATGTCAAACGGTGTGCTGTTATGGTATAGGGGCGAAATAACGAGTATCAGACGCAGAAAAGCGAAATTTACCTATAACAGTTCATGAAAACATCACGCTTTGCACATCTGATATAGCTTGCATGAAAGAATAAAAAAATTATTTTTATGAAATTTATGCATTAAACAGCTTGCCTTGTTATCAACAACATGCGTTAATGGCCCTCTGGGTTTGAGTCCAAATAAACATCTGACGTAGTTTTATAAAGCAGTTCTCATCACGTTGTGCCTCTCCGCAGCCTCTCTTGGGTCTTTTTCTACACTCCGATTAGTTTTTGTTTCAAACCACTATCGCCTGAAGGGCCCATTAAGCAATTAACGTTTTTACGTTTACAGGAGAATCCTATGACTTCTTATATCCATTTCCGCTGCCCATGCTGCCATGGTTCGCAGTACCGTACCTCAGCTTTTGATGTGTCTGAGAAAAACCCGTTCGGTGCAAAATGCATTTTTTGCAAATCGTCGATGATTACCCTCGATCATCTGGCCGCTGCCCGTCACGCTCAGCGTAACGTCACCGAACTGCGTAAGTAATGCATCTGGCTAACTATAACAGTTAGCAAAATCTTCTCTTTTTCTCCTGCTGATATACACTGTCGGTCATAAGGAGAATCTGATGAAAAAATACCAGCGTCTGGCGCAACAAATTATCTCGCAGATCGAGCTTGGCGTATGGTTGCCGGGCGATAAGCTGCCTTCTCTGCGAGAGCAGGTCGCGAGCAGCGGCATGAGTTTTATGACCGTGGGCCACGCGTATCAGATGCTGGAAAGCCAGGGGCGTATCGTCGCCAGGCCGCAGTCGGGCTATTACGTTGCCTCGCGCCCGACCGCCCAACAACCTGCGCCGCCTGCCCAGGTGATGCGGGACGAAGTGGTAGATATCAACACCTATATCTTCGACGTATTACAGGCCAGCCGCGACCCGTCGGTTGTTCCTTTCGCTTCTGCTTTCCCCGACCCCCGGCTTTTCCCGTTGCAGCAACTTAACCGTTCGCTGGCCAATGTCAGTAAAACCGCCACAGCAATGAGCGTGATTGAAAACCTGCCTCCGGGTAACGTTGACCTTCGCCACGCCATTGCCCGCCGCTATGCGCAGCAGGGAATGAATATCTCGCCGGATGAGATTGTCATAACCGCAGGCGCACTCGAAGCCCTGAATCTTAGCCTGCAGGCCGTTACCGAGCCTGGTGACTGGGTGATTGTCGAAAACCCCTGTTTCTATGGTGCACTGCAGGCGCTGGAACGCCTGAAACTCAAAGCGCTGTCGGTGGCGACGGACGTCCGCGAAGGGATCGATCTGAATGCGCTTGAGCAGGCGCTCAATGAGTATCCTGTCAAAGCCTGCTGGCTCATGACCAACAGTCAAAATCCCCTCGGCTTCACGCTCAGCGCAGAGAAAAAAGCGCACCTGGTCTCGCTTCTCGCCAGGCACAACGTCACCCTGATCGAAGATGATGTCTACAGCGAACTCTATTTTGGCCGGGAGAAACCCCTGCCAGCGAAAGCCTGGGATCGTGACGATATGACGCTGCACTGCTCGTCCTTCTCGAAATGTCTGGTGGCGGGGTTTCGCATCGGCTGGGTGGCGGCAGGTAAACATGCGCGACGCATTCAGCAGCTACAGCTGATGAGCACCTTATCGACCAGTTCACCCATGCAGCTGGCGCTGGTGGATTATCTGGCGACAAAACGCTATGACGCCCATCTTCGCCGCCTGCGCCGCACGCTGGCCGAACGCAAACAGCAGGCGTGGCAGTCGCTTTTGCGCCACATGCCGGCAGGCGTCAAAATTCATCACAACGACAGCGGCTATTTTTTGTGGCTGGAACTCCCGGCGCAGCTGGATGCCGGGCTGCTGAGTGAGAAAGCGCTAATGCACCACATCAGTATTGCCCCCGGTAAGATGTTTTCGACCTCTGACGCCTGGACACCATTCTTCCGGTTTAATACCTCCTGGGCGTGGGGGGAGCGGGAAGAACAGGCTGTGATTCAGTTAGGGAAATTAATTAGCAGCATGCTCGAATAATAATCTCCGCACCTTTCTAAAATAATCATTCCTTATCCTGATGGCGGTACGGCGAATATTCCGCAGTACCGCATCATAGGAAATCTGCATACAGCCTCTCAACGCTAACTCCTTGTCTATAATCCAGTTAACGGGGAATGCGCCCTCGGTCACACCTTGATGAAATTTCTTTAAGCCGCACGGTGCGGCGCATTTGCGCGGTCTACGTTTAATAAGGGAGATATTTTTACGGCACGGCTGCCGCTAAATTTCATTGCGACAGGAGTAATTCTTATGAGCAAAAAATTTGCCCGCAGCAGCCTGTGCGCGCTCGGCATGACCCTCATGACAGCGCACGCCGCAGAGCCACCGAAGGCTATCGGCGACGGGGAAGGACGACTGGATATTATTGCCTGGCCCGGGTACATCGAACGGGGACAAACCGATAAAAATTATGACTGGGTCACCCAGTTCGAAAAAGAGACCGGCTGCGCGGTGAACGTTAAAACCGCGGCCACCTCGGATGAAATGGTTAGCCTGATGGCGAAAGGCGGATACGATCTGGTCACTGCCTCGGGGGATGCCTCACTGCGCCTGATCATGGGGAAACGCGTTCAGCCGATTAACCCCGACCTTATCCCAAACTGGAAAACCCTCGACCCGCGGATCGTCAAAGGTGAATGGTTTAACGTCGGCGGCAATGTCTACGGCACGCCGTATCAGTGGGGGCCAAACCTGCTGATGTACAACAGCAAAACGTTCCCGACGCCGCCGGACAGCTGGAGCGTCGTCTTTACGAAACAGGATTTACCTGACGGTAAAACCAATCAGGGCCGCGTGCAGGCCTATGATGGCCCGATTTACATCGCCGATGCGGCGCTGTTTGTCAAAGCCACACAGCCGCAGCTGGGTATCACCGACCCGTACCAGCTAACAGAAAAACAGTATGCCGCCGTACTGAAGGTATTGCGTGACCAGCATGCGCTGATCCACCGCTACTGGCATGACACCACCGTTCAGATGAGCGACTTTAAAAATGAAGGCGTAGTGGCCTCCAGCGCCTGGCCCTATCAGGCCAATGCCCTGAAAGCGGAGAACCAGCCTGTTGCCACTGTTTTCCCGAAAGAAGGGGTAACCGGCTGGGCGGACACCACCATGCTGCACGCGCAGGCCAAGCACCCGATGTGCGCCTACAAATGGATGAACTGGTCGCTGACGCCTAAAGTGCAGGGCGATCTGGCGGCCTGGTTTGGCTCGCTGCCCGTAGTGCCGGAAGGGTGTAAAGCCAGCACATTGCTCGGCGATAAAGGCTGCGAAACGAACGGCTACAACTATTTCGACAAAATCATGTTCTGGAAAACCCCGATTGCAGAAGGCGGCAAATTCGTTCCTTACAGCCGCTGGACACAGGATTACATCGCCATCATGGGCGGCCGTTAATCGCAGGAGCAGAACATGACGTACGCAGTAGAGTTTAATGACGTTTCCCGTCTGTACGGTGACGTGCGGGCGGTGGATGGGGTCACCATTGCTATTCATGACGGAGAGTTTTTCTCCATGCTGGGGCCTTCGGGCTCCGGCAAAACTACCTGCCTGCGTCTGATAGCCGGTTTTGAGCAGCTGTCAGGCGGCGCAATCAAAATCTTCGGTAAAGAGGCGAGCGCACTTCCCCCATGGGAACGTGATGTGAATACCGTGTTCCAGGATTATGCGTTGTTCCCGCATATGTCGATCCTCGATAACGTCGCGTACGGACTCATGGTCAAAGGTATCGACAAGAAAACGCGGCATGCGCAGGCGCGTCAAGCGCTGGAAAAAGTGGGGCTAAGCTTTGCTGTCACGCGTAAGCCTTCGCAGCTTTCCGGCGGGCAACGTCAACGTGTCGCCATCGCGCGGGCGCTGGTCAATGAACCCCGGGTATTGCTGCTGGATGAACCGCTCGGCGCGCTCGATCTTAAACTGCGTGAGCAGATGCAGTTCGAGCTGAAAAAGCTGCAGCAGGAGCTCGGCATCACCTTTATTTTCGTCACTCACGATCAGGGGGAAGCCCTGTCGATGTCTGACCGGGTCGCGGTTTTCAATAATGGCCGCATTGAGCAAGTGGACACCCCGCGCGATCTCTATATGCGTCCAGGAACGCCCTTCGTGGCGAGCTTTGTCGGGACCTCGAACGTGTTTGACGCCGGTATGGCACACAACGTGTGCGGGATGGAAGGCATCTATTCTTTACGACCGGAACATATTCGCCTCAATGAGAGCGGTGAGGTTCAGGTTGAGGGCGTGGTGCAGGCAGTACAGTATCAGGGGGCGGCAACGCGTCTTGAGCTAAAACTCGCTGACGGTGCAAAACTGCTGGTCAGCCAGGCCAATTTTAGCGATGCCGCAACGCTGGGCGGCGTGACGCCGGGACAGGCGGTGATGGCGTCGTGGTCACGTGATGCCATGGTTCGCCTGCAAGAGGAGAGGTGACATGAACACGCGTGTCGCGCCGCCTCCCGCCCACCGTAGCCGCATGAGCCGCCTTACCGCACTGTTCTGGCGTAAGCCATCGCTTGGGCTGTTCCTGCTGCTGCTCGCGCCGCTAATGTGGTTTGGCATCGTTTATCTGGGATCGCTTCTCACGCTTTTATGGCAAGGGTTTTATACCTTTGACGATTTCACCATGGCGGTCACGCCGGAACTGACGTTTGCCAATATCCTGGCGCTTTTTAATCCGGCAAACTATGACATCATCCTGCGTACGCTGATGATGGCCATTGCGGTGACCATCGCCAGCGCTATCCTCGCGTTTCCGATGGCCTGGTACATGGCACGTTACACCCGCGGCAAGTGGAAGGCGTTCTTCTATATTGCCGTGATGCTGCCAATGTGGGCCAGCTATATTGTTAAAGCCTATGCCTGGACGCTGCTGCTGGCGAAAGACGGGGTGGCGCAGTGGTTTCTGAGCCACCTGGGGCTGGAGCCGATCCTGACCGCGATCCTTACGCTACCGGCCATTGGCGGAAACACGCTTTCCACCTCCGGGCTGGGGCGTTTTCTGGTGTTCGTCTATATCTGGCTGCCGTTTATGATCCTGCCGGTACAGGCGGCGCTGGAGCGGCTGCCCGCGTCGTTACTGCAGGCTTCAGCCGATCTCGGCGCGCGACCACGCCAGACTTTTCGTTACGTCGTTTTGCCGCTGGCAATCCCGGGCATTGCCGCAGGGTCAATCTTCACTTTTTCCCTGACGCTGGGCGATTTCATTGTTCCACAGCTGGTGGGGCCGCCGGGGTACTTTATTGGCAATATGGTCTATTCCCAGCAGGGCGCTATCGGCAATATGCCCATGGCCGCGGCCTTCACCCTGGTACCAATTGTCCTCATCTCGCTTTATCTGGCGTTCGTGAAACGTCTGGGAGCATTCGATGCACTCTGAACGCGCACCGTTGTTCCTGAAAGTGGCAGCCTGGGGAGGCGTTATCTTCCTTCATTTCCCGCTGCTGATTATTGCGACCTACGCCTTCAACACCGAAGACGCCGCGTTCAGTTTTCCGCCGCAGGGGTTGACCTTGAAGTGGTTCACCGTGGCAGCAGGGCGTGGCGACATCATTGAATCAGTGACGTTGTCACTTCAAATCGCTGCGCTGTCAACGGCTATCGCGCTGGTGCTTGGCACGCTTGCTGCAGCGGCGCTGTGGCGAAGCGCGTTTTTTGGCAAAAATGCGATCTCGCTGTTGCTGCTGTTGCCGATTGCGTTACCGGGGATTATCACCGGTCTGGCGCTGTTGACGGCATTTAAAACCATTGACCTTGAGCCGGGTTTTTTCACCATCGTGGTCGGTCACGCCACGTTCTGCGTGGTGGTGGTGTTTAACAACGTGATTGCCCGTTTCAGACGCACCTCCTGGAGTCTGGTCGAGGCGTCAATGGATCTGGGGGCCGACGGCTGGCAAACCTTCCGTTACGTGGTCCTGCCGAATCTCGGTTCGGCGTTGCTGGCCGGGGGGATGCTGGCGTTTGCACTCTCGTTTGACGAAATCATCGTCACAACATTTACCGCGGGACACGAGCGCACGTTACCGCTGTGGTTGCTTAATCAGCTCGGGCGTCCGCGCGACGTGCCGGTCACCAACGTCGTTGCACTGCTGGTGATGCTGGTCACAACCCTACCCATTCTGGGAGCCTGGTGGCTAACCCGCGACGGCGAAAACAGTGCCGGAAGCGGGAAATAACATTGATTTCAACAGGACAATGCTATGCAAACACAACTGCTGATAAATGGTGAACTGGTCGCCGGGGACGGGGAAAAACAGCCGGTCTATAACCCTGCCACCGGAGAGGTACTTCGGGAGATTGCTGAAGCGTCAGCAGCGCAGGTCGACGCGGCGGTTCAGGCCGCCGATCGCGCATTCATTGAATGGGGACAAACCACGCCTAAAACGCGTGCCGAGTGTCTGCTGAAGCTGGCTGACGTGATTGAAGCCCACGGCGAAGAATTTGCCCGTCTCGAATCGCTCAATTGCGGTAAGCCGCTGCACTGTGCGTTGGGAGATGAAATTCCGGCTGTGGTCGACGTTTTCCGCTTCTTTGCCGGCGCCGCCCGCTGCCTGAACGGGCTGGCCGCCGGCGAATATCTTGACGGTCACACATCGATGATACGCCGCGATCCGGTGGGCGTGGTCGCCTCCATTGCGCCATGGAACTATCCGCTGATGATGGCGGCATGGAAGCTGGCACCCGCGCTGGCCGCGGGTAACTGTGTGGTGATCAAACCTTCGGAGATTACCCCACTGACGGCCCTCAAGCTGGCGGAACTGGCGAAAGACATCTTCCCGGCAGGCGTTCTGAACGTTCTGTTTGGCCGCGGAAAAACGGTCGGCGATCCGCTGACCGGCCACGAAAAGGTGCGTATGGTGTCGCTCACCGGTTCTATTGCCACCGGCGAACATATTATTGGACACACGGCGTCCTCGATTAAACGCACCCATATGGAGCTGGGCGGCAAAGCCCCGGTTATCGTTTTCGACGACGCCGATCTTGATGCGGTTGTTGAAGGGGTACGTACTTTCGGTTTCTACAATGCGGGGCAGGATTGTACGGCAGCCTGTCGTATTTATGCGCAGAAAGGCGTTTATGCCGCGCTGGTGGAAAAACTGGGTGCCGCGGTGGCGAGCCTGAAGATGGGTGCGCCGGAGGAGGAAACCACCGAGCTGGGTCCGCTCAGTTCCGAAGCCCATCTTTCACGCGTCTGTAAGGCGGTTGATGAGGCTAAAGCCCTGAGCCATATTCGCGTGGTGACCGGCGGCAGCAAAAAAGAGGGGGCAGGCTACTATTTCCAGCCAACCCTTCTGGCAGGGGCAAAACAGGACGATGCTATCGTTCAGCGTGAAGTGTTTGGCCCGGTTGTAAGTGTCACCGAGTTTGATGACGAAGCGCAGGTGCTGGCATGGGCGAACGATTCGCAGTACGGCCTGGCGTCATCGGTCTGGACCCGCGATGTAGGGCGTGCCCACCGGATGAGCGCGCGTCTGCAGTACGGCTGCACCTGGGTTAATACCCATTTTATGCTGGTGAGCGAAATGCCGCACGGCGGGATGAAGTTATCCGGCTACGGCAAAGATATGTCGGTGTACGGCCTTGAAGATTATACCGTTGTCCGCCACGTGATGATAAAGCACTAAGCCCCCATGCCCGGTCGCATTCAGCGCCGGGCATTCTCTCCTTTCAGTACATTGTCCATAGTATTCAGATGGTTATTCTGTAACGAAAAAACTTGATCTGTATCAACATATGACGCATATTGCGTGCGGTTATTTTTTCGGCTCTGGTAAACAGAATGACGTTGTATCAAAAGATGTTGGTTTTTTACGCAATCATGGCTTCTGTCTGTGCATTAATTACCTGGTTCCTCTCTAAAGACCGCAAACGTATCCGACTGCTCAGTGCTTTTCTGGTGGGGTCAACCTGGCCAATGAGCTTTCCCGTTGCGCTGTTGATCTCGCTTTTCTGAAGCACGCTTCCCGTTTTAAAAGATGAACATAGCATTCCAGACACGAAGACTGTATAAATACACAGTGAATCGTTAAAGGAGTGCTTATGAACAGTTTTTACTCGCAGCAGGCCGGCTGCGTTGTGCGCTGGCACGATCTTCCCGGCTCTGGCGATCCTGTGGTGTTTATTCACGGGTTAGGCTGCGCCTCTTCTTATGAATATCCTCGTATCGTCTCTGACGCCCGGTTTGGTGCGCGCAGAGCCATTCTTATCGATCTCCCGGGCAGCGGTTACAGCGACAAACCCGTGCAGTATCGTTATCGCACCAGCGAGCAGGCGCGAGTGGTGGCTGAACTGTTGGACCATCTCAAACTCGATAGCTTCTGGCTATATGGTCATAGTATGGGTGGCAGCATTGCTATCGAGGCAGCAGGACTGATGGCGCCACGCGTAAAAGGGTTGATGGTGTCGGAACCCAATTTTCACGCCGGGGGTGGCATGTTCAGCCGCTCTATTGCTGCACAGACGGAACAACAGTTCCTGGCGCAGGGGTATGATGCGCTGCTCAGTGCGGAAACCTCACCCTGGGCGGGCAGTCTGCAAAGCAATGCGCCGTATGCCGTGTGGCGTGGCGCGTCCAGCCTGGTGGAAGGGGTAGAGCCGGAATGGGAGGTTCAGTTTTTGTCTCTGCGCTGCCCGGTGACGTTGATTTTCGGCGAGTGGTCCCTGCCTGATGATGATGTGGACTCTCTGCAAAAGCGGGGCGTTGAAGTGAAAATCATCCCAGCGGCCGGACACTCCATGTCCTGGGAAAATCCGTCGGCACTGGCGCAGACGTTAGCAGAGTGTATGACCACGACCTGAAAGGATAGCCCGCATCTCTGCGGGCCAGGAACGCTATCGTAACAAATCTTGTAAGGCCTGGCGTGCGGCAGGCTGTACATCGTGCGGGTGGCGGAAATCGATGTTCTCTATTGCCCGGCTATAGAGGGCGACCAGCCAGTCATAGACATACACCGTTGCCGCATGTACGGGTTGTTCTCCCAGACGCGTCAGGCGCGGCGCGGTACTGTTGACCACCGGCGTAACAAAGATTGCCTGGCCTTTACGGATGCGGCTCGCCGGGCGTGCCTCTGCGGGTGTCCGATCGTAGCCCAGCCAGCCAATGAAGTTGCCCATTACGGCATGCAGTTGAGCAGCGCTGCTCTTGTCGGTTTCAACAATGTTCTGTAGCTGCTGTGGCAGGTTCAGTCGGTAGCTGGCCACCACCAGAACGTCGGCAATTTGCTGCAAAACAGCGGGTTCCAGCCCAAGGCGCGCGGCAGTGGCATCGTTGCGGCTCCACTGGCGCAGATGGTTTATCCAGACTTTATGTGCCAGGCGAGCTTTGTCTTTGGTCTGGAATGGGCTGGCGTTCTCCTGGGCATGCTCGGCAAACAGGTCAATGGTATCCGTAAACAGTCCGTTCACCTGCTCCTCGCGGGGCTGCTGAACGGCTAGCAGGGTTTCAAAGGCTTTAAGCGGTGGCAGAAGACCTTCAAGCAGTTCACCGTGGCGGGCGGCGGAGCTTTGCAGAACGCGCACCATGTTTTCGGCCTGAGTTCGTCTGGCGCCGGGTTCCTCAACCAGCGGTGCCAGATACCCCTTCATCAGGGCCGAGAGTTCCTGGCGCAGCATTGCTTTCAGCGTGCTAAGACGCTTCTGCCGCTGAGCGGGTAACGTGGCCTGAGACAACCACTCGATCACGCGCTGCATGCTGTGGCTGTCCAGCGCCTGCAGTGTCCCCCAGCGCACACCCGGTTTGCCCAACAGGTGCTGTACCGTTTCATCAAGGTTCTGACGGGTGGTAAAACGTGCGTCGTGAGGCGTAATCGCCCACACCAGCCCCGGCAGGGCGGATTCTTCAACAGGCTGAGTCTCTTTCACCCAGTTCATCAGTACCCGGGCTTTTTTAGCCGTTTGCTCGTGCTGGGCTGTCGCATTGCAGATAACAAGCACGTCCGGTTGCAGCTGCTGGCGATAATGCTCCAGCAACCACTGGCATTTAGCCTGGTTCAGTGTATCGGCGCTGTTATCTGAAAAGACCGGAATATCAATAATATCGACATTATCCAGGGCGCTGCTTTCGACCGGCAAGACCAGCTCACGCGTCAGGAAGGCGAGCGTATCGACAGGGATACTGATGGCGTTAAGCATCTCGCCGTTGTTCAGCGGATGAAGCAGCGTCTCCTGGGCCTCCGGAAGGGAAAAGGTGCCGTGAGTCAGGAACCCTTCGCCCGGCAGCCCGAAGTTATCGACCAGCAGGCTGAGCGGGGCGGCGAGTTCTCCGGCATGGCTGGTCTGATGCAGGACATGAGCGAGCTTTAACCACTGCTGGGTCAACTCCTGTTGCTCACCCCACAGCAGCGACCAGACGCTGGCTCGCGTGCTGAGATCGAGCGAAGGGACCAGCTGTGCAAACTGATGCCACAGGGCATCATCAATTTGCTGTTTCGCGGCAGGTACTGAGCTTTGCCAGAAGCGGGCGATGGCACCCACGTCCTGAGCCGTAATACCAGGAACGCCCTGCGGCTGGCGCAGGCCACGCCACTTCTCCAGGCGCGTCTCAATGACCGCTTTATCCACGGCGCGGATTTCCGGCTGCAGCGTGGTGCGGGCGATAAACAGCTGCACCAGCTCTGCCTCTGTCACCAGGCTCAGGCGCAGCGGGAACGCCTCATCCATCACCTCTGTATTTCCGCGGGTGAACCGCACGGCCATGTTGGTCAGGGCATGTCCCGGATTAATGTGCGAAAAATAGTCAAATGTACGCTGGCCTGGCGTAACGTTCAGGCGGCCATTACCGCTGCCGCACAGCGATAAAAGCAGATGCGCTTTAGCACTCTGAGAATGACCGTAAAGTCCAATACTGCCCGGGCGTGACAGGGCGCGGTCAATGGTCTGCTCCCGTGCCTGCGTCGCGTTGATGCGCGCAAGAAGGGCATCGGCCTCGTTATCCAGCACAGGGGCGTTCAGGCGCGTCTCATTTATCCACCCGATTAAGGCCTGAGTGGTGGTCATCGTCGCAGTCATTTCAGGTATACGCTCCCGCTGTCGATCCAGTAGTGGCTGCCGCTATGACGGCGATCGGCCAGAGTATTCAGTTTGAAGGTTAAAGCATCAGGCGGAACCGGCGTCCCGTCCTGCAACCAGGCATCGCTCAGCGCGAAGGATTCAGGCCCTTCATGCTTATTGCCGCCGCAAAGTTTGAGCCGCACGTTCAGCACGCCGTCACCCGCAATCGCTTTGGCCAGTTCGGCCGAGTTGATGCTAAGCGTATAGAGCGGCGTTGCCGGCCAGCGCGCGTTCGCCAGCTGGCGGAAACCGAGCGTCACATTTCCGCGCAGCGGGAAGTGCAGACGGGCGTCGAGTTTCGCACCCGGTTTATCCAGGTCGATATCCTGATACCAGACGTTTTCTTCACGCAGGGTGTTTACTGTGTTATCCAGGACGCCCAGATAGCGAACAGTCGAATATGCACCGATATCCGCGGCTTTAAAGTTAAAGCGCGGCAGTCGCAGGTCAAGCGCCAGGCTGCAAAGCATCGCGCCGACGGCGGCGGTCGATTTTGGATTACCAATGCGTCCTTGCTGGCTGAACGGGTACCATTCATGAACCTGGTATTTATCCAGCCAGACGATGCGATTAACCGGCACCGGCTGCAGGTGGCGAATAAGCGCCTGAACGCCAGGCAGGCAGCCCGGACGCCCCGTGATCAGCAGAATATCGCAGCTGTAATGTGAAATGGCCTCGCACACCGCATGCAGGGGTGACGCCAGCGTGAACTGGCCTGCCAGCATCGCATCCTGCATTTCACGGAAATTCACGTGCAGCGGAACGGCAAACAGATCGAAGGCCTCTGAACCTGCCGGCAAGGCATGATCGACGGCCTGTTGCAGATAATTCATCACGTTGCGGGTCGGTTTCTGCGACAGCAAATCGCCAAAGGTGGCATGCAAGCCTGCCATCGGATCGTCGATGTCGCTGGATTCCCACGCGGCAAGGATGGCGTGACCAATCGGCATAAAGAGCTGAAGCGCCGTTTGCTGGCGCAATACCGCCTGAGTATCGATACGTCCTGAGTCACCAAACAGCGAGGCCATCAGCAGAGAGGCATCGGCGATACCGGACTTCTGCAGCTGGGTTTGCAGGGCGGGTAACACATAGCGCTGGATGACGTCCAGCAGGGTGTCGTCACCGGCCACTTTAAACCCTTCACGGAACAGCAGCTGCGGCGTGATTTTGACGTTGTTACCGGAGCCGTCATCCAGCTGATAATGGGTGATCGCCATGTCGGTTGTGCCACCGCCAATGTCGATAGAGGCGACACGCAGCGAGCGCCCCGGCTGAACGCCTGGTTCAGGTTCACGATCCGGGCGGGCGAGGGAGGCGAAGAACGCTTCCGTCTGACCACCAAAATGTGAGATTGCTTCGTTATACAGCCACACCAGTTGACCACAGCTGGCCTCGTCCCACTCCATCTGGATTGCAGGTACCGGCACCACGCTTTTTTCCTGGTGCTTACGGGTGGCAAAATCGTCGTCCTGCGGGTGCCAGCCCATCGCTTTCCAGACGATAGCGATCGCTTCGAACATGCGGCGACGGAAGATCTCGCGTTCCTGCTTCGGCATCGCCGAGGGCAGGGTCAGGATCAGCGTACGCAGCTGGCGTGGC
Source organism: Enterobacter sp. MEB024 (assembly GCF_030209635.1). Classification (NCBI taxonomy): domain Bacteria; kingdom Pseudomonadati; phylum Pseudomonadota; class Gammaproteobacteria; order Enterobacterales; family Enterobacteriaceae; genus Enterobacter; species Enterobacter sp. MEB024. Next base: position 588,143 of record NZ_JARVRQ010000002.1, on the reverse strand, counting down.
GAGGCCGGAAAGCCCAGACGCAGGCGCGTGGCAACGCTGTTGATCTGCCCCAGCGCCTGTGCCAGCAGTTCGCACAGCATATGCGTCATCAGCGTGCTGCGGCTGTACTGCGGGGAGAAAACCGGCAGTCGCTCGTCCTGCGGCAGCGTAAAGAGCGGTTCACCGTCATCGTTCATCAGGTTCATCAGCGGGAACGCGGTCGCCAGCGGTTCGCGCTGGGTTTTGCTGTTCATCTGGCTAAAGCGCCAGTCCTGGACCACCGGGGTTTCATCCCACAGGTAGCGACGCGGGCTGGAGATACCGCTGTTACCTTCCGTGCCCAGACGGCGCGTAGCCAGTTTGCGGGCTTCATCGCCCACGCGGACAATAGACGGCCAGACAAAGGCATCTTCACGCCCACTTTCCACCGAGAAGTGCTGCTTGCCAAAACGCGCTTCTGAAAACTCCAGACGACTGGTAAACAGCGGCTCATTGAGGAACTGTGGTTCGCTTAACGAGCGCACCTGCAGTTCGGCCGTCTGGCGCAGACCGTCGTTCGCATCACCGTGATCTTCAATAATAACGCCGCAGGTATGGGTATTCCCGACGTCGAGGATCAGGTCGACCGGAATAGCCGGCGTACTGAGGGTATGGGTGACAAATTTCACTTCCGGCACGGTAAGCTGTTCACCGAGCATGGACAGCAGGTTGAGCCAGTGTGCCTGGTACTCAAAGCTGCGCATTGCCTGCTGCAGGTCGCGTTCCGCGCGGTTTTCAACGTCGGTCGCATAGTGGGTAAACGCCTCGCGCAGCCAGCCGTCAATCCAGGTCTGGTCGAGGAAGCTTTCCACCTCATCGTCACGCCATGCCAGTCCGAAACGGGTGCCGTTGAGAATGTCATTTTCAACCGGGGACAGCGCGGCAGTAGCATGCTCTGCAATCTGGCTGTCGAGAGCGAGCGTGACGCGGTGTGTATTACCTGCCGCATCAGGCGTTTCAAGTTTACGCACCTGGACGCGCGCCCAGTTATCCGGCCCGTCAACAAAGGTACGTGGCGGATTGAAGCGCAGGAAGGGAATGGGAAGCCAGACACCATCCAGCACCGTCAGGGACTGATGCAGTGGGATCGTGGTTTCCGGTTTCACCACTTCAGGCTGTCCGCCGTTCAATCCCGGCAGCGTGTAACGCCCGTTGACGAGATCGAAATCGAGACGCAGAAGCGGACCGTTGGCGGTTTTACGTACGAAGCGCCCGTTGCTGGCGGTGTCCTGCGGAGTCAGGCCAAAATCGAGGAATTGCACGCCGCTGTTGGCAATAAGCGTGACGCTCTGTTTATAGTCGCAAAGATTTACCAGCATAGGGTCAGGCACCTGCTTTCTTGAACGTCAGTGGAACGACGGTTTTGGCATCATAACGGGCATTACATTCAGCGACATCGCTGGTACCTGCTTTGCAGGCAACTTCCGGCATCGGGTAGCGTGAACCGTCTGTGCAGCGGGCATTACCGCGACTCTTAATCATCAGTTCGCCATTGCTGTGCAGCCCGGAGAAAACCTCCACGCGGCAGACAACATTGTCACCGTGAACAACACGAGCGAAGCCTTTATTGTTCTGGATCTGATAGCGCAGCGACGGTGGTTTGCCGGTAATCGGATCTTTCACGTCGAGGATCGCACGCCATGTTCCGTTCAGAAAACGCGTCGACCCCGCTTTCACCTGGTTTGCTTCCATGACCATGGCGTCTTTCGGGATCGCCGCAATCACAACCGGTGCAGGCGCTGGGGCGGCAACGGATGCCGGCTCTTTTTCTTTGCTCGCGACCACCTCTGCCTGATGCAGCGGTAATTTCATCGGCAGTGGCTCAACGGCTTTAATCGGCTTTGGCGCAATGGCGACAGGTTCAGGGGCAACGACAGCCACTGGCTCGGCAGAAGGGGCCTGTTTTGGCCACAGCAACGGGGTGGCAATCGCGGCAACGATCACGGCGGCAACCGGAAGCGTCCACAGGGGAACGCGGCGTTTTTTGGCTACGATCGCAGGCTCTGGCTCGGGTTCTTCCACAGGCGGCACAATGACCGGCGCAGGCTCAGGCGTATACAGTTCGTCCGGCGTGATGCGCACCACCGTGGCCGGGGCGATCAGCGGCTCATCGGCCTGTTCAAAGGTCAGGACTGGGGTCGGTTCCGGCTCGGGTTCAGGGTCTTCAATGACAATCGGGGCTGGCTCAGGGATCAGCGATTCACGTAAACAGTCGAGTACGTCGTCACGTGCATTCTCATTGAGGTTTACAAACCCCCAGAAGCTTATGACCGGCTTTCCATCAACCAGGAAAAGGAAATTTTCGCCGGGAAACTGAAATGCTTTCGACAGCAGGGAGCCGAAAAGCTGTTGCGTTGTTTTTGGCGACTGCAGGCATTTCTTACTCAGCGATTCAACGCTGGCCAGCGTATTTTCCAGATAGCGAAGGGCGCGATAACGATCGTCTTCGTTCGCCGCTTTCCAGCTGGTTACACAACCGTCGACCGGCGAATACCAGTCGACACGGTCGCCACCATCATTGACCTGCGGAATAGCCAGACAGTCGACAATCGCCTGTTGTTTGCGTAACCGGAGCGCTTCCCGGATTTGTAACGCTGATTCAAAAACGGCTTGTCCGCCGCCGCCAACGGCCTGAAAGTCATCCAGATTACCGCTGCGTAAAAGAGTTTTTGCCACGATTTGATCCCATATACTTCTTCACACCTTTACTTTAACGAAATCGGGAAGCAACCAAACGGAGGAAGAGACGCCAAAAGGGACGATTTCTTGTGGCATAGAAAGGTGCGGTTGTGCTTGACGAATAATGGCACTTAAGGCAAATCAACCTCTGGCACACTGGCTGTAAAACCAGCGGAAAACGTTGCTTTAGAATAACCTGATAGTGATTCGTTATTTGCCAGGTTATAGCGGCTGTGCTGTTATTACAGTCCAATATAATAAAACTGCCAGGGTTATAACCATGTCTACAGGGAAAACGCTGCTCGCTCTCGCACTGAGCACTCTCTTACCAGCAGGTGCCGCATGGGCGGCGAATAATGACACCATCATTTATTGCTCTGAAGCATCACCGGAGTCTTTCAACCCGCAGATCGCCAGCTCAGGCCCGTCATTCGTGGCCAGCTCTCAGGTCCTGTATAACCGCCTGATCAATTTCGACCCGGTGAAAAACACTCCGGTACCGTCGCTGGCAGAGTCCTGGACAATTTCCCCGGACGGTAAGACTTATACCTTTACGCTGCGTAAAGGGGTCAAGTTCAACAGCAATAAATACTTCAAGCCGACCCGTGATTTTAATGCGGATGACGTTATTTTTTCCGTCATGCGTCAGAAAGACCCTAAGCATCCTTATCACAATGTCTCGCAAGGTAATTACGAATACTTTAATGACGTAGGCCTGGACAAGCTGATTCAGGACGTCAAAAAGGTTGATGATTATCACGTGCAGTTTACGCTGAGCGAACCAAACGCCGCATTCCTTGCTGACTGGGGGATGGATTTCGCCTCTATTCTTTCCGCTGAATACGCTGACGCGATGCTGAAAAAAGGGACGCCTGAGAATGTCGATACCTGGCCGATTGGTACCGGGCCGTACGTTCTGCAGCAGTACAAAGTGGATTCGCTGATCCGCTACGTCGCTAACCCGAACTACTGGGAAGGTGCGGTTCCGACGAAACATCTTATTTTCTCCATCACGCCAAACGTAGAAACGCGTCTGGCGAAGCTGCAGACCAACGAATGCCAGATCATTCCGGCGCCGTCACCGGTTCAGTTTGATGTTATTAACAAAAATAAAGACCTGAAGCTGCACGCCGTGGAGGCGTTGAACGTGGGGTATCTGGCGTTCAATACCGAGAAAAAACCGTTTGATAACGTGCTGGTGCGTCAGGCCCTGAACTATGCGACGGACAAAAAAGCCATCGTGAATGCGGTCTTTATGGGTTCCGGTACGGTGGCGAAATCACCCATTCCGCCGAATATGCTGGGCTTTAATAACGATCTGAAGGACTACAGCTACGATCCTGAAAAAGCGAAAGCTTTGTTGAAACAGGCCGGTCTGGAGAAGGGCGCGGACGTGACGCTGTGGTCAATGCCTGTGCAGCGTCCGTATAACCCTAACTCGAAGCGTATTGCGGAGATGATCCAGAGCGACTGGGCGAAAGTCGGCGTGAAGGCCAAAATTGTCTCTTACGAGTGGGGCGAGTATCTATCCGGTATGCGTAAAGGGGAGCATGATTCCGCGCTGTTTGGCTGGATGTCCGATAACGGCGACCCGGATAACTTTGCTGATGTACTGCTGGGATGCGACAGCATCAAAACCGGATCGAACGCCGCGCGCTGGTGCGATAAGGGGTATGATGATCTGGTCAAGAAAGCCAAACTGACCAGCAACCCGGGTGAGCGTGCGAAACTCTACAGCCAGGCGCAGGAGATCTTCTATGCTCAGGCACCGTGGATTGCGCTGGCGAACGGCAAAACGTTCTACGCCACCCGCAGCAACGTAACGGGTTACAGCGTGAGCCTGATGGGCAGCGATTTCTCCAAAGCGAAACTGAACTGACATTTTTCCCGGCAGGCACCGCGCCTGCCGGGCATCTGACAAGGAGTGACAATGTCACATTTAAATGAAGTTATCGCCCGTGTCGATACCGCCATCGAAGAGGGAGTGATTAGCCGAATGAATGAACTGCTGATCGAACTGAGCGATGACACAGCGTTAAGCCGTGAAGATCGCTACAGTCAGCAGCAGCGTCTGCGTACCGCGATTGCACATCACGGTAAGCAACATAAAGAAGAGATGGACGCCCGTCAGGAATTGCTGACCAAAGGCGGTACGATACTGTAGCGGTGAGCCGGGGGTCAGAACTGGCGTCTCGCGACCAGCCACGCCCCGACCACCAGCATTACGGCACCGCACACCGGGCCAATCAGCGCGCGCAAGGGGATGCCATTGCTTCTGAGTACGTCCATCACCAGCCCGCCAATCAACTGGCTTGCCACCAGCACGGCGATGGTTGTCGCTGCGCCAACATTTTGATAGCCGCTGATACTGGCAAAAACAAAAAACGACCCTAACAGCCCCGGAATCAACGTCCACCAGCGGATCGTTGAGGCCAGCTCGCTAAATCCGGCGAAGCCCTGTTTTAGCAGCAGAATGCTGACAAACAGCACAATGCCGACCAGCGAATTTAGCAGCATCGCGATAAGAATGGTCGAGGAGGACTGAGTGATGCGCACCATTAAGGTGTTTTGCACCACCAGGCCAATTCCCGCCGCCACCAGAAAAGCCAGCGTCAGAGACTGATTCATGAGATAGCGTCCGGATCGCTGCGCTCATCAAGCTGCAACTGCATAAAGGTCAGATCCAGCCAGCGGCCAAACTTCGTGCCCACCTGCGGCATCTGGCCGGTGGTCACAAAACCGAGCGTCTCATGAAGATGAATAGAGGCCTGGTTTTGCGCCTCAATGCCCGCCACCATGACGTGTTTGCCGAGGGTTCGCGCTTCAATAATCAGCGCGTTCATCAGCGTGCGGCCAATACCTTTGCCCTGATGATCCGGATGAACGTAGACAGAATGCTCTACCGTATGCCGGAAACCGTCAAAGGTGCGCCAGTCGCCAAACGAGGCGTAGCCGGTGATAACGCCATTCTCTTCACTCACCAGCACCGGGTAGCCTGCGAGGGCACGCGCCTCAAACCAGGCAATGCGGTTATCCGTATCGACGGTTTTATCATTCCAGATCGCGGCAGTATGCAACACCGCGTGGTTGTAAATCTCCCCAATAGCGGCGCAGTCTTCTTTGCAGGCATGACGAACGATCATGTTTGAACCTCTGAGTGTGTTGTTCACTATAGTATTACGTTGCGATTACGATATTACACAACTGTACAGACGGATGGCTATGACATAAGCCAGATTTTTTTGTTATCAAAACCGCGTTGAAATGCCGTTCATACACTATAGTATGACGTCATGAATACTATGACAGACACAATGAATCAAAGGATTAGCGCGCGAATTCGCCTTGAACGCGAGTCGCGAGGATGGTCATTAAGCGAGCTTGCTGACCGGGCCGGCGTCTCGCGCGCCATGATCCACAAGATAGAGCGCGGGGACAGCAGCCCGACGGCGACCTTGCTCGCGCGGTTATCCGGCGCGTTTGGCATCAGCATGTCAACGCTGATCGCCAGGGCCGAAATGCAGGAAGGAAAGCTGCTGCGTCTGGAAAACCAGCCCGTCTGGCGTGACCCTCAGACACACTACCTCCGCCGCCACGTTTCACCCCGCACCGATCTGCCCATCGATCTTGTTCAGGTTGAGCTGCCGGCGGGAAGCGATGTCCCTATGCCCGCCTCGTCGTATGCGCTGGCGCGCCAGCTTATCTGGCTGCAGTCTGGCGAACTGGTTTTCCAGGAGGGCGATACCCGTCATGAAATGCGCGCCGGTGATTGCCTGGAACTGGGGCCGCCCAACGACTGCCGGTTCATTAATGAGACGAATGAAACCTGTATCTATCTGGTTGTGCGGCTTAACCAGTCTGGCTCGTAAAGTTAAAGCGTTTACGCCGATCATGAGCCAGGCTCTAATGACATTTGTACCAGAAGGAGTTCCTGATGAATCAATCTGTTTCGCAAAATCGCCGCTGGGTTCTGGCTTCTCGTCCGCACGGTGCGCCGGTCGCGGAGAATTTTCGTCTGGAAGAGCAGCCTGTTCCTGAACCTCAGGCAGGACAGCTTTTGCTGCGCACGGTCTGGCTGTCGCTTGATCCTTACATGCGTGGGCGCATGAGTGATGCACCTTCCTATTCACCGCCAGTGGAAATTGGGGCGGTCATGGTGGGGGGAACGGTCAGTCGCGTTGAGCAGTCAAACCATCCGGACTATACGCCGGGTGAGTGGGTGCTGGGCTACAGCGGCTGGCAGGAGTATGAAATTTCAGACGGCAGCGGCCTGGTGAAACTGGGCGATAATATTTTTCATCCATCGTGGGCGCTGGGCATTCTGGGTATGCCAGGGTTTACCGCCTATATGGGGCTACTGGACATCGGCCAGCCTAAAGCCGGTGAAACGCTGGTGGTTGCGGCGGCGACGGGGCCGGTTGGTGCGACGGTCGGGCAGATCGGTAAAATCAAAGGTTGCCGGGTGATCGGCGTTGCCGGTGGTGCAGAAAAATGCCGCCATGCCGTCGAGGTGCTCGGGTTTGACCAGTGCCTGGATCACCATGCCGATGACTTCGCGGCCCAGCTGGAAAAGGCCTGCCCGAAAGGGATTGATGTCTATTATGAAAACGTCGGCGGGAAAGTTTTTGACGCCGTGTTGCCCTTACTGAACACCTCGGCGCGCGTACCGGTATGTGGTCTGGTGAGCGGTTACAATGCGACGGGTCTGCCGGAAGGGCCGGATCGTTTGCCGTTATTGATGGCGACGATTCTGAAGAAACGGATTCGTATGCAGGGGTTTATCATCGCTCAGGACTACGGCCATCGCATCAAGGAGTTCCAGGATGAGATGGGGCGCTGGGTGCAGGAAGGCAAAATTCACTACCGTGAGCAGGTTACAGATGGCCTGGAGAATGCGCCTGATGCGCTGATTGGCCTTCTTGAAGGAAAAAACTTCGGCAAAGTCGTGATTCGCGTCGCGGGTGACAATAAATAATCTAAAATATGGCGGGGTTTCCCGCCATATTTATTTGTGAAGATACGATATATTGTCTTTAATTAACTGGACATGGCTTTTCGCGCCTTCCGTTCAGATGAGCACGAAAACGAAAAAAATAAATTTTGCATTTCTTGACATTTTTACAGACTTCCCATCACCAGGCATGACGATACAGGATATATCGGAACAGCGTCGTTTATAAAAAACGGCGTTTAAAAATAGCATTAAGTATTAGCTACAGGAATTGAACATGCTTGATTTGGACCATTTAGAAAAAGCGCAAAGGATCAGTCTTACCATGCAAGTCGAACTCAGTTTGAAAGGCGCGTTAATTACAGGCTCACTGAAACCTGGCGCTCGACTGATTACCAAAGAAATTGCTGATAAATTAGGAACCAGTATTACCCCGGTCCGCGAGGCGCTTTTGCGTCTGGTGTCGTCTGGGGCATTACACGCCACGCCAGCCCAGGCGTTTCTGGTTCCTGAGGTCACGCTTGAGCGTTATAACGAGATTAACGCCATCAGAAAACAGCTTGAGCCTATGGCGGTAGCTGCCGCCTGTCAGCATATGACGGAAAATAAGCTGGAGGTGTTGCGCAAGCTATCAGAGACATTCCATGAAGCCATGCGCAACGGGCACGTTCAGCAGGCGCTGCATGCTAACCGCATCTTTCGGTTTACGCTTTATCAGTACGCGGAAATGCCGACACTCAGCGCCTTAATTGAGCAGCTATGGGTGCGTATTGGACCTTGCATGAACTATCTGCATCAGGAGCTTAACGACATCAAGGTGTCGACTTATCACTACGCCGAGCTCCTGTCCGCGCTTGAGCGAAGAGATGTTGATGGCAGTCAGAAGGCGATAGAGACGTTGATTGACGAAGCGAACACGCTTTTACAGCGACAATATTTTAACTGAGAGATTATTTAGCAGAGCGACTATATCCTGCCGCGAATTATATTCCTGGTTAAATACTCCTGATGGCTTATTGCCATCAGGAGCGTTATTCCATTTATAAAAATAATATTCAGCAAAAAAGAATGCTTTTTGCTTACTCGAAGCGATAAGAGACCGACAGACCTACGCCGTAGTTACGGCCCGGTGCAGGTTCGTAATAACGCCCGTTGGATTCATTCACGATAACCGATCCGACATACTCTTTATCGAACAGGTTATCGACGCGACCAAAGACGTCCATTCCCCAGTTACCGTAGTTGAATTTATACCCGGTATTCAGCCCAACCACCGTGTAGGACGGGGCTTTCGCCGTGTTCTCGTCATCCGCCATGATATCGCTCATGTAGCGCACATCCGATCCCGCATACCAGCCTTCTTCCGGCTGCCAGCCAAACGAGGCATAACCCATGTTGCGGGCAATGCCCGGCATACGGTTGCCGTTACAGTCGCCGGTGCTGCACACGTTGGTTCGATAGGTGGCGTCCAGATAGGTCCACGCCATTTTCAGCTTCCAGTTCTCAGCAAACTGCTGATCCAGGGAAACTTCAACCCCCTGACGACGGGTTTTACCGGCGTTTTTATAGCTGGTACGACCGCCAGCGCTGGCATCGACGACAATCTCATCATCCGTATCGGTGCGGAACAGCGCTGCCGTCAGCAGACCATTACCGATACGGGTTTTGCTGCCCACTTCATAGGTATTGTTCGTGGAAGGTTTCAGGCCAATGTTGAGGCCGCCCTGGTTATCCGCACGATAAGAGAGCTCATTGATGGTTGGCGTTTCAAACCCGCGACCTGCCGCAGCATAGAGATTCCACGCATCGGTCACGGCATATTTCACCGAACCGGCCGGGAGCCACTTGTGATAACTTGCGTCACCGCTGTCGTCTCCGTTGCCCGGGGTCACGTAATGGTCGTTGGAGTCAAACCAGACCGAGCTGTAACGGACGCCGGCATCCACGGAGAGTTTCTGCGTTAACTGCCAGCTGGTTTGCAGGTACGGGTCGACGTTCCACATCAGGTTACGTTCGTTACGACGTTTGTCGCCCTTGACGCCGTACTCCGGCACGCCGTTGTTCATCACGAAGTTCTCGTATCCGCGACGATCTTCGCTCATGTTTTCGTAGTTCAGACCGGTGGTAAAGGTGACCGGAACCAGCAGTTCGCCGCGGTGCGTCCAGCGGGTATCGATCCCCTGATAACGGCGCTGCATATCAATCACGCCGCCGGAGTGGGAAGGTCTCAGCTGAGGCTGATAAGGAATTGACTGGTACTGCGTCATTTCACGTTCGCCGGCGTACATCATGACGCTGAGATCGTCCTGGGTGCTGAGCTGACGATCGTAGCGCAGGCCAGCCTGGGTCTGCTTGATGGTCTTACGCGTATTGTATTGATCGCCACGCGGAGACTGGCGAGGGTTGTCATGCCACTCCTGGGCACTCAGTCCACCCGGATCGTTAGCTTTCATGTCCACGCTGTTGAAAATCAGCGTCAGCTTGCTCACGTCATCAATACGAACACCCAGTTTAGCGTTGGCGAGATTCTTCCGCGCGCCGCTGTGGTCGCGATAACCTTTGGTCGTGAAACGGGTAGTGGAAACGGTGTAATCCACATCCCCGGCATGCGTCCCGTCACCCATCGCGCCGGTGGCTTTCATTCCATAGCGCCAGGTACCGTAACTGCCGTAATAGCTGCTGGCCTCGATGGTCGGCGGCTGCTGCCCGGTCTGGGTCGTCATGTTGATCACGCCGCCAGAGGCGTTGCCATAAAGGGCAGAGAAGGGGCCGCGCAGCACTTCTACGCTGTCCACGCTGGAGAGATCGATATTGGAGGTTTGTCCCTGTCCATCCGGCATGGTTGCCGGAATACCGTCGACATACATACGGATACCGCGCACGCCGAAGGTTGAGCGGGCACCAAACCCACGCATCGAAAGCTGGAGATCCTGAGCGTAATTCTGGCGGTTCTGGATCTGCAGCCCCGGCACGCTGCCAAGAGCTTCAGACAGGTTAATGCGTGGCGCAGCATGACGCATATCATCGCCATTCACGACGCTGACCGCCGCCGGGGTATCGAGCTCCGAGATGGTTTGCGGCGTGGCGCTGACGATCATGGTCTGTTCATCGGCACTCATCGCAGTGAGAGGCGCAGAGATAACAGGAACCAGCAGCAGTGGAAGCGTTGCCTTACGGGCAGAAATGATTTTCATGAAATAGACCGGTTATGGAAAAAACGTACCAAATGGAACATGTCCATATATGTTAAATCTTTTGTAAATCTTTTGAAAACTATAACCGCACATTGCGTTAATGAAAGGCCGGGGAGGAAAGAAAAACTCCACATTTAACTCATAAATGATTACTATTCTCATTATAAAGAAGGCAATGCCATGACGTTGCCTGCCGGAAGTGATGTCAGCAGTAAACCCTGTGTTCAAAAAAGGAATTGTTATGTCTTTACGTCATCTGTGCTCGCCGCGCCTGAGTATGTCTCTGCTGTCAGGGGCGTTACTGTTTGCCGGAACCTTCCAGGTTCATGCTGCCGAAGAGATGTTGCGCAAAGCGGTAGGGAAAGGCGCATATGAAATGGCCGTGAGCCAGCAGGAGAATGCGCTGTGGGTCGCGACATCGCAGAGCCGCAAAACGGACAAAGGCGGGATTGTCTATCGCCTTGACCCGGTCACGCTGGACGTGACGCAGGTCATTCATAACGATCTCAAACCCTTCGGTGCCACCCTTGATAATGCCACCCAGACGCTGTGGTTTGGTAACACCATCAACGGCGCGGTAACCGCGATTGATGCCAAAACGGGTGAGGTGAAAGGGCGACTGGTGCTGGATAACCGTCAGCGCAGTGAAACCGTCAAACCGCTGCAGCCACGCCAGCTGGTGGCCGATGACAGCACAAACACCGTTTACATCACCGGCGTAGGCCAGGAGAGCGCGATTTGGGTGGTGGATGGTGCAACGCTGAAGCTGAAAGAGACCATCGGCAGCACCGGTAAATTCAGCACCGGCCTGGCGCTGGATGCGAAGGCAAAACGTCTTTACACCACCAATGCTGATGGCGAACTGGTGACGATTGATACGGCAACCCATAAAATCCTCAGCCGTAAAAAAGTGCAGGACGACGGTAAGGAGCACTTCTACCTGAATCTGAGCCTGGATACCGCCGGACAGCGTGCGTTCGTAACCGACTCAAAGCAGCCGGAAGTGCTGGTGGTGAATCTGAAGGACGGCAGCGTCATCAAGAAAATTGCCGTGCCTGAATCGCTGGCCGTTCTGTTTAACCCGGCGCGCAACGAAGCGTATGTGACACACCGTGAAGCGGGTAAGGTGAGCGTAATCGACGCGAAAACCTACAACGTTACCAAAACCTTCGACACCCCGGTCTACCCGAACAGTCTGGCGCTCTCAGCGGATGGCAAAACCCTGTATGTGACGGTAAAACAAAAATCGACCCGTCAGCAGGAAGCCACCCAGCCTGATGACGTGATTCGTATCACGCTCTAAGTTTCGCTCCTCAACACAAAGAAAAAGGGAAGGCGCAATGCCTTCCCTTTGTATTAACCAGCAGGTCGATATTAACGCGACGTCTCTTCAACCAGCGGGGCGTCGTGTTTGGCATCATCAGGATGAACCGGCGCCGTGCTGTGAATTTCTTGTACGCGTTTACGCACGCCAAACCAGCCGGCAATCAGCAATACGGCCAGCAGAGGAATGGTGGCAATCGTGTAGGTACCGTTCGGGTAATCAAACGCCATCAGCACCAGCACGCTGAACAGGAACAGCAGAGTGAGCCAGGAGGTCACCGGTGCGCCCGGCAGCTTAAAGCTGACTTCAGCGGCTTTGCCTTCTTTGATCGCTTTGCGCAGACGCATCTGGCAGACCACGATAAAGGCCCAGGAGGCGATGATGCCGAGCGCGGCAACGTTCAGCACGATTTCGAATACCTGAGACGGTACCAGGTAGTTCAGGAACACGCCGAAGACATACACCACCAGCGTCGCCAGAATGCCCGCGTAAGGCACATGCTGACGGCTCATCTTCGACATGAATTTCGGCGCCGAACCGCCCATCGACATGGAGCGCAGGATACGACCGGTAGAGTAAAGACCCGAGTTCAGACTGGAGAGCGCAGCCGTCAGCACCACGATATTCATGATGCTGCCAACATAAGGCACGCCCAGTTTAGAGAAGAAGGTCACAAACGGGCTTTGACCCGCCTGATAGGCGTTCCACGGCAGCAGCAGAACCAGCAGCACCACGGAACCAACATAAAAGAGACCGATACGCCAGATAACGCTGTTAATGGCTTTAGGTACCATGGTCTGTGGGTCTTTACATTCACCCGCCGCGGTGCCGACCAGCTCAATGGACGCGAAGGCGAACACCACACCCTGAACCAGCACCAGCGCAGGCAGCAGGCCATGCGGGAAGAAACCGCCGTTATCGGTGATCAGGTGGAAACCGGTGGCATTGCCATCGAGCGGTTTACCGCTACCGAGGAACACTGTACCCACGACCAGGAACACCACGATGGCCAGCACTTTTACCAGCGCGAACCAGAACTCCATCTCCGCGAACCACTTCACGCCGATCATGTTCATGGTGCCGACAATGGCCAGTGCGCCCAGCGCAAACACCCATTGTGGCACATCACCAAACGCGCCCCAGTAGTGCATGTAAAGCGCGACGGCGGTGATATCGACAATACCGGTCATTGCCCAGTTGACGAAGTACATCCATCCAGCAACGTAAGCCGCTTTTTCACCGAGGAATTCACGGGCGTAAGAGACAAAACTGCCGCTGGAAGGGCGATGCAGTACCAGTTCGCCCAATGCACGAAGAATGAAGAAAGAGAAGATCCCGCACACCAGATAGACCAGGGCGAGAGCCGGGCCAGCCATCTGCAGACGAGCGCCAGCACCTAAAAACAGACCCGTTCCGATAGCGCCGCCGATGGCGATCATTTGAACCTGACGGTTGCCCATCGCTTTGTGGTAGCCCTCTTCATGGGAGTTTAACCAGCGACGTTTAGCAGCGTGATGATCGGCTGCGCTTTTATTGCTTGTTTTCATTGAGTTACCTGTTTGCCTGTCTGAACCATTATCGTGATAGTCCTGCCTGGCAGAGTGCAATACAAACGATTGCTTCTGCGCAAACACATGTTGCCTTCCCAGTCATTCTGCGTATGGATAAGGCGAAACATGGCGAGGCATCCTACCTGCAATTCATAAGCGACGCAAAATATAACCGTGCCGAAAGTGATGCACGTCGAAGGAAATCGTGTGGTCAGAGCAGACGGGGATCACAACACGCTGAATAGCGGTGAGTTTTTAGACAAATCCATTAATGAAGTGGTGCTTTAATCATCAGTTTCGCTTAATGATTGCGCAAAGCAACCAGCGCATAACGGCGCCTTTTCTCAACCGCCAAAAACGGCAATCGCCTGTTGCAGGCGGGTCGTGCGCTGCGTCAGATGGTGTGCGGCGTCCGTCACGTTATCCACCATACCGGTATTGTTTTGGGTCATTGTACCGATGCGGGAGATGGACGCGTTAATCAGGGTCAGCGCCTGCGTTTGCTCCTGCGTGGCGTGGCCTATCTCCTTAATCAGAGAAGACATCTCCATGACATTGCCAATCATCACCGTCAGCTGCGATTCAGTTTGCTCGACCTTCTCCACGCCGGCGTTCACGCTGGAAACGTTTTTCTCTATAAGCGTTTTGATCTCTTTGGCCGCGGTGGCAGAGTGCTGGGCAAGGTTGCGGACTTCGGCCGCCACGACCGCAAAACCGCGTCCGGCATCACCCGCACGCGCCGCTTCAACGGCCGCGTTCAGCGCCAGAATATTGGTCTGGAAGGCGATACGATCGATGACGCTGATGATGTCGACGATCTGGCTGTTATCCTGCGACACGGACTGCATCATGCCGATAGTCTCTTTCATCATTGCTTCACCGCGGTGAGCGCTGGTGCGGGTGCGATCTGCCATCAGGATCGCGTCTTTCGCCGTTTCAGCCGTCTGCTGAACCGCGCTGGCAATTTCTTCCACGGCTGAGGCCGTTTGCTGCAGAAAGTCTGCGGTTTCTTCGGTACGTGTCTGTAACGCCATACCTTCTTTCGCCACCTGCTGGCTGATTGTACTTATACCGCTGATTTGCGCACCGACATCGTCCACCAGCGAATGGAGGTTCAGACCCGACTGATTCACCATGCGCATCATCAGGCCGATTTCATCGACGCGGTCAAAATGGTAATAGTCCGCTTTACGTCCTGAAACCACCCGCTGCATTTGCTGGACAATGGATTTAACCGGCTTTGCAATTTGCGCATGAAGATAAACGGCCAGGGCAATAAATAGCAGAGCCAGACCTACAGTCTCAACAATACGATCGGCAAATATAAACAGCTGCAGACAGGCGAGCAGGGCGGTTATCGCAATACCAAGATGGATCCTTTTACTGGTGCTGAGGCGTTTAAACAGCGACGTAAAAGAGAACAGACCGTGGCGAACAAACAGGCCTTTATAAAAGCGGTGATGTTTTAATTCATTATTGCGCACTTTCTCATACCGTTTTTCACTGACAGCAATCTCTTCACGCGAAGGAATATTCCGCACAGAAATATAGCCGGTTAACGTTTCATTCTGATAAACCGGGGTGACGTTTGCGCGCACCCAGTAGTGATCGCCGTTCTGGCGGCGGTTCTTGACTAGCCCCGTCCAGGTCTCACCCTGTTGCAGGGTAAACCACATGTCGCCAAACGCCTCGGCAGGCATGTCGGGATGGCGAATAAGATTATGCGGCTCACCGAGAAGACTCTCTTCTTTATAGCCGCTGGCGTCAATAAAGGCAGAGTTCGCATAGGTAATATGGCTGTGCGTATTGGTGGTCGACATGAGCGTCGAACCTTCGTTAAGTAAATACTCGTTTTGTGTAACGGGAGTGTTATTCCGCATCAGTAACCCCATGGTCATATATCAATAAAAAAGAGCCCGTTAAACATTCAGGCAAGATTGAAAGGTTTGTTTTTATTTTTACTGTCGGCATATTCTCTACGAAAGTTATGCGTTCCGGAATACCCTGTGTTTAGTATTTTTTATTTTTAAATTGCGTTCGATGTAATAAAAATGAAAATATTTATCGGTGCGTTTTTGTAGCACCCTGCAAATAAACGCCATAAGGCAAATTAAAAGCGGGAGATCACTCTTCGACGTAAACTGACCCGCCGAAATAGCGTTTCGTTAACAAGATGAAAACGCTATGCTTTAAGGGTTTTTCTTCAACAGGGGGCAGCAGGGTGAAAGTAAATGTGATTGGCACCAGCGGGAGTGGAAAAAGCACTCTGGCGAAGCGTATCGCCGCAGAACTGGATATTCCTTACATTGAAATGGACCGACTTTACTGGTGTCCGGACTGGCAGGGCACACCGGACGCTATCTTGCTGGAAAAACTGGAGACGACGCTAAAGGCGTCAGCGGAGTGGGTGCTTGATGGCAACTATAACCGTACGCGTCCTGTGAAATGGCGAGACGTGGATCGGGTGGTGTGGGTGGATTATGGGTTCGCCCGAACCCTGTATCAGGCTGTCACCCGAGCGTTCACGCGCGCCTGGCACAAACAGGAACTGTGGCCCGGTACGGGAAACTGTGAGAGTTTTCGTCGCTCATTCTTGAGCCGTGAGTCCATTATTATCTGGACAATCAAAACCTGGCGCAGCAACCGCGCACGTTATGCACGCGATATGGTAGACCCGCAATACGCCCATATTCATTTTGTCCGCATTACCCGCCGCAGTGAGGTGGAAAACCTCATTTCATCGCTTAAGTCACACGCGTAGCATGGATTTATATATCTGATTTCCGGCAAACCAAATGTAAATTAATTGTTTCTCAGAGGTGAAATACGCCTTTAATAATGACGACATGTTAAGTCAAACGAGAACGCAACATGTCCTGGCGAATCAGTATTCTGGATAAAAGCCCCATCGCTGAAAACGAAACGGCTGCCGATGCACTGGCGCGAACCCTGGCGCTGGCACAGCAGGCAGAAAATCTGGGCTATCACCGTTTCTGGATTGCCGAACACCACAACACGCCCCAGCTGGCCAGCCCTTCACCCGAACTGTTAATCGCCTGGATCCTCGGGCAAACCCGGCGTATCCGCGTGGGCTCTGGTGGCGTCATGCTCCAGCACTACAGCCCTTACAAAGTCGCAGAAAATTTCAACCTCCTGGCCGCGCTTGCTCCCGGACGCGTGGATCTGGGCGTCGGGAAAGCCCCAGGCGGCCTGCCGCTCTC
The DNA here is from genome assembly GCF_030209635.1 of Enterobacter sp. MEB024. Lineage (NCBI taxonomy): Bacteria > Pseudomonadati > Pseudomonadota > Gammaproteobacteria > Enterobacterales > Enterobacteriaceae > Enterobacter > Enterobacter sp. MEB024. Next base: position 571,206 of record NZ_JARVRQ010000002.1, on the reverse strand, counting down.
CACCCGGGCGCTGCAACAGGGCCTCGATCAACAGCAAAAAGGCAGTTTTGCCGAACAGCTGACACAGCTTCATCACTGGATCCAGCCGGAAAATCAGTCGGTGGACGAGGCCGTTCGCGCGACGCCGCTGCCGCCGGTTCCGGCGCAGGGGTTCTTGCTGGGGGCCAGTACCGAAAGCGCGCTGCTGGCCGCGAAACTTGACTGGCATTTTGTCTTTGCTGCTCACCTGAATGGGGATCCGGCGCTGCTGCGTGAAGTCATCACCACCTGGCGTAACCACAGCGCCCGGGATGCGATTGTGGCGGTGCAGGTCATCGTCGCCCAGTCGCAGGCTGAGGCGGAGGCACTGGCACAACAGGTTGAAGTCTGGGGCGTCGAACTGGCAAATGGGCAGCGCGTCACCGTGGCCAGCGAAGAGCAGGCCTATGCCTTTGCCCGACAGGCCGGCAGCGAGCCGGTGCGCATTGCCCGTCGGGCACAGTCGCTGCTGGCGGGAACAGCCGAATCGGTGCTGGAACAGTTGAACGCCCTGCACGAAAAATGGGGCATTGATGAATTCATTATTGATACCCCCGTTGCGGATGGCGTAACGCGACTACAGTCCCTGCGTCTGCTGGCGCAGGCGAAGCTTAACAAGGAGGTCGCCGTATGCGTTTTGACGAACAACTGATTGCCTGGCGCCGGGAGCTGCACCAGAACCCGGAGCTGTCCGGCCAGGAGGTCGAAACGACCGCTCGCCTGCGTCAGTGGCTGACGACGGCTGGCATTACGCCGCTGCCTTATGCGCTTCAGACCGGTGTGGTGGCCGAAATCGGCACGGGGAAAAAGCTGATCGCGCTGCGGGCCGATATTGACGCCTTGCCCATTGAAGAGCGCAGCGGCGTGCCGTTTAGTTCACAGCGTGCGGGTGTGATGCATGCCTGCGGACACGATATTCATACCAGTGTGATCCTCGGGGCGGCGTTAAAACTTAAAGAGCGTGAAGCGTCTTTAAACGGGCGCGTGCGGATCCTCTTTCAGCCGGCTGAAGAGAACTTTGGCGGCGCGAAAAGTATGGTGCGGGCCGGTGCCTTACGTGATGTCAGTGCCATCTTCGGGATGCATAACGAGCCGGGGCTGCCGGTCGGGGAATTTGCCACCCGCGGTGGGCCGTTCTACGCCAACGTCGACCGGTTTGTTATCCGAATTACCGGTAAAGGCGCGCATGCTGCACGTCCGCATGAAGGTAACGACGCCATCGTGCTGGCGAGCCAGCTGGTAACGGCGTTGCAGAGCGTTGCCAGCCGCAACGTCAACACGCTTGATTCCGTGGTGCTTAGCGTCACGCGCATTACCGGGGGCAATACCTGGAACGTCCTGCCGGAAAGCGTTGAACTGGAAGGCACGCTTCGCACCCACCGCGTGGAAGTGCAGCAGAATGTGAAAGCACGCGTCGGCGAAATTGCCGCCGGGTTTGCCAGCGCGTTTAGCGCGCAGATCGACATCACCTGGTACGCCGGGCCTACCGCGTTGGTCAATGACGCGCACTGGGCCGAATTTGCCACCGCCGTTGCAAGAGAATCTGGGTATGAAACGCAGCACGCCGAGCTGCATATGGGCGGGGAAGATTTCGCGGTGTATCTGCAGCAGATCCCCGGGGCGTTTGTCAGCATCGGCAGCGCCAGTCCGTTCGGTTTACATCACCCGGCCTTCAACCCGGATGAAGCATTAATTGAGCCCGCTGCCCGCTATTTTGCACAGCTTGCGGAAAAAGCCCTGCAACACGTTTAATTCTGAAGAGGTGAATATGTCTGCAACCCGACAACTGCGGCTGGGAACCATTTTGCATGGTGCTTCTGGAAATATGTCTGCCTGGCGCCATCCGGCGGCGGTCGCCGATGCCAGCATTAATTTTGATTTTGTAAAAGCCACGGCGTTAAAAGCCGAAGAGGGGAAGCTTGATTTTTTATTCGTCGCCGACGGCCTCTATATTAACGAGAAATCCATTCCGCATTTCCTAAACCGGTTTGAGCCGTTAACGGTCTTGTCCGCACTGGCAAGTCTGACGTCGCGCCTCGGTCTGGTCGGTACCTTATCGACCTCCTACAGCGAACCGTTTACCGTGGCGCGCCAGTTTGCCAGCCTGGATCATTTGAGCAACGGACGCGCAGGCTGGAACGTGGTGACCTCACCGCTCGAGGGGTCGGCGAAAAACTTCTCGCGCGAGAAACACCCTGAACATGCGCTGCGCTACCGGATAGCGGATGAATACCTCGACGTGGTGAAAGGACTCTGGGATTCCTGGGAGGGGGATGCCTTTGTGCGCAACAAAGAGAGCGGGCAGTTCTTTGACCCGGCAAAACTGCATACGCTTGATCATCACGGCGATTTCTTCCAGGTGGCCGGCCCGCTCAATATTGGCCGCACGCCGCAGGGACGCCCGATTGTTTTTCAGGCAGGTGCATCGGATGACGGAAAAAAACTGGCCGCGAAACATGCTGACGCCATTTTTACCCATCATGAAACGTTAGAGGAAGCCAAAGCGTTTTATCGCGACGTGAAACACCAGCTTGAATCGAATGGCCGCAGGGCATCGGACTTACATATTTTTCAGGGCGTCAGCGTGATTGTTGGCAAAGACGCGGAGGACGTGGAGAACCAGTATCAGACAACCGCGGCTCTGGTGTCGATTAACGATGCCCTGAATTACCTCGGCCGTTATTTCGAACATCACGATTTCAGCCAGTACCCGCTCGACGAGCCGTTCCCGGACATCGGTGAACTGGGCAAAAACAGTTTTCGCAGCACGACCGATGAAATTAAGCGTAATGCTCGCGAACGCAACTTAACCCTGCGTCAGGTTGCACTCGAAGCGGCATCCCCGCGCCCGCGCTTTTCCGGTACGCCGGAGCAGGTGGCAGACGGTCTGCAGGGCTGGTTTGAGGCATTCGCCGCGGACGGCTTCATTATTCAGGGTGGAACGCCGGACACGTTCCCGCGTTTTGTTGACCAGGTTGTCCCGGTGTTACAGGCCCGCGGGTTATTCCGCACCGACTATCCCGGCACTACGCTGCGCGACAGTCTGGGTTTAGACGAACCGAAAAACCAGTTCACACAACAATAATAGAGAACCTCGCTATGCAGAAATCATCGCTTATTCTGGCGCTTGCGCTGGCCTTTTCCCCTGCCGTCTGGGCAGAGAATGTGAACATTAATGGCACTGGCGTGAGCCTGGAAGCCAACAAAACGCCCGTCAACACCGCCAAAAACAGCGACGCCATCGCGCAACTGCCGAAAGATTATCGCTTCGCCGTGCCGGGCAAATTCACCGTGGCGGTTGCCGCGCTTAACTCACCGCCGCTGACCGTTTTTTCCGACGACAATAAAACGCTGCTCGGAAGCGAGGTGGACGTTGCCCGTCTGGTGGCCGACAGCCTTGGGCTGGAGCTGAATGTGGTGCCAACCTCCTGGGAGGACTGGCCTCTCGGCGTCGCCTCCGGGAAATACGATGCGGCGATCAGCAACATCACCGTGACCAGAGAACGCAAAGAGAAGTTTGATTTTGCCACTTACCGTAAAGATTCCCTCGGCTTCTATGTGAAATCGACCAGCCCGATTACCTCGCTGCAGAAGGCGGAGGACATCGCCGGGCTGCGCATCATCGTAGGTTCCGGGACCAACCAGGAGGCTATCCTGCTGGCGTGGAATGCGCAGAACGTGAAGAAAGGCCTGAAGCCGTTTACCCCGATCTACACCAAAGACGATGCATCACAAACCCTGTCTCTCCAGTCAGGCCGCGCAGATGCGTTCTTTGGCCCGAACGTGACTGGCGCATGGAAAGCGGCGCTGACCGGGAAAACGAAACGGGTTGGGATTGTCGACGGCGGCTGGCCGAAGGCGGCGCACATTGCGGTGACGCTGAAAAAAGGCAGCGGTCTGGTCGAGCCGGTACAGACTGCACTTAACGGGGTCATCAAAAACGGCGATTACGACAAAGTGCTGAACCGCTGGGGGGAAGGGGTAGAACGTATCCCTCAATCAGAAGTGAACCCGGCAGGACTGGGTGACTAAGGAGGCGCTATGCGCGAGCAATTTCGGGACGTGTCACCGGAAGACGCCGATCTTCAGCCCATTATCGACGGATTATTCGGTGAATATGCCGCCCGCTATGGCGACTACTTCTCTAAAGACGCGGAAGTGGAGCTCACGGAGTGGTACCTGGCCCCGCAGGGGCTGTTTATTGTCCTTGAGCGTGACGGCGACATCATCGCCACCGGCGCGTATAAACCGTTTGATGAACGCACCGCTGAAATCAAACGAATCTGGACGCACAAGGCGCTGCGTCAACAGGGGCTGGCGGCCCGCGTCGTCCAGGAGCTGGAGCGTCGGGCGGTACAGGCCGGTTACAGCCAGATCTACCTCACCACCGGTTTTCGTCAGCCGGAAGCGGTCAGGCTGTATATCAGCCAGGGTTATCAGCCGCAGTTCGATCTGAACCGCGATCCGGAAGAGTACAGCCAGCCGCCGTTTGATGGCCGGCTGCGTTTCACCAAAACGCTGATCAGTGAAGCGTTCAGTAAAACAGCATGAGGAATGACGATGAGCAACGTTGAAACCATTAAGGTGGTCCCGGCGCGTTATCCGCTGCGGACTGTCGGTGCCGTGGTGGCGCTGTTTGTGCTTGCGGTGGTCATTCAGTCCGTGGCCTTTAACCCGCGCTGGGAGTGGTCTGTCTTTGCCCGCTGGTTCTTTGATCCGGTTATCCTTGAAGGCGTAGGGCAGACATTGCTGTTGACCCTGATCGGCACTGCGCTGAGCGTGGTCATCGGCGGCCTGCTGGCGCTGGCGAGGCTCTCTTCATCCTGGCTGCTGAGCAGCCTGGCCTGGGGGTATATCTGGCTGTTTCGTTCGTTGCCGCTGATTGTGGTTCTGATCATTCTCTATAACTTTTCCTATCTCTACGACACGCTCTCGCTCGGCGTACCCTTCACCGCCATTACCTGGGGTCGCTTCGAAACCATCAACGTGCTGGGACAGTTTTCCACCGCCGTGGTGGGGCTGACGCTGGTTCAGAGCGCGTATACCGCCGAGATCATTCGCGGCGGTTTTCTGGGGGTGGATCATGGTCAGTATGAAGCGGCGGCGGCGCTCGGTCTGCCAGCCTGGCGTCGCACGGTGCGTATCATTTTGCCGCAGGCGCTACGCACGATTCTGCCGTCCGGATTTAATGAAATTATCAGTCTCGCGAAAGGCACGGCGATGGTGTATGTCCTGGCGATGCCGGAACTCTTCTATACCATTCAGATGATCTATAACCGCACGCAGGAGGTTATCCCGCTGCTGATGGTCGGTGCGGTCTGGTATCTGGTGATTACCACCGTGTTGTCTGCCATTCAGCATGTTGTGGAGCGCGGGCTTGCCCGCAGCGAACGTCGTTCAGCCGTTAATCAAAACCGGGTAGCCAGTCGCGTCCGTTCCGTATCCACCGCATCAGTACAGGAGCCCATCCATGCAAACCTCTCCTGAAGGGCATATTTCGATTACCGGCGTCAGTAAGTTTTTTGGCCGCCATAAAGCGCTTGATAACGTCTCGCTGGAGATCCCGCCCGGATCGGTAACGGTGATCCTCGGGCCTTCCGGATCGGGTAAATCGACGCTTCTGCGCACCATTAACCATCTGGAACGCGTCGACGAAGGGTTTATCCAGATTGACGGTGATTACATCGGTTATCGCCGTCAGGGTGACAAACTCTACGAGCTGAAAGAGAAAGAGATCCTCAAACAGCGCGTCAATGTGGGCTATGTCTTCCAGAACTTTAATCTCTTTCCGCATCTCACGGTGCTGGAAAACCTGATTGAAGCGCCCATCGCCCATAAAAAACTGAGTAAGAAAGAAGCCGTTGAAAGGGCATACAGCCTGCTGGATGTGGTCGGGCTGCGCGATAAAGCCGACGCCTGGTCGCGCCATCTCTCCGGGGGCCAACAGCAGCGTATTGCCATTGCCCGCGCGCTGGCGTTACGTCCCCGGGTAATGCTGTTTGATGAGCCCACTTCAGCGCTCGACCCGGAACTGGTTGGCGAAGTGCTGGATGTGATTAAAAAGCTCGCCCGCTCGGGTACCACGCTGGTGGTGGTCACCCACGAGATCGGCTTTGCCCGGGAAGTGGCGGATCAAGTGGTCTTTATGGTCGACGGCAAAATTGTGGAGCAGGGCAGCAGTGACGACGTATTAACCCGTCCGTCGCACCCGCGAACGCGCCAGTTCCTGTCAAAAGTGCTGTAAGGAGCGCAGATGAAATATGCTTTTCTGGCCGGTCTGGCTTTTACGACCGCGAGCCATGCGGGTATCGATTTACACGCCAACGAGCAACCGCTGCCGGTGACGGTAGATCGGCAGGCCGTCGCGAAGATCCCCGCGAACTATAAATTTGTTGAGCCGGGCACGCTCACGGTAGCGATCTCAGCGCTTAACTCTCCACCGCTGGCGCTGCTTGCCAGCGATAACCGGACGCGGATTGGCAGCGATCCGGATATTGCCCGCTTGCTGGCGGGCAGTCTGGGGTTAAAGCTGAAGCTGGTTCCCACGGCCTGGGAAGACTGGCCGCTGGGGATCAGCTCCGGACGCTATGACGTGGCGCTGGTGAATATTGCGGTGACCGAACAGCGAAAAGAGAAATTTGACTTTGCGACCTATCGCGTCGACTCGCTGGCGTTTTCCGTGAAATCCACCAGTGCGGTCCAGGCGATTAACAGCGCAAAAGATCTGGCAGGCAAAAAGGTGATTGTCGGTTCCGGGACCAATCAGGAGCGCATTCTGCTGGGCTGGAATGAAGAGAACAAAAAAGCCGGTCGTGAGCCTGCGCTGCCGGTCTATCTGACCGATGATGCTTCCGGCAACCTCTATATTCAGTCCGGCAGGGCGGATGTGTTCTTCGGGCCTCAATCCGTATCCGCCTATAAAGCGGCGTTGACCGGCAAAACGCGCGTAGTGGGGCTCGGGCCGAAGAGAGCCTATGTCGCCACGACGACCAAAAAGGGCAATGGGCTGGTTTATGCTTTGCAGGCTGCGCTGGAGGGCGCTATTACGCGTGGAGAGTACCAGCGGGTGCTGGCACGCTGGGGAGAAGAGGGCGAAGCGGTGACGCAATCCGACGTGAACCCGCCTGGGATAACCTATTAGTCATGTCTACACTTAGGGTTTTCATCCCGGAGGGGGCAACATGATTAAACTCTATGGCGTACCCGGCTGGGGATCGGCAATCAGTGAAGTGATGCTGACTCTGGCAGACATCCCTTATCAATTTATCAACGTGGACGGGTTTGACCAGCCCGGTCCGCAGCGTGAGTTGCTGAAAGCACGCAATCCGCTGTGTCAGGTACCCACGCTAGAACTGGAAAACGGGGCGATCATGACCGAAACGGCGGCGATTGCCCTGATGGTGCTGGACAGATGTCCCGATCTTGCGCCTGCCGTCGGGCAGGCTGAGCGGCAGCAGTTTCAGCGGTTGCTCATCTGGTTTGTTGCGAACATTTATCCCACCTTTACCTACGCCGACTACCCTGAACGCTGGGTGCCGGATGCGCCGGAGCAGTTGAAAAACAGCTGTATTGAATACCGAAAATCACTCTATTTGTGGTTCGACAGCCAGCTCAGTGCCACCCCTTTTGCGCTCGGGGAACGGCTGACGCTGCTTGACGTCTACATCACGGTTGCACGCACCTGGGGGCCTCGCCATGCATGGTTTGCGGCGAATACGCCGAAGATAACGGCGATTGCGGATACCGTGTGCCAGCTGCCGGAACTGCACAAGGTGTTAAAGGCAAACGAGATAATCTGATAACGTGGAACTCACATTCATAACTGGAAGCCTGCATATGCCACACGTAGATATCAAATGTTTTCCCCGTGATTTGAACGACGACCAAAAAACCGCGCTGGCGGCGGATATTGCCGAGGTGATTACCCGTCATCTGAACAGTAAAGATCGCTCTATTTCGGTCGCCCTGAATGAAGTGCAGGAAGCCGACTGGAAAGCGCAGGTCTGGGATACCGAAATTGAACCCAACCTGGATCACTTAATTAAGAAACCCGGCTATTCAATGTGAGAGAGGGTCGGGCGGCGCGGAGTCGCCCGACACGACACACGCGTTACTTCGTCTGCAGCAATATTGCCATCAGCCCCGGAAAGCGGGCATCAAGATCGTCCCTGCGCAGTGATATCATATTTTCTCGCCCCTGCGGGCGCTGCCAAATCACGCCGCTGTCGCGCAAGACGCGCCAGTGATGGGTCATCGTCGATTTCACCACCTCGTCCGGGCGCAGTGCGTTACAGCTCAGTTCGCTGCCATCGGCCAGCCTGCGGATAATCGACAGCCGGAGCGGGTTACCGAGGGCAAAAAGTACATTTTCCAGCAGTATTTGTTCAGTTTCAGGGTGGTTCGGGATCATCGTTTTCCTGCGTCTGGTGTCAGATTGAGCTATATCAACAATAGGTCAACCGTAAAAAAATAGTTCGATAATACTCGTACAATAGGACTATTATAGCAAACGAACGAATACGCGACCATCCCGGTCGTCACAACGCAGTCTTAATGACTAAGGAAATATTATGCCCCGACCCATCCCTCTCGAACGTTATCGCAACATCGGTATCTCCGCGCATATCGATGCCGGTAAAACGACCACCACCGAGCGCATCCTGTTTTATACCGGTATGAGCCACAAACTGGGTGAAGTACACGATGGCGCGGCAACTACCGACTGGATGGCACAGGAGCAAGAGCGCGGGATAACCATTACCTCTGCGGCAGTCAGCTGTTTCTGGCCAGGTATGGACCGGGGCTTTGAACCGCACCGGATCAACATTATCGACACCCCGGGCCACGTGGATTTCACCATTGAGGTGGAACGTTCCATGCGTGTACTCGACGGCGCTGTCATGGTGTATGACTCCGTCGGTGGCGTGCAGCCGCAGTCGGAAACCGTCTGGCGTCAGGCGAACAAATATCATGTCCCGCGGCTGGCCTTCGTCAACAAAATGGACCGCCCGGGTGCGGACTTCTTCCGCGTCGTGCGAATGATGCAGGAGCGTCTGAAAGCGAATCCGGTCCCGATTGTTATTCCGGTGGGGGCAGAAGAACACTTCACCGGCGTGGTGGATCTCATCAAAATGCGTACCATTTTGTGGGACGATGCCACCCAGGGCATGGTGTTTACCTATGCTCCTGTGCCGGATGACGTAGTGAGTACTGCGCAGGAATGGCGGGAAAAAATGGTCTCTGCGGCGGCGGAAGCCAGCGATGAGCTGATGGATAAATACCTGGAAACGGGTGATTTAGAGGAAGCGGAAATCATCAAGGGGCTGCGTATGCGGACCATCTCCGGTGAAATCCAGCCGATGCTGTGCGGCAGCGCGTTTAAAAATAAAGGCGTGCAACGCATGCTCGATGCGGTCATTGAACTGATGCCGTCGCCTCTGGACGTGCCCGCCATTGATGGTGTGGATGAGAATGGGCAGCATGCCGAGCGTCATCCAGACGACAACGAGCCGTTCTCTGCGCTGGCCTTTAAACTGATGAGCGACCCGTACGTCGGACAGCTGACCTTTATCCGCGTTTACTCTGGCGTGCTGCGCAAAGGCGACGCGGTGTTCAACCCGGTGAAAGGGAAGAAAGAGCGCATTGGGCGCATTGTGCTGATGCATGCTAACGATCGCCACGAAGTGGATGAACTGCGCGCAGGCGATATCGCGGCCTGCGTTGGGTTGAAAGATGTGACAACCGGTGACACGCTCACCGACCCGAATGCCGTCATCACGCTGGAACGGATGGAGTTTCCGGACCCGGTTATCTCGCTTGCGATCGAGCCGAAAACCAAAGGCGATCAGGAGAAAATGGGCATTGCATTGCAGCGCCTGGCAGCGGAAGACCCTTCGTTTCGTCTGCACACCGATGAAGAGTCCGGCCAGACAATTATCTCCGGGATGGGTGAGTTACATCTTGAGATTATCGTTGACCGCATGCGGCGTGAGTTCGGCGTTGAGGCGAACATTGGTCGCCCACAGGTCACGTACCGTGAAACCCTGCGTAAAGCGGTGAAGGATATCGAAGGGAAATTTGTCCGACAATCCGGCGGTAAAGGGCAGTACGGCCATGTGGTGCTCAGTCTGGCACCGTTAGAGCCCGGCAGTGGTTTTGTATTTGAAGATGCCACCAAGGGCGGCGTTGTCCCGCGCGAGTATATTCCGTCTGTGGAGAAAGGCCTGCGCGAAGCCATGAACAGCGGTGTCCTGGCGGGGTATCCGGTTGTCGATGTGAAAGCGACCCTGACGTTTGGCTCCTATCACGAGGTCGACTCCTCGGAAATGGCGTTCCGCATGGCGGCGATCCTCGGCTTTAAAGAGGGCGCTCGTAAAGCGGACCCTGTGATTCTTGAACCGGTCATGCATGTCGAGGTGGAAACACCGGAAGAGTACGCCGGCAACATCATGGGCGATCTCTCTTCCCGCCGCGGCATGGTGCAGGGAATGGAAGAGCAGTACGGTAGCCAGATTATTCGCGCGGATGTGCCGCTGGCGGAGATGTTTGGCTATGCCACGACGCTGCGTTCGATGTCGCAAGGCCGCGCGACCTACACGATGGAATTCCATCATTTCGCGGAAGCTCCGCGTAATGTTGCGGATGAAATTATTGCACGGCGCGCGAAGTAATTTAAAAGCCCTTTCCCTCGCGGAGAGGGCTTTTTTTATAGGCTATTTTTCCAGCGCCTTTACCATTTTCCCACTGGTCACAAACGTCCCGGCCCCCAGATGATGCAGGGTGTTCAGCTTATCGTCGTCAAACTGCCAGCGTCCGGCGACAAACGCGCGTTCATCTGCGGCTGCCGAAACAACCTCACCAAACAGCGTATCGTATTTTTCTGCAGCTGCGGTAACCGGGAGTAAACGACACTCCATCCACGCCAGGCATTTCTCTTCAATTACCGGCAGGCCGAGTACCGGACCTTGCACAACCGGGATCCCGTAGCAGTTGAACTTGTCTTCGTCGCGCCCGCTCACGCTGCCGACGGCGTAAGTCCAGTTAGCCGCTGCCACGGCGGGGATGACGATGCCGAACTTCCCGCTGCGCTCAATCAGTTCGCGCGACCAGGTGCTTTTGTCCACCACAATTGCGATACGCGGTGGCTCAAACTCTACCGGCATCGACCAGGCCGCAGCCATGACGTTACGACGGTCGATAGACTCATCGCGGCTGGTAATCAGTACCGTAGGGCCATGGTTCAGCAGACGGCTGGCATGCTTTAATTCAACGGGACGAAACGCGCTCATGAACATTCCTCTCAGCAGGTATTCTGGCATTAAACGTCTGATGGGTAGCCGAAATCAAGATGCACCCGCAAAAAGCACTTTTGCGCATATGGAGGCCGGAAAATAGTTTATAAACAGGGAACATCACATCATGGAAGCGAATCATGTCCCCATTTCTGAGTGCTTATTTTGCCCGTACGGACTGGCAACAGCCTGTTCAGGTTGACATCGACACCCTGCGGGCGCTGCATCTACACCACAACTGCGCGATCCCCTTCGAGAATATTGACGTCGTGATGCCGCGCGAGATCCATCTGGAAGATCAGTGCCTGGTCGACAAACTGGTGACGGCGCGTCGTGGAGGCTATTGCTTTGAGCAGAACGGCCTGTTCGAACGCGTTTTGCGTGAAGTGGGCTTTACGGTTCGCAGCGTGCTGGGCCGCGTGGTCTTAGCCAGTCCGCCACAGATGCCGCCGCGTACGCATCGTCTGCTGCTGGTTGAACTCAACGGCGAGCGCTGGATTGCCGACGTCGGTTTTGGCGGACAAACGCTGACGGCGCCGATTCGTTTGCTCGCCAACGAGGAGCAGGAGACACCGCACGGGCTGTACCGTTTGCTGAGCGAGGGCAACGACTGGATCCTGCAGTTCAGCCACCACGATCACTGGCAGTCGATGTACCATTTTGATCTGACAACACAGTATTTCAGCGATTACGTGATGGGCAACTTCTGGTCGGCGCACTGGCCGCAATCCCATTTTCGCCACCATCTGTTGATGTGTCGCCATCTGCCTGACGGCGGAAAGTTGACCCTGACCAACTTTAACTTTACTCACTGGCAGAAGGGGCATGCGGAAGAGCAGGTCCATCTTCCCGACGCGAACGCGCTGTATCAGGTGATGCAGTCACGGTTTGGACTGGGCGTTGACGATCCCAAACACGGGTTTTCGCTGGACGCGCTGACGGCGGTGATGGCCGGGTTTGATACACATCCTCAGGCCGGGAAATAGACCGGTGGCGCTGCGCTCAGGCGTAGCGCCACCCGGCAACACTCAGCGGCGCGATCTCACCACCTGATACCTGCGCGTTAAATACTCCACCGGCGCGCTCCAGACGTGCACCAGTCGGGTGAAGGGGAAGATCAGGAAAATGGTCATGCCCAGCACCAGATGGACACGGAAGATAAACGCCACGCCCGCCAGATGTTCGGACGAGCCACCGCGGAAGGTTACTACCGACTGCGCCCAGTCCACCAGCTTGAGCATCTCGCTGCCGTCGGGATATTTCGCGGAGAACGGAATGGTGGTGAGCCCAAGAATACACTGCACCAGCAAAATGCAGAGGATCAGGATATCTGCCGTGGAGGAGGTCGCCCGGATACGCGGGTTCGTCAGCCGGCGAATCAATAATCCCGCACCGCCTACCAACGTGAGCACGCCGCAAACGCCGCCCAGAATCATCGCCATCAGCTGTTTCTGCGACATCGGCAGAAACCACGAATAAACCCAGTGCGGCGTCAGCATCCCGAATAGATGTCCGAAGAAGATCCCCAGGATCCCGATATGGAACAGATTTGACCACAGCACCATGCCGCGCTTATCCAGCATCTGGCTGGAGGAGGCGCGCCAGGTATACTGCCCGTAATCGTAACGCAGCCAGCTTCCCACCAGAAAAACCGTGCCGCACAGGTAGGGGTAAATATCGTAGAAAAAGACGTTCAGAAACTGGATCATTTTGGGCCTCCCGCACTGACGTCGACATACTGCGGGGCAACGTCCTGGCTAAAGCGTCGTTGATATTGCTGCATCGGTGAGGTATCACACGATGTGGCGTTGTCCTCGATAAACTTGACCTGTTCCTCTTCCCAGACGGCGTCCAGCGCCTGGCGGGTATCATCCCGTTTCTCGGTGGAAACCTGTTTCGCCACGCTGTCGCTGGTCAGACGCGTGCCTGCGAGCGTCAGGAGCGCATCGAACAGCTGATAATGCGCTACGCCGCGCTGCTTCAGGCGACCGCCAATCAGCGCCAGGATCGGCGCAACGTTGTGTAGCCCTTCGCGGGCCTCGTCGTCGGTGACGAGACTGAGATACTCCAGGTAGAGCGGCAGATAGTCCGGCAATTCGCGACAGTCCAGCTGCAGGCCGGCTTTTTCGTACTGGCTCATCAGGTCGACCATCGCCTGGCCGCGATCGCGGGATTCAGCATGAACGTGCTCAAACAGCAGCAGCGAGGTCGCACGACCCCGCTCAAACACCTCGCACCATTCGGCCTGCTTATCCAGCAGCGCGGCATCCAGATGCTGGCGGGCAAAGGGCAGTAACGCAGGGAGATCCTGTTCTATCAGGGAAAGTGCTTCCTCGCGATTTTCCCATAATGTTTCATCGGGATACTCAATCAGCAGGGCGATGATTTTGAGGATCTGCATCACTCTCCCTCCCCGTGGTCGCGCACTTCGGTGATGTTGATGGCATCAATGCGGCTGCTGTTAAAGAGGTTGAATTTGGTGTCGGAACCGTGGCACCCGTCGCCAAAGGAGAAGCCGCAGCCGTTGCGTTCCGGGAAGGCGTCGCGCGCCATTTCGCGGTGGCTGGTGGGGATCACGAAACGATCTTCGTAGTTGGCAATCGCCAGATAGCGGTACATCTCTTCGACCTGCTCGACGCTAAGGCCCACTTCTTCGATGGCGCGGGTATCGGTCACGCCTTCAACGGTCTGAGAGCGTTTGTAATGACGCATGGCCATCATGCGTTTCAGGGCGCGCAGCACCGGAGCAGGATCGCCCGCGCTGAGCATGTTGGCCAGATACTGCACCGGTATGCGCAGGCTTTCGACCGCCGGTAACACGCCGTCGTTGAGCGGCAGGCCGCCCGCGTCTGCGTAAGACTGGATCGGTGACAGCGGCGGAACGTACCAGACCATCGGCAGGGTGCGGTATTCCGGATGCAGCGGCAGGGCCAGCTTCCAGTCCATCGCCATTTTGTAAACCGGGGAACGCTGGGCGGCGTCAATCACGTTCTGCGGAATACCTTGCTTGAAGGCTTCTTCAATGACCGCCGGGTCGTGCGGATCAAGGAACACGTCACACTGGCGTTCATAGAGGTCGGTTTCATGTTCGGTGCTGGCCGCTTCTTCAATGCGATCCGCGTCATACAGCAGCACGCCCAGATAGCGAATACGCCCGACGCAGGTCTCAGAACAGACGGTTGGCTGGCCGGACTCAATGCGCGGGTAGCAGAAGATGCATTTCTCCGACTTTCCGCTTTTCCAGTTGAAGTAGATTTTCTTGTACGGGCAACCGCTGATGCACATGCGCCAGCCGCGGCATTTGTCCTGGTCAATCAGCACAATGCCGTCTTCTTCACGCTTGTAGATGGCACCGCTCGGGCAGGTGGCCACGCAGCTCGGGTTCAGGCAGTGTTCACACAGGCGCGGCAGGTACATCATGAAGGTGTTTTCAAACTGGCCGTACATCTCCTTCTGGATCTTGTCGAAGTTGCGGTCGCGGGCGCGTTTTTCGAACTCGCCGCCAAGCAGTTCTTCCCAGTTCGGGCCGCCAACAATTTTGTCCATCCGTTTGCCGCTAATCAGCGAGCGCGGGCGGGCCGTCGGGAGGTGATCGCCTTGTGGAGCACGGTGCAGATCCTGGTAATCAAACGTGAAGGGTTCGTAGTAATCATCAATGCCGGGCAGGGACGGGTTGGCAAAGATTTTCGACAGCACGCCCACGCGCCCGCCGAGACGCGGCGTCAGCTTGCCGGTGATCCCGCGTACCCAACCGCCTTGCCACTCCTCCTGATCTTCCCAGTTTTTCGGGTAGCCAATCCCCGGTTTGGTTTCGACGTTGTTGAACCACGCATATTCCATACCTTCACGCCCGGTCCAGACGTTTTTACAGGTGACCGAGCAGGTGTGACAGCCAATGCATTTGTCGAGATTCAGCACCATTCCAACCTGTGAGCGTATTTTCATTTTTTCGCCTCCTGTACCTGATCCCGACCTTCGCCATCCAGCCAGTTAATGTTTTTCATTTTGCGGATCATGATGAACTCGTCGCGGTTAGAGCCGACGGTGCCGTAATAGTTGAAGCTGTACGCCAGCTGGGCGTAGCCGCCAATCATGTGTGTCGGTTTGGGACAGACGCGCGTCACCGAGTTATGGATCCCGCCGCGACGGCCGGTGACTTCTGAACCCGGAATATTCAGGATACGTTCCTGCGCGTGGTACATCATGGTCATGCCCGGCGGGACGCGCTGGCTCACCACTGCCCGGGCGGTCAGGGCCCCGTTGGCGTTGAAGGCTTCGATCCAGTCGTTATCCTCAATGCCTAACTCTCTGGCATCGGTTTCGCTGATCCAGACGATAGGCCCCCCGCGTGACAGCGTCTGCATCAACAGGTTTTCACTGTAGGTCGAGTGAATGCCCCATTTCTGGTGTGGCGTCAGGAAGTTCAGTGCCTTCTCCGGGAAACCGTTCGGCGGGATTTCGCGCATATAGCTAACGCTTCGGGTATCAATCGGTGGGCGATAGGCCACCAGACTCTCCCCGAACGCGCGCATCCACGGATGGTCCTGATACAGCTGCTGACGACCGGAAAGGGTGCGCCAGGGAATAAGCTCGTGAACGTTGGTATAACCGGCGTTATAGGAGACATGCTCACTCTCAAGGCCCGACCAGGTGGGGCTGGAGATAATTTTCCGCGGCTGGGCCTGAATATCGCGGAAGCGGATTTTCTCATCTTCTTTGTTCAGCGCCAGATGGGTGTGATCGCGACCGGTCAGTTCGCCCAGCGCTTGCCAGGCTCGCACTGCCACCTGGCCATTCGTTTCAGGGGCGAGGGCGAGAATCACTTCAGAGGCGTCAATCGCCGTTTCAATACGCGGGCGTCCTTTTGCCGGGCCATCGAGCTTGACGTAGTTCAGCTTGCCAAGGAAATCGACCTCGCTCTGGGTATTCCATGAAATGCCTTTTCCGCCGTTGCCGAGTTTGTCCATCAGCGGGCCGAGTGATGTAAAGCGCTCGTAGGTTTCCGGATAATGCCGTTCGACCACCGCAATCGTCGGCGCCGTTTTACCCGGAATGAGATCGCATTCGCCTTTGCGCCAGTCCTGAATATCAAACGGCTGTGACAGTTCCCCCGGGGAGTCGTGCTGCAGCGGCTGCAGTACCACATCCGTTTCGGTGCCAAGATGACCGACGCACACCTCTGAGAAAACACTGGCAATACCTTTGTAAATCTCCCAGTCGCTGCGGGATTCCCAGGCCGGGTCGACGGCAGCTGAAAGCGGATGAATAAACGGATGCATATCCGACGTATTCATGTCGTCTTTTTCATACCATGTCGCGGTGGGCAGCACGATATCGGAGAACAGGCAGGTGCTGGACATGCGGAAATCGAGCGTCACCAGCAGGTCAAGCTTGCCCTCGATGGCCTGAGTTTGCCACTCGACCTCTTCGGGCTTAACGTCATCCGTCGACCCTAAATCCTCGCCCTGGATGCCGCTTTCGGTACCGAGCAGGTATTTGAGCATGTACTCGTGACCTTTCCCCGAAGAGCCGAGCAGGTTAGACCGCCAGACAAACAGATTGCGCGGGTGGTTTTTACCGTTGTCAGGCTGTTCGCAGGCGAAACGTATATCGCCCGATTTTAATGCCTGCACGGTGTACTCCTGCGGGGTCATGCCAGCGGCGTCGGCCCGGGCTTTAATGTGCAACGGATTGAGGTTTAGCTGCGGTGCCGAGGGCAGCCAGCCCATACGCTCTGCCCGGACGTTAAAATCGATCAGGTGACCGGTGAATTTTGTCGCGTCCGCCAGCGGAGAGAGTAACTCCTGCGCGGTCAGTTTTTCATAACGCCACTGACAGGCGTGGTTGTAGAAGTACGACGTACTGTTCATCTGGCGCGGGGGACGGTTCCAGTCCAGCGCAAACGCCAGCGGCAGCCAGCCGGTTTGCGGACGCAACTTCTCCTGACCCACATAGTGTGACCAGCCGCCGCCGCTTTGACCCACGCAGCCGCAGAACACCAGCATGTTGATCATCCCACGGTAGTTCATGTCCATGTGGTACCAGTGGTTCACCCCGGCACCGAGGATAATCATCGACCGGCCGTGCGTTTTGTGCGCCGTGTCGGCAAACTCACGGGCAATTTTCTCTATCAGGTAAGCCGGGACGCCGGTGATCTGTTCGCCCCAGGCGGGAGTGTAAGCTTTGATCTGGTCATAGCTGCCCGCCGCGTTGCTGTCTTCCAGACCACGATCGAGGCCGTAGTTAGCGAGAATCAGATCGTAGACGCTGACCACCCGTTTCTGGCTGCCATCGGCCAGCGTCAGCGTTTTACTCGGTACACGGCGCGTCAGGACCGGCTCCTGCTTGACGCTACGGAAGTGTGGATTTTCATTGCCGCCAAAATAGGGGAATGCCACCTCTGCCACGCTGTCGTGGGTAATCAGCAGCGAGAGGGTGAGCTCAGTTTCATGATCTGCCGCCAGCGGCGCCAGGTTCCATTTGCCTTTTTCGCCCCAGCGGAAACCAATGGACCCGTTCGGCACCACCAGATCGCCGGCGATATCAAAGGCGACGGTTTTCCACTCAGCATTATTGGCTTCTCCCAGCCCGTCCGTGAGATCAGAGGCCCG
Source organism: Enterobacter sp. MEB024 (assembly GCF_030209635.1). Lineage (NCBI taxonomy): Bacteria > Pseudomonadati > Pseudomonadota > Gammaproteobacteria > Enterobacterales > Enterobacteriaceae > Enterobacter > Enterobacter sp. MEB024. The sequence goes on along the minus strand of NZ_JARVRQ010000002.1, from coordinate 553,286 downwards.
AAGCATCCGCCCCGGCACCACGCGGCCATCGGCCTGTTCATCCAGCAGCACCAGCATCGGCATGTCGGTGTAGCGGCGACAGTAGTTGAGGAAGTACTCGCTGGGGTTGTCGAGATGGAACTCTTTGAGGATCACATGGCCCATTGCCATCGCCAGCGCGCTGTCGGTGCCTTGCTTGGGTGCCAGCCACTGATCGCTCAGTTTGGCGACCTCGGAGAAGTCCGGGGTGATGGCCACGGTTTTGGTGCCTTTGTAGCGGACCTCGGTAAAGAAGTGGGCATCTGGCGTACGCGTCTGCGGAACGTTAGACCCCCAGGCAATGATGTAGCTGGAGTTATACCAGTCTGCGGATTCCGGCACGTCGGTCTGCTCGCCCCACGTCATGGGCGAGGCGGGCGGTAAATCACAATACCAGTCATAAAAGCTGAGACAGGTGCCGCCCAGCAGAGAGAGATAACGCGTCCCGGCGGCATACGAGACCATCGACATCGCCGGAATCGGTGAAAAACCGGCCACGCGATCGGGACCGTAGTGTTTAATGGTCCAGACGTTGGCGGCAGCAATCAGCTGGTTCAGCTCTTTCCAGCTGGAGCGGATAAATCCGCCGTGTCCGCGTGCCTGCTTGTAGCTCCGGCTCTTCTGCGGATCGTTCTGAATGGCATCCCAGGCCAGCACCGGATCGCTGTGTTGCGACAGCGCGTCACGCCACAGTTCGATCAGCGTGCGGCGCACCAGCGGGTATTTCAGCCGGTTGGCGCTGTATAGGTACCAGGAATAACTTGCACCGCGCGGGCAGCCGCGCGGCTCGTGGTTAGGCAGGTCGGGGCGGGTACGCGGGTAGTCGGTCTGCTGGGTTTCCCAGGTAACCAGGCCGTTTTTGACGTAGATTTTCCAGCTACAGGAGCCCGTACAGTTCACGCCGTGGGTGGACCGCACAATCTTGTCGAACTGCCATCGCTGTCGGTAGCTGTCCTCCCAGTCACGGTTGGTGTTGTACACCTGCCCGTGTCCATTGGCGAAGCTGTCGCCTTTTTGTTTGAAATAGCGAAAGCGATCCAACAGTTTACTCATGACATTTCTCCTGCTTCGATAGCCTTTTCGGAGAGGGCTGCCCACTCTCAGGCGAATGTGTAATTGTTATTGTTGTGAAGATTTGCGGCCATAAACTAGCCAGGTCACCAGGACGCAGATGATGTAAAACACGAGGAAAACTTTCATGGCACCCACAGGCGAGCCGGTCATGGCCAGCGACGTGCCGAAGGCTTTCGGAATGAAGAACCCGCCGACGGCACCGATGGCGGAGATAAAGCCCAGCGCTGCCGCGGTTTCGGTCACTGCTTCATGCTGCGCCTGCTCGTCACTTCCCCCTTGTTGCTTCACGCGGGTGAGGGTGATTTGGCGGAAAATGATGGCAATCATCTGAAACGTTGACCCGCTGCCCAGTCCGGCGGTGAGGAACAGGCCCATAAAGACCAGATAGAAGGCGAGAAAACTGCCCGACCCGGAACCGGGAAGCGTCAGGAAAAGCAGGGCGCTGAAAAGCGCCATAAAGACGAAGTTAATCAGGGTGACGCGTACGCCGCCAAGTTTGTCTGAGATCATCCCGCCCGCAGAACGGGCCAGCGCGCCAATCAGTGGGCCAAAGAAAGCCAGATGGAGGATATTGACGTCAGGAAACTGGGTTTTCGACAGCATGGCGAAGCCTGCTGAAAAACCGATAAACGAACCGAAGGTTGCCAGGTAGAGGAGGCTCAGGAGCCACAGGTGAAAACGTTTTAACACCGGTAGCTGGCTGGCAATCGTGGCCTTAGAGCTCGCGATGTCATTCATGCCGAAAAACGCCGCAATCGTGGCCAGCAAAAGAAGGGGCGCCCAAATCCACGCGGCATTGGCCAGCCACATCGTTGAGCCGTCATCCTGCGGCACGCCGTTTACGCCAAGAAAGGTGAACATGGGCAGGAAGATCACCAGCGGTGCGACCAGCTGCATTACGCTCACGCCCAGGTTCCCCAGCCCGCCGTTAATCCCCAGGGCGCTACCCTGTTTCGTTTTCGGGAAGAAGAAGCTGATATTGCCCATGCTGGAGGCGAAGTTAGCGCCGGCAAAACCACACAGCAGCGCGATGACGATAAAGATCCAGTAGGGCGTGGCAGTGTCCTGAATCGCGATCCCCATCCAGACGCAGGGAACAATCAGGATCACCGTGCTTAACACCGTCCAGTAGCGTCCACCAAAGAGAGGAACCATAAACGAATAGGGGACGCGCAATATCGCACCGGACAGGGAGGGTAAGGCTGTTAGCATAAAAAGCTGGTCGGTGGAAAAATTAAATCCAACTTTATTCAGATTGACCGCAATGGCACTAAATAACATCCATACGCAAAACGCTAATAACAGGCAAGCCACAGAAATTAAAAGATTTCTTCGGGCAATATGTTTTCCTTTATTCTCCCAGAATTGCGCATTTTCGGGTTTCCAGTTGCTCAGCAGATAAGGATTATTCTTCTCACTTTGTTGTGACATGTCGCCCTCTTGCTTAACCATAAAAAGAAAAAATGGAGTAAAAACAGGTGGATGTCTGACAGTGTGTTTCTGGAATTATTGGATGGTTTGGGATACATCTGAAAGGATAGATAAAAAAGCGAATCCCTGAGCCGGGAGGGGAAATAAGGGTTCGCTTAATGTGTTACGAATTGTAAGTGAGGGCTGTTAATACTCATAAGTGAGTATTAACACAATTCCAGAGAGATTAATTTATCAAGATGGTTATTAAAGGCAGCGTCGTCCATCTCTGGGATATCTAATATATAAATGCCGTCCAGGCCACACACCAGACCAATTAAACGCCAGGCAATATTTTCTGGCCGATCGCCCGGGGTAAAATCTCCCGCGTCAGTGCCTGCTTTGATAAGGGCGACGGTCTCCTGGTGCCACATCTCCATGGTCAGTACATATGCGCCCCTGATGTCCGTATCCCGGCTTGCCAGGATCTGCGCCTCACGCCACAGGCGAATATAGGGCTCAAACCGGCCATCATCGCTGCCGAGCATGGCATGCAGCTGCTGTCGCCAGCTGGCCTGCTTGCCGACCACATCCGCATCCAGCAGTTCACGGATTAACCGCACAAAAGCCAGCGATTTTAGCTCCCCGCCAGAGGTGAAATGGTGGTGGACCTGTCCGGTGGCGACGCCGGCTTCGGCGGCAATTCGCCGTACCGTCATTGCGGAAAGTCCGTCAGAGAGCGCCACGCGCATAGCGGCCTGTAAAATCTCTTCCCGCCTTTCATCCTTGCTCAGATATCGCATTTTCACTCACTCTTAATGGGACTGAAACAAGTGTAACAAAAAGCTGGACACTCGTTCAACTTTACGTAGGATCGCAAGCTGGACATGTGTCCATGATTTAAAAGAAAAGGAAATTTATGTTTCGTCAGTGGTTAGCGTTAGTCATTATCGTGCTGGTGTATATCCCGGTGGCGATCGACGCGACGGTACTGCACGTAGCGGCGCCGACGTTGAGTATGACGCTGGGTGCCAGCGGTAACGAATTATTGTGGATCATCGACATATACTCGCTGGTGATGGCGGGGATGGTGCTGCCGATGGGCGCACTGGGTGACCGCATTGGTTTTAAACGGTTGTTGATAATTGGCAGTACGCTGTTTGGCTTGTCATCGCTGGCAGCTGCGTTTGCGCCTTCAGCAGGATGGCTGATTGCTGCCCGCGCCTCGCTGGCGATTGGGGCGGCGATGATCATCCCGGCCACGCTTGCGGGGATCCGCACGTTGTTCGTTAATGCGCGCGATCGCAACATCGCGCTTGGGGTCTGGGCCGCCGTCGGTTCAGGCGGTGCGGCGTTTGGTCCGTTGATTGGCGGTATGTTGCTGGAGCATTTTTACTGGGGATCGGTCTTTTTGATCAACGTGCCGATCGTGGTCATCGTTGTTTCCCTTGCCGCGCGTCTGGTGCCTCGTCAACAGGGACGCCCGGAACAGCCGCTGAATATTGCCCATGCAGTCATGCTGATTGTGGCGATATTGCTGCTGGTCTACAGCGCGAAAACCGCGCTCAAAGGGGTGCTTTCTCCGTGGCTGGTGGCAATGACGCTGCTCACCGGAGCGGTGATGCTGATGATCTTTGTGCGGATCCAGCTTCGCGCCCGCGTGCCGATGATCGACATGCGCCTGTTCTGTCATCGCATTATTTTAAGCGGTGTCGTGATGGCGATGACCGCCATGATCGCGCTGGTGGGGTTTGAGCTGTTGATGGCCCAGGAGCTGCAGTTTGTGCATGGCTTTACGCCATTTGAAGCGGGGATGTTTATGCTGCCGCTGATGGTTGCCAGCGGGTTTAGCGGGCCGATTGCCGGTGTGCTGGTCGGTCGTCTGGGGCTGCGGCTGGTGGCGGCAGGCGGAATGGGGTTGAGTGCCGTCAGCTTTATCGGTCTGTCGATGCTCGACTTCAGCACGCAGCACTGGCAGGCATGGAGTCTGATGGTGCTGCTGGGCTTCAGTGCCGCCAGTGCGCTGCTGGCCTCAACCTCGGCAATTATGGCGGCTGCGCCAAAAGAGAAAGCGGCTGCCGCAGGGGCGATTGAAACCATGTCCTATGAGCTGGGCGCAGGGTTGGGCATTGCCATTTTTGGTCTGCTGTTAACCCGCAGCTTCTCGGCGTCAATTGTCCTGCCGCAGGGACTGAGCGCGACGCTGGCCGATAAGGCCTCGTCATCGATTGGCGAAGCGGTAAACGTGGCGCAGAGCCTGACTCCAGGGCTGGCGGAGTCGTTAATTGCAGCGGCAAAAACGGCCTTTATCACGTCACACAGCGTGGCGTTAGGCAGTGCCGGCGCAATGTTACTGGTGCTGGCGGTCGGGATTTGGTTTAGCCTGGCAAACGTACCGAAACAGTAAAAAACAGGCCCGGTGGTGCAATGCTTACCGGGCAACCCTCAGTGTGCGTCATGGGGAGTCAGCAGGCAGCGCTTGTCGTGTGCTTCAATTTCGGTGCCGCTAAAGCGCGCGTATTGCCCGGTCAGGCCGAAGAATGCGGGTTGCGTTTCTGTATAGATTTCAGCGGCAAGTATCAGACGGCGACGTTCGTCTTCGCTCATCTCAAGCTGTGTCCAGGGAATGAAATAGCGCGTCGTTGAGCGTGCGGTCAGTGTGAACCACAGCGGGCAACCGCATCCGGGACAAAACCAGCGTTCGCCGCGCGCAGATGACGTGAAATGAGAAGGGGCTATCGACTCTTCTTCCACAAGCGGTTGACCCTGCGCTTCCAGATACATGGCCATTCCCCCCGACCATTTCTGGCACTGGGTACAGTGGCAGGCATAGACGTCGAAGTTGTTGAGGGAAACGCTGAATTGGCTCATCCCACACAGGCAGCGTCCTTTGAAAATATGCATGGCGTGCTCCTTTATTACGCCAGTCAAACCGAATAAAAAAAGCCAGCCACGAAGGCTGGCTTTTTTATACTAACAAATCTTAGAACTGGTAGGTCAGACCAACAGCAACGATGTTGTCGGTAGAAACGCCAGCTGCTTTAGTGAAGCTGCTGTCGTCAACCAGGTTGATTTTGTAATCAACGTAGGTAGACATGTTTTTGTTGAAGTAGTAGCTCGCGCCAACGTCAACGTATTCAACCAGATCCTGGTCGCCGTAAGTACCAATGTCTTTACCTTTGGATTTCAGGTAAGCAATGGATGGACGCAGACCGAAGTCGAACTGGTACTGAGCAACCACTTCGAAGTTCTGCGCTTTGTTAGCGATGAAACCGCTACCGAAGTTGGTCATGTTACGGGTTTCAGAGTAGGTGGTTGCCAGGTAGATGTTGTTGGCATCGTACTTCAGACCCGCAGCCCATACTTCCGCGTTTTCGCCGCCTGCATTCAGATTGCTTGCAGCAGCAACCTGACGGTCAGTACGGTCAGATTTCGCGTAGGTAGCACCTACACCGAAGCCTTCGAATTCATAAGTAGAAGACAGACCCCAGCCGTCACCGTTCGCTTCGGTGATGTCGTTACGGTCGTTTTTACCCTGGTACTGAGCAGCTACGTTCAGGCCATCAACCAGACCGAAGAAGTCGGTGTTACGGTAAGTTGCAACGCCAGTCGTACGGCCAGTCATAAAGCCATCAGTCTGAGTCCAGGTATCACCACCGAATTCTGGCAGAACGTCAGTCCATGCGCCGATGTCGTAAGCAACACCGTAGTTACGACCGTAGTCGAAAGAACCGAATTCGTTGAATTTCAGGCCCGCGAATGCCAGACGGGTTTTGTTGCCGTCAGAACCCTGAGATTCAGAGCGGTTGCCTTTGAACTCGTATTCCCACTGGCCGTAACCGGTCATCTGGTCGTTGATCTGAGTTTCACCTTTGAAGCCCAGACGAACATAGGTTTTGTCGCCGTCGTTGCCAGCGTCATCAGAGAAATAGTGCAGACCTGTTACTTTGCCGTACAGATCCAGTTTGTTACCGTCTTTGTTAAAAACTTCAGCCGCGTTTACAACGCCTGCTGCCAACATGGAAGTCACTGCCACTGCAACTAATTTAAGTTTCATCTTAAATATTCCTTATAATTTTCTTCAGTATTTCCTGAGCCACTTTGAACGATTTCTAAACGAGGCTAATCATCAATGGCATGCTATTTTTAAGAATCTTGTAGTAGGGTTTCAATAATAAGTTTCAAAATATTAGCAATAATTTCAATTAGTGTGATCCGGATCGGATAAATTGCGGCTGTAACGAATGAGATGGTGGGGATTTGTGCATTTTTTGATGAATTATTCAACAAAACCATTGGCCGCAATATAGTTTTCGGCCGTTTTAGTTTCTTTTGTTAATTGTCGGTATTTTCTGTCTTTTTGCTCGTTTGATATAAATTCCAGTTGTTTAAAATCAATGGGTTAACTATTCAATTGTACGGGATAAACGTTGTTGGACATGAAACACACAGAAACACACTATTGCACTTTGTGCTATATACATTGTTAATATTCGCAAGGGATTAATAACGTAACGGTGTCAAGTTATGTCAATAAAAGACGACGGGGATTTACGAAAGGGCGGTAATATAAACAGAATCTAAACGGCTTTTCTAACGCGCCGATCATTATTTTGACGCGCGATCACATATTAAATTTATGTTAATTCCCGCCGGGCGATTATGGACCCGGCAGAGAAGAGCGATATTATTTTCGCGTGGCGTACCAGCACAACAATGACCCGGCACAAACCATTAATGCGCCTTGCCAGAAAGAAAACGAGAGGGGGGAATTCAGCAATACGGCAGCAAGTGCTGCTGAGAGTACAGGCGTGAAATAGGATACCGCTGCGAGTACCGTGACGTTGCCATGAAGAATACCGATATTCCATGCCGCATAGCCAAACCCCAGTGCGACGCTGCACATGATGAGCTTTACGACCACCGGGAGAGTAAACACCATTTGCGGCTGTTCGCTGAACGCATATTTCACCCACAGACTGAGCGCGGTGAGCAGCACGAAAAGCGTTATCCCGTTTTGCCCGTTGGCAAACTTACTGGTGACGGTGCAGTATGCCGCCCAGATAAAAGCCCCGGCGAACGCCAGCGCGTAGCTGAGCGGGCTTGAGATGACATTACGCATGATGTCATCAAGATGTAGCCCTTGTTCTCCGCCTAATACCCAACAGACGCCCAGCAATGAGACGGCTAAGCCCGGGATCACCCACAGGGTGGACCGTTGGCCGTTAAATAAAATGGCAAACACAATCGTCAGGCTTGGCCAGAGATAATTGACCATTCCCACTTCGATAGCCTGGGAGCGCGTTGCGGCATAGCCTAACGACAGGGCGAGGCAAATTTCATAGCTGACAAACAGCACGCTGCCGGCAATAAGATACCGGGGTGAAAACCGTCTGATATCAGGAAATCCTACCGTCACCAGGCATAGTAATCCGCTGAGGGTGTATATCATTGCTGCGCCTCCCACCGGTCCCAGCCCCTCACTGACGCTACGAATGAGGCCAACCATGGTGCTCCACAACAGTATCGCCGCCAGTCCCGTGAGCGTTGCTCTCTTTCTGTCCATAACCCTGCCATCGCTATAAAAATCAAAGGAAAAATTTATAGCATTAATCCTCCTGCCATCGCGAATTATTCTCTTAAGTCTTTAATCAAAAAGAGGTATTTAAACTCCGTGGGGGTGACTATTAAGGGGGTGAAGACAAGTGACCTTGATTTGACGCAAAAAAAACAGGGGCTTTACTGCTAGTTTGCGGCGCGAAGTCTTAAATGAAAACGAGGACAACAATGGACGTCAGCCGCAGACAATTTTTTAAAATCTGCGCGGGCGGTATGGCCGGAACAACAGCCGCAATGCTGGGATTTGCACCAAAAATGGCGCTGGCTCAGGCACGCAACTATAAACTGCTGCGCGCTAAAGAGATCCGTAACACCTGCACATACTGTTCCGTAGGTTGTGGGCTTTTAATGTATAGCCTGGGCGATGGCGCGAAGAACGCCAAAGAAGCGATTTATCATATTGAAGGGGACCCGGATCATCCGGTGAGCCGTGGCGCACTTTGTCCGAAAGGGGCGGGTCTGCTGGATTATGTCCACAGCGAAAACCGTCTGCGCTATCCGGAATACCGTGCGCCAGGATCTGACAAATGGCAGCGTATCTCCTGGGATGAGGCGTTTTCCCGAATCGCAAAACTGATGAAAGCTGACCGCGACGCCAACTTTATCGAAAAGAACGCGCAGGGCGTTACGGTGAACCGCTGGCTGTCGACCGGCATGCTGTGTGCGTCCGCGGCAAGTAATGAAACCGGCATGCTGACGCAAAAATTTGTGCGCTCCCTCGGCATGCTGGCGGTAGATAACCAGGCGCGCGTCTGACACGGACCAACGGTAGCAAGTCTTGCTCCAACATTTGGTCGCGGTGCGATGACCAACCACTGGGTTGATATTAAAAACGCCAACGTCGTGATGGTGATGGGCGGTAATGCCGCTGAAGCCCATCCGGTGGGTTTCCGCTGGGCGATGGAAGCGAAAAACAATAACGATGCGACGCTGATCGTTGTCGATCCGCGCTTTACGCGTACGGCATCGGTGGCGGATATCTATGCGCCTATTCGCTCCGGTACGGACATTACGTTCCTCTCGGGCGTTCTGCTGTATCTGATTGAAAACAACAAAATTAACGCTGAATACGTTAAGCATTACACCAACGCCAGCCTCCTGGTACGGGATGATTTTGCCTTTGAAGAGGGGTTGTTCAGCGGTTATGACGCGGAAAAACGGCAGTACGATAAATCGTCCTGGAACTACCAGTTCGATGAAAACGGCTACGCCAGACGCGATGAGACCCTGAGCCATCCACGCTGCGTATGGAATTTGCTGAAACAGCATGTTTCCCGCTATACGCCGGACGTCGTGGAGAATATCTGCGGTACGCCAAAAGCAGATTTCCTCAAGGTGTGTGATGTACTGGCCTCTACCAGCGCCGCCGACAGAACCACGACGTTCCTGTATGCGCTCGGCTGGACGCAGCATACCGTCGGTGCGCAAAACATCCGCACCATGGCAATGATCCAGCTGTTGCTCGGAAACATGGGGATGGCCGGCGGCGGCGTGAACGCCCTGCGCGGACACTCCAACATTCAGGGCTTGACCGATCTGGGCCTGCTGTCGACCAGCCTGTCAGGCTATCTGACGCTGCCGTCTGAAAAGCAGACTGATTTGCACAGCTATCTGGCGGCCAACACGCCAAAAGCGACGCGTGCCGATCAGGTGAACTACTGGAGTAACTATCCGAAGTTCTTCGTTAGCCTGATGAAGTCGTTCTATGGCGATGCCGCGCAGAAGGAAAACGACTGGGGCTTCGAGTGGTTGCCGAAATGGGACCAGGCCTACGACGTCATTAAGTATTTCAACATGATGGATAAGGGCAACGTTACGGGCTACATCTGCCAGGGCTTTAACCCGGTGGCGTCTTTCCCGGACAAAAACAAGGTCGTTCGCAGCCTGAGCAAACTGAAATACATGGTGGTTATCGATCCGCTGGTGACCGAGACCTCCAACTTCTGGCAGAACCACGGCGAGATGAACGACGTCGATCCTGCATCGATTCAGACCGAAGTGTTCCGCCTGCCGTCCACCTGTTTTGCAGAAGAAGACGGGTCGATTGCCAACTCCGGCCGCTGGCTGCAGTGGCACTGGAAAGGCCAGGATGCACCGGGTGAAGCGCGTAACGACGGCGAAATCCTGGCCGGGATTTACCATCGTCTACGTGAAATGTATCGCACCGAAGGGGGGAAAGGCGCTGAACCGCTGCTGAGGATGAGCTGGAATTACAAACAGCCGGACCATCCTGAATCAGAAGAGGTCGCCAAAGAGAATAACGGCATTGCGCTGGCGGATCTGTATGACGCGAACGGCACGCTGCTGGCGAAGAAAGGGCAGTTGCTCAACAGCTTCGCGCTGCTGCGGGATGACGGCACGACCGCGTCGTCATGCTGGATCTACACCGGTTGCTGGACGGAGCAGGGTAACCAGATGGCGAACCGCGATAACGCCGACCCGTCAGGGCTGGGCAATACGCTGGGCTGGGCGTGGGCATGGCCACTGAACCGTCGCGTGCTGTACAACCGTGCTTCTGCGGATATCAACGGCAAACCGTGGGATCCGAAACGGATGCTGATCGAATGGAACGGCAGCAAATGGACGGGTAACGATATTCCGGACTTCAGCACCGCCGCACCGGGCAGTGAGACCGGGCCGTTTATCATGCAGCCGGAAGGGCTGGGACGCCTGTTTGCCCTCGATAAGCTGGCGGAGGGGCCATTCCCGGAACACTACGAGCCAATGGAAACGCCGCTCGGCACCAACCCGCTGCACCCGAACGTCATATCAAGTCCGGTGGTGCGTATCTATGAAGAGGACGTCCTGCGTTTAGGCAAGAAGGACAGGTTCCCGTATGTCGGGACAACCTACCGCCTGACCGAGCATTTCCATACCTGGACCAAGCATGCACGGCTTAACGCCATTGCCCAGCCGGAACAGTTTGTGGAGATCAGCGAAACGCTGGCGAAAGCGAAGGGTATTGCCAACGGTGACCGCGTGAAGGTGAGCAGCAAGCGCGGCTTTATTCGCGCGGTTGCGGTGGTTACGCGTCGTTTGCAGGCGCTGAACGTGCATGGTCAGCAGGTGGAAACCGTCGGTATTCCGCTGCACTGGGGCTTTGAAGGGGTGGCGCAAAAAGGCTACCTCGCCAATACCCTGACGCCAAACGTCGGCGATTCCAACTCGCAAACGCCGGAGTACAAAGCGTTTCTGGTCAACATCGAGAAAGCGTAAGGAGCGAATACATGGCAATGGAAACACAGGACATTATTAAACGCTCCGCGACCAACTCCATCACCCCCGCGCCTCGTGCGCGGGATGATAAGGCAGAAGTCGCCAAGCTTATCGATGTCACTTCCTGCGTGGGTTGTAAAGCCTGCCAGGTGGCTTGCTCGGAGTGGAACGATATCCGCGATGAAGTAGGACACTGCGTCGGGGTTTACGATAATCCGGCGGACCTGAGTGCCAAATCCTGGACGGTGATGCGTTTTAGCGAAACCGATCAGAACGGCAAGCTGGAGTGGCTGATCCGTAAAGACGGCTGTATGCACTGCGAAGATCCGGGATGCCTGAAGGCCTGTCCGTCAGCCGGGGCCATCGTCCAGTACGCCAACGGGATTGTCGATTTCCAGCAGGATAATTGCATCGGTTGCGGCTACTGCATTGCGGGCTGTCCGTTTAATATTCCGCGCCTCAATAAAGAGGATAACCGGGTCTACAAATGCACCCTGTGCGTCGATCGCGTGAGCGTCGGGCAGGAGCCTGCCTGCGTGAAAACCTGCCCGACCGGGGCTATCCACTTCGGGACAAAAAGAGAGATGCTGGAGGTAGCCCAGCAGCGCGTGGACAAACTGAAAGCGCGCGGTTACGCCAGTGCGGGCATTTATAACCCGCAGGGGGTGGGGGGAACGCACGTGATGTATGTTCTGCACCATAACGACCAGCCGGAGCTGTACCACAATCTGCCGAAAGATCCTGCGATCGATACCTCGATCAACCTGTGGAAAGGGGCGCTCAAACCGCTCTCTGCGGCGGGCTTTATCGCTACTTTCGCCGGGTTGATTTATCACTACATCGGTATCGGACCCAACAAAGAGGTGGATGACGATGAGGAGGAACCTCATGAGTAAGTCATGGATTGTGCGCACGAAGTTTGTCGACCGCGCCTGTCACTGGACGGTAGTGATCTGCTTCTTCCTGGTGGCGGTCTCGGGGATCTCCTTCTTCTTCCCGACGCTGCAGTGGCTGACGGAAACCTTCGGGACGCCACCGATGGGGCGTATTTTGCATCCGTTCTTCGGCGTGCTGATTTTCGTGGTGCTGATGTTTATGTTTGCGCGCTTCGTACATCACAATATTCCGGATAAGCATGACATTCCATGGCTGAAGGGGATTATTGAGGTTCTGAAGGGCAATGAGCATAAGGTTGCGAAGGTCGGGAAATACAACGCCGGGCAGAAGATGATGTTCTGGACCATCATGAGCATGATTTTTGTTCTGCTGGTCACCGGCGTCATTATCTGGCGGCCGTACTTTGCGCACTACTTCCCCATTCAGATGATTCGCTACGCGCTGCTCATTCACGCGACGTCAGCCATCATTCTGATCCACGCCATCCTGATCCACATGTATATGGCCTTCTGGGTCAAAGGGTCGATTAAAGGCATGATTGAAGGGAAGGTGAGCCGCCGCTGGGCGCAGAAACACCACCCGCGCTGGTACCGTGACGTTGAGCGGCTGGAAGCGAAACAGGACAGTACGAAAGGGATACCGTAAGTCCCGCGTTCGCGGGTCAGCGAATGACCCGCGAACGCTTCAGTCAAAAACGCTCTTCAACATACCGGAACGGGTATTGGGTCGGCTTCACTTTACCAATCTTACGCTTCGGCAAACTCACCGCTTCGATGTGAATGGCTTTGTACGGGATTTGCGCCAGCAGGTGCGAAATAATGTTCAGGCGCACGCGTTTTTTATCTTCCGAACGGGCGACAAACCACGGCGCCCAGGCGGTGTCGGTGGCAGCAAACATCGCATCTCGCGCCACCGTATATTCATCCCACAAATTGAAAGACTTAATGTCCATTGGCGATAATTTCCAGGTCTTTCGCCCGTCGTTAATACGATCGCGCAGACGACGCTCCTGTTCTTTCGGCGTGACCTCCAGCCAGTATTTGAGCAGGATGATCCCGGCATCCACCATTGCTTTTTCCATCACCGGCGTGCCATCAAGAAACTTCTCGACCTGCTCCGGTGTACAGAATCCCATCACCCGTTCAACGCCCGCGCGGTTGTACCAGCTGCGGTCAAAAATGACGATTTCGCCGGCGGCTGGCAGGTGGGGGACATAACGCTGGAAATAGAGCTGGGTCTTCTCTTTTTCCGTCGGGGCGGGGAGCGCAACAACCCGGAAGACGCGTGGGCTAACGCGTTCAGTGATGGCTTTAATGGTTCCGCCTTTACCGGCACCGTCGCGCCCTTCAAAGACAATACAGACCTTTAAACCCTTTGCGACGACCCACTGCTGGAGCTTAACCAGTTCAACGTGGAGGCGACGAAGCTCTTTTTCATACTCTTTCGTTTTTAACGGCTCATGCTTTATGACATCAACTGCGACACTGGTTTTCTTCTTGCTTCCCATGATTGTCATCCTCAGGTTGTCCGGCGCGGGAAAAAGCGGGGCCGCACTATGAAGTGTAATCCACCTGAATTAATGGATTAACGTGTCAGCCAGCTGATTTGAACTGGCTCACCATACAAGATTGTTCAATAATGCCCGTCGCGCGTTGTTAACCAGTGGTTGTGGTATGAAAAAGACAATTTTTTCGTTGGCACTTGGCACGTTTGGCCTGGGAATGGCTGAATTTGGCATTATGGGCGTATTAACTGAACTGGCCCATGACACCGGAATTTCAATTCCCGCCGCCGGGAATATGATTTCGTTTTACGCCTTTGGTGTGGTGATTGGTGCCCCGATTGTGGCGCTGTTCTCAGGCAAATTTTCGTTAAAATCCACGCTGTTGTTTCTGGTGGTGCTGTGTGCCGTCGGTAATGCAATTTTTACCTTTTCAACGTCGTATGCCTGGCTGGCGATAGGGCGGCTGATTTCCGGTTTTCCGCACGGCGCCATTTTTGGCGTCGGGGCGATTATTCTCTCGAGAATTGCGCCTCCGGGGAAGGTGACGGTCGCCGTGGCGGGCATGATAGCCGGCATGACGGTTGCCAATCTGGTGGGCGTACCGCTTGGCACCTGGCTGGGTCATGAATTCAGCTGGCGCTATACCTTTTTCCTGATTGCCCTGTTTGATGCTCTGGTGATCATCTCGGTACTGGTCTGGGTGCCGCACATCCATGATCGCTCCGAAATCAAATTGACCGCGCAATTTTCCTTTCTGAAAAAACCGGAGCCGTGGCTTATTTTTGCCGCCACCATGTTTGGCAATGCTGGCGTGTTTGCGTGGTTCAGCTTCGTCAAACCGTTTATGGTCAACGTCTCTGGCTTCTCCGAAGGCGTCATGACGGTCATCATGATGCTGATGGGGCTGGGTATGGTGTTAGGTAATCTCCTGAGCGGGAAATTATCGGGTCGCTTCAGTCCGCTGCGTATTGCCGCCACCACCGACATGGTCATTGTCGCGTCACTGCTGTTGCTATTCGCCTTTGGGGAACATAAAACGGCGTCGCTGGTGATGGGCTTTATCTGCTGCGCCGGACTGTTTGCACTCTCTGCGCCGCTGCAGATCCTTCTCCTGCAAAATGCGAAGGGCGGTGAGATGCTGGGTGCCGCAGGCGGGCAAATGGCATTTAACCTCGGCAGTGCGATAGGGGCGTATTTTGGCGGGATGATGATCACGCTTGGCTTTAGCTGGAGCTATGTCACGCTGCCAGCGGCTGTGCTCTCTTTCTCAGCCATGAGTTCACTGCTGATCTACGCGCACCTTCGGGCCAGAAAGGCAGACGCCGGTTCGCTCGCTTCCGCACGTTGAACCGCGCCGGTAAGGCGCGGTAGAAGGGCATTAGACAAATTTCGCCAACGGATCGGCAGCGGCAAACGCCACGGCTTTGTCCGCTGCTGGCGGGTAGATAAGTTCATTGGTGATGGCGATTTTAATTTTCTTTGCGTCATCACGCACCGATTTGACGGCCTGGTCCCACCCTTCAGTGTAAACGGCACCCCAGGCACCCAGGTCCAGACAGGTCACGTAGTTAACCTGGCGGTAAGGATAAGGCGTGCGATTCAACAGGCTGGCTGCCGCGTTGTGGCCGGCAAATTTACCCAACTGGATCGCGTGCTGGCAGGTCATTAGCGCCGTGTTCCCCATCTCGTCCGTTCTGGCGTAGGCCATATCTCCCGTCGCGTACACGTCCGGATGAGCCGGAACCTGCAGCGTTTCTGTCACTTTCAGACGCCCCTGGTTATCGCGTTCGCCGTTAATCTGTTGTCCAAGCGGGTTTGCTTCAACGCCTGCCGTCCAGACTACGGTTGCAGCGGGGATACGTTCGCCGTTTTTCAGCGTTACGCCGTTCGCATCGATGGCCTCAATTTCACTGTTCAGACGCCACTCAATCCCCAGTTCCTGGCTCGCGTCTTCAATGGTGTTACGCAATGCTTCACTGTATCGTCCGCCAATGACATGACCCCTTTCAACTACGATAACTCTTGTCGCTGTATCATCACCGAAGCGAGCGCGCAGTCGGGCAGGAAGCTCGGTTGCCAGTTCAATGCCGGTAAAACCGCCGCCACAGACAACCACGGTATTGCGCGCAGCGGTGGAAGGGCGCGAGACCAGGGAGTCAAGATGCTGCTCAAAGGTCTGTGCGGATTCAAGCTGATCGATATCAAAGGCGTACTCAGCCAGCCCGGCAATCGGTGGACGCTTGCTCTGACTGCCGGTGGCCAGCACTAACCGCTCGTAACTCACTGCGGCAGTTACGCCATTCGCATCACGATAGGAAACACTTTTCCCTTTTATATCAATGGATTCTGCTTTCCCTGCGATAAAATCAATACCCAGTTCAGCGAATAGTCCGGTCAGCGGAGAGACCAGTGACGTCACGTTCTCTTCATAGAAGCGCGGGCGAACACGCAACTCGGGGGCGGGTGCCAGCACGGCGATCTTCAGGCTGTTATTGCCCTCCAGCGCATTCAGACGCGCGGCACTGACTGCAGCCCACATGCCGGAAAAACCACTGCCCACAATTAAAATCTGCTTCTTCATCTTCGATCCTTTTGATCATCACGCTGTATACCTGACATAACTGCAACTATACTTGTCGCAGTTAACTGCGACAACTTCTTTCTGAGTTAAATTTTAATGCTGCATAAAATCAGCATGTTAATGAAAAAGGGGAGGGTGGTTGTGATTGTGGGCAATAACGCCGTTATAATGACCCAGATAAATAACTTCGGAGTTAACCATGGCGTTTTACAGTTCCGGTGTGGAATACGGCATTCACAGCCTGATGTGCATGGTGGATGCAAAAGGCAATGAGCGTGAGATGAGCGTCCGGGAAATGGCCGCCCTGCAGGGTGTGCCGTATGATTACCTGGGAAAAATCTTCACCCGTTTGTCACGTGCCGGGCTGGTGAGCAGCACGGAAGGTAAGGGCGGCGGGTTTAAACTGGCGCGCCCGGCTGAGTTGATCACCGTACTGGATGTGGCGCACGCCATTGACGGTGAGAAGAACATGTTTGAGTGTCGCGAGGTGCGTCAGCGGCTGGCGGTGTTTAATAAAACGCCTCCTGCCTGGGTGTGCAATGGCCCGTGTGGCGTACGTTCGGTCATGGACAGCGCACAGCAACGGATGGAAGAGGAGTTAGCGCGACATACCATTCTCGATCTGGCGCGCAAGATGTACCGCAAAGCGCCGGATACCTTTCAGGTTGAGGTTCAGGAGTGGATTTCTGACCGGCGATCGTCGTAGTGAAATGCCGGGTAAGGCAAAACCGCCCCCCGGCAACCGGCGATTAAGAGCGTAAATCAATCACCATACGACCACGGATTTGACCCTGCTCCATCTCTTTAAAGATGGCATTGATATCTTCCAGCGGACGCATTGTCACTTTTGGCACCACTTTGCCCTCTGCCGCAAACTGGAATGCCTCCATCAGGTCCTGACGGGTTCCCACCAGCGAACCGACGACCTGAATGCCGTCCAGAACCAGGCGTGGAATATCCAGGCTCATCGCTTCCGGCGGCAGGCCCACGGCGACCACGCGGCCACCCGCACGCACGGCATCCACCGCTGAGTTGAAGGCTGCTTTTGCCACGGCAGTTACCACCGCGGCATGTGCGCCTCCGGTTTTCTCCTGAACAATTTTCGCTGCATCTTCGCTGCGAGAGTTAATGGTTAAATCTGCCCCCATGCTCGCGGCCAGTTTCAGCTGTTCATCGTTCACATCAATGGCGATGACCTTGGCGTTGAATACGTTTTTAGCGTACTGCAGCGCAAGGTTACCCAGACCACCAAGACCGTAAATCGCAATCCACTGGCCCGGCTTAATGTGGGACACTTTTACCGCTTTGTAGGTGGTGACCCCCGCGCAGGTGATGCTGCTCGCCGCTGCGGAATCCAGACCGTCCGGCACTTTTACCGCATAATCGGCGGTCACGATGCACTCTTCAGCCATCCCACCGTCCACGGAATAACCCGCGTTTTTCACATCCCGGCACAGGGTTTCGTTGCCGGTATTACAGTATTCGCAGTGTCCACAGCCTTCAAAAAACCATGCCACGCTCGCACGGTCGCCAATTTTCAGCGAGTTGACGCCTGGGCCAATCTCTTTAACGATCCCTATTCCTTCGTGACCCAGGATCACCCCGGTCTTATCTCCGAAATCACCGTTCTTCACGTGAAGATCGGTATGACATACGCCGCAGCATTCCATCTTCAGCAGGGCTTCTCCATGCTTAAGCGGACGTAATGATTTTTCGGTGACATTGACCTGATGATCCTGAGTGACAACAGCAGCCTTCATATGTTTCTCCTTGTTCATGATGAGATTCTGCATAGCAGGTGTACTACTTCTTAAGGATTAATACTTAGGCGCGTTAATGCAAGGTGGCAGCAACATAATGTCATCATTTGATTCGATTTCGGATTAAGAATACAGCGATCCTCTAATATTCAGGGGGGCGTTCAGGGGCAGAGCGACCCGGCGAGACGCTCGCCGGGCGCGGACTTACAGTTTTGCTTCTATCGCCTCAATCTCCTGGCGCCATTGCGCCTGCAACTGCGGCTTCTGGTGCTTCGGTTTGCGGGCCAGGTCTTCCTCCAGCAATGTCTCCAGCGCGATCAGCCGTTCAAGCAGGTCGTCAAACTGCGAAGGGCGATCGTGCTGTTGTTTCGGTGAACACGGCGATGTTATCAGGCCCGCACTTTCACGCAGCCGTTCAAAGACCGCTTCGGCGTCATGCCATTCACTCAGCCTGCCGTCCTCAATCAGCCAGAAACGGTTGCAGCTTTGGCTGATTAATTGGCGATCATGGCTGACCAGCAGCACGCCACCTTCAAATTGCTGCAGGGTTTCCGTCAGCGCCTCTTTGCCTTCCATGTCCAGATGGTTGGTCGGTTCATCCAGCATCAGCAGGCTATAGCGCGCTAACGTCAGGCCAACAAACAGCAGGCGAGAGCGTTCTCCACCGCTGAGCGTACTGACTTTCTGACCGTGACGTGGCCACGCAAAGCCGGCACCGATCAGGGCCATCTTGCGATTCTGCGGATCGGGTGCAAACGGCTCCAGTGCGTCAAACAGCGATGCATCGTCCGGGAGCTGGTTCAGCGTCTGATCATAATAGCCAGGCGATACGCGTGGGTGGAGTTTCAGCCCATCGTCAGCCTGCTCGCCGCGAAAATGCCGCCAGATCAGCTTCATCAGGGATGATTTACCGCAGCCGTTACGTCCAACGATGGCCACGCGATCGCCGCTTTTGAGACGCGCGATGTCAATGCTAAACAGCGCAGGCAGTCCGGGCGCCGGCGGCACCGCGAGGTTTTCCAGCTCCAGCAGACGATCGGCCCGTAGCGCGTCGCCGCGCAGGGTTAATGTCCACTGACTTCCCGCCGTGACCTCCGTCTGGCTCTCTTTCAGCCGTTCAACCTGCTTTTCCATCTGTTTCGCTTTGCGGGCCAGGTCTTCGTTGTCGTAGACTTTGCCCCAGGTCGCCAGTCTTTTTGCGCTGGCCGCGACGCGGTCGATCTCCTTTTGTTCTGCCTTGTGGCGCTGCGCATCACTTTCGTCTTTCGCATCCAGCGCTTTGCGTGCGGCGGTGCAGGGAAGGGCAAAGTAATGCAGCATCTTATCGCGCAGGATCCAGCTGCCGTTGGTCACGGCATCCAGCAGTTGCCTGTCATGTGAAACCAGCACAAAGCTGCCTGACCAGGCCTGTAAAAACTGCTCCAGCCAGAGCATGGTGGGTAAATCGAGGTGGTTACTCGGTTCATCCAGCAGCAGCAGGTCCGGCGCATTAATCAAAGCCCGCGCCAGCAGCAGACGCGTATGTTGCCCGCCGCTCAACGTTGCCGAGGTTAATGTCCAGTCCTGCGGCGTAAAGCCCATACTCGCCAGCAGCGTTTCCGCTTTCCAGCGCAGGCTCTCGCGTTCAACCGCAGGCAGTTGTGCCAGCACGGCATCCAGCATGCTCAGGGGATAAATCCCGTCCGGCAGGTGTTGTTCTACGCGCGCCATGATGCAGTGCCCGGCCAGCGCGACCGTTCCGGCGGCGGGCGTGTCCGTACCGTCCAGCACCTTCAGCAGCGTGCTTTTACCGCAGCCGTTGTCGCCCAGCAGACCGATGCGATCGCCTTTTTTCAGCGTAAAGGAGAGCGAGTCGAAGAGCGTACCAAACGCCGTATCAACACGAAGAGATTGTGCAGTGAGTAAAGTGCTCATTGTTGCTTACCCAAGAGTTACAGGCATGTTTATGCCTCGTCAAACATCGCTGACGATAACTCAGTAAGCCCGAGAGAAGGGATTTAGGGGTTGGTGTCTTCGCTCAAGCAGAAGTTATCGCAGCACGATACCGATAACGCTTGAGCTGGTGCGATCACCAAATGTATGTGAAACATTGAAAATTTCACAGTACAGCATAATTGGCCTCCTTATATATTCAGTAGGTTAATGGATGAAGGCAGTGTAGCGGGGATTTTACGGCCCGGCAAGCGCGGGCAGAATGGCAGGCCGGGAGGCATGATTGCCTGACCCGGCCTGTTCTTTAGATAGACGTTCTGCGATAGCTGCGGTATTCCGGCATCCAGAAGTTGTCGTCAATGGCCTGCTGCAGCGCATCGGCGGAGGTTTTCACCGCCACGCCTTGCTGCTGTGCCATTTTTCCTACTGCGAAAGCGATCGCGCGGGACACCTTATGAATGTCTTTCAGCTCTGGCAACACCAGGCCTTCACCGTTATTCACCAGCGGTGAGTGTTTCGCCAGGGTTTCGCTGGCTGACATCAGCATTTCATCGGTAATGCGTGACGCACCGGACGCGATAACCCCCAGACCAATCCCCGGGAAGATGTAGGAGTTGTTGCACTGCGCGATCGGATAGGTTTTATCCTTCCACACCACCGGGTCGAACGGACTGCCGGTTGCCACCAGTGCGTTACCTTCGGTCCAGGCGATGATGTCCTGCGGCGTTGCTTCTACACGGGAAGTCGGGTTAGAGAGCGGCATCACGATAGGGCGTTCACAGTGTTTGTGCATTTCGCGAATAATCTCTTCGGTGAAGAGACCGGTTTGCCCGGAAACGCCGATAAGAATGTCCGGCTTCACGTTGCGCACCACGTCCAGCAGGGAGAGCACCTCGTTGTCGGTATCCCAGTTTTTCAGGTTCTCGCGTTTCTGAACCAGTCGGGTCTGGAACGGCAGCAGGTTAGGCATACCGTCGGTCAGCAGGCCGAAACGGTCAACCATATAGACGCGGGAACGGGCCAGTTCTTCACTCAAGCCCTCGCGCTGCGTCTGAGCAATAATCTGCTCGGCAATACCGCAGCCCGCAGAGCCTGCGCCCAGGAAGACGATTTTCTGGTAGCTCAACTGGCTGCCTGCCGCACGGCTGGCGGCGATCAGCGTCCCAACGGTCACGGCGGCGGTGCCCTGAATGTCGTCGTTGAATGAACAGATGTCATCGCGGTAGCGGTTCAGCAGCGGCATGGCGTTCTTCTGCGCAAAGTCTTCAAACTGCAGTAGCACGTTCGGCCAGCGTGCCTTAACGGCCTGGATAAAATCATCAACAAACTGATAATACTCATCGTCGGTAATGCGCGGATGACGCCAGCCCATGTACAGCGGATCGTTGAGCAGCTGCTGGTTGTTGGTACCCACATCCAGCACTACCGGCAGGGTGTACGCCGGGCTGATACCTCCACAAGCGGTGTACAGGGAGAGCTTACCGATTGGGATCCCCATTCCGCCAATACCCTGATCCCCGAGGCCGAGAATACGTTCCCCGTCAGTCACAACAATGACCTTGATGTTGTGGTTCGGCACGTTCTGCAGAATATCGTCCATATTGTGACGGTTCTGATAAGAGATGAATACGCCGCGGGAGCGACGGTAGATCTCAGAGAAACGTTCACACGCCGCACCCACCGTTGGGGTGTAGATCACCGGCATCATCTCTTCGAGGTGGTTCTGAACCAGGCGATAGAAGAGGGTTTCATTGGTGTCCTGAATGTTACGCAGGTAGATGTGCTTGTCGATTTCGGTCTTGAAACCCTGATACTGGATCCACGCACGTTCAGCCTGTTCTTCAATGGTTTCCACCACTTCGGGCAGCAGACCAAGCAGGTTGAAGCTGCTGCGCTCTTCCATGCTGAAGGCGCTGCCTTTGTTGAGCAGGGGGAATTCCAGTAAAACCGGACCGGCATAAGGGATATATAAGGAACGATGTTTTTTCAGTTTGTTGTCCATGTCACTCACTCTTTTTTTGAAGATCCGTCCCTGACACTGCTGTTTGTCATCTTTCTGGCCTGTGCGGTGGGGTGCGGTCAGGCGGTATTATAAAGGAGCTAAATGTTAATTACCGCAACACATAAACAAAAACACCATCGGTTTTGCCGATGGTGTTCAGGATCTCTTACTGGAACTTACTTGCCAGCGTGGCGTTTTCTGCCGGTGGCATGGGTGACTTGCGTTTCACTGTCGCCCTCAATCACCACTTTACGTTGGTTAGAAAGCTTGTAGTTCAGTCCCAGAATATGGCGTGCCTGACGGTTCGATTTCATCTTTACTCCTCAATCCTGTTGATAGTTTTAAGGACAAGTTTGCTTACGCAAACGAAATGTAACCCCTTAGGTTGCAGATCCAGCTTAGCAGGTTTTTACAAAGAGGCATTCTGTCCACTGACCACGTAGTTAATGGTCTGTTGGTAGATGTCACTGAGGATGTCATTGTCTGTGGATTCCACCCATTTGGTCAGTTCCATCAAAATGTCATCTTCAGTCACAGCACCGTGTTCGGCGTGAAGACCCTGTGCGATCGCGTTAACGAGTTCAGGTTGTGCTGCTGCAGTATTTGCCGGGTAATAAGTAAACATGCTGCCTCCGTGTCGTTGTCTGTGTAATGGTACGGCTCGCAAAAAATGTAATTCACAAACAGAATGGCAAATATTTTCCTTGCTGTGTCTAAGATTCATCTTAGAAATAAAAATGACATAAGTGCATGCTTTTAGACACTTTTAGAAATGGAGGAATAATGACAGGGGGCGAGGGGGAATATTTTGATGCTGCTCCTGCTATCCGAGAAAATAGCAGGAACAGAGATTAATTTACCATTTCATTTCGCCGGTATTCACTTTCGCACTTAATTCCAGCGAGCTCTCTTCGGCCAGGCCCGGATACGCTTTTTTCATGGCGCTAATGACGCCAGCAGAATCTTTGTGATTAGCCAGCGTCTGCTCGAACCGCTGCAGATATTCGCGGGTAAAATCGATAGCGCCGGTACCTGACGGTGGCGTCCCCAGATAGTGACCCGGGATCACGCGCTCAGGTTTGTGCGCCGCCATGTTTTCTAGCGTGTCCTGCCACTGCTGGCGACGCGCCCGGGTCTGGGTATCGGCCGTCCACAGATGGATGCCCCATGAAACGCCCGTGCCGCCAAGAATCGTCTTCGCCGACGGGATCCAGACATAAGCCGCGTAGCTGTCTGGCTGTTCAATATCGATTTTCTCACCATCAACCATAAACGTGGTGGAGGTCAGCACCTGAGGAACGATCAGCGTTGTTGGCGCGCCGTCTTTCATCTGTGGGCCCCAGAAGGCCAGCTTGGCATCTTTGGTGGCCTTGATATGGTCAACCACCTGCTGAGTCGCCACGACTTTCGCATTCGGGAATGCTTTTACCAGCGGTTGCAGACCAAAGTAGAAGTCCGGATCGCCGGAGGTGATCACAATCTTGTTCAGGGTTTTACCGCTGCGGCGAATTTTCTCCACCAGTGCTTCACCGTCTTTCACGCTGAACTGCGCGTCAAACAGGACGGCCTCTTTCGGGCCGGACACCAGCGTCGACGAGACCGCAAAAATACCTTTCTCCTGCGGGTTCCAGGTATCAATGGTCAACGGTGCGGCGAAGACCGCCGGCGTGAAGAGGGTGCATAGCAGTGCAAGGCGAGTAAGCTTCATCATCATGTCTCTTTTTATCAGGAAAGACTCTATTGTACCGAACTCTCCATTTGCCAGAATTCCTGAAACAAGACATGCTTAGTTTCATAAATCGAGCAAATGGAGCGTTATATGGATCGCGTTATTGCCGCACAGGTCTATAACCGGATTTGCGAGCTGGGAAGTTTGAGTGCCGCAGCCCGTGCGCTGGGCATTTCCCGGCCTATGGTAAGCCGTTATCTTGAGCAGATGGAGAAGTGGGCGGGGACCCGGCTGGTGAACCGCTCAACGCGCAAGCTGACACTGACCGCAGCAGGGGAAAAGGTACTGCAGAAAACGCGTACCCTTTCGCAACTGTCGCAGGAGATTGAAGGCCAGTCGGAGAAAGATTTACCTTCCGGCACCTTGCGGGTAGCCTGCGCGCACTTTACCGCCATGCACATGATTGCGCCGGTACTGCCCGGGCTGCTGGCGCGTTATCCGCAGCTCAGAATTGAACTGGATGTGAATAACCATCCCGTGAGTCTGGTGGGCGAGCGTATTGACGTAGCCGTGCGTATTACCGATAACCCGGAGCCGGGGATGATTGCCCGCAGGCTGGGTGAGTGCCGTTCGGTGCTTTGCGCCTCGCCGGACTATCTTGCGCAGCACGGCACGCCCGTGACGCCTGAGGATTTGGCGCAGCACAATTGCCTGCATTACAGCTTCTTCGCGGGTCAGTCGTGGCATTTTGTGACGCTGGAAGGCGAAAGCGTGAGCGTCGCGGTGAGCGGCAATCTTAGCGCCAGCATCTCGTCGTTATTGATGGACGCGGCGGTTAAACATTGCGGTATTGCAATGCTGCCCGAGCACGAAGCGCAAGGGGCGCTCGAGCAAGGACTGCTGGTCCCGGTGCTCACAGACTTAGTGCCTAAGCCGCTCGCCATTCACGGGATTTACCAGTCGCGGGAATATCAGCCTGCGGCCCTGCGCGTCTTTCTTGATGAAATTGCAGGGCATCTGAACTGATGCCCGCGCAGTGAGCCTGTGGCTTATTTCGTCGTCAGCCAGGGCGACGTCGTGCTCCAGAAAATAATATCTGCGCCGAGATACGCTTCTGCGAACTGAACAAATTCATCTTTGGTGAAGGGCTTGCCGGTAGCCGGGTTTCGGTAGGTGAGCGTGGGCTCCTGAACGGCCATGGCGACCAGCGGCAGTTTGTTTTTATACTGGTTAAAGAACGGATAGGCGTTTTTCATTTGCGCCTTGCGGTTGGGAACAATATCCGGTCCGCCAAGCCCGATATTATGGGCACTGGCGTATTCAAACAGCCGCCCCATGTAATTATGATCATTGTTCCATTCACACGGCCAGAAGTTCACATATTGTACGACATGGGATTGCGTGAAAACCTTTCGCGCAAAGGCGAGGTTTTCCATTTCTCCGGCAAAATAGTTGTCGCACGAAAATCCTGTCGGCGGCTTTTTCTCATCAAGGTCAATGGCGGTTTCAGGTAAGTTCACACCGTAAACCTGGCCATCAAAACGCTTCGCCAGGGCTGCCAGTAAGGCCTGATACCGTTCACGCACGGCAGGATCCCACTGACGGGCTACCCAGCCTGAACCTGTTGGTTTCCCTTCACCAGGGTTGTCAAACTGCGGAGAAATACCGCCGCTGTACTTCGTGTCTGCCATCAGATAATCAGGGACATACCGGGCATCTTTTTCGAAGAAGCGATCCTGAATTTGAATAAACAGCTTTTTATTGCTGGCCTTCAGGCGCGCCAGATCTCGCTCTATGGATGAGAAGTCATATCTGTTTTTCTCCGGCTCCAGTGCACGCCAGTTATAAACGATCTGCGCGCCACCGATATCACGACGGGCGATAAGCGCGGCGGCGGCATCAAGGTCGCCCGAGCTGGTATAGATAAAATTCTCCGGCGTGCTGGCAAAGAGGGGGAACGTCACGGCGAGCGTGGCCAGCGCCACGACAATCCTGGTGTTTAGCATCATAGGCCTTTCCCTTTTGATGGTTCGAAGTGATGTATCGCATCAACGCCAACCAGAATACTCTGTGTTCCAGGACGCGTCAGATCTCTGGTCTATACTTAACCCTTTGTAAGCCAAAAGGAGAGCAAGAATGACAATTCATAAGCACGGTTCAGCACACTGGTCTGGCGATATTAAACGCGGAAAAGGAACTGTTTCTACCGAGAGCGGCGTTCTCAATCAACAGCCTTACGGCTTCAACACCCGTTTTGAAGGCGAAAAAGGGACCAACCCGGAAGAACTGATTGGTGCCGCACACGCAGCCTGTTTTTCGATGGCACTGTCGCTGATGCTGGGTGAAGCAGGCTACACCGCCGATTCCATTGATACCACCGCCGACGTGTCACTGGATAAAAAAGAGGGCGGTTTCGCCATTACGAAGGTCGCACTGCAGAGCAAGGTTACTGTCCCTGGCATTGACCCTCAGCAGTTCGATGGCGTTATTCAAAAAGCGAAAGCCGGCTGCCCGGTTTCCCAGCTGTTGAACGCGGAAATCACGCTGGATTACACGCTCAATTAAACCAAAGCTCATTAAAAGCCCTCATGCGCGCAGCTGTGCGCATGAGGATAGGTGTATTTTGGGTAGCAAAAAGAACCTTAACGCGTGCCGGTTGCGTTAAGGCTGATAATGGGCATGATGGCCACATTACCTGCGTAAAAGAGATCTGAATTCGTAAACGAATAAACACGCCCGGTGAGGTTTACATTGACGTGAGAGCCGTAGCCAGAGATTTTGGCGTCGCCAGTGTCAGCTACCATAAAGGGTGAGCGTTTCTTCAGGTGCTCCAACAGATTATCCTGCAGTTTTGTGTCCAGGTAATAGCGATAAACATCTGAAACCGTCGCACCCCCGCCTTTGTACTTTGTAACGTACAAATAGACCTCGGGTGTAATTTGTTGTTGTGAGTAAAGGTCATCATCCGGTGGCTGGTTTGCAAAATACTGAAACCCTACAAAAACCAGCAGCGCGGCAGTTAGCGCTCTGTGCAGCCACTTAATAACCGTGCTGTTTGGCATAATCTATTCCCTGTTTAATCCAAAACTGGTCATGAGGGTCATCCCCATAAGGTAACTCACCGTACCATGTTCCCCATTGCGGCTTCGACGTTCCCGCCCGGCTTTGTGCAAAACCCGCGCCCATATACAAGGTTGCTTCTGGTATCCCTGCTGCAAACCCGGTGGCCCCATAATTAAAATTACCAAAATTAGCCAGGTCACGGCGTTGCTGTTTGTAATCCCACGGGCCACGATTTTTGACCTGTTGATAGAACCAGTAATAGGTTTGCGGTAGCGCCATATTCCGCCCTGCGCCATGCGTGCTAGCTTCACGCATATTGCTATCAATTAACCTTGTGCCTCCACTCGGCATTTGTGGCAATACAGCCATAACGTCATCCTTAAAGTTTGATTTTTGGGTAGATATCAACCCATTATCCGCACCAGGTCAATAAAAAAACGCTGAATTAAAGGATAGAAATAAATGCATTAGCACCGGATTTTCATGGACTATAAAGTCCATCCGTATTTTGCTCCGGCTATCCCTTCAGCGCGGCAGGAAACACCTCTGCCAGCCAGGCGATAAACACTCTCAGTCGATGTGTCAGATGCCGGTTCTGCGGATAAACCACATGAAACGGATAAGCGTCAGGTCGCCAGTCACTAAGAATTTCAGTTAACGTCCCCGCCTGTAAATGCCTTTTTGCCGAATACTGAAACGTCTGAATAATGCCTAAACCTGCCACCGCCGCCGCCAGATGAGCGTTGCTTTCATTGACACCAAGGAAGTGCGGAATGCTTATCTCCAGCTTTTCTCCCTTTTCCCTGAAGCGAAACGGAAAGGCCCGACCGGTGACGGGAGAAAGGTAGCTAATCAGCTTATGGCCATTGCACAGCTCCCGCGGATAGGCCGGTACGCCATGATGTTTTAAATAATCGGACGTCGCGCAGGTGACCATTTCAGCGTCGCCCAGATGGCGGGCAATAAGGGAGGAGTCGTCCAGAGGGCCGCCGCGGATCACGCAGTCAACGTTACCGCTGATCAAATCCACGGGCCGGTCGGCCACGCCAAGGTCGATGCGTATTTCCGGGTAACGCTGCATAAAATCCGGGAGCAGGGGGATCAGCACGTCGCGCGCGGTTGAACCGCCCACATCCACGCGCAGATGGCCTTTCGGCGTCGCGCGAGAAACGCGAAACGACGTATCAATATCTTCAATATCAATCAGCACCCTGAGCGCTTTTTCATAGTACCCGGCACCTTCCGGTGTGGTGACTACCCGTCGTGTTGTGCGATGTAAAAGCCGGATCTCCAGGTGCGCTTCGAGCGATTTCACCAGCTTGCTCAGGGTGGCGATAGGCATATTCAGAGAATCAGCCGCACGCGTAAAACTTCCGGTTTCCACCACCCGCGTAAATGCGCGCATTGCCATGAGCTGGTCCATTCGTACTCCGGATTATTTCCACCTGTGAATAGTGATTTTCATTTTTGCCCGTTTTTCATTAATCCTGCAACCGATAGAGTTTATTCAACGCAAGCGAAAACCTCTTCAACCGTTTTTGCGGGCATCCTGAAAACATGATTAAAGGTGAATAACATGAATACGTCTCTCGCAGGTAAAATTGCCCTGGTTACGGGCGGTAGCACAGGTATCGGTCTCGCCACCGCGCAGGAACTGGCGGCCCAGGGCGCGAAGGTCTATATCACCGGACGTCGTCAGGCAGAGCTGGACGCAGCCGTTGCACAAATTGCCACCGCGGCGGTCGGCATCCGTGCGGACGTCTCTCAACTTTCCGACCTCGATAAAGTCTATGCGCAGATTGCAAAAGACGAAGGGCGTCTGGATATTCTGTTCGCCAATGCGGGTGGTGGCGACATGCTGCCGTTAGGCGCTATTACTGAAGAGCAGTTTGATCGCATCTTTGCAACCAACGTTCGCGGTGTACTGTTCACCGTGCAAAAAGCGTTACCGCTGTTATCTGCCGGATCGTCGATCATTCTGACCGGATCCACGGTGTCCATTAAAGGAACCGCAAACTTTAGCGTATACAGCGCCAGTAAAGCCGCCGTGCGCAACTTTGCCCGTTCGTGGGCGCTGGATTTGCAGGGGCGCGGTATTCGCGTCAACGTGGTGAGCCCGGGGCCCATCAAAACCCCAGGTCTGGGTGACCTGGTGCCGGAAGAACATCGTCAGGGGCTGTATGACGCGCTGGCCGCCCAGGTGCCGCTGGGACGCTTAGGCGCGCCGGGAGAAGTGGGAAAAGCGGTGGCGTTTCTGGCCTCAGATGCAGCAAGCTTTATCAACGCCACCGAACTGTTTGTCGACGGTGGAATGGCGCAAATTTAAACGTGAAACAGCGCCACCCTGCGTGGCTACTCGCTCAGGTTGCGCCAGCAGCGCACGCTACAGCCCTCAACTGAAGGCTGTAGCGACTGCGGATGTTCGCATCCTTGCGCTGCCTGCGGACAGCGGTCCCGGAAATAACAGCCGGTGGGAAGGTGACGATTGCCAGGAAGCTCTGTTTTACGCAGCGCCAGGTTTTCATCCAGCGGTTCACCGGTTCTGGGAACGGAATCAAGCAGCAGCCGGGTGTAGGGATGGCGCGGCCTGACAAGGACCTGATCGGTGGTACCCAGCTCCACGATCTGGCCCAGATACATCACCGCCACACGATCGCTCATGTGTCTGACCACCGAGACGTTATGTGAGATCAACACATAGGTGAGGTTCCGTTCCTGCTGCAGTTTTACCAGCAGGTTGAGGATTTGCGCCTGCACGGAAATATCCAGCGCGCTGGTGGGTTCGTCGAGCACGATGATGTCTGGATTGGACGACAGCGCCCGGGCGATAGCAATGCGCTGGCGCTGCCCGCCTGAAAAGGCATGCGGTAGCCGGTCAAGATATTCCGCACGAATACCCACCTGCATCGCCAGCGTCTCTGCCAGCTGGCGCCGTTCGCGTTCACTGCTGCGTTTTTGCACCCACACCGGCTCGGTGATGATGCGCCACACCGGCAGACGCGGGTCGAGAGAGGAGAGCGGGTCCTGAAAAACCATCTGCATGCCGCCCGCGTGATGCGTCCGCTGATAGTCGCCGGTGCTGGGCCTGAGCATGCCCATCAATAGCTGTGCCAGCGTGCTTTTCCCGCAGCCGGATTCCCCAACAATGCCCAGCGTTTCGCCGCGACGGATCTGCAGGTCCAGCCCATTGAGGGCATGCACCTGTTCCGTGACGCGGCCCAGCCAGTTTTTGCGCGCGGGAAAGTTGACATGCACGCTATCCAGTTCAAGCAAAATGTCAGACATGGTGTTTCTCCCGTTGCGGGTACCAGCAGGCAGCCATCTGGCCCTCTGCACCATTGGGAAGCAAGCGCGGTGCCTCACCGCATTTCGTCCCGGCGGCAAAGCAGCGCTCGCGGAACGCGCAGCCTTGTGGAAGCTGGCTGAGATTAGGCACCGTGCCGGGAATGGCCGGAAGCAACTCGCGCGGCGCACCGTTTTCAGGTGCACATTGCAGCAGACCGATGGAGTAGGGATGAACGGGATGGTGAATCAGCGTTTGCGTGGCACCGCTCTCAATTACGCTTCCCGCGTACATTACATACATCCGGTCACAGAGCTGGGAAACCACGGCCATATCGTGGCTGATAAACAGCACCGAGGTTCCGCTGGCCCGCGCCTTGTGCTTCAGCAGACGCAGTACCTGCAGCTGCACGGTCACATCCAGTGCCGTGGTCGGCTCGTCGGCGATGATAAGTTCAGGCTCGCAGGAGAAGGCAAGGGCGATCATCACCCGCTGACGCATGCCGCCGGAGAGTTCAAACGGATAACGCGCCATCACCGCTTTCGCGTCCGGGATTTGCATCTCCTCCAGCAGGGCAATCGCTTTTTGCTGCGCCGCGCGACGGTCGAGCGGCTGATGCTGGCGGATCACCTCCACCATTTGCTTACCAATCCGCCGCGTTGGGTTCAGGGCGGTCATGGGCTCCTGAAAAATCATCGCCACTTTTGCCCCGCGCCACTGGCGAAGCTGTTTTTCCGATGCGGTCAGAACATCTTCTCCCAGCAATGTCACCTGACCGTGATGAATTCGGTAGCTGCCTTCCGGCAACAGGCGCATAGCGAGCATGGCGGTAACCGACTTCCCCGACCCCGACTCGCCCACTACGCCGACAATTTCGCCCCGTTTAATCTCCAGCGAGACGTGGTTCAGCGCATGAACCTCACCGCGGTATATCGGGAAACTCAGATGTAAATCCTCGATGGTTAAAACCGAGTCGGTCATGATTGTTTCCCTCCTGATTTCGGATCCAGCAGGTCGCGGATGCCGTCACCAAAAAGATTAAAGCCCACGGCGGTAATCAAAATGGCCGCACCAGGAAAAGCGCAATACCACCACTGGTCAAGTACATAGTTGCGCCCTACGGCAACCATCGCGCCCCATTCGGCGGTGGGTTGCTGTGCGCCCAGACCGATAAAGCCCAGCGTGGCGGCCATCAGAATGGCGCTGCCAATATCCAGCGAAGCCTGCACAATCAGCGGCGGCAGGGCGTTGCGCAGAATATGCCAGCTGATTAAATGCCAGCGTGATGCGCCGAAGGTGCGGGCCGCCTGAACATAGGTAAACTGGCGCACGACAAGGGTTTGCCCGCGTGCCAGACGCACGTAAAACGGAATACGTACAATCGCGATGGCGAGCATTGCGTTAAACAGGCTCGGCCCCAGCGCCGCCGCCAGTGCCATGGTCAGCACCAGCGAGGGAATGGAGAGCATCACGTCCATAATGCGCATAATAATGGCGTCGCCGCGCCCGCCCAGTACGCCAGACAAACAGCCCAGCAGCGAGCCAATACCGCCCGCAATCACCACGACGGCCAGCCCCGCGCTGATCGACTGCTGGCTGCCGGCGAGCACCCGGCTGAACAGATCGCGGCCAACCTCATCGGTGCCAAACCAGTGTTCGGCAGACGGAGCCTGCAGACGCGCGGTCAAATCCAGCGCATTGGGGTCATGCGGCACAATCCACGGTGATGTCACCATCAGCAGGAGCATCAGGATCATGATCGCGGCGCCAATCAGCGTGAGGGGGCTTTTACGCAGCATCCAGAACAGTTTTGCCCAGTTGATGCCTGCTTTCGCTGTTTTAACCGGGACGGGCGTTTCCTGAGTCAACATCATTCGGCACCTCCGCGCCCGATTCGCGGGTCAACCCACAGATAGAGCAGATCGACCACCAGATTAACCAGCACATAGGCCAGTGAGACTACTACCGCGAAGCCCATGACGGCAGGGAAATCGAGCGCCTGAATAGAGGTGACGACCCAGGCGCCCATTCCCGGCCAGGCAAAGACGGTTTCGGTGAGGACTGCGCCATACAGCAGATCGCCCAGCGCCAGTCCAAGCACGGTAATCGACGGGATCATCGCATTGGGCAGGGCATAGCGCAGCACGATGTACCAGCCGGGCAATCCGCTGGCGCGTGCGGTTCGTATGTAATCTTCACTGAGTTGCTCCAGCATGGCCGAGCGAACCTGACGCGCTACAATGCCAAGATGAACAAATGCCAGCGTCATTGAAGGTAAAATCAGATGCTGCAGGGCATTGAAAAAGACCTCCCCGTTGCCTTCCAGCAGCGCATCCACCAGATAAAAGCCAGTAACGCGCGTCGGTGGATCGAGCCAGTCGTCAAGCCTTCCGCCGCCTGGCAGAAGTTGCAGATGCCCGTAGAAGAGGACTATCACCCCCAACCCAAGCCAGAATGCGGGCGTTGAAATGCCCGTCATCGCCATTAACCGCACCAGATGATCCAGCCAGCGGTCACGGTAGACCGCCGATAAAATCCCCAGCGGCACGCCGATAACCAGCGCCAGCAGCAGGGAACAAAAAGCCAGCTCCAGGGTGGCCGGGAAAAAGGCTTTCAAATCTTCCGCGACCGGACGTCCGGTGCGGATAGAGGTGCCTAAATCGCCATGGGCCAGCGCATCCACATAGCGACCAAACTGGATATACAGCGGTTGATCCAGCCCCAGCTGCTGGCGGATACCTTGCACAATGTCGTCGCTGGCGCGGTCTCCGGCCAGCAGGCGGGCCGGATCGCCGGGGATCAGGTGTGAAATAATAAAGGTGATGATACAGACACCGGCCACCACCAGGATTAACCCCCAGCAGCGCTGGCGCACAATGCTCCAGAACGTCATACACTTTCCCCCGGCGAGAACCGTTATTTACTCATGGTGGCGATGTTAAAGACCTGCTCCAGCATTGGATTAAAGGTGAAGCCTTTCACCTCTTTGTTCATCGCCAGCTGGTAGTTCTTCTGGAACAGATACACGTAGGCCGCCTCGTCGATCACCACCTTCTGCGCCTGCTGGTAATCGTGGGTACGCTCCGCCTGATCGGTGGTTTTCAGGGCCGCCTTCAGCAGGGCGTCGACCTCTTTGTTCTCGTAAAACGAGCGGTTACCCGGCAACCCTTTTTTGTCCGACTCAAACCAGTAGTTCATGAACATGTACGGGTCGGCAAAGTCCGGGCTCCAGTTGCCAATAGCGATGTCATAGTCACCTTTCCCGACACGATCGCGCATGGTGGCGTTAGCCAGTTTTTCCAGCTTCACGTTGATGCCGATCTTGCCGAGGCTCGCCTGCGTGGACAGGGCGATCGGCTCCCAGTTGGGGTCGTTGTCTGAATAGAGGAATGTCAGGCTTGTCGGCTTGTCTTTGACTTTCTCCAGCGCGGCTTTGGCTTTGGCCTCGTCAAAGCTGTACTGCATTGCCGTGGCGTCAAACCCCCACATGCCGTCCGGTATCGGGCCGCGCATCTGTTTACCATTGCCGCTCAGGATGCCTTTCACCATCCCCTGATAATCTGTTGCCCAGGAGACGGCCCGACGTAAATCCACCTGATTGAGCGGGGCTTTGCTGTTATTCAGATAAAGATAGGTCACGCGCAGGGACGGATATTCCGCCACCGCCACTTTGCCTTCTTGCTTAAGGGCTGAAAGCTGATCGACGGGCAGTGAATCGGCGATATCCAGATCGCCACGGGAAAGCTGCAGGCGGCGTGAAGCGCTTTCACCAATAATTTTCACCGAAACGCGCTTAAAGTGCGGCTTCTCACCCGCCCAGTGTGGGTTCGGAACGAGCACCAGCTGCTGACCTTTCTGCCAGCTTTTCAGCATGAATGGTCCGGACCCGGCGGTGTTTTGCGCTAAATAACCGCGTGCATCATCGGCAGCGTTCGCTTTTAACACCGCCGGGTTAACGATCGACGCACCGTCGTTGGCCAGGGTGTAGAGGAACGGGGCAAACGGCTGGCTGAGGGTGAATTTCACCGTGTGCGGATCGACCGCATCAATTTTGAGATCTTTCGGGAACGCTTCAGACGGCCCCTGGCTAAGCTTCAGCAGACGTTCAAAGGAGAGTTTTACCGCCTCGGCAGTAACCGGCGTGCCATCGGCGAATTTTGCGTTATCGGTAAGGGTAAAGGTCCACTCTTTCTGATCCTCTGACGCTTTCCAGCCCGTTGACAGGTCGCCCTCCACCTCGGTGGAGCCTGGCTTGTACTTCACCAGACGCTGATAGGCGGGGTAAGTCACCGTCCAGTCGTTGTTATCAATGGTCACCGCCGGGTCGAGCGTTTGCGGGTCGGCCGCTTTTCCGATCACCAGCATATCTTTCGGGACGGCAGCCAGCGCAACCGGGGCGCTGAGTGCCAGCGAGGCGGCGATCAGGGTAGTAAGAAGCGTTGTTTTCATGGCAGTGCTCCAGTTTTAAAGAGGGGTGTGCGTCAACGGGAAACAGGCAAAACGATCGTCAAGCAGGGGATAGCTGGCCGCGTTCGGCAGCTCGAAGTGCCACCATTCGCTGCTGATCCCCACAAAGCCGCCACCGGACATGATGGCGTTAAGCAGCAGGCGATTGCGCTGCGCGTGCGGCGGCACGGACGGGTGCCAGGCATGCGAGCGGTCGTGCATTTCGTCAAAACCGGCCCCCATATCCAGCACGGTGTTTTGTTCGTCCATCAGCGTAACGTCGATGGCCGTCCCGCGGCTGTGGTTGGAACCAATCGCCACATCAACCACGTATTCCGGGTTCGGGCAGGCATCCCACAATTGAGCCTGCGCTTCCTGCGGGCGATAAGCGTCGTAGACCACCAGCTTCAGCCCGGCCAGTGCGGCGATGCTGATGGCTTTCGCCAGCGCGGTGGCCGCATCGGTATGCAGCAGGCACAGCGCCTCCTGATAAATCGGACGGCCCGTGATGTTGTCGGCTGTGGCGTATTTCAGATCGATATGCAGCGCAGGGAAGGTCTTCGCCACATCAATCAGTTCACTCTCTGGGGGCATAGCTCCGCTCCTTTAGCGTTCGAATTGACCAAACTCTTGTTGTAATTGCCGGTTTACCGCCAGCCGCTGTGGAAGGGCATCACCCAGCGCTTCCACGACACCTGACAGCAGCAGGTTGAACAGACAGCTCACAGGTGCCAGCGAATCCCAGAAATGGCCGGTTTCGGTTTTCACCTGCAGTAAATCAAGCGGGTAATCCCGCGCCCACGGGCACCAGATATCGGTGATCAGGGCCAGCGAAATACCTTTTTCGCTCGCGACCCGACAGTACTGCCGCGCAATGGTGGAATAGGTGCGGGTATCGGTCAGCACCACGTAGGGGTGGGCGAAACCGGAGTTCAGGGATTCAACCCAGCTGCCGGACGCGCCTTCGGCGTAACTGACGCGCGGGCGAAGGTACTCAAGATGACTGAAGAAGGCGTTGGCTATCCCACGTGTCGACTGGATCCCCAGCACAAAAACCGCATCCGCGTGGGCAAGCTGATGAACCACCTGGCGGAATGCGTCGGTGTGCGCCAGCTGATAAACCTGGGTGATGGCATCCACCTCCAGCGACAGAGAGTGCTGAAGGCGGTTGGGCAGAGGGGACTGCTGCTGCCAGGAGTCCAGCCGCTCGTTCATACCCCAGGGCTGATGCGGGTCGCGCAGGCTCTTTTTGGCATCTTCCAGATTGCGGTAGCCGAGTTTTCGCAGAAAGCGTCCCACGGTAATGCCGCTGGTGCCGGTCGCCAGACCCACGCTTTCAGCCGTTTCAAACGGGATCTGTGCGGCATGCGCCAGCAGCCAGCTTGCCACCCGCTTCTCGCTGGGGGTCAGCTGGCTGAACGTGGCTTCAATACGGCTCAACACCTCGGGTTTCGTCGTCATACCGCCTCGCTGTTAACAGGCTGTCAGTCATCAGGTTTGTGTTATTTGATTAACAATGCATGACGCGTGCCATGTCCACAGAGCGACGGGACGCCGCTGTGCTGCAAACTTCATGCAATATTTAGTTAACCAATGATCAACATTTGTGCAGCGTAGTTCACTTTTGGTGCACTGGCTGAGTGGGGAGGTATGAATTTCGTGAATACGTCAGCGTCTTCACATTTTTGATAAGATAGAGACAACGTAAATATGAAAGGGATCCCGGCATGGCGAACTTGCCCTGGCGTATCAGCGTGCGCCTGATGGCGCTCGCAAAGAAAATGGCGATGATCGCAGGAGGGGTACTGATCGTCCTGCTCGCGGTTCGGGTTTATCTCTCGCAGCAGGGGCCGGAACTGCATCTCTGGCATACCTGGCGGGCAGATGAGATGTCCGTACGCGAGATAGATAAGGCGAATTTTGCCCAGTATGTCGCCCGGGAAAACGCCATTTTCACCGATCTGGATAACGCGGTAACGCGCAAAACCCAAGGTGAGGAGCGCACGTCGTTAAACCGTTACTACCGTCAGAGCCTGGTTTGGCCCGGTAAATTTTCACCCGATGCCAACCGCTCCTTTGTGCTGATGCCTGCCGGAACGCCACGCGGCGCGGTGGTGTTGCTGCACGGGCTAACAGATTCGCCTTACAGTGTCCGGCATCTTGCCCGTGATTATCAGCAGCACGGTTTTGTGGCGGTGGCCCCACGCCTGCCCGGACACGGCACCGCGCCCGGCGCGCTGACGAACGTTGACTGGGAGAGGTGGCTGGCAGCGACGCGCCTTGCCGTGCGTGAAGCCACGCGGCTGGCGGGAGACAATGTTCCCCTGCATCTGGTGGGTTACTCCAACGGTGGGGCGCTGGCGATGAAATATGCCCTTGATGCGCTGGACACGCCTGCGCTTCGCAAACCGCAACAGCTCATCCTGCTCTCGCCAATGATTGGCGTCACGGCGTTCGCCCGGTTTGCAGGATTGGCCGGATTGCCGGCGATGTTACCGCCGTTTGCCAAAGCGGCATGGTTAAACATCTCGCCGGAATATAACCCGTAT
Organism: Enterobacter sp. MEB024; assembly: GCF_030209635.1. Classification (NCBI taxonomy): domain Bacteria; kingdom Pseudomonadati; phylum Pseudomonadota; class Gammaproteobacteria; order Enterobacterales; family Enterobacteriaceae; genus Enterobacter; species Enterobacter sp. MEB024. The sequence continues at coordinate 516,263 of NZ_JARVRQ010000002.1, read as the reverse complement.
AAATACAATTCCTTCCCGGTCAATGCGGCGCGCCAGTCATGGCTCTTGACCCAGGCCCTGCAGGAGCAAATGGGGCGGGATGCCCGGGAGCACAGACTGGACCAGCTGCCGCCGGTACTCGCATTCCAGTCGGTGATGGATTCAACGGTCAGCACCCGCGCCGTGGTCACCGGCTTATTTGACCTGCTTCCGGCGAACGGCAGCGAGCTGGTTGTATTTGATATCAATCAGGCCGCCAGCTTCCGTCCTCTCTTTAAACCGTCGTCGTGGGCGGCGACCTCTGAGTTACTGCCTGTGGCGAAAAGGCGTTACGGTGTCACGATTATTACCAATGCCAGCGCGGACAGTTTCGCCGCGGTAGCGAAAATAACCCCGGCGGGAGGCACCGATGAGACCGCGGTACCGCTGGCGATGTCCTGGCCGCAGGAGGTCTATTCACTGTCGCATGTCGCCGTGCCGTTCCCGCCTGATGACGATCTTTATGGCCGACATCCTGCGGAGAAAAACCGGTATGGCATTAGCCTCGGCACGATTGCGCTGTGGGGGGAAACCTCCGTGCTGAGCGTAGGCAAAGACGCGTTAATGCGGGTGACCTCGAACCCGTTTTATGCCTACATGCAGGAGAAGATTGACAGACGCATCGGGGATGAGAAAAAGTAGCCTCTCCCGCAAGGGGTTAATCTGTTAGGTCGCGCAGATGAAGTATGTTAAACAGTAATGTCCAACGCATACCTCTTATCGGAACACGTTTTTGTGCTGACTACTCTTATCTACCGCAGCCAGTTGAATTTATCCTGCCGATCCGCCGAACTCCAGGCGCTGGTTGAACAGGCCAGGACGCGCAATGCCGGGTTGAATATTACCGGCGTTCTTCTTTCAAAAGGGGATGATGTCCTGCAACTCCTCGAAGGCTCGGAAGAGAGTGTGGTTAGGTTGTTTCAGAAGATCCGTGAGGATAAGCGGCACAGCGGCGTGGTTGAGCTTATGCGGGATTACGGCCCCCGCAGACGTTTTGAGAATGTCGGTATGCTGCTGTTTGACCTGCAGAACCAGTCGCCGAAAGACGTTCTGCAGTCGGTACTGCACTACAGCAAACTGGACAGTTATCTGACATCTGATGATCGGGTGTTCAAATTTATTCAGACGTTTATTACCGGCAAACGACCGGCCCCGTCGGGGGCGCGTTTTGCCCCGGAGAAATGGACGCTCTCGCGTGAGAAATCGCCGTTTGGCGAGAGTCTGGGTCTGCTGGACAAACAAACCTGCCAGTTCGCCCTCCAGCCCATCGTCGAACCGCTGGAAGGGAAAATCAGTTCACTTGAAGCCCTTATCCGCGGTAATGACGGGGGAAGCCCGGAGCATTTTTTCAGCCGCCTCGATCAGGACAAAATCTATGAAGTCGATCTCCAGACCAAGGCCTGGGCTTTTGCGCTGGCCGACAAACTGGGGATCGGTAGCCATAAAATCGCGGTAAATCTTCTCCCGATGTCGCTGGTGAAAGTGCCTGGCGCCGTGGAGTTTCTGGTTGAACAGATTAAACAACATGGGCTTCAGCCGGAGCAGGTGGTCATTGAAGTAACCGAAAACGAGATGATTTCCGGGTTCAACAAGTTTAATAGCGCCATTAAACACCTGCGCGCTGAAGGCATTGGCCTGGCGATCGATGATTTCGGTTCCGGATACGCCGGACTTTCACTGCTGACCCGATTCCAGCCGGATAAAATTAAAATTGACCGCGAAATTGTCAGCAATATTCATCTCAGTGGGCCAAAACAGGCGATTGTGCGCTCGATAGTCAGCTGCTGCACCGACCTAGAAATCACCCTGGTGGCGGAAGGCATCGAGAAGCTGGAAGAGTGGTGCTGGCTTGAATCTGCCGGGATCCGACGTTTTCAGGGCTTTCTGTTTGCCCGTCCAGCGCTGAATGGCGTAGGCGATATTAGCTGGCCACACCTGGTGCGTTAAGCCAATTTTCCTTCCGTATTATTTCCCCTTCGTCCTGCCTGTGCTTAAATAGCTAAAACGGTTTAATATTGTTTAGCTGAGAGGATCACATGCAAAAAATCTGGGTACTTGGCGATGCGGTAGTGGATTTATTACCGGAGGGAGAAGGCCGGTTGCTGCAATGCCCCGGCGGCGCGCCGGCGAACGTGGCGGTAGGTATTGCCCGTCTGGGCGGGAAAAGCGCCTTTATCGGCAGGGTCGGCGACGATCCTTTCGGTCGCTTTATGCATAAAACGCTGGCTGACGAGCAGGTTGACGTAAAGTGGATGCGCCTCGACCCGGCACACCGCACGTCAACCGTGGTCGTGGATCTGGACGAACAGGGCGAACGTTCGTTCACCTTTATGGTTCGCCCGAGCGCCGATCTGTTTCTGGCGTCAGCCGACCTGCCGCCCTTTAGCGCAGGAGAGTGGCTGCATGTCTGTTCCATTGCCCTGAGCGCTGAGCCGAGCCGTTCTGCAACGTTTCAGGCCATGAACGCGGTCAGGGAAGCGGGGGGTTATGTCAGTTTCGACCCCAATATCCGCCCGGATCTCTGGCCGGATGAGGACGACCTGCGCCGCTGTCTCGAACAGGCGCTGCAATGCGCTGACGTCGTCAAACTCTCCGTCGAAGAACTGGCTTTTTTAACCGCCGACCTTGGGGTCACGGAAGGGCTGGCCGCGCTGATGCGCCGCTGTCCGGCCCGGCTGGTGCTGGTCACTCAGGGCAAAGATGGGGTCATCGCCTGGCATGACGGAACGATGAAGCATTATCCGGCAACCCCCGTTGAATGCGTGGACACCACCGGCGCAGGTGATGCCTTCGTGGCGGGACTGCTTTATGGACTGGCTTCCGCTGGGAGTATCGACAGCCACGATCTTCCACGCGTGATCGCATTAGCCCAGCGCTGCGGCGCGTTAGCCACCACGGCTAAAGGGGCGATGACCGCGCTGCCTTATCACCCGCAACTGTAATTCCTCCCGCAACGGGCCGTCTGTCGACGGCCTGAATTGTCGCCTCGATCACACTTACTAAATCGGTTTAGCAAAAAAGATTGCCGATCCAAAATTGGCAGGTTTAGTATCATCAACCTAAACCGGTTTAGCAATTTAGCACTTTCAATGACTTCTTTTAGGGATGCGACAAAATGTATAAAAAACGCAGACTTGCCGTGATGATAGGCATGCTGGCCGGGAGTACCTCTGTTTTTGCCCAAACGGATATGACGAGTATCGAAGCGCGTCTTGCTGCTCTGGAGCAGCGTCTTCAGGCTGCGGAAACCCGCGCGCAGGTTGCGGAGAAACGCGCCACCGACGCAGAACAAAAAACGCAGCAGTTGGTGACTGCCCAGCAGCAGGCGCAAACAACAACCCAGCAAGTGGCGCAGCGTACTGCCGCACTGGAGAAGAAAGCCGATCAGAGCAGTGGGTTTGAGTTTCATGGCTATGCCCGTTCTGGCCTGCTGATGAACGATGCGGCGTCGAGCAGTAAAAGCGGCCCTTATCTGACGCCAGCCGGGGAAACCGGTGGTGCGGTCGGGCGTCTGGGGAATGAAGCCGATACCTATGTTGAGCTGAACGTGGAACACAAACAGACCCTGGATAACGGGGCGACCACGCGCTTCAAGGCCATGCTGGCGGATGGTCAGAAAACCTATAACGACTGGTCCGCTGACACCAGCGATCTCAATATTCGTCAGGCGTTTGCTGAACTGGGCAATCTGCCTGATTTTACCGGCGCGCTGAAGGGCAGTACCTTCTGGGCCGGTAAACGCTTTGACCGGGATAACTTTGATATTCACTGGCTGGATTCCGATGTGGTGTTCCTGGCCGGTACCGGTGGTGGCGTGTATGACGTGAAATGGAATGAATCGCTGCGCAGCAACTTCTCTCTTTACGGGCGTAACTTCGGCAGCGAAGAGCAAATCGACAATAACGTTCAGAACTACATCCTCAGCATGAACCACTTCGCCGGGCCGTTCCAGCTGATGGTGAGCGGCCTGCGGGCAAAAGACAACGACGACCGCAAAGACAGTAATGGCGATCTGATAAAAACCGACGCCGCCAACAATGGCGTTCATGCCCTGGTCGGATTGCACAATGAAAGTTTCTACGGCCTGCGTGAAGGCTCAGCCAAAACGGCGCTGCTGTACGGCCACGGGTTGGGGGCAGAGGTGAAGAGCATCGGTTCCGATGGCGCATTGCTCTCTGAGGCCGATACCTGGCGCTTTGCAAGTTACGGTGTCACGCCTCTTGGTGGCGGCTGGCATATCGCGCCTGCCGTTCTGGCCCAGAGCAGTAAAGACCGCTATGTCAAAGGCGACAGCTATGAGTGGGTCACGCTCAATACCCGCCTGATTAAAGAGGTCACGCAGAATTTTGCCCTGGCGTTTGAGGGCAGCTATCAGTACATGGATTTAAATCCGGAAGGGTATAAAGACCGAAACGCCGCCAACGGAAGTTTCTACAAGCTGACCTTTGCCCCAACGTTAAAAGCGGGCAAGATCGGCGATTTCTTCAGCCGTCCTGAGTTGCGTCTGTTCGCCACCTGGATGGACTGGAGCAGCAAACTGGATAATTACGCCAGCGATGATGCCTTTGGCAGCAGTGGTTTCAACGCCGGCGGGGAATGGAACTTTGGGGTACAGATGGAAACCTGGTTTTAACCTTTTACGCTCCCGCAGTGCGGGAGCGTTTCTCACATCATAAAAATACAGTCAGGCAGAGGTATCTATGGATTTTGATAATATCGCCCGTGCGCTCATTCCGCTGCTCGGTGGCAAAGAGAACATCGCCAGTGCGGCGCACTGCGCAACGCGTCTTCGACTGGTGCTGGTCGACGACACGCTTGCCGATCAACAAGCCATCGGCAAGGTTGACGGCGTTAAAGGCTGTTTTCGCAACGCCGGGCAGATGCAGGTGATTTTTGGTACGGGGGTGGTTAACAAGGTCTACGCCGCGTTTATCCAGGCGGCAGGGATTACCGAATCCAGCAAGTCCGAAGCGGCCGACATGGCGGCACGCAAGCTGAACCCGTTCCAGCGCATTGCCCGACTGCTCTCAAACATCTTTGTGCCGATCATTCCAGCGATTGTGGCCTCCGGTTTACTGATGGGCCTGCTCGGGATGGTCAAAACCTACGGCTGGGTCAATGCCGATAACGCGCTCTATATCATGCTGGATATGTGCAGCTCAGCGGCGTTTATCATTCTGCCGATCCTGATTGGCTTCACGGCCGCGCGTGAATTTGGCGGTAACCCTTATCTGGGGGCGACCCTCGGCGGCATTCTGACGCACCCGGCGCTGACAAACGCCTGGGGCGTGGCGTCTGGCTTCCACACCATGAACTTCTTCGGCCTTGAGATCGCCATGATTGGCTATCAGGGAACGGTGTTCCCGGTGCTGCTGGCCGTCTGGTTTATGAGTATCGTGGAGAAAAACCTGCGCCGTATTATTCCGGATGCGTTAGATCTGATCCTGACGCCGTTCCTCACCGTTATTCTCTCCGGCTTTATTGCCTTGCTGATCATTGGCCCGGCCGGGCGTGCGTTAGGGGATGGTATCTCCTTTGTTCTGAGCACCCTGATCGCCCATGCGGGCTGGCTGGCCGGGCTGTTATTTGGCGGGCTTTACTCGGTTATCGTTATCACCGGTATTCACCACAGTTTCCATGCCATTGAAGCCGGGTTACTGGGGAATCCGTCGATTGGCGTTAACTTCCTGCTGCCTATCTGGGCGATGGCCAACGTGGCGCAGGGGGGAGCCTGTCTGGCGGTCTGGTTTAAAACCAAAGACGCGAAAATTAAAGCCATTACGTTACCGTCTGCGTTTTCGGCCATGCTGGGCATTACCGAAGCGGCAATATTTGGTATCAACCTGCGTTTCGTGAAACCGTTTATCGCCGCGCTGATTGGCGGTGCGGCAGGCGGGGCGTGGGTGGTCTCGGTGCATGTTTATATGACCGCCGTCGGGCTGACTGCCATCCCGGGCATGGCGATCGTGCAGGCAAGCTCGCTGCTCAACTATATTATCGGCATGGTGATTGCCTTCGGCGTGGCGTTTACCGTCTCGCTGCTGCTGAAATATAAAACGGATTCTGAATAATGACGTTACCTTCCCGCTGGCCTGCAATCCTGCAGGCCGTCATGAAAGGCCAGCCGCGTGCGTACGCCGACAGCCATTATCCGCAATGGCATCCGGCACCGGTGACGGGGCTGATGAACGATCCTAACGGGTTTATCTGGTTTGCCGGGCGTTACCACCTGTTCTATCAGTGGAACCCGCTGGATTGCGACCATCGCTATAAGTGCTGGGGACACTGGAGCTCCGCAGACCTGGTGCACTGGCAGCATGAACCGATGGCGCTGATGCCCGATGAGGAGTATGACCGCAACGGCTGCTATTCCGGCAGCGCCGTCGATAACAACGGTGTCCTGACGTTGTGTTATACCGGCAACGTGAAATTTGATGATGGCAGCCGCACCGCCTGGCAGTGCCTTGCCACGCAACAGGCTGACGGTACGTTCAAGAAACTTGGTCCGGTTCTTGCGCTGCCGGAAGGCTATACCGGCCACGTGCGTGACCCGAAAGTGTGGCAGCACGACGGGGTGTGGTACATGGTACTGGGGGCGCAGGATCTGCAAAAACGCGGCAAGGTGCTGCTGTTCACATCTGCCGATTTGCACCACTGGGCGTCTTGCGGAGAGATTGCCGGTCATGGCGTGAACGGCCTGACCGAGGCGGGATACATGTGGGAGTGCCCGGACCTGTTTGCCCTCGACGGGACACACGTACTGATCTGCTGCCCGCAGGGGCTGGCGCGCGAACCGCATCGCTATCTCAATACTTATCCGGCCACGTGGATGAGCGGGGCGTTCGACCATACCCGCGCTACGTTTAAACATGGCGAGTTGCACGAGCTGGACGCCGGTTTCGAGTTTTACGCTCCCCAAACCACGGTGGCGGAAGACGGACGGCGGATCCTGATCGGCTGGATGGGCGTGCCGGACGGAGAAGAGATGCTTCAGCCCACACGGGCGCAGGGGTGGATCCATCAGATGACCTGTCCGCGAGAATTACACTTCCGTGACGGCAAACTGTGGCAGACGCCGGTGCGCGAACTGCACGCACTGCGTGAAGAGGAATGTCGCTTGCAGGGTAACGCCAGCGATGCCCCGGCTCTTGATGCGACGCGCCTTGAGTTCGAGCTCACCTCATCTTCAGTAACCGTGGATTTCGCCGGTGCATTGCGCCTTATCGTCGAGGACAGCGGGTTGCGTCTGGAACGCGCCAGCCTGAAAACCGGGGAGACATTGACCCGTTACTGGCGGGGCGACGTTCATCATTTACGCGTTCTGTGTGACAGCTCCAGCGTTGAAATTTTCATCAATCATGGCGAAGGGGTGATGAGCAGCCGCTATTTTCCTGACCATCCGGCACGGGTGCGATTCGAAGGTGGGTCCGACATCACATTACGCTACTGGTCGCTGCGCGGCTGCATGGTAGAATAAGGGTTTTGGCAGCCGGATCTAAGTCGTTGTGAGAAAAACAAAACGCGTCACAATTAAAGACATCGCGGAACTGGCGGGGGTTTCAAAAGCCACCGCCAGCCTGGTACTGAACGGGCGCAGCAAAGAGCTTCGCGTGGCGGAAGAGACGCGTGAGCGCGTGCTGGCGATTGCGAAAGAGCATCACTACCAGCCCAGCATTCACGCGCGCTCGCTGCGTGATAACCGTAGCCACACCATCGGTCTGGTGGTGCCGGAGATCACCAACTACGGCTTTGCGGTGTTTTCTCACGAACTGGAGACGCTGTGCCGTGAGGCGGGCGTTCAACTGCTCATCTCCTGCAGTGATGAAAACCCGGGGCAGGAGACGGTGGTGGTTAATAACATGGTGGCGCGTCAGGTGGACGGGCTGATTGTGGCCTCAAGTATGCTCAATGATGCCGACTACCAGAAGCTGAGCGAACAGCTGCCGGTCGTCCTTTTTGACCGCCATATGAACGACAGCACATTGCCGCTGGTGATCACCGATTCCATTACCCCGACGGCGGAACTGGTGGCCGACATTGCGCGCCAGCATCCTGATGAAATTTACTTCCTTGGCGGGCAGCCGCGGCTTTCCCCGACGCGCGATCGTCTGGAAGGGTTTAAGCAAGGGCTGCAGGAGGCCAATGTGGCGCTGCGCCCGGAGTGGATCATTCACGGAAACTATCACCCGAGCTCCGGCTACGAGATGTTCGCCGAGCTGTGCGCCCGCCTGGGACGCCCGCCAAAAGCCTTGTTCACTGCCGCCTGTGGTCTGCTGGAAGGGGTATTGCGCTATATGGGGCAGCATAACCTGATGCAAAGTGATATCCGGTTAGCCAGCTTTGACGATCACTATCTCTACGACTCGCTCACCATTCCGGTTGATACCATTCGCCAGGATAACCGCCAGCTGGCGTGGCACTGCTTTGATCTGATTGGCAAACTGATCGACGGCGAAACGCCACAACCGTTACAGCGAAAACTGGATGCCACCCTGCAGCGGCGCTATAAAGCGAAAGCATAGCCCTGGCTGCTGAAGGGAAACGTTAATAACTTTAATTAATTTAAGTTTTGGATCGGCCGATAACGATAGGGAATGTTTATTCTTGAGGTATCGGTCCATGTCGTTAAAAAAATCATCCCTGATTGTCCTTTTTGCTCTGCTTTTCTTCTTTGTCGTCAGCACCATTACCAGCGTTGGCCTCATCATTAAAAGTAATAATTCCCTGGATAATGTGAACAAAGAAATCCAGGTTGTGCTGTCGATCATTGACCCCATCAACCACAGCCGTACCTTGCGCGTCAGGGTGATGGAGTACGTGAAGATGGTGGAAGCGGGGAACTCGGCTGACGAGTCAGCGAAACTTTCCGCGGTTAAAGAGGCCCTCACAAAAGCGGATCACGCCTTTGCGGCGTTTATGGCGTCTCCGCGCCTGTCGGATGAAGCGCCGCTGGTGAGCGCGTATCAGGATGCCTGGCAAAACTACCGTAACCAGGGGCTGGCACCGCTGATTGATGCCGCCGCTGCGCACGATGTCGCGAAGTTTAATGCGCTTATCCCGGAGGTGTCCCGCCTCGACCGTCAGTATGAAATCGTTCTCGACCAGGTACTTGCCGTTCACCAGAAATATGCCAAAACCCTGAACGAGGATGCGAGCAGTAATTTCATCTCCGGTCTGGCGATCATTGCGGCGATTGCTTTGCTGTTTGTAATCGTGATTGTTGCCGTCAGCCTGCTGATGAAGCGCTTTGTTTTCGCGCCGGTCAACCTGGCACGCGAGCACTGCAGCCAGATTGCCGCCGGTAAACTGGACATTCCAGTGCCGGTAAAAGGCACCTCCGGCAATGAAATCGATCACCTGATGGGCTCAATGGAGCAGATGCGCCAGGCGCTTCTGTCGACTATCGCCCAGGTGCGTGACGCGAGCCATACCGTCACTCACGCCGCGCAGGAAATTGCTTCCGGGAATATCGATCTGGCTTCACGCACCGAGCAGCAGGCCTCCGCGTTAACCCAGACGGCGGCCAGCATGGAAGAGCTGAGCGCGACCGTGGCGAATAACACCGATAACGTTCACCAGGCAGGAAAACTGGTGCAGGACGCGGTGAACAATGCGCACACCGGTGAGGCCGTGACCCGCGAAGTGATCGAAACGATGAATACCATCGCGGCGAACTCTAAGCGCATCGAGGACATCACCAGCGTCATCAACAGCATTGCTTTCCAGACCAACATTCTGGCGCTCAACGCCGCGGTTGAAGCAGCACGCGCCGGTACACAGGGACGCGGCTTCGCCGTGGTGGCCAGTGAAGTGCGCACCCTTGCACAGAAAAGCGCGGTTGCCGCGAAAGACATTGAAAGCCTGATTGCCCAGTCGGTTTCCAGCGTCAAAAACGGCGCTGAACTGGTGAACCGTTCAGGCGAGGTGATTGATTCAATTATCAGTTCCGTGAATAAAGTGAATACGTTGATGGAGCAGATCTCCGTGGCCTCTGAAGAGCAGAGCCGTGGGATCAGCCAGGTCGGTCAGGCGGTGACTGAGATGGATGGCGTGACCCAGCAGAACGCCGCACTGGTTCAGCAATCCGCCGCAGCCGCCGCTTCCCTGGAAGAGCAGGCGCAGCAGCTCTCAAGGAGTATTTCGAGCTTTAGTTTGCCGGCGCAGGCGTGATTGATAATGAGAGGCTCCTGAGGGAGCCTTTTTAATGTCTGACGTGGCTGGAAAGCCGCGCCAGACAAGGCTTCACGTTTTACTACTAGCAATCAAAAGCCATAAAAAGCGGCTAGGGTGTGGACACCTTGTGGACACTCTGACCACCATTTTCACCCTTCAGCGGGTTATCCGTAAATACTGGGAGCACATCAGCGCTTTCTTCTCGGGTGTAGTCGAGGGCTTAAAGCGGCCTTTGCGTCGGTAGCTGACATCTTTTCCCCGCTCGCGCCGGTGTTTGATTCATTCATGGATAAAGTGCGCGGAGTCTGGCAGTGGTTCAAAGGCCTGATCGCACAGGTTAAGGCGACGCAGGAGACGCTCGACAGCTGCAAAAATGCGGGTGTGATGTTTGGAAAACTGCTGGCCGACGCGCTGATGTTACCGCTCAAAAGTTTTAACAAACTGCGCGGCGGCGTTAACTGGCTGCTGGAGAAGCTCGGGGTTATCAACAAAGAGTCGAACGACCTTGACCAGAAAGCAGCAAAAGCCAGCGCCGGCTCGTAAAATGGGTCTTATATTCCGGCAACCTCAACATATGGCGGTTATCAGGCATATCAGCCAGTAACTGCGCCCACTGGTAAGACTTACGTCGATCAGAGCAAGCCTGAATATAACATTCACCTGAATGGTGGCACCGCGCCGGGCAGTGACCTTGACCGGCAGCTCCGCGAAGCCGTCGAAAGACTCGACCAGCAAAACCGTGCGCATCAGCGCTCAAGTATGCGTCACGATGGATGAGGGCTAAAGCATGTTAATGGTTTTAGGTTTATTTGTGTTTGAGCGCCGCACGCTGCCACATCAGTCAATGCAGTATTCGAAAAATTACCGCTGGGTGTCAAATGACCGCATCGGCAAACCCCCGGCCTACCAGTTTCTTGGGGAGGGTGAAACCTCGCGCGCGCTTTCGGGCGTGCTGTACCCGGAAATCACCGGCGGCCGTCTGTCACTGACTGCCATCGAGCTGATGGCCGACGAGGGTAGAGCGTGGCCGCTGATTGACGGAACGGGCATGATCCACGGCATGTATGTCATCGATAAGGTGAGCCATACGCACACCGAATTATTCAGCGACGGCGCAGCCAGAAAAATCGAGTTTAGCATGTCGCTGAAACGCGTCGATGAGTCGCTCGCGGCGATTTACGGCGACCTGAAAACGGGAACGGCTACACGACGGGCTTAGAGCTTGAGGTTAAGGTTTCGGATGTGGAGTATGAAAGCGAAGATGTAACGCAATGAATTTGTTTTATGTGTTTGATATATAAGGTTTTAGTGGTTAAAATTGATGCATCATAACGCTTTGAGGTGCCTCGCCATGTTTCACTGTCCAAAATGCCATTTTGCCGCTCACGCCCGCACAAGTCGCTATTTTACTGACACGACCAAAGAGCGGTATCACCAGTGCACAAACATCAACTGCAGCACGACGTTTGTGACCACCGAAACGGTCGAGCGTTTTATAGTATCGCCGGGGGTAGTAGTACCAGCGGCACCACACCCGACATCATCGGGTCAGCAACAAATCCACTGGCAATAAGTAAAATGATACCCTGCATGTGCGGGGTTATCAGTTGTGTGATAACCGTCTGAAAAATAAATTTTTCACAAAGCTGGTAAGTTTCAAATGATGGTAGTGAATAACATGCCAAAAGCTGTATTGATGATCAAAGTCATATTATCAAAAGAAAAAAACCTTGTTCCTCGAAAGTGCATATTTCTCTATCTACATTAATTAGGTACAAGAAAAGCGGGTATGCACAATAAGGAAAAATTATGGCACTTTATAAATACAGCAATGACTTAGCGCAAAATAACCATCAAGCATTTGATGATGAACTCTCGCCCGGTAGTCAGGCAGTGAACGCGGGAATCTATCGTTGTGTTAACTGCGGAGATGAAATTGGAATAGCTAAGGGTCATACTCTACCTCCCCAAAACCATCATCAACATACGAATGGGCAACCCATCAAATGGAAATTGCTCGTTTGCGCCATCCAGAAATAGCAGCGACATGTTGTGATCTGACAACATAGCAGTTCTGCTGAAAGATCTTTTATTTAAATATTTTAATATCACATACCCGCTTTCAAACAACAAAAGCATCAGACTCATTTCATTCCAAAAGCTCGACTCTATGATACTTCAATTAGATTAAAAGCTTCTGTCGTACGGGGCTTTTTTACCGATGTGGTCAATGTGTGGACATGTTCAAAAATAAATCCTTTTATTTCAATGTCTTGAGGTGTTTTTAAAGGCTCCTGAGGGAGCCTTTTTAATGTCTGGTGTAACTGGAAAATCGCGACAGCACCCAAGTTGCAAGTTGCAGCTTGAGGAAGACAGGAAAAACAAAGGCACTTACAGTTACAAGTCTTATCGTTTTGAGGTTTTGTTCAGGGAGACTAACTGGACAATCATGTATTTTCAGTACATGCCGTGAAGAGGGGATCATGATAGATATCACAAGTGGTGACAGGCACCTTAAATTAACGCCCTATGAAAGGCTGACTGAAGAGGAGATGCCTGCCTATAGCCGTATTATGGTATGGGTTGAATTCTCAATCCCTGTCTTAAAAACAGAGTTTGCTGCAGAGTTTTTTGTCGGTCAGCTAGAGCAATTCAGGAAAGATACACATGCTCTCCACCAGGCTTTAAAGACAGGGATAAAGTCTAAGGATATTAGTTTAACCTCGGCATTCGAGCAGGTTATGCTTAAGTTTCATCAGGCGCATTTTGCCGGTGCTGTTGGCGTTAGTATGGTACTGAAACCTGAAAACCATGCTGACAGTATTACCCTTGACGATTCCTTCGAGATTGATGAAAGTTACTTTCCCGACATGCTCTCAGGTCTGGACGACATCATTTCATGGCAAAACTGATGCCTGGATTAAGCAAAAAGACCGACACTTAAAATGCAGGTCGTTTTATTTCTTAAGAGGAAAACGGCACATTACATGTCAGTTATGCTGGAGCCTCCGTTGCCGGAGCCCGTCACCCGGCAAAAAGAGCGCTATACCAACGGCGAACTGGTAAGCATATGGTATGAGTGACTTTAAGCCTTTTAACGACCAGCGACTTCGCCCGTTTAGGTGGCATGCTAAACCCGCTATTATCCTCACTCATCTTCCTTGCGTTGTTGGCAATCATCCTGGCCGTTATCGCCGCCGCATTACTTCGTATGAGATGATGTGCTATGAGGCGACGCATAGCGCCCACCCGTCGCGAGCGATATGCGTTAAAATCCATAAGCACAAAAAATTTTATATTCTCCCCAGCAATATTTCCCCGCCTCATCCGTCTACCTCATCACAAGCCATAATCAATCACTGTAAATGAGGCAAATACCATGAGAGATTTCGATATGCACGGAAGAGGGCACGGACGCGGGTTTGGCCGCCACCGTATGGGTAAAGGGCTGGTGATAGGCTCGGTAATCGTCCTTGTGCTTGGACTGGTGGTCATGACCCTGTGGAATGCCTTACTCCCGGCCATTCTTGGCGTGAAAGCCATCGGTTTCTGGCAGGCGCTGGGGATTCTGGTATTAAGCCGGATCCTGTTCGGTGGGCTGGGTTTCCGCCCGGGGATGTTCGGCGCGCACCGTCGTATGCACGAACGCTGGATGAACATGACCCCCGAACAGCGTGAGGCGTTTATTCAGCAGCGTCGCGAAGGCTTTGGTCGCCATGGTCGCGGGCATTGCGGCTGGCACGGTCATCGCGAAGATAAACGCGACGACAGCACGCCGAAAACGCCGGAAGCAGAGTGAGCGAGATGAAAACCGGGCTGGCGGGAGAGTCATTGCTGATGTCGGCGCTTAATGCCTGCCGCGCCCGGCTGAAAGCCTTTATCCGCGGACGAACGTCCGTGCGCGATGATGCCGACGATATTTTGCAGGAAGTCACCTATCAGCTGATGAAAGTGGAGCAGCCGGTTGAAAACGTCGCCGCCTGGCTGTTTCGCGCGGCACGTAATGAGATGACCGACCGGGCGCGGAAAAAACGTGAGGTCTCTCTTTCAGGATATTTTACCGGGGATGATGAGGACTTCCCCGAAGATGAACTGTCGGAAACCCTGTTCGGTGTCCCGCATAAGCCGGAGGAGGAGTACCTCAAAACGCTGCTGTGGGAAGAACTGGGTCAGGCGCTGTCTGAACTTCCGCCGCCTCAGCGCGAGGTTTTTGAAAAAACGGAGCTCCAGGGCTACAGCATTAAAATGCTGGCAGAGGAAACCGGGGCCAGCGAGCAGGCGCTGTTATCGCGTAAGCACAAGGCGGTGCTTTTCCTGCGCACGCGACTGCGGGACGTCTATGATGCGCTGACTGGTGACTAACGCCGACAGACAAAACCTTACATTATCAGGACTTGTAGATTCATCACTATCGTTTATGATCGGGGCGTCTGGTAAATTTGGAACGTTATGCGCAACCGTCAGCTTCTGGGAAAATGGCTTTTGATAATCACATGTCTGGCGATGGCTATTTGCCTGGTGCAGCGTGCGGTTTATCTCAACCATTTTTTGCAGGGGCTGGATCCGCAAACGACCCTGATTGCTGATGCCCCGGTTCAAACCAGCGACGCTGAGCCGTCCGGGCCATCGCCGTGTCAGTTAGGCGCACACTCGCTGCTTTGTGCTCAGCCACTGTTCTTTGATGGTGCGCTACCGGCGATTATCATCTTCTTCGCGCTACTTCAGTTGCTTACGCAAGGGCGGGCATGCATTCCGAGAGAACAGCCCGTTCAGGCACCGCCTCCCCGAATACACCTCAAAAACTGCGTTTTCCGTGAATGAAAATCATCGTCACCACACGATAATTTTCACTATTCACGGAGTAAAACATGTTTAACCTCTTCAGGGGATTCGTTTTCCTGTGGCTGTCCTGCATCGGCATTGTCCATGCGGCAGATACAGGCTGGCTGGTTTCCCCGCAAAACGATCATGCCCGGATCCGCGTTCAGGCGGAAAGGGAGCAAAACCGCATCCTCGCGCTGCTCACCGTTGAGCTGCAGCCCGGCTGGAAAACCTACTGGCGTTCACCCGGCGAGGGCGGCGTAGCCCCGAAAATCACCTGGCCGGCTGGCGTAATGGATGACTGGCACTGGCCGGTGCCTTCGCGCTTTGATATCTCCGGGATGACCACCCAGGGCTATCACGATAAGGTCATCATCCCCATCACCCTCGACGGTGCGGCGGGGGATGCGCTCGACGGGACGCTTACCCTTTCCACGTGCAGTAATGTCTGTTTGCTGACGGACTATAAGCTGCACCTTGATTTTAACCAGCCGGTGGATGAGGGATTCAGCCACGCGTTTAAACGCGCAATGCAGGCCATTCCCGCGACATCTGGCGTGTCCGCAGACCTGTCAGCCTGGTTATCAGACGACAAGCTGATCATTACGGGAACCACACAAGGGCAATGGGACAAGCCAGGGATCTATTTTGACCCGCTGGAAGGCGACATTCTTCCCGGTGAACCGACCCTCAAAGCCGATGGCAATCAGCTTCGGGTAACGGTGCCCGTGACCGATGAGTGGGGAGATAAACCCACTTCGCTGCAGGGAAAAGCGCTGTCGTTTGTGCTCACCAATGGCGACAAAGCGCAGCAAACCGTGATGACCGTCGGGGCAACGCCCGCGGAACCGTCAGCGGCGGGCGTGTCTGAGGGAACCGGCAAAATGGTGCTCTTTGCGCTACTGGGCGGCTTGATCCTGAACCTGATGCCTTGCGTGCTGCCGGTGATGGGCATGAAGCTCAACAGCGTGCTCCATGCGGGCTCAGACAGACGGATGATCAGGCTCCGCTTTCTGGCAACCAGTGCCGGGATCCTGGTCTCCTTTATGCTGCTGGCCGCAATGGTGACCGCGCTTAAGCTGACCGGTGCCTCGCTGGGCTGGGGTATTCAGTTCCAGAATCCGTGGTTTATTGGCCTGATGGTCGCGGTGACCTTCCTCTTCGCACTCAATCTGTTCGGGGCGTTTGAGATGCTGCTGCCTTCTGCCGCCGCAGGACGGCTGGCAACGGCAGGGGGAACTGGGCTTGCCGGCAGTTTCTGCGAAGGGATGTTTGCCACGCTGCTGGCCACACCATGTTCTGCGCCGTTCCTCGGCACGGCGGTGGCCTTTGCCCTTGGCGCACCGCTGCATTCCCTGTGGCTTATCTTCCTGATGCTCGGCGTGGGGATGAGTTTGCCGTGGTTGTTCGTTGCGCTGCTTCCAAAAACCGCCATGCTGCTGCCAAAACCCGGTCGCTGGATGAACGGCCTGAAAATTATTCTCGGCCTGATGATGCTGGCTTCCAGCCTGTGGCTGGTGACGTTGCTTAACCCGCATCTGGGTGAGGCGGTGAGCCAGAGCGTGATGTTAGTGCTTATCGTCGTCGCTATCGCACTGCTTGCGATGACCGGGCAGAAAACCTCGCCGCTGTTCTGGTGCGTGGTGATCGCGCTGTCAGCCTTTGGCGGATACCAGCTGCGCGGGTTGCTTACCTCACCGCCTGTAACCCCCACCGCAAACGTCGCTCAGGCAATCCCGTGGCAACCGCTAAGTGAAGACGCTATTCAGGGGGCCCTTGCGCAGGGCAAACGGGTCTTCGTGGATATCTCCGCGGACTGGTGTGTTACCTGCAAGGTAAACGAGCATCGGGTGTTGAATCAGCCTGACGTTATTGACGCGCTTAGCCAGCCGGACGTGGTGGCGCTGCGTGGCGACTGGAGCAAGCCTTCAGCGTTTATCGCCGAATTCCTTGAAAAGCGAAACCGTTACGCCATCCCGTTTAACGAGGTGTACGGCCCGGGCTTCCCTGAGGGGGAGATGCTTTCGCCGCTGCTGGATAAAGACACGCTTATTGCCACCCTGAACAACGCTAAAGGCTAAATGTATTATGAAAAGAATCCTTATTACGCTTCTGCTACTGTTGACCTCAGCGCAGGTGATGGCGGCGCAGACCATGACGCCGGAACAGGAGCAACGTGCACAGAAGATGGTTTATGACTTTCTGTTTAACGACCCGGACTCGCCGCGCATTGGCGCCAAGGATCCGAAGCTCACCCTGGTGGTCTTTACGGATTACAACTGCCCGTACTGCAAGAAATTCGATCCTTACCTGGAAAAGATTGTCGAAAAACACCCGGATGTGGCGGTGGTATTTAAGTTTTTGCCTTTTCGGTCGGAAAGTTCACTGACCTCAGCACGCGATGCCTTAACCGTCTGGCGCGCGCATCCTGAGCAATTTATGAAATTTAACCATACCCTGATGGCCAAAAAGGGATATCACGATGACGCCAGCATTCAGGAGGCGCAAAAACGGGCCGGGGTGAACGTCACAACGCCTGATGATGAGAGCCTGGTGACGATCAAACGCAGCCTGATCATCGCCGAAAAGATGGGTATCCAGGGAACACCGGCCACGCTGATTGGCGAAGGGTTACTCCCGGGCTGGGTTCCTTTTGAACAGTTCGATGAAATGGTCAGTGACGCACTGAAAAATCGTTAACGTGAAGGGGGCGGTTCGCCCCCAATAATCCCGGAGCGGAAAATGAAAAAATTACTGTTACTGTCGGTGCTGGCAACGTCAGGGCTGGCACAGGCCGCTGAAGCGATACCGGATGTGGTGAAGCTCTTCAGCGAGCAGCAGAATATCAAAATCATTAAGAAAATTGATGCACCAGGGGGCGCGCCGGCCTGGCTGGGGCAGTATCAGGATATGGGCGTTACGCTGTTTTTAACCCCTGACGGCAAGCACGTAATTTCTGGCTATCTGTACGATGAAAAGGGAAAAAACCTGAGTGAAGGCTATTTCCAGAAAGAGATCTACGCCCCGATGGGACGCGAAATGTGGAAGCAACTGAACGCGGCGCATCCCCTGAAAGAGGGGGCGGATAACGCTCCGCGCAAAGTCTTCGTCTTTGCCGATCCGTTCTGCCCGTACTGTAAGCAATTCTGGTCCGAGGCGCAGCCTTGGGTGAAGGCGGGCAAGGTGCAGCTTAATACGCTGCTGGTGGCGTTTCTCTACCCCAACAGTGGGCGTAATGCCTCCGCTATCCTGAATGCGAAAGATCCCGTTTCGGCCTGGCGTGATTACGAGCTTTCAGGCGGGAAAAAATTGCCAAAACCGCAGGGCACTGCATCCCGTGAAACCGTCAACATACTGCAAAAACACCAGACGTTAATGGACAACCTGGGCGCGAACGCTACGCCCGCCATTTATTATCTGAATGCCGATAATGAGCTTCAGCAGGTGGTCGGCATGCCGGATGAGAAACAGCTTGAGGCGATGTTTGGGCCGAAGCCGTAGTAAAAAAAAACAGGCAGAAACAGGCTGTTTCTGCCTGATGTTGACCGGTCAGCTACCCCAGCGTCCGCGCAGGTAGCTGACGGCTTCCTGCGTCTGCGGCTGATTAAGATAATCTTCGCGGAACAGGATCGTGCCATTCACGTTGGGCAGTGAATCGTTGAGATCGAGCTGTTTTTTCAGCTCCGGCACGCCGCCCTGAACCGTCCAGTCCGGCTCATTTTTCGACGGTTCACCTACCTTGTAGAACGCAATGCCGATATACAGGCGGGTATGCGTCGGTTTCACCACCTCTGCCCACCATTTCGTCAGCACGTCATAGCGCGCCGCATCCCGGGAGAAAGGCCAGTAAATTTGTGGCGCGATATAGTCCAGCAGACCCTGCTGCACCCACTGACGCGTGTCGGCATAGGATTCATCGTAGGCTGCGGCACCGCGCGTGTCTGAGCCTGCCGGGTCGAATGAGCGGTTACGCCATACGCCAGCCGGGCTGACACCAAACTCCACGCCAGGTTTCGTCTGCTTAATGGCCCGGGAGACCTGCACAATCAGCTGCTGCGTATTGTGGCGGCGCCAGTCTGCTTTAGAGGCAAATCCCTGACCGTATTGTCTGAAAGTCTGCGCGTCATTGAGCGCGGATCCCGGTGATTCGGTATAGAAATAGTCGTCAAACTGCACGCCATCAATGGGATAGTGCGCAACCACTTCGGTGACCACCTGCGTTATCCAGTCACGCACTTGCGGAATGCCGGGGTCGAGTACAAAACGATCGCCGGCAATACGAATCCATTCCGGGTGCTGGACATAAACGCTGGAAGGCTGCAATGACGACGTGCGGTTCAGCGCGGCAATGGTCGACGGTTTGGTATTGGTTGAAACGCGGTAAGGGTTGAACCAGGCATGGACTTTCATGCCGCGCTTGTGCGCTTCATCGAGCATAAACTGCAGCGGATCGTAGCCCGGGTACTCGCCGATATTGCCGGTGAGCATATCTGACCACGGCAGAATTTTAGACGACCAGAGCGCCGTGCTGTCCGGTTTGACCTGGAAAAACACGGTATTGATACCGAGGTGCTTAAGCTTGTCGAGCTTGTTCGTCAGGGCCTGTTTTTGCATCGCGATGCGGTCTTGCGCATCGCGGCCATTCACTGAGGCCACCGGAGGCCAGTCCAGGCGTGAGACGGTTGCCAGCCAGATCCCACGCATCGGCTCGTTAGCCTGCTGGGTCGGTTTGCTCGCGGTTGGGAGAGGCGTTACCAGTGATTTTGGTGGTTTTGAGGAGCAACTAACAAGTAAAAGTGCACAGGCAGTCAGCGCACCAATCCGTTTTACATGTCGCGTCATTTGCGTTTTAGCTCTTGGTTATCCGACTGTTAGCCCAGGGGTTAAAGGCGGGTTCGTCCGGTTCTGCGATCCCCTCATCATTCAGGGAATCAAGATACAGGGCTTCAACTTCTGCGCGAGCCCAGGGCGTGCGGCGCAGAAATTTCAGGCTCGATTTAACGCTTGGGTCTTTTCTGAAACAGTTAATTTTGATTCGATCGCCCAACTCACTCCAGCCATATCGTGCAACCAGGGCATTGACCTGCATCTCCAGCGTTACGCCATGTAAAGGGTCTTTAGAAAGGTGTGCAGTCATAAGCGTCCGGATGTCTCAGTTCTTGTGGGGTTGGGGTTAACGACGAAAGGGTACAAGAAAGCAGGGGAAGCGGCAATTTCCCTTTTTGCCTGCGATGAAAAACAGAAGAGCGTATGACCCGAAAGCCATACGCTCTTTTGTATCGCGAACGCGCTAGTCGTGTTTTGTGTCAAACAAATCTGGTGCCCACGGACGTGGGTCAACCTCCATAAACGGCGCGCGTTCGAAGCGGTCCTTCAGCGCCCACGGTACCGTGCAGTCGAAGATGGTCTTACAGGAAATGCCGTTTCCGCGAATCGACGTGCTGTAATCCGGCGACTGCGACGGATCGAGCTGGTGGCCGCGGATCCCTGGAATAGTGGTGATGCTGACATCTCCCTGCATGCGGGTGGTCATCGCCCACAGGATGTCGTCGCTGTCGAAAATATCCACGTCTTCGTCGACAAGAATGATGTTTTTCAGCTCGGAATAAGTCGCGAGTGCGATAAGCGCCGCCTGTCCCTGACGTCCTTCATCGGATGGCTGGCGTTTTTTCACCTGCAGAATGCCGAGGAACTTACCGCCGCCCGCGGTATGCGCATAGACATTTTGCAGGAAGCCCGGAATGGCCTCTTCAACGGCATTGCGGATGCTGGCCTCCGTTGGCAGGCCTGCGAGCGTGGTGTGCTCTTCACCTGGCCCCACCAGCGTTTGCAGGATTGCCTGGTGACGCAGGGTGACGGCTTTCACTTTGATGACGGGCAAAGAAGGGTTTGCCTCGCCGCAGTAGCCCGGAAATTCCGGCATTGCATGGCCACTGTTGGTGTGCTGGTCTTCTCTAACGCGCACGCCTGGCAGCAGTTCGCCTTCGATAATGATTTCAGCCCGCGCGATCGCTTTCTCTTTTACCGCCACGCCCTGCACCAGTTCGACCGGTTTCTGACGCAGCGCCCCGGCAACGCCCAGTTCGTTATAACCAAATGGCGTCGTGGGCGCTTCAAAGCAGGCGCCGATATAAATCGCCGGGTCGAGCCCCATGTTGATCGTCACCGGCAGCGGTTTTCCGGCTGCTTCAGCCTTTTTACGAAAGACCTCAATGTGGCGCCCCGCGGCCAGGAACATGGAAAGCTCATCGCGCTCCTGAACGCAGAGACGGTGAATCGTGACGTCAGTCAGCGAACTGTCTTCCGGATCGCTTGCCAGTACCAGCCCCAGACAGAAGAACGGGCCAGCATCAATCGGCGTGTTGGTCGGGGCCGGAAGCAGTTTACGCAGATCAAAATCAGGATCGTCAGCGTAGAATACCTGCTCCTGGCAAGGGGCCTGCGATGCCGGGACAACAACCGGCGCGATCGGGTTTTTCACGGCCTGACCGACGTGCTGCGCGAGCGTCGAGGGTTCACATCCCAGAAGGAGTGCCGCTCTTTCCCGGCTGGCGTGCATGCCCACCAGGATACGCGAATCCGGATAACCTTTAACGTTATTGAACATCATGGCCGGGCCCGTTCGGGTAGGGCGTTTCACCGTGCCGCCCGCACCAATGTGTCGATAAACACCCGCCAGCTCCGCGTTGGGATCCACCGGATGATCCGTTTCAATATATTGTCCTTCGTGGCGTTGCAGTAACGCGATGGCACTTCTGAGATCGTTGACTGGGCTTTCCATTTTTTCCTCCCGTGTTTGCATGCCTCCATTTTTATGGCAATAGCCCATAGCATCAATTGCATCATTACTGCTATTTTGATAATAAATTTGTTATCAAAAAATCCGGGGAAGCGTTATGCAATTTCGTCAGATGCGTAATTTCATTGTCGTTGCGGAAGAGCTTCACATGCACCGGGCTGCGGAGCGCCTGAACATGGCACAACCCGCGCTGAGTCAGCAGATTAAAACGTTAGAGGAACGGTTAGGCGTTACGCTCTTTAGCCGGGCGAACCGCCGTTTAACCCTGACGCCGGCCGGTGAAGCTTTCCTGGAGAAAGCCAGGCTGGCCATCGCCCTGACGGAACAGGCGGTACTGGACGCCAGGCAAACGGCGAGGGGGGAGCAAGGGGTGTTGAATCTCGGGTGCGTATCGAGCGCCATGTTTGACACCAGGCTGCCTGCCGCGCTGCGCCAGATGCACAGTCGGTGGCCTGCCATCACCATGTCGCTAATGACGGGGAATGTGCAGACGCTCTATACCGCCGTGCAAAGCAACCAGCTGGATGTGGCCATCATCCGGGCGCCGCTGCCGTCTCTGCCTGACGACCTGCAAAGCCGCCCGTTTACGTCCGAGAAAACGGTGCTGGCGCTCTCTTCACAGCATCCTCTTGCAAAATCGTCCGCGCTTACGCTCGCCTCGGTGAAAGACGAAAAATGGATCTCCCTGCGCGACCCGGAGGGAATGGGCCTCGAACAGTACTTCTATGACGTTTGTTACGTCGCAGGTTTCCAGCCTGAGGTGGTACAAAACGCCACCGACGTACCTACTGTCATCAGCCTGGTCTCTGCGGGGTTTGGCATGGCGCTATTGCCGGCCTCGGCCAGGGCAGTCAGCGTGGAGAATGTCGTGTACGTCGACATCATTGACAGGCTCAGGGAAAGCGAGCTGAAGCTGGTGTGCCACCGGATCATTCGCTCAGAGGTGTTAAAGAAATTTCTGCACACCCTCGATCACATCTGACGTCCCGCGGCCAGCAGCAGTTGCTCGCGCAGCCAGAGGCTTGCCGGATCCTGACTGTTTTTCGGGTGCCAGTACATGCTGATGGTAATCGGCTGCAGCGGCAGCGGCGGGGGAAAGATATCCAGCGTCGAGGCAAAGCGTTGCAGCATACGTTCCGGTAAGGTGCAGAGCAGGTCCGTGCTGGCGACAAGCGGAGGTGCCATGGCGTAGCTCTGCGTGGACATCACCACGTTGCGCTGATACCCCAGTCCGCCCAGGGTTTGATCCACAAAGCCGGTAAACGGGTCACCCTCTGAAGAGACCACCAGATGAGAGAGCGCGCAATAGTGCTCCAGATCCAGTGGCCCGACACCGCGGGGGTGTCCTTTTCGCTGGGCTGTTGCAAACTGGTCATCGAAAAGTTTGCGTCTGACCCAGCCGTCGTGCGCGCCGGCGCTCACACCGATATAGACATCCACATCACCCTTTTCCAGCTGCTGTGGCAGGGTTGCCATTTCTGGCAGCGCGAACCGCAAGCGGATCCCCGGGGCATGGGCCCGGAACTGATTAAGCAGTTCCGCACCCAGCATCAGGGCCGGATTTTCATGCAGGGCAATCACAAATGTCCGCTGGCTGGTTTGCGCATCAAAGGTGGTGGGGGCAAACATCGCATTAATGCCCCGCAATACGGTCTTGACCTGCGGTCGCAGCGCCTCCGCTCTGGGCGTGGGCAACACCCCACGTCCATGTGGGGAAGGGATAAACAACGGTTCGCCAAAGAGCGAACGCAGGCGCGCCAGACGGGCGGACATCGCGGGCTGGCTGATGCCGAGCCGCGCGGCCGCATGGGTGATGTTCTGATCCTGGAGCAATGCATCCAGCGTCAGGATCAGGTCGATATCCATCTCAGCAACGGGCGTCATCGTGTTATCCGTTTTACTTTGCGCTGTGGCTGTCGCGATTGGTATAGGTGACGGGCACCCAGGCGTAACCGCCGTGCTCGCCTTTCGTGACGTAACCGATACCCGGGAACGGCAGGTGGGGGGCTGCGACAAGATCTCTGTTTTTCACAAAATCAGCAAAAGCATCCTGGCGGACACGTGCCGCACCATCCTGATCCTGGTCGTAGGCGATGGTCACGGCGGGCTGCGGGAACTGTACCGCCGCGACGTGGATAATATCGCCGACAAAGGTGATTTTCTCGCCTTTACTTTCCAGCGTATAGAAGGCCGAGCCAGGCGTATGGCCCGGGTGAACCGTGCCGGTTATCCCGGGCAGAAGCTGCGAGGTTCCGGAAAAAGGAACTACCTTGCCGGCATCACGATACGGTTTTAAGGTTTTCTGCGCGACATCGAAGTAGTTCTGGTCGTAGCCGGTTTTTTTCTGATTATCGTTGTTAAAGAAAAAGTCGATGTCAGGTTTGCCGACAAAAACGCGCGCATTGGTAAACACCGCCTTGCCATCTTTGACCAGGCCACCGGCATGGTCGGAATGTGCATGGGTCAGTAAAATCTCGGTGATGTACTGCGGCGCGATCCCCTGCGTTGCCAGACTCTCAATCAGTCGCCCGCCGTTACCGGGGCCAAAAAGCTGGCCTGAGCCGGTATCTACAAGAATCTTGTGGCCGGGTAGCGCAATCAGAAAAGCGTTAATGGACGCCTCTACCGGGTTGGTCTGGAAATTTTGTGTGAGCAACGCATCGGTTTTCTGCGGGGTCGTCCGACGAAGTAATTTGTGCAGGTCTTGCGCCACGGTACCGTCGGTAAACGAGGTCACCATAATGTCGCCAACCTGCACGCTGTAGCCCCCGGCAGGCTGTTTAACCACGTGCTGGGGCGTTTCTGCCGAAGCCTGAAGCGCAGGGTAGAACAATAACGAACTGGAAATCAGCGTTGTCAGGGCAAGTTTTTTTACGGTCAGCATAAGGGTCTCCTTCAGAAAGAGCTCATCTTACTTCTCCGTAAAATTATATGAACCCGCCTGATAATGATAGGACCTATAAACGGGATGGATAGGTCGGGTCAAATGTCGGGTGGCAGCAATGTGCCACCCGACAAGCCAGACGTTATTGCTTCAGCGGGGCTTTCCAGCCCTCAAGCGTGGCTTTTGACCACGAGCCATACGCGGCATTGGGGAGTACGATCCAGTCACTGCCAAAGCGATCGGCGCTGGCCTCAACGAGTTCACGCTGCGCTTCGCTCGGCTTTTTGTTTTTAAATTGCGCGGCGAAATCAGGCAGGCTGTCACCAAAGAGCATGATTATCTGCTGTTTCTTCAGGATGCTCTGGCGGCGGGCTTCTTTACTGACCGTATCGAGCAGAACGCTATCCTCTGAAACCTGCGGTAAGCCAAGGGATTTTAACGTATTGAGCGTATCTGCTTTGTTTTCCTGCATGCGGTCAGATACATAATAAATACGGACCTTACTTTGATTCACGCGATCAAGAAACGCCTTCGCGCCAGGAATTAATCCCGGTTTTCCCTGCTTTTCCCAGTCACTCCAGGTGTCCCATTTCGTGTAGTCGTGGCACTGTTCGGCATCACGCGCCAGTAACGGAGTGTTATCCAGCACCGTTTCATCAAGATCCATCACAACGGCATAGTTCTCAGGCGCA
The DNA here is from genome assembly GCF_030209635.1 of Enterobacter sp. MEB024. Lineage (NCBI taxonomy): Bacteria > Pseudomonadati > Pseudomonadota > Gammaproteobacteria > Enterobacterales > Enterobacteriaceae > Enterobacter > Enterobacter sp. MEB024. The sequence goes on along the minus strand of NZ_JARVRQ010000002.1, from coordinate 490,876 downwards.
GTCAGCCCTTTTATTTTTTCGTTAAAACGCTCGGTGGCGAAACGATAGGTCTGCAGCTGAAGTGCCATGATTTCTGCCGATTTCTGTTGATAGCGCAGCGCCATCTCATACGCTTTCGGCTCACAGATATCGTGGTCGGCTGCCGTGGCGGTCGCGCTCAAAACAGGTAATGCCAGCAGTAATGCCTTAGCCATTGAATTCACTCTTCTTTCCTTAACGTCATTGTCAAAATCATGTAAGCGTATTGAAAGTAAGTGACAGAAAAATGAAGGGAGGCAGGTGAGTCATATTCTGACGCACATTCCCTTGCGCGCCGGGTGGATAATTTTCAGACTAATCGCTTTCGTCCGCCAATATCCGTTAGAGCCAGGGTCAGATCAGCATGTAATACCAGAACAGGGCGATTTCGTCTTTTTCCGGTAAGGCGTTGTAGAGGAAACGATCGTATCCGCCTAACGTAAAGCCATAATGGCGGTAGAACAGGCAGGCAGAAACATTCACATTCTGGGTTTCGAGCCTTAATCCAGCCGCGTTGACGCTTCGCGCCCACACGTGTGCGGCCGCCATCAATTTTTGCGCCGCACCAGCTCTGCGTTTCGTGCGCTCAACGGCAATATAGTCAACGGCGATAAATTTATTCCAGCTCATTGACGCGGTGATAAAACCGGCAATTTCTCCCTCATCTGTTTCGGCCACAAGAAATATGGCATCCGGATTAACGCAATGATTTTCAAGGGTCTGCATATCGAGCTCATACGTTTTACGATAAGGCACGGCGACAGCGTCGATATGCAAATCACAATGTATAAAAGGCTCCCGCGCAACGTGACTGACGGTGAATGAAAAGTCACAGCATTCAAGACGTGCGAGGTCGGTATTTAATCCTTTTCGAATCTGCATGGTATTCCTTGTGGCGAATATTTTTATAAATAATAGATGAAGCCATTAAAACCGCTGGCGTAACACTCTTTTGATCCTGAACTAAGCTTGTACTTCATTCCGCGTAAAATGTGGGTCATTCGAGGACAATGAATGGAATTCAGGACATTTCAAAAACACTGGGGTGCTGAGTTTATTTCCAATGACGTTGTACGTTTTCGCGTCTGGGCAGAAGGACAGAAAGAACTTACGCTACGTCTGGCAGAAAACGACTTGCCAATGACGGCAGTCGGCAACGGCTGGTTCCAGGTTGACGTCCCCGGCGTCACGCACGGCACAGAATATCAGTATGTTTTGCAGGACGGCATGGCCGTACCCGATCCGGCGTCGCGCGCCCAGGCTGGGGATGTTAATGGTTCCTCGGTTGTTATCGATGCCAGACGGTATCCGCCCGGCAACCGGGAGTGGGCAGGGCGTCCGTGGGAAGACACGGTGATTTACGAGCTGCACATCGGCACCTTTACCCCGGAGGGCACCTTCCGGGCCGCCATTGAAAAACTGCCTTACCTGGCTGAACTTGGCATTACCCAGATTGAAGTCATGCCCGTCTCACAGTTTGGCGGATCGCGCGGCTGGGGATATGACGGGGTGTTGCTGTATGCACCGCACTCTGCCTATGGCACGCCAGAAGACTTCCACGCCTTTATCGATGCTGCGCATGGGCTTGGGCTTTCTGTCGTGCTGGATATTGTGCTTAACCACTTCGGCCCGGAAGGCAATTATCTGCCTGTGTTGTCACCCGCGTTTTTCGACGCGGAACGAATGACGCCCTGGGGCAACGGGATTGCTTACGAGACTGAGCCGGTCAGGCAATACATTACCGAAGCCCCGCTGTTCTGGCTGACGGAATACCATCTTGATGGATTACGGTTTGATGCCATCGACCAGATTGAAGACGCGTCGGATAAACATATCCTGCAGGAGATTGCCGAACGCATTCGCGAGGCTATTCCCGGGCGGCAGATCCATCTCACCACCGAAGACAGCCGTAACGTTATCTTCCTGCATCCGCGTGACGCACACGGTGCGACACCGCTTTTTACCGCGGAGTGGAACGATGACTTTCACAATGCCGCGCATGTCTTTGCCACCGGCGAAACGCATGCGTACTACCAGGATTTTGCCTTTGAACCGGAGAAAAAACTCGCCCGTGCGCTGACGGAAGGTTTTGTCTATCAGGGCGAGGTTTCTCTCCAGACCGGCAAATCGCGCGGCGTGGAATGTCACACGCAGCCGCCACAGTTTTTTGTCGATTTTATTCAAAACCACGATCAAACCGGCAACCGCGCTCAGGGAGAGAGACTGATCGCCCTTGCGGGGGCCGATAAAACACGGGTGTTGCTTGCTGCACTGCTGCTTTCGCCCCATATTCCGCTGCTGTTTATGGGGGAAGAGTTTGGTGAAACCAATCCGTTTTTGTTCTTTACCGATTTTCACGGTGAGCTTGCCAAAGCCGTGCGGGAAGGGCGCGCAAAAGAGTTTACCGGCCATGCCGGGCACGATGCGTCCGTCCCCGACCCGAATGACGTGAAGACCTTTGTTCGCTCCAAAATTGACTGGAATAAGGTCGCCACCGATGACGGCAAAACGTGGCTGCGCTTCACGCGAACGCTGCTGACGTTGCGCCATCGTCATATCGTTCCGTTACTGCGTAAGGGCGTCACGGTGGAGAGCAAAGTCATCAGGACGGCACCCGGCATGATTGCAGTGAGCTGGCGATTCCCGACCGGAACGTTGTCTCTGGCGTTCAATACCGGCAATAAGGCTGTTGATGTGCCTGCACTGACAGGAGAAACGCTCTTTAGCTGGCCGGAGGTGAACGAGGTGTTACCGCCGAACAGTATTGTTGTTCGCTTTGCTGATGGAGAAGCATCGTTATGATCCCTTCCGCGACCTACCGTATTCAGTTCCGTAATGGCATGACGTTTGACCGTGTCGTGGAACTGGTGCCGTATATGAAAGATCTCGGCATCAGCCATCTTTATGCCTCACCTGTGTTTACCGCCACGACCGGCTCTACGCACGGCTATGACGTGACCGACCCGAATGAAATTGACCCCGCCATTGGCGGACGAGAAGGATTCGACCGTATGGCGGCCGCGCTCAGGCAGGCGGGAATGGGCTTGATACTGGATATTGTGCCTAACCACATGTCGACCTCGCTGGAGAATCACTGGTGGCGAGACGTGATTGAGCACGGCAAACAGAGCCGCTACGCACGCTATTTCGATATTGACTGGTCACGGCCGCTTACGCTGCCGTTGCTGGGCGACACCTTTGAGGCGGAGCTTGAGAAGGGCGCCATCACTGTAAAGCGTGACCCTGTCACGGACAAAGCCGCGCTGGTCTACTACGACACCGCCTATCCTCTTAACCCCGGGACCTTTGTGGAGGGTAAAAGCATTGCGGCGCTGCACGAGGCCCAGAGCTGGAGGCTGATGTCCTGGCGTGAAGCCCCGAAACAGCTCTCGTGGCGGCGTTTCTTCGAAATCACCGGCCTGGTGGGCGTGCGGGTTGAAGACGCGTCGGTATTTAGTGATACACACCGACTGATCCTTGAACTGGTTCATTCTGGCGTCGTTGACGGTCTGCGAATTGACCATATCGACGGTCTGGCCGATCCGCTGGGCTATCTGCAGCGTCTGCGCCAGGCAACCGGACCGGCCTGTTATATCACGGTTGAAAAAATTCTCGCCAAAGGGGAACAGCTGCCCGTCGAATGGCCAGTCTCTGGCACCACGGGGTACGAGTTTATTGCCTCGCTGGCGGAAGTTCTGGTGGACGACAGTCGCCTTGACCGCCTGGAGAAAATCCATGACGACACGCTCGGGGAAACCGTTGATCGGTTTGCAGCGTTACGGGATGCCAAAGGGCTGATGACCGATCGCAATTTTGAGGGCGAATTCACTACCCTGTTAACTATCGCCACCGATCTTGCCCGACGCAATGCGGTTGAACTGCAACCCGATGAGATCCACCATGCGTTGCGCGAGTTGATGATCGCGTTTCCGGTGTATCGGACCTACGGCACCCCTGAAGGCTTAACCGCCTCTGACGTGGCGCTGCTCAATCGCGTTGTCGCAAGCGTTAACACCTCTGAAGCGGCCCTGAGCCTGATCGTGTGCATTCTCACTGGCGATCTTCCTGAAAATTGCCACGACGACGCGGCACGTTTCAGAACCCGCTTCCAGCAACTCACCGGGCCACTGATGGCGAAATCCGTGGAAGATACGCTGTTCTTTCGCCATAACCTGGAGCTGGCGCTTAACGAAGTGGGGGCAGACCCGACGCCGCGCGCCTTTTCGCTATCGCGTTTTCATCAGGAAATGCGCATCCGTCTTGCCCGCCAGCCTGACGCCTTACTCGGGACATCCACCCATGACACGAAGCGTGGTGAAGATGCCCGGGCACGCCTCTATACCCTGACGGAAGCGCCGGAACAGTGGGGCGAAAATCTGGCCCGCTGGCGGCAGATGAATCAAACCCACGTGCGTTTTCTGAGCGACGGTACCGCGCCGAACGCTGCCGATACCTGGATGATTTATCAGGCTCTGGCCGGCGTCTGGCCCGCCACGCTGTCACCTGACGATGTCGACGGGCTGAAATCACTCGAAGAGCGCTTCCTCGGCTTCCTGGAGAAAGCGCTGCGCGAAGCCAAACAACGCACAGACTGGATAGACAGCAACGAAAGCTATGAGAGCGTGGTGCTGAGCTATGCCCGGCATCTGCTTTCACCGGACAACACGCTGTTCCTGAAGGATTTCAGTGAGGCGATGCAGCCCTTTATCCGTGCCGGGCTGATGAACAGCCTCAGCCAGACGGTGATCAAACTTACCGCACCCGGGGTACCGGACATCTATCAGGGCTGCGAAGCGCTTAACTTTAGCCTTGTCGACCCGGATAACCGACGGGAACCGGATTTCCCCGCGCTGGTGCACCACCTCAGCACGGCGGATGCCGGGGTATTTGCCCGCCCGGAATGCTGGCGAGACGGAAGCGTTAAGCAATATGTCACCGCCACGCTGTTACGGCTTCGTCCGCATTATGCCGCGCTATTCCATTACGGTGACTGGCTGCCGCTGAAGGTGAGCGGCGAGCGGGCGGAGAACCTGATTGTTTACGCACGCGGGAAAGACGAGGAGGCGCTGATTGTTGCCGTGCCGCGACTGGTCTTCGACGTGACGACCTATGAAGCACTGTGGGCCAATACCACTATTGCTATACCCGATGCGCTGGCAGGAAAACGCTACCGGGATCTGTTCACCGGTGAAAGCCGGGTTCTGCAAGAGACGCTGGATGTAACGTCTGAAACGGGATGCTTAATGGTTCTGCTTACCTGCGAATGATCGTGGAGAACAAAAAATGCCAAAGGATAATACGTTTGAAATTCGGGCCGGTCATGGCCAGCAGCAAGGCGCAAATTATGACGGGAAGGGGGTCAACTTTGCGCTGTTTTCAGCACATGCGGAGCGGGTTGAGCTCTGTCTGTTTGACCCTTCAGGAAAAACCGAAATCGCCCGGCTGGAGCTGCCGGAATATACCCATGAAGTGTGGCACGGCTATGTGCCGGATCTGAAGCCTGGCGCGCTGTACGGCTACCGTGTTTACGGCCCCTATGACCCGGAAAACGGCCATCGCTTCAACCCGAATAAACTGCTTATCGATCCGTATGCCCGTGAACTGGTGGGCGATATCGACTGGAACGACGCCCATTTCGGCTATGAGCTGGGTCATGACGATCTCGACCTCAGTTTTGATACCCGCGACAGCGCGCCGTTCACGCCAAAATGCAAGGTCATCGACCCCAATGCTTTTGACTGGCAGGATGATAACCGGCCAACCATTCCGTGGCCGAATACCGTTGTGTATGAGAGCCACGTGAAGGGCTTTACCCAGCTTAACCCGGCGATCCCGCCTGAACTGCGCGGTACGTTTGAAGGGATGGGACACAAAGCCTCGGTCGATTACATCAAAAGCCTTGGCATCACCTCGGTTGAACTGCTTCCGGTTCACTGGTTCCCGGACGATCAACACCTGCTCGACAGGGGGCTGAAAAACTTCTGGGGCTACAACACGCTCGGCTTCTTTGCACCGGCGTCACGCTATTACGGTCCGGCGGGGATCCAGGGTTTTCGCGATATGGTGCGCGCCTATCATGACGCAGGCATCGAGGTGATCCTCGATGTTGTCTATAACCACACGGCAGAAGGCAATGAGCTCGGCCCTACGCTGTCGTTTAAGGGCATCGATAACTTCAGCTATTACCGCACCTTACCCGATCAACACCGGTATTACATTAACGACACCGGCACGGGGAATACGGTGAATACCTCCCACCCGAGAGTGCTGCAGATGGTGATGGATTCACTGCGCTACTGGGCCGAATCGATGCATATTGACGGTTTCCGTTTCGACCTCGGGACAATTCTGGGCCGTGAGCCCGAAGGCTTTGATCCGCGTGGTGGCTTTTTCGATGCCGTCACGCAGGATCCGGTGTTATCCCGTCTGAAGCTGATTGGTGAGCCCTGGGATATCGGCCCTGGCGGTTATCAGGTCGGCGGCTTCCCGCCGGGCTGGGGGGAGTGGAACGACAAATATCGCGATACCGTACGTGAGTACTGGAAGGGCGATAACGTGTCTAACGACTTCGCCGCGCGCCTGCTCGGTTCCGGTGACTTGTACGACCTGCGCGGACGCCGTCCGTGGGCCAGCATCAACTTTATTACCGCCCACGACGGCTTTACGTTGAACGACCTGGTGTCTTACAACGAAAAGCATAATGCTGACAATGGTGAAGACAATAACGACGGGCACAACGATAACCGGTCGTATAACTACGGAGAGGAAGGGCCGACAGAGAGTCCGGATATTATCGCTACCCGGGAGCGGCAGAAGCGTAATTTCCTCACCACGCTGTTGTTCTCTCACGGCACGCCAATGCTGCTGGCCGGGGACGAGTTTGGCCGTACGCAAAAGGGGAACAATAACGGGTATTGCCAGGACAGCGAGATCTCCTGGATCGACTGGAAGGGGTTATCGGAAAACGACACCGCCCTGCGCGACTTTACCCGCCATCTGATTGCCCTTCGCGCGAAACAGCCATTGCTGCGGCGAGAAAGCTGGCGCGACGGACTTGAGATCCGCTGGTTTAACGCCGGCGGCGGCCCGCAGCAGGATGAGCAGTGGGATGAAGGTTCCACCCTCGGCGTATCCATCAGCAGACCGGACCTCAGACAGGAGCCGGGCCTCTGGCACGATGTGCTGATGCTGTTTAACCCGTTTGAAGGTACCGTGCCGTTCCAGATCCCCCAGTTTGGCGAAGGAGGCTGGGTACTGGAACTCTCCACGGCGGATGACGTTGTCCCCGGGACGGTCATCACCAAAGCCGTGGAATACAATCTGGCCGGACGAAGTATTTCGCTTTTCAGACGCCCTTAACTACAGTGATGCCGCCGCCCGCGCGGCGGTGTCATACAGGGAAGATATGGTCCGGAGCAGCTGCGCGGTGTCACCTATAGACGCTCCGGAAATCCCGCTCTCCGCATGGATATTGATCAGGCACGCTTCCCGCACGTCGCGGTATTTCATGCATAGCGCTTTCCCTTCCTCCGTCGTTGAGAAATAGAGCTCTTTTCCGGCTTTTTCACTCGTCACGTAGCCCGCCTTGACCAGCTTCTTCAGTGCATACGTCACCACGTGGGTATCTTCCACGTTCAGGACAAAACAGATGTCGGCCAGCTTTTTCTTGCGGTCGCGGTGGTTCACGTGATGCAGAAGCGAGACATCAAAAGCGCCCATATCTGGCTCACCGGCGGCGGTCATGCAGCGCACCATCCATTTGTTAAACGCGTTGCTGGTCATGATCAACGCGTACTCCAGCTCTGATAATTCCGCGCAACGTTCCGATACCAGATGGCGAGAGGACACGATACGGCCATCGGTTATATCGTCGTGATTTGATGATCCAGCACTCTTCTTTGCAGTCATAACGTTCCTTACGGGGGGGGACGTTGGCCCGGAAATGTAAACTCATCGATAAAATAAGAACATTTTATTGATAAATTGTTTACATGTTTTTGTGGTTCAGATATAGCTTTTTAGTGCAGGTTCTGCGGAGCCTGACGCAAAACACAACATCGCGCGCCGCACTGCATCCCGCTTCGCCATGATGCGAAGTATTAAAAAAATAGCCGCCGGCGCGCAACGCTCACTTTGGATAGGGTAAACGTTTATGGACGGTTCGACACTGTTGCCGCTCATCGGTATACCGGTGGTGGTTATTGGTTTTGCTCTGCGTTTCAACCCGCTACTGGTGGTTGTGGTGGCGGGGCTGGCTACCGGACTGCTGGTTGGCATGGATTTTGGGATGTTGCTGGAGACCTTTGGCGAGAAGTTCGTCAACAGTCGTTCCCTGGCAACCTTTATTCTGATCCTGCCGGTTATTGGCCTGCTGGAATATTACGGGTTGAAAGAGCGGGCGCAGGCGTGGGTGGCAAAGATTGCCAGCGCCACCTCGGCACGTATTCTGATGCTCTATTTTGTGGCGCGTGAAGGGACGGCCGCGCTGGGATTGATGTCGCTGGGTGGGCATGCTCAGACCGTTCGTCCGCTGCTGGCACCGATGGCCGAAGGCGCAGCGCTCAATGAGTATGGCGAACTGCCGCAACATATCCGGGACAAGATCAAAGCGCATGCCGCGGCGTGCGACAACATTGCGGTTTTCTTTGGCGAAGATATTTTTATCGCGTTTGGCGCGGTGCTGCTGATCGACGCTTTCCTGAAAGAGAATGGGATACAGGGCATTGAACCGTTGCATATCGGTCTGTGGGCCATTCCGACCGCCATCGCGGCATTGATTATTCATATGACGCGCCTGTTGCGTCTGGATGCCAGCATCCGTCGTGACGTTATGTCCTGGCGCGCTGAGCAGGGTACACAGGAGATCGCGCCATGATGACCCTGATCACCATTAACCGCGTGTATTACCTGATCGGCTTTGTCGTGATGCTGCTGGTCGTGATGACCCTGCGCGATCGCGCGAATCCTAAACGTTTTACCACCGCGCTATTCTGGTTCCTGTTCGGCGGGATCTTCCTGTTTGGCGACCTGATGGTGCAGGAGCTGGGCAAATCCCTTGCTTATCGAATTATCGGCGGCTGCGTCATTGTGATTGCTCTGCTGGCGGGTTTTGGTCTGGTCGGCAAAGGGCACTATAAAATGGCTACCGATGCCGAGCGCGAAGCCTCGTCAACGCGGCTGAAAAACTGGCTTTTCCTGCCTGCGCTGATGATCCCGGTGGTTACGGTGATCGGGACATTATTCCTGAAAGGGGTGTCGATAGGGGGCGTATTCCTTCTTGACCAGAAACAGCTCACGCTGGCGGCACTGTGCGTCGCCTGTGTGGCGGCGATCCTGACCGGCTGGTGGTTGACAAAAGGCACACCATTGCAGGCTATTCGCCAGTCCCGACGCCTGGTCGACACCATTGGCTGGGCGGTGATTTTGCCACAGATGCTGGCCATGCTGGGTGGGGTGTTTGTGGTGGCGAACACCGGCGAGTCAGTCCAGAAGGTCGTTAGCCTGTTTGTGAACCCCGATAGCCGGTTCATGCTGGTGGTGATTTACTGCGTGGGCATGGCGCTTTTCACCATGATCATGGGCAACGCCTTCGCAGCATTCCCGGTGCTCAGCGCCGGTATCGCCTTGCCGTTCCTGATTAACGTTCACCATGGTAACCCGGCACCGCTGCTGGCGATTGGCATGTACGCGGGCTATTGCGGCACGTTGATGACGCCAATGGCGGCCAACTTTAATATCGTCCCGGCCGCGCTGCTGGAGCTTAAAGATAAGTACCAGGTGATCAAGATCCAGATCCCAACGGCGATAACCCTGCTGGTGGTCAACGTGTTCTTAATGTATTTCCTCGTTTTTCGCTAAGCGCGGCAACGATCTAAGGAGCTGATATGGAATTAACGCAACACCAGGCCGACGCGTTTGCCCGCATGCCTTTGACCTATTTACGCCAGGAATATCCGAACCACATTATGCACCTGCTTAATGATGACGGTGATGTCCTGCCACCTCGCGAACTGCACCCCATTTTTTATGGCTGCTTCGACTGGCACTCGGCGGTGCACGGCTACTGGCTGCTGCTGCGCTGCGTGCGGCTTTACCCTGAACTGTCGTGCCGGGATGAAATTGTCGCCCTGTTTGATGAACACATCACGCAGGAGAAGGTGGCGAAAGAGCTGGTCTATTTCAATGCACCGTTTCGCGCCTCGTTCGAGCGCCCTTATGGCTACGGCTGGCTTCTGGCGCTGGCGCAGGAGCTGAAGCAGTCCGTGTTACCTCAAGCCGCCAGCTGGTATCAGACACTGCAGCCGTTAACGCAGGACATTCGCGACAGGCTGGTGGATTACCTCAGCAAGCTCACCTATCCGATCCGTGTCGGTACGCATTACAACACCGCTTTTGCGCTGGCGCTGGGGATTGATTACGCCCGGGCAGTGCAGGATAACGCCCTTGAACAGGCTATTCTGACGGCGGCGACGCGCTTTTATCTGGCTGACACGCATTACCCGGCTCACTATGAACCGGGTGGTGATGAGTACATTTCCGGCGCGCTGACGGAAGCGCTGTTGATGAGTAAGGTGGCGGAGCATTTCCCCACGTGGTTTGACGCCTTTCTTCCTGATGTGGGGTCTGTTTCGGCCCTGATGCACCCGGCAGAGGTGAGCGATCGTACCGACCCGAAAATTGCCCATCTGGATGGGCTAAACCTCAGCCGCGCCTGGTGCATGAAGCATATTGCCCGCGCGTTGCCGGATAACTATCCGGGACAACAGGCGCTGCGCGAGGCAGTCAACCGACATCTGGCGGCAAGCGTCGAGCATGTGGTGGGAAGCCACTACAGCGGCGGACACTGGCTGGCGAGTTTTGCGCTGCTGGCGCTGGAGTAAATCACAGGTGCAGCGCGTAGTGCACTGCACCGTGTTTATGCCGTAGCCTGACGCGTGGCGCGCAGCCGGCTCACGCTAAACACGACAGAAACCGCCGAAGTAAAGACCGCAATCCACAGTGCATAATGAACGGCCCGATCGTCAAAAGCTGGCTGATTCTGCGTTGTGGCCAGCAGAACGCCGACCACGGCAGCCCCCAGGCATTGTCCAAACGTCCGCACGATAGCCAGTACACCGGATGCGTAGCTGGCATACTCCCGCACCACGTTAGAGAGCATTTCCCGGTTATTGGGACTCTGGAAACAGCCAAAACCGATCCCGCACACCAGGCTTCTCAGGCAGATATTCCATGCGGAAGGGCTGGCGGGCAGTGTCGCGAGCAGGATCAACCCCACCACAAACACGAATAGCCCGAGGGTAGATATCAGCGGGGCTGAAATTGTGTCTGCCCAGCGGCCCGCATGCGGCGCAATCAGTACGATGCCTATCGGCCAGGGCGTGAACAGCAGCGCGGAGACCACCGGACTGTAGCCGTACACGCTCTGAAACAGGAACGGCAGGGCGATAAAGGTGATGCCCTGGCTCACAAACGAGGCCAGCGACGTGAGCGCGGCGAGCGTAAAGCGTCCGTTGTGGAAAATAACGGGAGGCAGTATGGGGCTTCGGGTGCGGCGAATATGCCAGACAAAGGTGATGGCGCTAATCGTGGCGAGCAGCGCCCAGCTGATAGCCTCGTGGCTGATGTGGTGCGAAGCATGCTGGAAACTGTTGGCCGTCATGATCATCGCCCCCAACAGGACCGCGGAGAGCAATGCGCCCGGGGCATCGAACGGAGAGGGATCTGAAGCCGGTTGTCGTGGTAATGCCTTCCAGGCCAACAGCATGGCAATCGTTCCGGGAACAAGGTTAATGGCGAATAACCACTGCCAGCGCAGTACGTCCAGGATCGTCCCGCCCAGTACGGGTGCAATGGCCGTGCTGGAGGCGATAAGCAGGGCGTGCAGTCCCAGAATGCGGCCAAGCAGTCGACCGGGGAAGACGGCGCGCAGTATCGCCGGAGCAATACTCAGTGTGGCCGCCCCGCCAATCCCCTGCAAAATCCGCATCCCGATCAGCATGTCCGGGGTGCGGGCCAGCGCGCAGCCGAGCGAGGTGAGTGTAAAGACGGCAAGTCCGGTCAGAAACACCGGGCGGTAGCCAACCCGGGCCGCCAGGGCAGCGAAGATGGCCAGAGTCATGGCCGCGGACAACAGATACCCATTGGCGAACCAGACGGCTACATTCGCGGGCACCTGCATCGCGCTTGCCATCGAAGGCAAGGCGATGTTGATCATGGTGCCATCAAAAACGCCCATCAGCGTGGTGGTCATTACCGCGGCCATCACCCGGGCGCGTTCATGGCCGGGCAATCCTTCGTCGCCGGGCTGGTTTGAAAATAGCGTCATCGTCGTAACTCCGGAAAGAATGTTGATGACGAAACTATAATCATGGGATATACAAGGCGGAAGACGCAGCAGTTGCACTGTTCAGTTGCATACAACGCCTTATCTGAGGATGCATCATGTCCGATCCGGATTTTAATTTGCTTGTCGCCCTCGACGTCCTGCTGGCCGAAGCCAGCGTGGCGGGCGCGGCGCGGCGTTTAAACCTGAGTACGTCAGCCATGAGCCGTACCCTGAGCAGGCTGCGAGAGGTGACCGGCGACCCGATCCTGGTGCGGGCAGGGCGTAATATGGTGCTGACGCCCTGGGCCGAGGCCACCCGGGAGCGAGCCAGAGGGGCCGTGTATGAGGCAAGAGCCGTACTGCAGCCCTCCACTGAAACGCTGAAGGTGGAAAACCTCGAGCGGCTGTTCACCATCAGAGCCAATGATGGTTTTGTGGTCGCATTTGGCCCATTGCTGATTGCCGCCGTGGCCGAAGCTGCGCCCGATGTGTGTATTCGGTTCTCGCCGAAGCCCGAGAAAACGTCACGCTATCTACGGGAAGGGCTGGTTGACCTGGAAATTGGCGTGCAGAGCAACATGGGACCTGAAATACGCCTGCAGCGATTATTTCAGGATCGGTTCATTGCCGCGGTGCGTAAGGGACATCCGCTGGCGGCACACCCCACGGTCAGCCTTCACGATTATGTTTCCTGGGGCCACGTGGTTGCCGCGCCCGACGGGTCGCTACACGGCTTTGTCGACGATGCGCTGGCAGAAGTGGGGATGAAGCGCAAAATTGCCAGCGTCGTGCCCGGTTTCCCGACGGCGCTATCCGTGGCGCTGGCGTCCGATCTGATCGCCATGGTTCCGGCATTGTATCTGCTGAACCAGCCGATGGCGCAGAGTGTGCATGTTTTTGAACTGCCGTTTAAAACCCGAACCATTACGGTATCGCAGATGTGGCACCCGCGAATGGAAAGGGATCCGGGGCACCGCTGGCTGAGAGAGAAAGTGCTGGACGTGTGTCGGGCTGTGCAGCAACCACTCAGTGCTGAGTAACCCGCTTAGGCACGGACAAGATAAAGCGTGTCGACTGAGCATCCGATTCGACGCGGACTTTGCCATGATGCGCGGTGACAATTGACTTCACAATTGCAAGACCAATCCCGCTGCCTTCGCCTTTTCGCTGCCTTGAAGGATCCACCCGGTAAAAACGGTCAAACAGCCTGGGTAAATGTTCTTGCGGGACAGGTTTCCCGGGGTTGGCAATCATCAGCTCAAAATCGTTTTCCCGTTCGTCGATTGAGACGGTCACCGTCTTGCCTTCCGGCGTATAGCGCAGGGCATTGGATAACAGGTTGTTGATTGCGCGTCTGAACATCTGCGGATCGCCTTCGATCAGGCAGGGCATCCCGTGAAACGTCAGCGTGATATCGCGTTCTTCCGCCCAGGCCTCGAAGAAATCAAAGACTTTAACGACCTCCGCGCTTAAATCAAACATCACCCTGTCCGGGATCAGCTGATTATTATCCGCCTGCGCCAGGAACAGCATATCGCTGACCATCCGGGTCATCCGGTTATACTCTTCAAGGCTGGAGTAGAGAATATCTTCCAGCTCTTTCGGCGTCCGGTTCTGGCTGAGTGCGATTTCAGTCTGGGTCACCAGATTGGTGATGGGGGTTCTGATTTCGTGGGCGATATCGGCAGAAAAATTCGCCTGGCGGGTGAACACATCTTCAATCTTTTCAATCATATGGTTGAACGAAATCACCAGTTGCTCCAGTTCAACCGGAACGCGTGACGGTTCCAGCCTCGCATCGAGATTTTCAGAGGTGATATTTTTAATGGCATTGCTGACGTTACGCAGCGGCAGGTGTCCCTGACGGACCGCGATTCGAATGATAAGAATAATCAGCAGGCTGATCACCACGGCAATCGCAATCAGGTTCTTTTTCAGCGCATCGAGGTAATGGAGATGGAAATTAATAGAAAGCCCGATCAGCATAACGTAATTCTGCGCTTTTCCCTGCAGCGTTGCCGTGCCTGACGAGGCGATAATCCGGTACGTGTCACTTTTCATCTCAGCGCCGGAATGACGCTGCAGGGTGGGGGCATCTACCGTCCAGAGAAACACATCCCGTGCCCGACTGTGCGTGCTGAACGCCGCCGTGTTCACGGCAGGGCGTAACGCTGACCCCTGCGCCGTACTGAACAACACCTCCCCACGCGCGTCGAGAAGCAGAACCGCAACATTACGATAGCTGGCAATTGACTCTTTGATTTTACTGATTTTCTTCTCGTCAGGATCTGCCGGGGACTGCAGGATACGGTGCATCGCGGTACTGATTTGCTGCAGATCGTTGATATCCTGCTCGGCAAAATGCTTTTCAACGGAGTGCAGCATAAACCAGGTGAAGGCGAAAAATGCCAGTATCGTGGAGAGGCTGATAAAAAACGTTAGCCTGAGGGCTAATGAAAAAGGGCGTCTGGGTAATTTAACGCGCATCCGGTGCCTCCAGCATGTACCCCACGCCGCGGACCGTCTGGATCAGCTTCGGCTCATAATCATTGTCTATTTTCGCGCGAAGCCGTTTGACGGCGACATCAATCGCGTTGGTGTCGCTGTCAAAATTCATGTCCCAGACCTGGGATGCAATCAGGGAGCGGGGCAGCACTTCCCCCTGGTGTCGCATAAAAAACTCCAGCAGGCTGAACTCTTTGCTGGTCAGCAGGATGCGGTTCCCCGCGCGGCTCACCTTTCTGGACACGAGATCAATCATCAGATCAGACACCTGAAACTGGCTTTCCGTGATCACCGTATTGCCCCGTCGCAGAAGCGTCCTGACGCGGGCGAGCAGCTCCGCAAAGGCAAAGGGTTTGATCAGGTAATCATCCGCGCCCAGTTCAAGACCCTTCACCCGGTGTTCAATAGTGCCAAGGGCTGAGAGTAACAGAACCGGCATTCCCTTCCCGGCAGAACGTAACATGCGGATGATATCCCAGCCGTTCACGTCGGGAAGCATGATATCCAGAATCAGGAGGTCATACTCGGCGGTCATGGCGAGATGATATCCGGTCAGGCCATTGTCAGCGTGGTCCACCACAAACCCCGCCTCAGTCAGCCCCTTGCTGAGGTACTCCCCGGTTTTTATCTCGTCTTCAACGATCAGTATTTTCATGTTGCTCCCCTGACTGGCTGCTCAGGACATTCTAGAGAGCCTCAAACCGTTATCAATGACTTACGTTAAGAATGACAACATTGTCATTATCCTGTCACCAGGCAAACAGGAAGCACGCTGTAGAGTAACCCTGGTAATACTCTGGACTTCATTTGAAACATTTACCAGGCCTGCCTGGACGAGAAGCGTGATGTGCACATTAAAACGACTTAGCATTAGCACAATATTTTTCCTGGCAGGCTGCGTCTCGCTGGCACCAGAATATGCGCGCCCGCCAGCACCGGTTCCGCAGCAGTTCTCGTTATCCCGAAATAGCCTCACGCCGGTGGTGGCGGGGTATCACGACAGCGGATGGCGTAGCTTTTTTACCGATCCTCAGGTCGCAGCACTGATCGCCGAAACCCTGAATAACAACCGTGATTTAAAAATGGCCGCCCTTAAGGTTGAAGAGGCGCGCGCGCAGTTCAACGTGACGGATGCCGACCGGTATCCGCAGCTGAATGCCTCGTCAGGTGTGACCTACAGCGGTGGGCTGAAAACGGACAAGCCGACCACACAGCAGTACGACGCAGGGTTGAACCTCAGTTACGAACTCGATTTCTTCGGCAAACTCAGGAATATGAGTGATGCTGACAGACAGAACTATTTTGCCAGCGAGGAGGCCCGCCGTGCCGTGCATATCCTGCTCGTCTCCAGCGTGTCGCAGAGCTATTTCAGCCAGCAGCTGGCCTACAAACAACGTCGTATTGCCCGCGATACGCTAAAAAACTATCAACAATCCTGGGCTTTTGTTGAACAACAGCTGGTAACGGGCAGCACCAACGTTCTGGCACTTGAACAGGCCCGGGGGCAGATTGAAAGTACCCGTGCAGAAATAGCGAAAAGAGAAGGCGAGCTGGCGCAGGCCAATAATGCCCTGCAGCAGGTTCTGGGAACCTATCGCGCGCTGCCGGCAGAGAAAGGAGGCAGCGTCGATGAGATTTCACCCGTCAAACTGCCGCCTCGTCTGCCGTCAGAAATATTGCTTCAGCGCCCGGACATTATGGAAGCGGAGTATCAACTGAAAGCGGCTGATGCCAATATTGGCGCGGCGCGCGCCGCCTTTTTCCCGTCCATTACGCTAACCAGCGGGCTTTCAGCAAGCAGTACGGAATTATCCAGCCTCTTCACCGCAGGAAGCGGGATGTGGAATTTTATTCCGAAAATTGACATTCCTGTTTTTAATGCCGGAAGGAATAAAGCCAATCTCAAACTGGCTGAAATTCGCCAGCAGCAGTCAATCGTCAATTACGAACAAAAAATTCAGGCGGCTTTTAAACAGGTCGCCGACGCGCTCGCATTGCGGGACAGCATCAGTCAGCAACTCGACGCCCAGCAACGTTATCTTGATTCGCTACACATCACCCTGCAGCGAGCCAGAGGTTTATATTCCAGTGGCGCGGTCAGTTACATTGAAGTGCTTGATGCCGAACGTTCTCTTTTTGCAACACAACAAACCATTCTCGACCTTATCTATTCCCGACAGGTGAATGAAATTAACTTATTCACCGCGCTGGGCGGCGGTTGGGTTGAGTAATTTCTTTTAATTACTCCATCAGGAAATCAAAAAATGAACAGTTTATTTAACGCGGTCGTACTGGGCGCACTCTCCGTTATATTTTCTGCAGGCCTGCATGCTGAAACACATCAGCACGGGGAGATGAGCACAGCAGCACAAGCCACGCCAGAGCAGGTTATCGTGGGAACCGGCGTGGTGAAAGCGGTTGAACTGAGCACTAAAAAAATCACTATCGCGCACGATGCTATTCCAGCGATTGGCTGGCCCGCCATGACCATGCGTTTCACCTTTGTCCAGGCAGACGAAACTATTCTCGCCTTAAAAGCCGGCAGCCACGTTAATTTTACGTTTGTTCAGCAGGGCAATATCTCTTTACTCAAGAGCATTAAATAGCGAGAAAAAGCATGGCCTCTTTAAGAATAAAGTTTGCTGCCGTCATCATCGGCAGCCTTATTGCAGGAGGGCTGATTTCAGTTATCGCCTGGCAGTCGGTGTATCCCGCAGAAAAAACAGAACAGACCACGACGGAGAGAAAAGTTCTTTTCTGGTATGACCCGATGAAGCCGGATACCCGGTTTGATAAACCCGGCAAGTCTCCATTTATGGATATGGATCTGGTGCCGAAATATGCCGATGAAAATGACGAAAAAAGCAGTGAGGGTATTCGAATTGACCCGACGCAGGTTCAGAACCTGGGTCTCAAAACGCAGAAAGTGATGCGGGGAGCGCTGAATTACGCCCAGACCATACCGGCCAACGTCAGTTATAACGAATATCAGTTTGTCATTGTACAGGCGCGTTCTGAGGGTTTCGTTGAGAGAGTGTACCCACTGACCGTGGGCGATCATGTCAAAAAAGGGACGCCGCTTATCGATATCACCATTCCGGAATGGGTAGAAGCGCAAAGCGAGTTCCTGTTGTTATCGGGTACCGGCGGAACCCCTACCCAGATAAAAGGTGTTCTGGAGCGACTACGTCTTGCCGGCATGCCGGAAGAGGATGTTCAACGACTGCGTGCGACCCGGAGTATCCAGACCCGTTTTACTATCAAGGCTCCCATAGATGGCGTGATTACGGCGTTTAACCTGCGCACGGGCATGAACATTACCAAAGATAACGTGGTGGCACAGATTCAGGGGATGGATCCGGTCTGGATCAGTGCGGCCGTGCCGGAATCCATTGCGTATCTTCTCAAAGACAGCTCGCAGTTTGAAATTTCAGTGCCCGCGTATCCGGATAAATCGTTTCCCATTGAAAAATGGAACATTCTCCCCAGCACGGATCAAACTACCCGCACGCTGCAGGTCCGTCTGCAGGTCTCCAACAAAGACGAAAGCCTGAAACCCGGCATGAACGCCTACCTGAAACTGAACGCCAGTAGCCAGGAGATGCTGCTGATCCCATCCCAGGCCGTGATTGATACGGGCAAAGAACAGCGGGTGATTGTGGTCGATGCGGAAGGGCGTTTTGTGCCGAAAAGCATTCATGTTCTGCATGAATCTCAGCAACAGTCCGCGATTGGCAGCGGACTGAACGAAGGCGATGCTGTCGTGGTCAGCGGTCTGTTCCTGATTGACTCCGAAGCCAATATTAGCGGTGCGCTGGAGCGCATGCGTCATCCTGAAAAAACTGACGACGCGCATTCGGGCCATTAAGGAGACGATGATGATTGAATGGATTATCCGGCGCTCCGTCGCCAACCGTTTCCTGGTGATGATGGGCGCTTTGTTTCTCAGCGTCTGGGGAACATGGACTATCATCAATACCCCTGTTGATGCATTGCCCGATCTCTCTGATGTACAGGTGATCATAAAAACCAGCTATCCCGGTCAGGCCCCGCAGATTGTTGAAAATCAGGTCACGTATCCGCTCACGACAACCATGCTGTCGGTACCCGGCGCAAAGACCGTGCGTGGTTTTTCCCAGTTTGGTGACTCCTATGTTTACGTCATTTTTGAAGACGGTACTGACCTGTACTGGGCCCGCTCGCGCGTTCTGGAATACCTGAACCAGGTGCAGGGCAAATTGCCTGCCGGTGTAAGCTCAGAAATAGGACCAGATGCCACCGGTGTCGGCTGGATATTTGAATATGCCCTGGTGGATCACAGCGGAAAACACGATCTTGCAGAACTGCGTTCCCTTCAGGACTGGTTCCTGAAATTCGAACTGAAAACCATCCCTAACGTCGCGGAGGTTGCGTCAGTAGGCGGCGTGGTTAAGCAGTATCAGATTCAGGTTAACCCGTTGAAGCTGGCGCAGTACGGTGTCACGCTGCCCGACGTTAAACAGGCTCTCGAATCATCTAACCAGGAAGCAGGGGGATCATCCATTGAAATGGCGGAAGCGGAGTACATGGTCCGCGCCAGCGGTTACCTTCAGTCCATTGATGATTTCAATAATATCGTCCTGAAAACGGGCGAGAACGGCGTGCCGGTTTATCTGCGCGATGTGGCACGCGTGCAAACGGGCCCGGAAATGCGGCGCGGCATTGCAGAGCTTAACGGCCAGGGCGAAGTTGCTGGTGGCGTCGTGATCCTGCGCTCGGGGAAAAACGCACGTGAAGTCATTACCGCAGTGAAAGACAAACTGGAGACGCTGAAAGCCAGCCTGCCAGAAGGTGTCGAGGTGGTGACCACCTACGATCGCAGCCAGTTAATTGACCGCGCCATTGATAACCTGAGTAATAAACTCCTTGAAGAGTTTATCGTGGTAGCCATCGTCTGTGCGCTGTTCCTCTGGCATATCCGCTCTGCGCTGGTGGCGATCGTTTCTTTGCCGCTTGGCCTGTGCTTTGCCTTTATCGTCATGCATTTCCAGAGGCTAAACGCCAATATTATGTCACTGGGCGGGATTGCCATTGCCGTGGGGGCGATGGTGGATGCCGCCATTGTGATGATTGAAAATGCGCATAAACGGCTGGAAGAGTGGGATCATCAACACCCAGGGGAGCAGATAGACAACGCAACCCGCTGGAAGGTCATTACCGATGCGTCCGTTGAAGTGGGCCCGGCGCTGTTTATCAGCCTGCTGATCATCACCTTGTCGTTCATCCCCATTTTCACGCTTGAGGGACAGGAAGGGCGCCTGTTTGGGCCGCTGGCCTTCACGAAGACGTATGCCATGGCGGGCGCGGCCGCGCTGGCAATCATCGTCATTCCTATACTGATGGGGTTCTGGATCAGAGGGAAAATCCCCGCGGAGACCAGCAACCCGCTGAACCGACTGCTGATTAATGCCTATCACCCGTTACTGCTTCGTGTGCTCCACTGGCCGAAAACGACCTTGCTGGTTGCGGCGTTAACTATTTTTACGGTCATATGGCCGCTGAGTCAGGTCGGGGGGGAATTTCTGCCAAAGATCAATGAGGGCGATCTGCTGTACATGCCTTCAACGTTACCTGGCGTATCGCCGGCAGAGGCTGCCGCGCTCTTGCAGACGACAGACAAATTAATCAAAACCGTCCCTGAAGTGGCGTCCGTATTTGGTAAGACCGGTAAGGCTGAAACGGCGACCGACTCCGCGCCACTGGAAATGGTCGAAACCACCCTTCAGCTTAAACCTGAAGATCAGTGGCGACCAGGAATGACGATTGACAAGATCGTTGATGAACTGGATAAGACCGTGCGTTTGCCCGGCCTGGCTAACCTCTGGGTACCGCCGATCCGTAACCGTATAGATATGCTCTCCACCGGCATTAAAAGCCCAATCGGTATCAAGGTGTCTGGCACCGTTTTGTCTGATATTGATGCCACGGCACAACGTATCGAAGCGGTGGCCAAAACCGTGCCGGGCGTGGTTTCAGCCCTGGCAGAACGTCTGGAAGGCGGACGCTACATCGACGTGGATATCAACCGGGAGAAAGCATCCCGATACGGAATGACGGTGGGTGATGTGCAGCTGTTTGTCTCATCAGCCATCGGTGGCGCAACAACCGGCGAGACGGTTGAGGGCGTAGCCCGTTACCCGATCAATATCCGCTACCCTCAGGATTACCGAAACAGCCCACAGGCACTGAAACAGATGCCCATTCTGACGCCCATGAAACAGCAAATTACCCTGGGCGATGTCGCTGATATTCGTGTCGTTTCCGGACCTACCATGCTGAAAACGGAAAATGCCCGTCCTGCCAGCTGGATTTATATTGATGCTCGTGGCAGGGATATGGTGTCGGTTGTAAACGACATTAAAACCGCTATCAGCCAGCACGTAAAATTAAGACCGGGCACCAGTGTCTCTTTCTCCGGACAGTTTGAATTGCTGGAGCACGCCAATAAAAAACTGAAACTGATGGTGCCGATGACGGTAATGATCATATTCATTTTGTTATATCTGGCATTCCGTCGTGTTGATGAGGCACTGCTTATTCTGATGAGTCTGCCATTCGCCCTGGTCGGCGGAATTTGGTTCCTGTACTGGCAGGGCTTCCATATGTCCGTGGCGACCGGAACCGGCTTTATTGCCCTGGCCGGGGTGGCAGCAGAGTTTGGCGTGGTGATGCTGATGTACTTGCGTCATGCCATTGAAGCCCATCCGGCGCTTGCCCAGCGGGAAACCTTTACCGCGGAAGGTCTCGATGAAGCCCTTTATCAGGGGGCGGTACTCCGCGTGAGACCGAAAGCGATGACCGTAGCGGTTATCATTGCCGGTCTGTTGCCCATCCTCTGGGGAACCGGTGCGGGCTCAGAAGTCATGAGCCGGATAGCCGCGCCGATGATTGGAGGAATGATTACGGCTCCGCTGTTATCCCTGTTCATTATTCCGGCCGCCTACAAATTAATCTGGCTGCGAAGACATAAATAAACGCGCGACGATATTAAAAGGACACGCTGGAGTGTCCTTTTTTATGCGTATGGGGCAGGGGGTTATTCCCCGTATGGCCCGGTGACAGAAATGTCATCAGCCCGTCACGGGATAAACAGAGGTCGGTTTTTATAATCAATGATAATTCAGACGCCGATGCATTTATCTCTGACTTTTCATTCAGCGATATTGCAGAGCATGTAAACTTAGGAGATTCGACCATGAAAAAGATCCTGTTATCCATTGTCACCATTATGGCTGTCACCTCATCTGGCTGGGCAGCAGAAACGATCAACATGCACGACCAGGTTAATAACGCTCAGGCAACTGCGCATCAAACCATGGCTGAGATGCACAAGAAAATGCTCAAAGCTGGCCCCTGTAATACTACTCCCGAATCGGCAAAGTCTTTCTCCGCGATGAATGAGCATGAGATGGCCGCCGTTGTGCATGAAACGGTGAACAATGGGCAGTCTTCTGTTATTCACCAGCAACAGGCAGAGAAACATCGCCGTATGAATCAGGCGAATTAACTGGCGCGTGGTGGATGTCACGGGTATACGCCCCTCGAGTGTGGGGCGTTTTCAGCATCTTTTAGAAGTTCTTCTAAGGATGCAGCCACCGCTGAGCAGTATCATGCCGATACGGAGAAGCGCTGCAGTTGGTTTGCAGACATGACCAGGCGAGGTTACAGCGCGCGAGAATATTCTTCTCTCTGGCTATCGTTCTTCGCCATATCCATCAATAGTGCGATACCAATATAGTTACTCCAGTTAAAAGCATTTTGAAGCACGACTACCGCATTGCCTTTTTGTTTATCGAAACCGATAAAGCTTGAGTAGCCGCCAATATAGCCTACCTGATAAGTAATTTTTTCCAGACCGATAAAGTCGGTGGTCCAGGCAATACCCTGTACACCGTCGGCGCGTTGAATATCGGTATTACTGACTTCAGCAAAGACGCTATCCAATAAGCGATTGTCGGTTGTCGCCACATGATAGCGGGCATACGCGGCCAGATCTTCGGCGTTACTGTATAAACTCGCTGCCGCTACCATGTTGTTGGAAAAATGCCAGTCGGGCGTCAGCTGACCGCGCGGGATGAATTTGGGCTGATCGCCAGCGTGGCCAAGCGCACGCTGCGGGTATCCCTTTAACGTCTGGGGAATAAAACTACTGTTAGCCATTTGCAGCGGTTGAAAAATATAGCGCGAGGCTAAACTCTGAATATCTTCGCCGGTTTTGTGTTTCAGGATATAGCCAATCAGGGCATAGCCGGTATTAGAGTATTGCGGCATTTTATGCTGCGGTGCATGCCAGTTGGCTAAATAGCGCAATACGTTATCGCTATCCAGTTCGCCATAAAAGTTATCGCCACTGCTTAAATAGCTGATGAATTTTCCCAGCATCGGAACATCCATATTCTGACGGGGCAGGCCAGAGGTGTGGGTCACCAGTTCCAGTAGAGTAATTTTTTGTGCATCTGCGCTTAAGGGCGTACCCGGTGGCAGCAATGTCGCCAGGTTATCGTCCCAACTCAGCCTTCCTTCGTTCACCAGACAAGCCACCACTTCCGCCGTAATCCCTTTGCTGAGCGAACCGAGGGCAAACAAGGTATTGGACCCGATCGGGTAGCGATTGGCCGCATCGGTTACGCCCCAACTGTAAAACTGCGGAGAACCGTAATTATGGATCACCGCAACCGTCATCCCGGGAACGGATTTTTGCGCCATATAGTGACGGACCACGCTATCAACGTCGCCGTCCAGCGATTTATGGGTGAGGAGTTCCTGTGTTCCTGCCGGTGAGGACATTTGCGAGAGCGTGCCACAACCGCTGAGTGACGGGATAACAAGCAGAAGCCAGCGAAAATGTTGAGTTATGTTCTGCATACCTGTCATGTGTGGTGGTCATTAGAGCGCCCGGAATGTATCACACCTGGCCTGCGTAAACGCCATTTTTCTACGCTTTAGCCGACAGGGGCGATTTCTGCGGTTATCCCGCCTTTATTACGCAGAAATAGTGGTTTGACAGGAATAGACGTTTTACGGGTACTCATGTGCGCCGTTTGCTTTAGATAATCCCTAAAGTGCGGCGTCTGTCTGTGGAGTTGATAATCTTCCTCACTGGCGTAAATCTCATAGAAATACCAGCGGTGGGGATCATCTACGTCTGTCGCGGCATACATGGCAAGCACGCCTTTTTCTATGTTGAGCGACTGAGCCATTTCAGGAAGGACAATGTTTTTGAATTCAGTCTGATATTCCGGCTTCACCTCGACTACCACCAGATTATTGATGGTCCGCTTATCGGGTATGATGTGTTTGTCCCCTGTAAATTGCGGCACCAGTGTGATTTTCAGCTTCCGATCAATCCATATCAGGAGCTTGAGCAACAAACGCTTTATATGGAGAGGCATCCAGATGTTTGCGGTAGGCCAACTCGCTTGCATAAAGCTCAACCATATATGCCTGACGCGCATTGTCACTGCGTTTCAGCGCGTACATCGCCAGCGTGCCCACTTTCTGAGTAATAAAATTTGCATAAATTTTACTCCCCTTCGTTTTAACTCCCTGCGATGATTGAGGTTTTAGGGATTTCACTTAAGGAAAGACGATGAACATACGTTACCCGGTACGGAAGGCCGACGGACGGGAGTATAAGAACTATGACGAGCTGCTGACCGACATCCGTAAAAACGCGCACGGTTGGTGGTTACTTGGCATCAGTCGTTACTGGCACGGGGGGATCCACATCGGGACGTCATCATCTCCGGCCTCGGTGCCGGATGCGGATTCGCCGGAAAAATCGGTGCCGCTTCAGTTCATGATGGACGGCGAGGTGGTGGCATGGCGGGTTAACCGCGATTACGCGGCTATCGAGTGTTATCAGGAACGCCCCCTGCGCCAGTCCGGTACCTTTGTGCTGGTCAAATCGGTGTACAAACCCGACGAGCAGGATGAATCTTCCTGGCTGACGCTGTACCAGCTTTACATGCACATCGCGCCACTGTCAGAATTTCCGAAACGCCCGCTTTACCGGGTCACACAGAAAGGTCACGGGGTGCGGATGCGCAAACACTCCCGCCACGATGACAGCCGTGAAATCGTGCCCGACGTGCTGGCAAATAAACACGGCCACGCCAGAAGACTGATGCAGGGTGAAACGCTGGTCGTTCTGCAACAAAAATCGTTTCTGCTGGAACAACAGCCGGAGCCGTTCGCTCTGGTGCAGCGTCTTCTGGACAGTAAGCCCGCAGGCGAGCTGTTCTGGGTCTCGATGCGCCCGGAATTTCTGGAGCCTGACGGCGAATGTTACGTGTGCCTGCCTGACTGGATGCACAGCGCACTGAATCACGGCGTGTTTGATGACGTGGTGGTGCCGTCCGTTCCGCTGAAAGTCACGGTGAAGGCAGGGGATCCGGTCGGGTTCCTCGGCGCTCAGGACCTGGCCGACGAAGATAATTATCCGCAGGTTATTACCACGGACTATAAAACTCATATCGAACTGCTGAGCCTTGATGACCATGTGCCGGATATTGTGGCCAACGTGAAGGGTATTAAAACGGGCAAACAGTTCATTAAGCTGAAGCTGAAACGGCCGCTGTACCTGCGAAACGGGGAGGGCGAGGAAAGTTCCTTTGAGCAGATGAGCGCCATTACCCGCGCTGATGCAGGGAAAATTATTCCACGCGATGCCACGTCCCCGTTTACGGATAAAACCGGGGTCACATACTTTCAGATCCGCCCGCATACGTGGATGCACCAGGACGATGTGGAACAGCTCAGCCAGCATGATTTAGCCGGGCTAAATTTTCACTGTATTGAAGCTGAACACACAACCGATTTTACCCGCACGCTGGATGAACACTGGGTTATTGATGCCCTGAAAAGCATCAGCTCGCACTTTGACAGTGAAAAAGGCCCCGCATCGGCACAGGCAAAAATGTTTTATGACAGCCTGATCCACAACGCTGAAAACAGAAGACCGCCCGACCCGTATCCTGATAAATCCCAGGACGAACTGCTGTTCGGCGCACTGCATACATACCAGATGAACATTCCGGAATATGCGCGGCGGCTGATAGTGAAACACGACAGCGACTGGCACAGTACACGCGATGATACACGCTGGTCATCGGTATTTAAGGACAGGGACGAAAGTCCGGTTGTGCAGCTGGCTAACGGGGGATTTCTGGATGCGACGCGCTGGATGGATAAGGTTCCGCCGTTCGCCAGTCAGCGGTATGTATGGCATTTTCATCCGCTTGAATTTCTGGAGATGCTTAAGCCCGCAGGCGGGAAAATCACGCTGCCAATGTTGCGGAAGATATGGACGAATAGTCGCAAGGTCAGCGACGAGGTTCTCCAGCAGGTGGCGGATGAACTAAATGATAATCTGGAACGTTGTCACCTTAATACCGAGGTTCGACTGTATCATTTTATGGCTCAGGTCTATCAGGAAACGGGAGCTACGTTCATGATTGATGAGGATTTAAATTATGCGGCAACAGCACTCCCTGGTCTCTTCAGCTATTATCGAAGACATCCTGATGAACAGCAAATTGATGGGCGAACAGGTGCACACAGAGCAAATCAGGAAGCAATTGCCAATAAAGCTTATGGCGGACGTAATGGTAATACAGAGTCTGGTGATGGATGGCGCTATAAGGGCAGGGGGATGAAACAACTCACAGGGAGATATAATTATAGAGCCTTTACTCAGTATGCTAATAAGGTTTGGGGCGATCCAGTGGATTATGAAGAGAATCCAGAGTTAATTACCGCATCAACAAAGCAAGTGGTTCGTTCAGCATTGTTCTTTTGGGATTTTTATGATGCATATAAAAAAGCTGATGGTGGTATAACAGAGAGTGCATCACATAGTGTGACGAATATAGTAAATCCGGGTACTAATACAAAAGATGCCCGATACAAAAATTTGATTACGTTTGTCGACGAAAAAATATTTATTGACATTTATTGATTCGATGTAAGGGCTTACCTAATGGTAAGCCCATTTTTTATTTATTGCGTGAGCTGTTAAAAGTAAAGAGCGACTCAAAATTATCTTGTATCGTACCCTCTATACATTTGATTTTATTGGTTTTTATGTTGTTTCCGTTGACGTAAACCCCTGTAAAGGTTTCGTCTGATGGAACATTGATGTCACTTAATGCGGAGACTGAATATGTATATTCTCCATTATGGAATGTAACAGTGTTAAAAACATAAGGTCCGGATTTGTTTCCAAGTTGAACATCTGATGAAAAAATAGTTGGAATTTTCTCGCTGAAAAGTCGAGTCTCTAGAGTTAAATCATTTTTTTTATCATTGCCATATGTGTACTTTAAGGTTTCATCTGTACGTTCTATTTTTATTATTTTTTTGCTTTTTGTCATACATTGAAAAACTAATTCTGTATTTGCAAAAACGTTTGATGCAGAAAAAAACAAGCCAACTAAAAGAATGGTAATTGTCTTTATCACAAGCTTCTCCTTAGGGTTTCATCCGCACAAAGCGGACAATTCTTCGTATCCGTTTCATGGTGAGAACTATGTTGATGGTGATTTTGTGGCGGGAATGGATCATCTTTATTACTGGTCACTTCTTTGCCACATACGGTACAACGGTAAATTCCTGAAACAGGAACTGTGTCACCAGGATTGTACTGTGACGTCCAGCGCTCTTTGTCGCCCTCAACGCGCTGTAAAAATTGCTCTGTCTCGCTTGTAAATGCAGCCATTATTTTTCCTTTTTGAACTCAATCCATATACTCAACTATCGCCAAAGTCCCGTAATACGTGATGTACAGGAATGAGCCATTGTTGAAGGATCCGATAGCAGTGGAGATTCTCACTCCATAGATAAGATTTCCCCGGTTGCCAGCTGACTTAACAAACACGACGTATGCTTCGTCATGCTCATTGCGCTTCTTCTCGAAAACGTGAGGTATAAAGATGGCCATCCACTTTGCACATAATCTTCCGCAGTTGCGTGTTAATGGTATGACAAAAGCCATGAAATCTCTACATTGAAAGTACAGCCAACCTTAAAACGGATTCAATCATAATTCCTTTTGCTTTAAGTCGAGCATGTAGTGTCGAAGGCTGAATGGGGGATTTTTCGAGCCCCTCATGTACCATAGCTAGTTACTCGGCCTTGATGTAAGCATCAAGCTCCATACCCTGAATGACTTTGTCGTCTGCATTAAATTGTGGTGAACATGACGGGCAGGGTAGTTACGGTATCAACCATGAGATGAGTTCTCTGGTTGTTCCTGGATAAATGTAAGATGGAATATGCCATGAACTTAGCGATATCCCCATAATTGTTGCGTTATGAAGTTATCGTAAAGCCACAACTGAATTTTAGCAAACGACTGATTCGCCGGTAAGTTGCTGAAAGAGCGGTCCTCATGTACTTAACTTCAAACCCAGAATATTTAACATAATATACATTATGCGCACTTACATAGATTAAGGCAGAATCTGGCTTTTTATGGTCATCCTTGTTCTGGTGTTTGACATCCTCTAATGCACCTTATCTGCTCCGAATCCTCTAAACCTGCATAGCCATCTTCACTCACGCTGTTTATTCTCTGGCTTCTCTGCCGGCGCTGCATACCAGTTATCTTCCGTCACGACGACCGCGCCTTCTGGTTGCATCACAAAGTTTGGCGACATGATTTGTACATTAAACTCGTTAAAGACATCCTGAATATTGCTGTGCAGTTCATTGCGGGCCTCCGCCAGTGATTGCCCGGCACGCAGCTTCACCTGAAGTTCATAAGCAATATACCAGTCCATCAAACTCAATTGTCTTACCAGCGGCTGTTGTGACTGATCGATACATTTCGCCCGTCTGGCGGCAATCTCCAGCATGGCATGAACTTGCCGCCATGGCGTGTCGTATCCGATAGTGACACCTGTCGTCAGGTTCACGCCACCATCTGGATTTTGCGCGCTGAGATTAGTGATTTTGCCGCTAACTACGACAGCATTCGGTACGGTTACAACGTAATTCTCCCGCGTAATGATTTTCGTCGCGAGCATACCTATCTCGGTGACCAACCCTTCGTTATCCGCGACCCGAATGATGTCGCCTTTTCTCAAGGCTCGCGAGTAAATCAGTACCAGGCCACTCATGGCATGATTCATCACCCCGGCAGATCCCAGGGTCAACATCAGCCCAAAGAACACACTGATACCTTTAAAGGCCAGTGAATTGGCCCCGGGTAAAAACGGGTATGCCGCGGACAGAGCAAATAACCATACCACCACAGAAATTAACTTCCGCGTCGCGCCGACGGTTTCAGGATGGATCCCGGGAAGGTGTAAACGCCCTGCTTCTACCTGATTTAACAAGACTTTAAGGAGTTTTAGAATGAAGGCTGTGATAAGAAAAATAATCAGGACGATTAAAATGCCCGGCATAGCCGAGACAATGGACAGTGCGATATCCCGCAGAACACGCATGGTCCAGTCACCCAGCGATGCCCCCCAAACGCGCGTCCAGGGAAACAGACTGAATGCCCAACTTAGCCAGATATAAAGCCCGAGAATACCCAGAATAATCATCAGCAAAGCATACAAACGAGTCTCAATCGCGCCGACAAACCTGCGCCAGCTTTGTGGAATGATACTGCGGTTCTCAAGAATGCGGCCTCGATAAAAACGCCTTACTCCACGCCATGACCGCCAGGTACCGTACCAGAAAACAAACAGTGCCAGCAGCCCTGCGGCCGTTTTGCCTGCCGATAATGCCAGCCACCCGGCGTCATATTGATCGCGAAGTGCCGTACGTTGTGCCTCCATTCGAGTCAGCACACGTTGAGCAGCTTCATCAAGCGTCAGGTCGTCACCCTCATCGAGATCGGCTTGTGCCAGTAACATCACCGGCTTGCCGTTCATCACAATCAATCTTCCCGGTTGGTTGTAACGAGTAACCGGAATAATTTTCAGGGGTTCCCGAACATCCTGTTGAGAGAAATTGCGCAGCGTATTACGAATGCGCAAAACTCGCTCTTCAGGCGTGGTCAGACCGAATTTTGCCTGTAGCATAACAATCGGCTGATGGAAAATATAAACCGTTCTGGCGCGCTCCCGATCTGTCGGCTCCTGGCGCGGCTCTGCGGCTACGCTGAGAAAGGAGATTACCGAGAGCAAGCATGACAATGTAACGAGCAGGATCCTCTTCATTCCCCCCCCCTGAAACGCAAGATTATTGTTATTTTTCAATACGCCCAGAGAATGGCTGATCTCTGCTTTTTGAGCATAGACCAGCTCTACTCTTCTGCAACTGTCTTAAAAACTCACAATGCACAATATTACTTGAAATTGCACGAAATTGCCTATTAATATGAAGCCAGAAACAAAAGACGCACAAACGTGCAAACTCATGCATTTTTACTTACTGAGGTTGATATGACACAACAGTTGATTTTAATCGCCGGCCCCTATCGTAGCGGCACCGATGGCGTGCAGGCGCGCATTGATGAAAACCTTGCTCGCCTTGAAAATGCGGCGTTAGCCGTCTATCAACGTGGCCACGTTCCGGTTATTGGCGAATGGCTGGCCT
This sequence comes from Enterobacter sp. MEB024, assembly GCF_030209635.1. Classification (NCBI taxonomy): domain Bacteria; kingdom Pseudomonadati; phylum Pseudomonadota; class Gammaproteobacteria; order Enterobacterales; family Enterobacteriaceae; genus Enterobacter; species Enterobacter sp. MEB024. The sequence goes on along the minus strand of NZ_JARVRQ010000002.1, from coordinate 460,437 downwards.
TACCGTTGGCAAAAATGGCTGGCTCGAAATCGATGGGTGATGAAATCAGTGAAGCAATGCTGTATCCCGTCGCGCACCGACTCATTGCAAAATGTGATGCTCTCTACCGGATTGCCGGCGCGTCCAAAGGGGCCGATATGGACATTGAGGTGGCGCAAACGCTGGGACTTGAGATTTACACTGCGCTTGAGGATATCCCTCAGGTTTGATGTTGCCTGCCAGCCTGTCGGCTTACCGACAGGCCGGATCATAAAGGCTTTTCGCGTGGGTTATGCCTTTTCCGGTTCAGAGGTCATCACCACGGAAACCCCCTTTTCTTTTACCGCGTTAATCCAGGCGCTATCGGTATCGTCTTCAACGACAATCGTGTTCACCAGCGACAGATCGCCAATCACAAAAGATGACGCGGTATTGATTTTTTCGGGGGAAGCCAGCACAACCGTTTCGGCGGCTCTGCCGGAAAATGCACGTTTGATACTCGCCTCTTCAAAATCACCGGTCGTCAGGCCCGCATCAGGATGGATGCCAGTCACTCCCATAAAGAACAGGTCCGCATGGATTTTTTCGATGCCTTCGATAGCAGCCGCGCCGACCGCGACAATAGAGTGTTTATACAGACGGCCACCGATCAGGATAACCTCAATGGAGGGATGTTCGACAAGTCCCAGCGCAATGCCTGGGCTGTGCGTGACCACGGTTATCTTCAAATCAGGAGGCAGAAACGTAATCAGCTCTGACGTGGTCGTGCCGCCGTCAATGATCACCACCTGGCCGTCAGAAATCAGCTGCGCACCTTTACGGGCGACATTTTTCTTGGCATCCATCTTTACCGATTTACGCTCAGCAAACGGGGCAATGGCCGAGGATGACGGCAGCGCCCCGCCGTGAACACGCTGTAAACGCCCTTCTGCCGCCAGCTCGCGTAAATCACGCCGAATGGTATCTTCAGACACCGCGAAAAGCGTGCTGAGCGCTTTCGACTGGACCTGACCTTCAGCCTCGAGCTTTTCAAGGATCAATTGTTTTCGCTGCGTTGTGAGCATAAGGAATTCCTGATATTGCACGTTTAATCTTGAAACTGCACGACAATGCTGTTTATGATAATTACTCTACGTAAGGAGGAACAAACGTGCAATCAAAACGTGCAGATGTACGCATCATAGAAAGTGAAACACTGTCTGATAACTGGTACATCCTGAAAAAATATACCTTTGATCTTCAGCGACGCGATGGCGAATGGCAGCGGCAAAATCGCGAAGTTTACGACCGGGGAAACGGAGCCACCATCCTGCTTTATAACCGGGATAAAAAGACGGTGATTCTGACCCGCCAGTTCCGTTTCCCTGTCTTTATTAACGGGCACGAAGATGACCTTATTGAAGCTGCTGCGGGCTTGCTCGATAACATGGATCCGGAAAGCCGGATTAAAGCAGAAGCGGAAGAAGAGACCGGCTATAGCGTTTCCCGCGTTGAGAAAATTTTTGAAGCTTACATGAGCCCGGGCTCCGTCACTGAAAAACTCTATTTTTATCTCGCCGAATACCAGCCGAAAGACAGAACCAGTGAAGGCGGTGGACTCAAAGCGGAGGGTGAGGATATCGACGTACTGGAAATGACGCTGGAAGAGGCACTGCGCGGCATTGAAACGGGCAGGATTGTCGACGGGAAAACCATCATGCTGCTTTATCATGTTGCCCTGAAAGGCATTCTGTAATTGCCGCAGGACAGACACCTGCCGCAGTGCAGGTGTCTGCGTGTGCTATTCTTGCTGAAGCATGCACAACGGAGATGCAAAGATGGCCGACTGGAACCCTTCCCTGTACCTGCGATACGGAGCCGAACGTACGCGCCCCGCCGCTGAATTGCTCGCCAGAATTCCCCTGGATGACGTGTCATCCATCGTCGATCTGGGCTGCGGGCCTGGAAACAGTACGGCGCTGTTAAAACATCGCTGGCCTTCAGCGCACGTCACAGGGGTCGATAACTCACCTGCGATGCTCGACGAAGCCCGCAGCGCCTTACCGGATTGCCACTTTGTTGAGGCCGATATCCGCCAGTTTAAGCCCGGCCAGCCGCTGAGCCTGATTTACGCCAATGCCTCGTTGCAGTGGGTGCCCGACCACTACGATCTCCTGCCGCACCTGGTCTCTCTGCTCACGTTAAATGGCGTACTGGCCATTCAGATGCCTGACAACTGGCTTGAGCCCACTCATGTGGCGATGCGTGAAGTTGCCTGGGAACAAGGCTATCCCGACCGGGGGCGTGAAGCCTTACCCGGCGTGCATGCCTATTACGACATTCTGACAGACGCCGGTTGTGATGTGGATATCTGGCGGACAACCTATTTCCATAAAATGAGCTCACACCAGGCCATTATTGACTGGGTAAGCGCAACCGGTTTACGTCCGTGGCTGCAGGAGCTTAATGAGAGCGAGCAGAAACGTTTTCTCAAACGCTACCATGAAATGCTGGAAGAGCAGTATCCGCTCCAGGAAAACGGGCAGATACTGCTGGCTTTTCCACGGTTGTTTATCATTGCTCAACGTCAGCCCTGAGCAACGTTATGAGCGGGCCTCTTTAAGCAGCTGCTGGATAACTTTTTCCTGTTCTTCATAGTTACCTTCGCCAAAAGAGGTATAACGTAACTGCCCTTTGGCATCGAAATAGTAATGTGCCGGCCAGTACTGGTTACCGAAGGCGTTCCAGATCTGGTAGTTATTATCCGTCACGACCCGATACGGCAGTTGCCATTTGTTCACCGCGTTTTTCACCGACGAGAGCGGTTTTTCCCACGGATATTCAGGCGTATGCACGCCGATGACCACCAGACCCTGGGACTGATATCGTGTGGCCCAGTCGCGGACATGCGGGAGCGTATGCTGGCAGTTGATGCAGTCCCAGGTCCAGAAATCAATCAGGACGACTTTACCTCGCAATGATTCAGACGTGACAGGGTCACCATTAATCCACCCGGTTCCGCCACTTAACGAAGGCAACTGACTGCTGGGTTCGGTCATGACGACCGGCTGCAGTTTTACTGGCGCAGTGGCGGGCTTCGCCAGGGTTAACAGCGTCGTTTCAAGACGGTCTGCCACCCCATTTGCACCTTTCAGCACCGAGTTCATCCCCGTGGCGTTGAACGCCACAGCCGCTAACATCACCACGCCCGCCCCCTTGCGCACCCTTTCCATCAGCGCTGATTTGGCCCGCAGCGGTGCCATCAGTTTCCGACCGCCGGCCATAAGCAGGCCCAGCATAAGCGCACATCCGCTGCCATACGCCGCCAACAGCGCGCCGGTGGTGATGGCCGAATGACCCGCAATATTGATACTGAAAATAGCCCCAAGGATCGGTCCGGCACAGGGAGACCAGAGCAGACCGACGGCCAGTCCGGCCAGGAAAGCGGAAAACATTCCGCGCGTTTGTCCGCTGCGGGTATTGAGGATATTGCCCGCGCTGACCGCAGGCCCGGCTATACGCTGGGCGAAGGACGGGAAAATCAAGGCCAGCGCGGCTGTAGCCAGAATAATGAGTGCCAGCCAGCGCCCTATTATCGTGGCATTCGTGATCCATTCGCTGGCAACCGTGACAACCATCGCCACCACGGTAAACATCACGATCATCCCTGCCAGCAGAGCCAGGATATGTCTTCGCTGCCCCTGAAAACCGGCAAACAGAAGAGGTATCACCGGGAGCGTACATGGACTGAGCAGGCTTATCATCCCGCCCAGAAACGCGATTATCAAAAACATAAAAACCTCACATTACAGATGGCCTGCGACGCTGCAGTGAGGGTATTTCATCGTACGGATGTGTTTGGGATGTGTGCAAAAGGGGACGATTTGTCTGCTCTCGTATCGGTCACGCAACCGGATACAAAACCGTACAATTAGCGACGCGGCAGCGTTACCGTGACCTTCAGCCCGCCTTCAGGAAGGTTTGCCAGCCGCAGTTTCCCGTCAAGCTGCGCGGTCAGCTGTGCGGCAATCGCCAGCCCCAGGCCGGTTCCGCCGGTATCACGGTTACGCGATGTTTCTACCCGATAAAAAGGCTGTAATACCGCGTCGAGTTCAGCCTCGGGTATCCCCGGCCCGCCGTCCAGAATATGGATAGCAATGTGTCCGGCAGAAGAATCATCAATCTCAATAACGGCATAGCCACCAAACTTAAGCGCGTTATCCAGGAGGTTGGTCATCACCCGGCGAAGCGCCTGCGGCCGAGTCACTATCGGCAGGCGGGCGTCGTTTGCCTGAAACTGCACGTTTTTACCAATGTCCTGATAATCACAGGCAATACTGTTTACCCAGGCATTGAGCTCCAGCTTTAGCGAGGTCTCTTCCAGGGATTCTGATGACCGGGCATAGGCAATCCCCTCCCGCACCAGACGGGTCATGTTATCGAGGTCGTTCAATAACTTGTCGCGTAACTCGGGTTGATCGGCCATCTCGACGCGCAATTTCATGCGCGTGATGGGCGTCTGCAGGTCGTGAGAAATGGATGCCAGGATCTGCGCGCGTTCGCGAAGATAGGATTGAATGCGCGCCTGCATCGCGTTAAAGGCATGCGCGGCTCTTTGCACTTCTACCGGCCCCTTCTCCGTCATTGGTGTGTTTGCCGCCGGGTCCAGCGCGTCAACTGCACGGGTAAACTGAGAAAAAGGCCGAATCACCTGACGCACGGCGATCCAGGCACAGGCCGCAAGCAGCAGCAGCTGCAATACCAGCACAACAGGTAACCAGCTGGCGACCGGCGGCATGCGTGGCGTCAGATCGATGGTCAACGGTGCGCCATCACGTAAGGTGAGATGCGCCTGAATATGGGAAATGGGACCGGGAACGGCGGTAAACGTGAGCGGGTAGTCAGCCGTAAGGGTCTCTTTTAGCGTTCGAATGGCATCGCGTGAACGCTTATCCTCAGGCGGTGCGCCCGGTTCTCCAGGCCCGAGAATATAGCGATAGTTACCGCGCTCCAGCCGCGGCAGCCAGGCCGCCCGCTCCTGAGCGGGAAGTCGGTCAAGAATGGCCACGCTAGTGGCTACATCGTTTTCCAGATTACCCAGCATTACGGTGCGGGCGCTGTGCATGCGTTCAACCATCACCAGCGTCAGGCTGAGAGTATTCGCCAGTAAGAGTCCAGCCAGCACGATGACCAACAGCCGGGACAGCAACGAGCGTGGCCAAAGCGTCATTCATTGGCCTCTTTTATGGTCACCGGCATTGTAAAGACATAACCTTCACTGCGCACGGTCTTGATATAGGCCGGCGTGCGGGCGTCTTCATTCAGACGCTGACGCACCCGGCTCACCAGCAGATCAATCGATCGTTCAAAAAGCTCGGCATCGCGCCCCTGGGTCAGATTTAGCAGTTGATCCCGGGTCAGGACGCGCTGAGGGTGATCGAGGAACACGCGCAGCAGACGATATTCCGCCCCGCTGAGCGCCACTACCATCCCTTCACTGTCGATTAAATGACGGGCCACGGTGTCCAGTTGCCATTCACCGAACGTGACCAGTCGCCCGGCTTCCGTCACCTGTAAATTGGGGGGCATTGTGCGGAAACGACGTAAAATGGCTTTGATCCGCGCGAGTAACTCGCGTGCAACAAAAGGCTTCACGACATAATCGTCTGCCCCCATCTCCAGCCCCAGGATCCGGTCTGTTTCCTCGTTACGCGCCGTGAGCATCAGAATGGGCAAGTCTTTATGTTTACCGCTTCGGAGCTGACGACACAGCGTTAATCCGTCATCGCCGGGCATCATGACATCCAGCACCACAAGATCGATATGCTGTTTATCAAGCACAACTCGCATCTCTTTGCCATTCGCCGCGCCAGAGGCGCGATATCCGGACTTAACGAGGTAATCGACAATCAGCTCACGAATATCCCTGTCGTCATCGACGACAAGGATATGATCAATATGCTCCACAGAAATCTCCAGACTGAAGGGTAACGTATTGAAAATAGCACATTTCAGAGTTTATCTGCGTCCACAACTGCGTTGACGAAATCCTGCGGATCTTCCTGCGGAGGATTGTGACCTACGGTTTTGCCAAAGGTACGGTGTTCATACTTACCGGTGAATTTCCCGGCGTAGGCCTGTGGAGCAGGATGTGGCGCCCCGTTGTTTCCGCCTTCAATGGTGATCGTCGGGACGGTAATATTCGGAAGCGTTGCCAGTTTTTGCTCATAACTGTCGTATTTGCGCTCCCCTTTTTCCAGCCCTAAACGCCAGCGATAGTTACTGAGCGTCACCGCGACATGGTCCGGGTTATCAAGGGATTTGGCACTGGCGTTAAACGTTGCATCGCTAAATTTCCAGTCAGGTGATGCCTGCGACCAGATCAAACGGGCGAAGTCATGGGTGTTTTTGGCGTAGCCTTCAGCACCACGTTCGGTGGCGAAATAGAACTGATACCACCACTGAACTTCTGCTTTCGGCGGTAAGGGTTGTTTGCCAATCTGCTGGCTGCTGATCAGGTATCCACTGACGGAGACCAGCGATTTAACGCGTTCTGGCCACAGCGCCGCGACGATGTCCGCCGTACGGGCACCCCAGTCGTATCCGGCAAAAACGGCCTGCTTGATGTTCAGGGCATCCATCAGGTTCACAACGTCTTTCGCCATGGCCGAAGGCTGGCCGTTACGCGGCGTTTTGTCTGAGAGGAAACGGGTAGTTCCGTAGCCACGCAGAGAAGGCACAATCACCCGATATCCTTTGGCAGCCAGCGCGGGAGCAACTTGCGCATAACTATGAATATCGTAGGGCCAGCCGTGTAATAAAATGATCGGTTGGCCATCTTTCGGGCCGATGTCGACATAACCGACGTTAAGGTCGCCGGCGTTAATCTGCTGAGGATGATCAAACGCCGTCGTGAAATCAGTACCGGTTGCTTCGGCCTGACAGGACATGACGGTACCAAGAGAAACGGTTAATGCGAGAGTTGAGTATGCGAGTTTGCTGAACATGTTGTTATCTCCGATTGAGTACGATTCACGGGGATATAACAACATCGGTTTGTATAGCGGATATGTGCGAATGGGCCTTTATTGCAAGCCTGTGTATGTATCAGAGGCGTTGATACAATGTGATACAAACACAGGTCATTGCGTCTTAAAGCGAGACGCGATAACGAACGTAATCGTCGGCTTCGCCATATTGGTCGTAGAGTTTACGTGCCGGGTTGTTCTGCCGCGTGACCCAGTAAAGTTTTGACCACCCTTCGCGCTTGCCTTCGTCCATCAGGGCGTCAATGAGCGCTTTTCCGGTCCCTGCTCCCCGTTGGCTGGCAGCAACAAACAGGTCTTCCAGATAACAAACGGGCGCTGTCGACCAGGTTCCTTCGTGCAAAATACACATGGCGAAGCCGATGACGTTGCCGTCGCTTTCCGCAACCCGGCAAAACATCGATGAACGCTCGTCGAGCGCCCTTTGCCATGTCGCGGCGGTCACGGACTCATCGAGGACACAGTCATAAAAATAGGTGTAGCCGTCCCACAGCGGACGCCACTGGGAATAATCTTCTGCGCGTAAAGCTCTTACCGTAACAGCCATATATTCCTCTTATTACAAATCGAAAGCCTTTTAAAAGCAGTTATTGGTAGTAAAGAATTCCAGCACACCGAAAAAGAATGTGATAGAGATGAAAATATCAGAAGGTGAACAAAAACATAACGCTTAAACAGGGAGAACCACGGATGACAATACCGACGCTAACGACAGACCGCCTGTTACTCATTCCCCTGGTCGCGGAAGATGCCGCCCAGATACAGCGGCTTTATCCACGCTGGGAAATCGTTCGCTATATGGTCTCCTCAGTGCCCTGGCCCTACCCGGATAACGGCGCGGAGTATTATGTTAATAACGTTGCACTGCCGGATATGGAAAAAGGCATTGCCTGGTTCTGGAGTATTCGACGTCGCGAGGCGCCGGATGAGCTGATGGGGATTATCTGCCTGTACGATGTCGAAGATAACAACCGTGGGTTCTGGCTGGCGCCGGAGTTTCAGGGTAAGGGATACATGCGTGAGGCCTGTATTGCGGCGACGGATTATTGGTTTAACACCCTGAACAAGCCGGTGTTGCGTGCGCCAAAAGCGGCTGCTAACAGCCGCTCCCGCCGTATTTCAGACAGTAGCGGCATGCGGCTTATCAGGACAGAAAAGAAAGCGTACGTCAGCGGCATACTGGATTCCGAACTGTGGGAAATCACCCGTGACGAATGGAATGCCCGTCAGGTCAGTTGATAATACTTATCCGGTAACAGTCTTTCGGGGATCTCTTCTTCATCGTTCATCTGCAACAGGTCACGTTCCATCATGTTGCAGATGGCGTCCAGCGGCAGGTCGTTATCTTCGGTACCAAACGGGTCTTCCAGCTCTTCCGCCAGCGTATCCAGCGAGATAAAGGTGTAAGAAATCAGCGCCGACACAAAAGGTGTCATGTAGTGCAGATCGACGACCAGCGCGAACGGCAGCATGATGCAGAACAGATACACCGTACGATGAAGGATCAGCGTGTAAGCAAACGGTACGGGTGTCGTCAAAATACGCTCGCAACCCGACAGGACGATGGACATGTCGTTCAGCCGGTTGTTGAGACTGTGGAACAGGATATCTGAGAGCTCGCCATTGCGGCGCCTGACGGCAAGCCACTCCCCCATGATCAGTAAAATACGGTTCGCCGGCGAGTTGGCGTTCATCACCTTGCGTAAATCATCTTCCGGAAGATAACGGGAAAGTTGTTCGGCGTTCGTTTCCCGGCGCAGGGTCATGCGCAAACAGTTGGCAAAGGCAATCTGCAGGCGGACAAACTCGCCGAGATGTTTATCGTCCGGCAAGGTGTTTTTTACCTCGCGAAACAGAGAGCGTGCCGCTATCATCAGTTGCCCCCAAAGCTGGCGCGCCTCAACGTAGCGGGAATAGCAGGCGTTGTTTCGGAAACCGAGAAAGATAGCGATCGCCACACCGAGAATGCTAAATGGCGCAACGGTAAATTTGATGCCAAGGGACGTGTACCACGGCAGCATCAGGATCACGGCGATAGAAAGCAAAAAGTTGAGTAGCAAGCGGGTATAGATTTTTGGCAGTACCGAGCCATGCCAGACAAAGATGAGTTGTAACCAGTGCTGTTTAGGACGAACAATCATAGTGAGTTTCAGGAAAGAAAAAGAGCGTGGCTATTAAACGTGATCCCCCTCACGGTTGCAAGCATGTTAATAAAACATTGAATTTTCTGACCTGGCTAGCCTAAACCGCACGGTGTCAGAGGTGTTTTTTAAAAACAGAGCAAATAGTATGTTGTAACTAATAAGATCCCCATTAAAACCCGGCCGAAGCCGGGCAACGGTGTTAGCAGAGCGGTTTAACCGCCGCACGCATTCCTTGAAGCAGAATAGCATCCAGATCCCGTGTAACCTGCTCGACCAGGCCGTTAACCTGCGTAAGATCTTGCTCCCAGTGTTCGCTCACGCTCAGTACCGATTTTACCAGTTGGCGGGTAGTGATCTGGCGATCGTGATGCTGTGTCCACAGCTGCTGGAAACGCGCCAGCCAGTTCGCGTCGTCCTGAACCGGGTAACTTTCCCCGTTACGCTCCCCGCGATAAAACGCAATCAGTGCCGCTAAAGCAAACGTCAGTCGCGCAGGCAATGACCCGGTTGCTTTCTGCCCTGCCAGCAGCTGCGGCAGAATGCGGGTGCGGAACTTGGTCATCCCGTTGAGGGCAATCGACAGCAGCTGATGCCGGATGTAAGGGTTACGGAAACGACCCGTTACCGCACTGGCGAACGATTCCAGCTCATCACGCGGCAAATCCAGTACTGGAATAATTTCCTCATAGATAGCTTTTTCGACAAAAGCGCACACTTCAGCATCGTTCATCGCCTCGCCTACCGTGTCCAGCCCGGCCTGGAAAGCTACCGGTACCAGCGCCGTGTGCGCACCGTTCAGAATGGCGACTTTACGCTCTTTGTAAGGCCGGATGTCATCCACGATCAATACGTTGAGCGGGAACTTATCAAGACGCAGTTCGCTGGCAAGGGAGTCAGGGCCCTGAATCACAAACAGATAGAAGTGTTCGGCGGTATCCAGGAACCCATCCTGATAACCCAGTTCAGCCTGCAGGGCGGCCACTTCTTCACGCGGGTAACCCGTTACAATGCGGTCAACCAGGGTCGAGCAGAAGCAGTTGGCATCGTTCAACCATTCAGTAAAGGCCGTCGGCAGCGCCCACTCCTGCGCGTAGCGCAGCACCAGTTCCCGCAGCGCATCCCCGTTGTAGTCAATCAGTTCACACGGAATGATGACCCAGCCTTTGTCTGGCGCACCGTTAAAATGACTGAAACGCTCGAAGAGCAATCGCGTCAGTTTCGCCGGGTAGCTGACGGCAGGCGCATCTTCAAAGGTGTCGCCCGCGTGATAACCGATCCCGGCTTCCGTGGTATTCGAGAACACAAAGCGCATCTCCGGGTTATGAGCCAGCCTGAGGAACGCATCGTATTCATTATAAACGTTGATTTCGCGGTTAACGGAACGGATAAGACGTGCATCGCTCACCGCGTCGCCCTTCTCGTTCAGGCCGCGAATGATCGTGGTATACAGACCATCCTGCGTATTCAGCGACGGCGGAAAATCACTTTGAATGGGACGAACGACCACCACACCGGCGTTGAGATCGGTATGTTCGTTTAACAGGTCGATTTGCCAGTCGATAAACGCCCGCAGGAAATTGCCTTCACCAAACTGAATGATACGTTCCGGATAGTGTGGACCGGGAAAATCATGACGGTTAAGTGTGTTCACAATGGGTTCCTTTTATAATTAGTCATACAGCCTGATAAGATTGGTACGATAACTTATCAAAACTTTACGACCGGGAACCCTGTTTTGATCAATTCATGATGGAGTTGTGAAAAATAATTATAAGAACTTATAGAACACGGAGGTGGCGGTCATCGCGCCATCCGGCATCAATGCATAGCGCGGGATCTCCCCCACTTTTTGCCAGCCAGCACGCTGGTAGAACGTCTCGGCACCGCTGCCGGCGGACGTATCCAGTACCAGGACCGAAATGCCTCTGGCTCTGGCCTGAACTTCAAGTTCTTCCATCAGAGCCATTGCCGCCCCTTTACGGCGCGCTTTTTCATGGACCAGCAGTTTTGCCACATCCGCGCGATGCGGCTGATTCTCCGGCTGATCGGTGATCAACTGTACCGTGCCGATAACACCGTCCTGCGGATCGATACTGGCCAGCACAAGACGTTCATTGCGTCCCACGCTCTCAGCAATACCGTGCCAGAAAGCACGCGCTTTCTCCGGGCTAAAGGGCAACATAAAACTGACGGATGCGCCGCCGTTAACGCAGTTTTCGAGGATCGCGGACAACGCATCGAGGTGGGTGAGGATCTCTTCCCGGGTGAGGTTTTTGATGTGCAGTGAGGTATTCATTGTTTTTCCTTACGTTGAATACCGTCACTGTGCAATTAACATCTTATTAACGCAAACGGATCGATCATAGGCTTTTGTTATGTCATCTTTCGCGATGGCGTTGCTGCTTCATGGCATACATCTTTTCATCGGCCTCTTTTAGCCACTGTTGCAGGTCATGGCCATTGTGGTCGAATTCACTGAGGCCCCACGAGAACAGAAGCGACCACGGATGCAGTTTGCGGGCATTATAATTTTCGACCTGCTCGGCCAGATACTGCATCGCAATCCAGGCCCCCTGCTCATCCGTATCGGCGAACAGCACGGCAAACTCATCCCCGCCAAAGCGAACCAGCAGATCCGCCTCACGGAAGGAGGAACGCATCAGTTGCGCCATCACCTTCAGCGCCTTATCCCCTTCCTCGTGACCGTAGCGATCGTTTATCTCCTTAAAACGATCCAGATCCAGCCAGCCGAGGGTTAACGGCTCTGCACGGCGTCGGGCGACGGACAGGGTAAACCGGACGAGCTGATTAAAGCCCCGACGGTTGAATAAGCCGGTGAGTTCATCGGTAGTCGCCGCACTGACGGCGGCAAATTCATCTTCTGCCAGCGCGCCCAGGTCTCCCAGCACGGCAAGATCGGCCGCCGTAAACTCGCGCGGAGAATAATCAATCAGGCAAAGCGATCCGACGCTCGCGCCGTCGCGCAGACGCAGCGGGAAACCAGCGTAGAAACGAACGCCGGGCTCACCGGCCACCAGCGGATTATCGGCAAAGCGGTCATCCTGACGCATGTCCCCCACCACCAGCGGCGCTTCGCTGAGGATCGTATGGCCACAAAATGAGATATTGCGCGGGACAGAGTCCGGTGCCTGGCCATCCGCTGACTTCACGATCAGCGAATGCTCATCGATAAGATTGACCATCGCCAGCGGCACCTGGAAAAAGCGTTTTGCCAGACGCGTCAGGCGGTCAAAGGCCGGCGAACTGTCGATTTCAAGCAGGCCTGATTCGCGCAGCGAGTTCAGACGTTCCGTTTCGTTTTCAGGGGTTGCAGGTGTTTTCATAACGTCTCCTGACGCAAGCTTTACTAAAAGCGTAGCTTAAACAGAGACATTGTCAGTGTACGAATATCCTGTTCAGACGCTATTTGTTAACGTCACTGGCTCATGACGACTAATGCAGTGATGTTTCGCTGCCGGAGGTTGCAGTAACCTGCTCATCCGACAGCCGGGCGCTGGTCCGATTTCGCCCCGCTTTCTTTGAACGATAGAGATGATCGTCCGCTTCAGCCATCAGCTTATTAAAGACCTCCGTCAACTGCCATGATTCAGATTTACCGCTGCCCAGGCCAATGCTGACGGTCAGATACAGCGTCTGCTGGCGCCAGGTAAACGGATGATGTGCGACGGTGGTTCGGATGCGTTCAGCCAGTTCAAAACCGTGCTGCGCATCCCCGGAGTTCACGACCACCGCGAACTCTTCTCCGCCCATTCGCGCCACCATACCGTCCTCACCGACAACCTGCTGAACCTGCCGGGCAAAGGCCGCCAGTATGCGATCACCGCACTCGTGACCGTAGTTATCATTGATGCTTTTGAAGTAATCGATATCCAGCAGCATGACGGTTAAAAAACGCGAATGCCGGTGCGCCTCTTCTTGCTTTAACGCTTCATAAAGCCCGGAGCGGGAATAGACATGCGTCAGAAAATCATAATCTGCCCGCAGTGACACCTGACGAATCAGTGAATTAATGGCCGCCACGCTGACGGAGACCATCACCGGACAAATAGCCATAGTGGCAATGCCCAGCCGGGCTGAGAACATCATCGGGGTCGAAAGCGGTGTCGCAACGGCAATATTGATAATGGAGTTGGCAACCAGAATGATCTCAACGGCGCCCGTGAGAAACGTCAGTAAACAGGTGACGGGCAGCGGGTAGCGTACCGCACACCAGATAAGCGCCGGCAGCGGGAAACAGAGGCTCCCCGCGCCGCCAATCACCACCGATGCGACCACCGAGACAATCAACGCCATAACCGGGAACAGCTGCTCCAGACGTAACTGAATATCACGCACGGGCAGGCTAATCGTCAGCATACACGGCACAATCAGCACCCCCGTTGAAAACTGCTCGCTAAACCAGTCGGCAAACAGCGGCCAGAAGGTGTGACTGTCGATACCGACCGACCCCACCGCGCCAAGCAAGGCACACAGCAGCGCAGCAATCAGGCAGTAGTTAAACAGACGCAGCGCATTAAGCGGATCGGGGGTTTTCATCAGCCGTTTATCACGCAGAACCAGTATGGCGACCACGACGATAAAAATCATATTCGACAGGTTAATCACCAGCGAGGCCATTCCCCAGCTGGTGGTGACCGCGTCGTACATCAGCATGGCAACATACGCGACCGCGTAGTTATGCAGACGATTCAAATAAGCATAACGGGCGAATACTCCCGCCATAACGCCATTCAGTGGCCAGAACAGCGACAACGCTTCAACCAGACGCAATTCAGCACCCACAAAATAGAATAAGGTGGTGAGAATAAAGATCCACGACGCATTACGCAGCGGAGTATCGGGTTGAAAAAACCTGAAGGCAGAGAGAGCAGAACGCATTAAATATCATTCCGTATAATAACTTATGGCGATTATGTCGATCGTCAGCAGGATCTGAACTAACTTAACCTGCATCTATAACACAAATACAACAGGATCATAACTCGTCAAATTTAGGCGTTCATCTGCAGCACCAGCCAGTGGTGGATCACGCTGACGATATAATGCTGTTGCTGCGCGCTGAGCTGAACACCCTGCGGAATGTTATGCCACTTTGCCAGACAGCCACGACAACAGGTGGCGGTGGCATGCTGAGCGATAAACACCGGATGACCGCGCATGGGCGTCTGTTTCCCGTCATTGGTGGGATGGGCCGGTGCAAGACGCCGGGCAATAAAATCGGCGGCGTGCTGGTCAATGGTTTCGGCACCTTTGTCCCAGCAGTACTGCCGTTCCTTCGTGCCTAAGCGAAAGCGCGAACGAAAAGGCGATCGCGCCAGGCGGACAAAAAGCGGATCCAGGGTCGACATCAGTATACGGAACGTCCCAGACGTTGGGTCAGTTTCTCCAGAACTGCCACACCGGCAAGTGAATTTCCCGTTTCATCCAGCTCCGGGCTCCAGACGGCAATCGCCATTTCGTGAGGCACGATTGCCACCACCCCGCCGCCGACACCCGATTTGGCCGGAAGACCGACGCGCCAGGCAAACTCTCCGGCGTTCTGATACATCCCGCTGGTCGCCATCAGGGCATTCACCTGACGCGCCTGCATGGGCGAGACAACATCTTGCGCGAGGTGCGGCGCATGCCCCTGATGGGCGAGGAACAAGAATGTCTGTGCCAGTTCAACACAGCTCATTTCGAGCGCGCAATAATGGAAATAGTTTTGCAGCACGGTGGCGACATCGTTATGGAAGTTACCAAACGATTTCATGAGCCAGGCGATAGCCGCGTTACGGGCGGAGTGTTCAAACTCCGAGCGCGCCACCACCGCATTGTAGGCAATATCCGCGACGCCCGAGAGCTGGCGGACAATTTCAAGCATGCGCTGGCGAGGGGCGCTGAGACGGCTTTGCAGCATATCGCAAACCACCAGCGCACCGGCATTGATAAACGGGTTACGCGGCTTACCCTGTTCAATTTCGAGCTGAAGCAGTGAGTTGAAAGGCTGCCCGGACGGATCTTTCCCCACGCGATGCCAGATTTCGTCTTCCTCATACTGGCGCATGGCCGCAACCAGACTGAGTACTTTTGAAATGGACTGAATTGAAAAACGCTCGGTTGCGTCACCGGCCTGGTAACGCTGCCCGTCTACCGTACAAATGGCAATACCCAGCTTGTTCCCGCTGACCGAGGCAAGGGCCGGAATATAGTCGGCAACCTTCCCTTTTCCAATTAACGGACGAACCTGCGACAGAATCTCGTCCAACATCTCATTATGGATGACCGCAGCCACACTTTGCTCCTTGCCCTCAGGCTAAAACGGGCTGCGAGTATAACAGAGGCTTATATGTTGCGTCAGGCGCTAAGACGAAAACGCGAAACCGCCTGCAATAAAAGATCGGATTGCTTATGCAGCCGTTCAGAGGCATCCGACGCGTCAGACACCAGCATGTCGGTCTGACGGGAAACCTGATTCAACGCCTGAAGCTGCCGCGTCATCTGATGAATGCTCTCCCCCTGGCTCAGGGTCGCGACCGAGATCTCATTCAGCAGACTGCTTAAATTAGCCACCAGCCCGATCACCTGCTGCAGATTATCTTCCAGCAGGTTAACGGCCCGTGAACCGTCTTCGATGCCCTGCAAAGAGTGATTGATCAGCGCCTGAATAGTATGCGTCGAGTGGCTGCTCTTTCTGGCCAGCAGCCCCACTTCCCGGGCGACAACGGCGAAACCGCGCCCGTGGTTCCCCGCATGGGCGGCCTCGATGGCCGCATTCAGTGCCAGAATGTTGGTCTGAAACGCCACGCTGTCGATCATTGCCACGATCCCGCGCATCTCTGACGATCGGTCAACGATCGCCTGCATGGAGGCATTGACGGTTGTCATCATCCGATCGCCGCCCGCGGCTACCTGGCGCGCCTCGTCCGCCCTGGAGCTGGCGAGCTTTGCATAACCTGTATTCCCTTCCACGTGGTTTTCCAGCGCGGCAATGTGTGTCGTCACATCCTCAAGCTCTTTCGCCTGACGAGCCGACTGCAGATACAGCTTCTGGTTGCCCTGCGCCAGCGAGCCTATATTTTCAACCATTGCGTGGGTGGCATTGCTGACCTGGGTCACCAGTTCCTGCAGTCCGTGTTGCAGGGTGGAAACACTGTCGCTTAACTGTCCGATCTCCTTGTTAAAGCGCAGAACGCCCGGCGGTGTACCGGACAGGTCTCCTGCCGCCAGCTGGTTAATGTGAGCAATCAACCGACGCAGCGGCGTAATGACCCAGCGGGACATGCCGAACCACACCAGAATGGCGATGGCAAGTAACAGAACCGGTGCAGTCAGGAAGAGCGTTTGCAGGCCATAGAGTTGCGCCATCAGACTCTGGCGGCCCTGCATCGCCTGCTTCTCGCTGGCCTGCTGATAGCGGGCATAGTTTTCGTTGAAGTCAGTCTGAAAAGCCTGGGCAGGTACGGCAAAAAAGGCGTCGATCGTGTTGGTCTTGATGAGCCCTTCCGCCTGCTCCTTGATGGCACCGTAGAAAAGCTGGTAGCTGGTGATCAGGGCATCATCTTTTGGCGGATTGAGCGCCAGCCAGGCGTTCCAGGCCTGCTGAGAAACCGTCAGCGACGCCTGAGCTTCGTCCATCAGGCTGTGCCAGCTTCCTTCAGAGCCGGTCTCTTTATCCTGCATAAACCAGACGCCGGAGCGGTTAAGCAGATCGCTTGCTGCCAGCAGAGACACGCGGGCCAGATCCAGTTTGCTCTGTTGCTGGTATGCCAGCAGATTTTGCTGCTCGTTGCGCTGAGCGTCCTTCAGGGAAGCATTGAGCAAAAATGAAGAGGAGAGTTGCAGTGCGGAGAAAAGACCAATAATACAGAAAATACCGGTCAGCAGGCCAAACTGACGAGGGATGAGGCGCTGCGCAATACGGCGAAAAATTTGCGTTAGGTTCATAATTTTCTTCAGTAACAAGACGTTAGACGCGTGCGAGTCTACGAAACGAAAATGACAGAACCATTGCAGGAAAATGACAACGGCCTTCGTGCTGAAGGCCGTCATCGGAGAGCGAACTAGACTCTGTTCTTCCATACCGTTTGCACGTTACAGAACTCATGCAGACCGAAGTGGGAAAGCTCACGACCAAAACCGCTCTTCTTCACGCCGCCAAAGGCCACGCGCGCATCGCTGGCGCTGAAACCATTGATGAACACCCCACCGCACTCCAGCTCACGGGAAAATTTCTCCGCCAGCGTATCGTTCGCGGTAAAGACGGTTGCGGACAGACCAAAGTCGCTGTCGTTAGCCAGCTGCAGCGCGTGCTCCGCGTCTTTCGCAACGCTAACCGCCGCAACCGGACCAAACAGCTCCTGACGAAATGCCGTCATGCTGGCAGTGACATTCCCCAGCACGGTCGGTGCATAGTAATTACCTTCACCGGCGACTTTCTCCCCGCCAAGCAGCAGCGTGGCGCCTTCGGCCAGCGTGGCCTGCACCTGCTGATGCAATTCATCACGCAAGTCAAATCGCGCCATCGGGCCAATAAAGTTTTCTTCGCTATCCGGCGCCCCCATCTTCAGGGCTGCCGTCGCCTCGACAAAGCGCTGGGTGAAAGCATCAGCGATGCCCTCTTCCACAATAAAGCGTTTAGCGGCGGCGCAAACCTGTCCGGTATTCTGATAACGTCCGGCCACGGCTGCTTTCACCGCCAGATCCAAATCAGCATCATTGAGCACAATAAACGGATCTGAACCGCCCAGCTCCAGAACGCATTTCTTGAGTGCTGCCCCTGCCTGCGCACCAATCGCCGCACCCGCGCGCACGCTGCCGGTTACGGTTACGGCGGCAATACGACGGTCGTTGATCGCCTGGCTCACGCCCTCATTCGTGGCATTCACCCAGCCAAAGACACCCTGCGGAAAACCGGCGTCAGCAAATACCTGCGCAATGAGGTCAGCCGAGCCGAGTACGTTTGGCGCATGCTTGAGCAGATAGCTGTTCCCGGCCAGCAGGATGGGTACCGCGCCACGCAGTACCTGCCAGAGCGGGAAGTTCCACGGCATGACGGCAAGAACAGGTCCCAGCGGCCGGTATTCAATCACCGCGTTTTGGTTTTCTACCAGGGTCGGTTCAGGCTGCAGCATTGCCGGGCCGTGTTCCGCATACCAGTCGCAGAGGCTGGCGGATTTTGCCACTTCAGCACGCGCCTGCAAAATGGGTTTGCCCATCTCACGGGAGATCATTCGGGCCATCTCGTCTGCACGGTTTCGCAGCGCGCTGGCGAGATCGCGCAGCTTCTGCGCCCGGTCTGAAACGCTTACGCGTCTCCACTGACGAAAACCGGCATCAGCCTGCGCAATTGCGCGTTCAACGTCGTCGGTGCTCGCCCACGGATACGCCGCGAGCGTCTCACCGGTGGCTGGGTTAACAGAGAGGGCATGTGTAGCAGATGAATAAGTCATGATGGTCTCCACGTAATAACGGTTGATTCATTGTGGCGCACTCTGCTATTTCTTAAAAATGAATAATACTAACCACCTTGTTCACGAATCGAGAATGGCATGGACTTAACTCAGCTTGAAATGTTTAACGCCGTGGCGCTCACCGGCAGCATCACCCAGGCGGCGCAAAAGGTGCATCGCGTTCCGTCGAACCTGACCACCCGCATCCGCCAGCTGGAAGCCGATCTTGGCGTTGAGCTGTTTATTCGTGAGAACCAGCGTTTACGTTTATCTCCCGCCGGGCATAACTTCCTGCGCTACAGCAAGCAGATCCTGGCGCTGGTCGATGAAGCACGAATGGTCGTCGCCGGTGATGAACCGCAGGGATTATTTGCGCTTGGCGCGCTGGAGAGTACCGCCGCCGTGCGTATTCCGGAAAGCCTGGCGCAGTTTAACCAGCGTTATCCACGTATCCAGTTTGCCCTCTCTACCGGGCCGTCCGGCACAATGATTGACGGCGTACTGGAGGGAACCTTAAGCGCCGCGTTTGTCGATGGCCCCCTTTCGCATCCGGAACTGGAAGGCATGCCGGTTTACCGGGAAGAGATGATGCTGGTCACGCCCGCCGGGCATGCAGAAGTGGCACGCGCCACGCAGGTAAGCGGCAGTGACGTCTACGCCTTTCGCGCAAACTGTTCGTATCGCCGACATCTGGAAAGCTGGTTTCACGCCGACAGAGCCACGCCCGGGCGTATTCATGAGATGGAGTCTTATCACGGCATGCTCGCCTGCGTCATCGCGGGCGCCGGTATCGCGCTGATGCCTCGTTCGATGCTGGAAAGTATGCCAGGCCACCATCAGGTGGAAGCCTGGCCGCTGGCAGAAAACTGGCGCTGGCTTACCACCTGGCTGGTCTGGCGCCGCGGGGCTATGACCCGCCCGCTGGAGGCTTTTATAGCGCTGCTAAACGAACGTCAACCACCAGTGCCTTCTCCATAAACAGGCTCAGCGGGTCATCAACATACGGCGGAAACGCCGGACGTTGCTCATAGCCGCACTGCTCATACAGACGGACGGCGGCATGTTGCCGGATGCCCGTTTCCAGGCGAAGCGTGTGGCAGTGACGGCTCAGGGCTTCATCTTCCAGCGCCGCCAGCAGCATCTCGCCGAGATGTTGCCCGCGATGAGCCGGATCGATATACACCCGTTTCATTTCACCGGTCCCGTCGCCGTTGAGCACCACGGCACCACACCCGACGGCATGAAGCTGCCGGTCCCGAATAATCATCAGGATCAGCGAGGCTGTCGGCAGTTCGGTCAGATCGAGCAGGTGGTTACTTTCAGCGGGATAGAGTTCGCTCTGATAGCGGTCAAGCGCGGCAATCAGATGCAAAATATCAGGGTGATGTGCAGATTCAGCGGTAATGGAATACATGGCGGGCTCCTTGTTGTTTTTATTTCAACATAGCGCAGCCCTGCACACATACTTCATACCGTTAACTTATATCAGCATTGCGGTTCAGGCTGACGAGGGTATCTCTTAGCCAGCGATGTCCGGCGTGGTTATGGCTGCGTTCATGCCAGATAAGACTGACGTCAAACGTCTCTTTCAGCCAGGGGAGTTCCACCACGGTGAGCGGGTTAATGGTTCCCATAATTAATCGTCGGGGCACCAGTGCTACCAGATGGCTCATCTGCACCATGCCGGGAACAAACAGAAATGATGCCGCAGACACCGCAACCTTACGTTGCAACCCTGACTCCGCCAGCATGACATCCAGCGGCGTGGTAAAACCGCCTCCCGAGGGGGACACGATAATATGCTCAAGTTTTGCGAACGCTTCCATTGTCAGTTGGTCGTTCAGTTCAGGATGCTGAGGGCGCCCGATAAGCACGTACGATTCGTCATAAAGATGTTGCGTTCTGAGCTGCGCCTGCGCAGGGTCTGGCGTGGCAATGGCAGCATCAACATCGCCTGAGCTCAGTTGATGGGCCAGCTGATGCGGATCGTAATTCCTGACAGCAATACGCACGCCGGGGGCAATCTCTTGCAGGGTCACAATCAGCGGCATAATGACCGCGGCCTGCACGTAATCAGTACAGGCCAGAGAGACCGTTAGCGAATCGTGCAGCGGATCAAAGTCCTCATGTGATTGCAGCGTATCCCGTATTTTTGCCAGCGCCCCGCCAAGCGTCGCCATCAGCTCAAGAGCTTTGGGGGTTGGCGTCATCCCCCTGCGCCCCGGGATCAATAACGGATCGTTAAACATCCCCCTCAACCGGTTAAGCTGCGCGCTGACGGCAGGCTGGCTAAGACAAAGCCGGCTGGCGGCCCTGGTGACATTTTGCTCCGCGACCAGCGCTTCCAGAGTCAGCAGCAGGTTTACGTCAGGCTTTTTGGTATTCATAGGATGGATATCATGTAAGAAATAAATCGATTTCACGCTCGCCGTCCGCATTCCGATAATGCACTACCGCAACAACACAGAGCGAGAATGAAATGTCGTATGATAAAAAACCACTCATAACAGTTTTTGGTGCCACCAGTAAACAAGGACGTAGCGTAACCAGAACCCTGCTGCAAAGTGGGCGCTATCGGGTGCGCGCCTTAACGCAAAACACGGACTCTCCTGCGGCGAAACAGCTGGCGGAACGGGGTGCTGAACTGAGACAAATCACCCTTAAGACGGGCAATGATGCGCATCTGATCGGGGCGTTTGCCGAGTCAGACGGAGCGTTCCTGATGACACCGGGTTTCATCCCCGTATCGACGCAGATGCCCACGGGTGAAACGGCGCTGGGTTACAGGCTTGCAGATGCCGCCGTCAACGCCGGCGTAAAACACCTTGTCTTCAGCAGTCTGGAAAACGTCGAGAGAATAACGGCCGGAACTCTATGGGCTCCTCATTTCAGCGATAAGGGCCGAATTGAGGAGTACATCCGCACACTCCCCGTCAGCGCGTCGTTTATTCAACTGGCGTTCTTTTACACCAATCTGGCCGAATATTATCCGCCGCGTAAAGAAGGCGACGAGCTGATCTTTCCCCTCTATCTCCCGGAAGACGTTCGGGCGCCCTTTGTCGATCCGCTCACGGCAACCGGCCCTGCGGTGCTTGAGATGTTCGATAACCCCGAACACTACAACGGCATGACGTTACCCGTTGTCGGTGAGAGTCTTTCGCCGCGTGAGATGGTGGAAACCTTCACGGAGGTCACCGGCATAAAAGCCCGGTATCGCTCAGCCTACACGCGAGAAGCACTCCTTCACCACTTCCCCGATTTCGCAGACAACGCGGCACTGGTCAGTGAAATTACCGGCATGACGGAATATGCCGTGAACTACGGCTATTACGGAAAAGACCGGGATCTTACCTGGAGCAGAACCATAAACCCTGCCACCTTAACGTGGCGTGAATTTCTGATTACGTCTGGCTGGCAGGGGGAAAAACGAACGTTTGATTAACGCAAGCCACCGTCATTCCCGATGATGAAATGACGGTGGCCCATTCCTGGCTTACATCGCCTGGCGTAAATAGATATGCCCTTTCAGATACAGGGTGGCCTTCCCGCCGATTAACACCCGGTCCCCCGCCAGTTCGCAGCGTAAATCCCCGCCCCGTCGCGAGACCTGGCGCGCGTTCAGCACGGTTTTGCCCAGTTTTTCGCTCCAGTAGGGAATCAACATGCTGTGAGTGGACCCCGTGACCGGATCTTCCGGCACCCCTTCTCCCGGACAGAAGAAGCGGCTGACGAAGTCATATTCATCGCCCGGTGCCGTGACGCAGACCATCTTATCCAGCGGAATCATTGCTGAGATATCCGGCGTAAGGGCCTCTACCTGCTGCTGGTTCTCCAGCACCACCATATAGTCGCGCCCGACACGCACCTCTTTTGCCCGCTCAATGCCCAGCGCGCTCAACAGCAGCGCTGGCGGATTATCGACGACCACCGTCGGCCAGGCCGGGAAGTTGAGCGTCAACCAGTCACCGCTGCGTTTTACCGTCAGCTCGCCGACGAAACGGGTGGTGAAGGTGATTTCCGTGTGTGGATAATCAAGGTATTCGAAAATGACATGCGATGCCGCCAGTGTGGCATGTCCACACAGGTTAATTTCGTCGAGGGTAGTGAACCAGCGCAGCTCGAATCCGCCGTCAGTGCGTACGAAAAAAGCCGTCTCAGACTGATTGTGCTGTTGCGCCATGTTGAGCAGCGTCTCGTCCGGCAGCCACTCTTCCAAGGGGCAAACCGCCGCTGCGTTGCCGCCAAACGCCCTGTCGCTGAAGGCATCGACCAAATAGAAATCAATTTCCTGCATTGTCTTTTCCTCTTTTGTTATGGTTATTTAGCGCAGAAAGACGGTGCCTTTCAGATAAAGCGAGGCCTGCCCGCTCATCAGCACACGTGAACCTTTCAGTTCGCAGCGCATATCACCGCCACGAGCCGACACCTGGCGGGCAAACATCGCTGTTTTACCCAGTTTTTCACTCCAGTAGGGAATAAGCATTGTATGCGCGGATCCGGTGACCGGATCTTCCCAGACGGCAACTCCCGGTGAGAAAAAGCGGCTCACAAAATCATAATCCCCCTCTCCCCGCGCCGTCACGCTGACCTTATGTTCGCCAGGCGTCATTGCCGAGATATTCGGCGAGAGCGCCTCAACCTGCTGGCGGTTTTCCAGAACCACCACCCAGGCTCGCCCCTTACGGGCTTCTACGTAATGGCCGATCCCCAGCGCTGCAAGCATCGCCGGCGGGGGCGTCTCTTCCTGCGTCGGGCATGCCGGGAAGTCCAGCGTCATCCAGTCCCCTTCCCGGCTAACCGTCAGCTGGCCAGAGGCGGTATCAAAGTGGATACGCGGGTCAGGATAGTTGAGTTCATTAAACAGGACGTACGCGGCTGCCAGTGTGGCATGTCCGCAAAGGTTGACTTCGGTAAGGGTGGTAAACCAGCGTAACTCAATTCCCGCTTTACTGCAGACGAAAAACGCGGTTTCCGACTGATTATGCTGCTGTGCCATTCTGAGCAGTGTCTCATCAGGCAACCATGCGTCTAACGGGCACACGGCCGCCGGGTTTCCACCAAAAGAGGCATTGCTGAACGCATCTACCAGATAAAAATCAATCTCCTGCATTGTCTTACCGCCTGTTTTTGTCGTGTTGTTCTTTTATATTCAATGAAAACCATGCCCCCGGCTACCGCTTTTACCAGGTGAATTTTGAGATCTACATCACATAATGGTTGAGTTTTCGCCGGTTGACGTTTTAAGATCGTCTCCTCTTCTTTTCAGCAACGAATCTCCGACATCGCTATGACAACGAACACAGTTACCCGCAGAGTCGCGTGGCTACGCGTGGTCACGCTGGCAATTGCCGCGTTTATTTTTAATACCACAGAATTTGTTCCGGTTGGGCTGTTGTCTGACATCGCTGAAAGTTTCCAGATGGAAACCGCGCAGGTGGGCATTATGTTGACCATCTATGCCTGGGTGGTGGCACTGATGTCACTGCCGTTTATGCTGCTGACCAGCCAGATGGAACGGCGGAAATTGCTGATCGGCCTGTTTGCCCTGTTTATCGTCAGCCACGTCCTGTCGTTTCTGGCGTGGAACTTTACGGTGCTGGTCATCAGCCGCGTCGGTATCGCCTTTGCCCATGCCGTATTCTGGTCGATCACCGCGTCACTGGCCATCCGCCTGGCACCTGCGGGTAAACGCGCGCAGGCGCTGAGCCTGATCGCCACCGGCACGGCACTGGCTATGGTCCTGGGCCTGCCGATTGGCCGTATCGTTGGGCAATACTTTGGCTGGCGAACCACGTTCTTCGCTATCGGCATGGGGGCAATGATCACCCTGGTCTGCCTGATTAAACTGCTGCCGAAGCTGCCAAGCGAACACTCCGGCTCGCTGAAAAGCCTGCCGCTGTTAATGCGTCGTCCGGCATTGCTGAGTATCTATCTGCTGACGGTCATTGTGGTCACGGCGCATTACACCGCCTACAGCTATATTGAGCCGTTCGTTCAGGTCGTGGCCGGCTTTAGCGCCAACTTTGCCACCGTTCTGCTGTTGATCCTGGGGGGCGCGGGCATTATTGGCAGTATTCTGTTTGGTAAGCTCGGCAATCAGCACGCGTCGGCGCTGGTCAGCAGCGCCATTGGTTTACTGCTGGCGTGCCTGGTGTTACTCATGCCAGCGGCGGGCAGCGAGGGTCATCTGGCCGTCCTGAGCCTGTTCTGGGGAGTGGCGATCATGATTATCGGTCTGGGTATGCAGGTGAAGGTGCTGGCCCTCGCCCCGGACGCAACGGATGTGGCGATGTCACTGTTCTCGGGGATTTTCAATCTTGGTATTGGCGCGGGCGCGCTGCTGGGAAATCAGATTAGCCTTCACGTGTCGATGTCTGCGATTGGCTATCTGGGTGCCATTCCGGCACTGGTGGCGCTCATCTGGTCCCTGCTCATCTTCCGTAAATGGCCGGTCGCACTGGAAGAACAGGCCCATCACGGGTAGACCGCAGTCAACGTAAAACGGCAACCGAGGTTGCCGTTTTGCATTACCGGGCGGGTGATTAATGGTACGTCTTAATAATCTCCAGCACGCCGTTGATAATAAACTGCACGCCCATACACACCAGTAAGAAGCCCATCAGGCGGGAAATCGCCTCAATACCGCCCTTACCGACCCAGCGCATGATCGCGCCTGAACTGCGCAAGGATGCCCATACGATGATACCAATCAGTGCAAAAATCAGCGGGGGCGCAACCGTGATGACCCAGTCCGGGAAGGTCGAACCATCCCGCACCGTTGACGCGGAGCTGATGATCATCGCAATCGTTCCTGGTCCCGCCGTACTTGGCATCGCCAGCGGGACAAAAGCAATATTCGCGCTGGGCTCGGTTTCCAGCTCTTCGGATTTGCTTTTGGCCTCAGGTGACTCATGCGCTTTCTGCGCAGGGAACAGCATACGGAACCCGATGAAGGCGACAATCAGTCCGCCGGCAATACGCAGACCCGGGATGGAGATTCCGAAGGTGTTCATCACCAGCTGTCCGGCGTAGTAAGCCACCATCATGATGGCAAACACATAGACCGAGGCCATCATCGACTGATGGTTACGCTCGGCGCTGTTCATGTTCCCTGCCAGCCCCAGGAAGAGCGCAACCGTCGTTAGCGGGTTAGCCAACGGCAGCAATACCACCAGCCCCAGACCAATTGCTTTAATCAAATCCAACATAGTGCGTCGTTGTCCTTATCCATGTTTATCACCGCAATTATAGGGTGAAAGTGTGACGTTCAGCCATTCGCTCAACGTAACGATTATTTACGGTCATTAACGATAACCCTTCGTTATCTATTTGAATTGAAAGCATGCAAAAAAAGTTCATGAAACGTTTTAGCAATTCGTGGCATCCGCTGATCCATTCAGTTGACTTATACTTGCCTGAGCAATAATATCTGCCGTGACTAAACTACTTGCCAGGGCAACCATTGTGAAAAGCACCAGTGATCTCTTTAACGACATTATTCCGCTGGGTCGTCTTATTCATATGGTTAACCAGAAAAAAGATCGCCTGCTCAATGACTATCTGTCACCGCTGGATATCACCGCCACGCAGTTCAAAGTGCTGTGCTCCATTCGCTGCGAAGTGTGTATCACGCCGGTTGAGCTGAAAAAGGTGCTCTCTGTCGATCTGGGTGCGCTAACCCGCATGCTCGATCGTCTCGTTTGCAAAGGATGGATAGAACGAAGCCCTAACCCGAATGACAAACGCGGCGTCCTGGTGAAACTCACCAGCGATGGCGCGGCTATGTGCGAGCAATGTCATCAACTAGTAGGACAAACACTGCATCAGGAACTAACAAAAAACTTAACGGCAGATGAAGTGGCAACGCTTGAGCTTTTGCTTAAGAAAATACTGCCGTAAACAGAAAAAGAGGTATGACGATGTCCAGACGCAATACTGACGCTATTACTATTCATAGCATTTTGGACTGGATCGAAGATAACCTGGAATCGCCGCTCTCCCTTGAAAAAGTGTCAGAGCGTTCAGGTTACTCCAAATGGCACCTGCAACGGATGTTCAAAAAAGAGACCGGCCATTCATTAGGTCAATATATTCGCAGCCGCAAGCTGACGGAAATTGCCCAGAAGCTGAAAGAAAGCAATGAGCCGATCCTTTATCTGGCGGAACGTTACGGTTTTGAATCACAGCAAACCCTGACGCGTACGTTTAAGAACTACTTCGACGTGCCGCCTCACAAATACCGTATTACCAGCGTGCCGGGTGAATCCCGATACCTGTATCCACTAAAACATTGTAGTTAATCATCGCCTGTAAAGACGTAACCGAGGAAATCATGAAAGTTACAGCCTCCGCCGCCCTCGCCTTGCTGGTGCTGTTTTCCAGCCAGACCTTCGCGGAGCAAACCCCTCGTGCAACGCAGCAAAATAATCGTGACACGATGATTTTGCCGTCAGCACATGACCAGTCACCTTATGACTTCAACCACATGGGTGCTGGTAGTGACAAATCCGACGAGTTAGGCGTGCCTTATTATAATCAGCACAGCTTCTGATTCGTTTTTGCCCCGCGGATGCGGGGCTTTTTTTATGCCTATCCTCTTGCCCGCGTTACCCGACGCACGCGCAAACCAAACACGTTGATGTACAGCCCGGCCATGATCAGCACGGCCCCCAGCAGCTGCAGCGCACTCAGCTTTTCATCGAGCAACAGCGCGGCGCTGGCCAACCCTACCACCGGCACCAGCAGGGATAACGGCGCCACGCGCCAGGTTTCGTAGCGACCCAGCAGCGATCCCCAGATCCCGTAACCAATAATGGTGGCCACAAATGCCAGGTAGATCAGCGATAAAATGGTGGTGAGATCGATTTCCACCAGGCTTTTCAGCATCACGTCCGGCCCATCAAAAATGAGCGCCGCAACCATAAACGGAACAATGGGGATCAAGGCGCTCCAGACCACCAGCGACATCACCTTCGGGCGCGCCTCATGCTGCATAATCAGCTTGTTGAAGATATTCCCGCAGGCCCAGCTCAGCCCCGCTGCCAGCGTTAACATAAAGCCCAGTAACGCCACGTGCTGCCCGTTCAGGCTGGCTTCTATCAGCACCAGCACGCCGAACACCGCAAGAGTGATCCCCGCCAGCTGTTTACCCTGCAGACGCTCGCCAAAGACAAACGCCCCGAGAATGATGGTAAAGAACGCCTGAGCCTGTAACACCAGAGAAGCCAGACCGGCGGGCATCCCGAACTTAATGGCGCAGAACAGAAACGCGAACTGGCCAAAGCTGATGGTCAGGCCGTATCCCAGTAAGAGTCTGAACGGAATTTTCGGGCGCGCGACAAAGAAGAGCGCCGGGAAAGCCACCAGCAGAAAACGCAAACCAGCCAGCATGAGTGGGGGCATGTTATGCAACCCAAGCTTGATGACCACAAAATTCAGACCCCATACGATGACCACCAGCAAAGCCAGCAGCCCGTCTTTTCGCGTCATACTCTGCCCCTGAATGATTAAATTTTTGTAAACACTTCAAGGTAACGAAAAAAACATGCCACGAGAAGATCATTATTTCTGGCAGTCAACTGAAGCACTTACGGATAAATTAGGCGCTATACAAGCCCCTTATGTCGTGATACTCCTGATATATACCTAAAATAATACACGTTGCAGGATGGCGGCGAGCGAGCGCGGCCAGAATCTCTGCGGCTCAAAAAAACAAACGCAATTGTCAGGCAGGAATATGAAACCATCACTCAGGCGCTCAACCGCAGCGCTGCTGGCGTCGTCGTTATTATTAACCATTGGTCGTGGGGCAACGCTGCCGTTTATGACTATCTATCTCACGCGCGTATTTAATATGAGCGTTGAGAATATTGGTTATGCCCTGACCATTGCGCTTACCGTCGGTGTGGTATTCAGTATGGGGTTTGGCATCCTCGCCGATAAGTTTGATAAAAAGCGCTACATGCTGATTTCTATCGTCGCCTTTATTGCCGGGTTTGTTGCTATCCCGCTGGTGGATAACGTCACGCTGGTGGTGCTCTTCTTTTCCCTGATTAACTGCGCCTATTCGGTATTTTCAACGGTGCTGAAGGCCTGGTTTGCCGATGTGCTGACTTCGAGCCAAAAAGCGCGCGTTTTCTCGCTAAACTATAGCTTCCTGAACATTGGCTGGACGATCGGGCCGCCGGTGGGCACCTTACTGGTGATGTACAGCCTGCAGCTGCCGTTCTGGCTGGCCGCTTTTTGTGCCGCACTGCCGCTCGGTTTTATCCATTTCTTCGTGCAAAAAAGCGTTGCGCTCGATGCCACCGAAGAGAAAATGCCGTGGCAACCGTCAGTACTGCTTAAAGACCGCGCCCTCTTCTGGTACACCCTTTCCGGCCTGCTGGCGTCGTATGTGGGCGGGTCATTCGCCAGCTGTATTTCGCAGTACGTGCTGGCTGCGAATGCCGACAGCAACTTTGCGCAAAACGTGGTCGCCGTGGTGCTGCCGGTGAATGCTGCGGTGGTCGTCACCCTGCAATACGTTATCGGTCGCAAGATCTCCGCCAGCAATATACGTCCGCTGATGACGGCGGGAACACTCTTCTTCGTCCTGGGGCTGGGCGGTTTTATGCTCTCCGGGGAAAACCTGGTCTACTGGGGCATTGCGGCAGCGGTGTTTACGCTGGGTGAGATTATCTATGCACCGGGCGAATATATGCTGATCGACAATATTGCCCCGCCGGGTATGAAAGCGAGTTACTTCTCTGCCCAGGCGCTGGGCTGGCTTGGGGCGGCGGCAAACCCGATGATCACCGGTATTATCCTTACCAACCTGCCGCACTGGTCATTGTTTGCGATCATGATGGTTGCCATCGTGATTGCCTGGCTGATGATTTTGCGTGGGATGAGCGTGAAGGCGTGGTGCGAAATGCCGAAAGTGGCTTAAGTCCTCAACGCCGGGCGGCATGACGCCCACCCGGCATCGGGCAGGCCATTAATGGTGCAGCATCTCGTCGACCACCTGCTGTTTGTACATTTCGTTCGGGTAATACGTCGGCCAGTTATCCATCTCTTTCAGCAGCGCCTCGTGGGAGGTGTTGCCCATAAAGATATGGAAATGGGAAGAGGCTTTTGGGGCGATGGTATGGTCGCTGAACTGGACAAACTTCGGCGCCTTGCTGTCCGGATCTTTACACTCGAACAGATAGCGAACCCCTTTCTTACCTGATGCATAAGTCAGGATCTTATAGCCGCTGTAATCATACTGGCAGCGACTGATAGCCTTACCTTTGTGGAATTCCATCACGTTGTTTTCGATGCCGATAGCCTCAACGTCCGTCGCATACCCTGTGCGATAGTAGGCTTTCACCTCGTCGAAGGATTTTTTGTCCTTCTGCGCTTTCTGTTTAAAAACCGGATCCAGCGCGCCATCGAGCAAAAACGGATAGACGGATTGCCATGTCCCATCCCAGTCAGACAGCTTTCTGTCTTTGACGTCTTTATCCTCAAAGACGCCGTTTGCCGCCTTCTGTTCCGCTTCCGTCATCTGATGTCCATGCGAATGGGCAAACAGCTGACCACTTACCAGCAGCGCCCCCAGAGTCATTGCAAATTTGCCAATATGTGCAGCCAAAACAAACTCCTCACTCCGTTTTATAAGAATGAGGATGTTATAATATAACATTTCAAATCGCAACCAGTCCGCGAACGCCCTCTTGTTCCATTGTATCGCCCCGTCCACGCTGAATGATGGTCCCGCGCGACATCAGCAGATAGCTGTCGGCAAGCTCAGCGGCGAAATCGTAAAACTGCTCTACGAGCAGGATTGCCATATCCCCTCTGTCCGCCAGCTTGCGGATCACCAGGCCTATCTCTTTGATCACCGACGGCTGAATACCTTCCGTGGGTTCATCGAGGATTAACAGCTGTGGCCGGCTCGCCAGGGCGCGACCAATCGCCAGCTGTTGCTGCTGACCGCCGGAGAGATCGCCTCCACGACGATGCTTCATCTCTTTAAGCACCGGGAACAACTGCCAGATATCCTCCGGGACGCGCTTTGCGTCGCGGGCGGGGAAGCGTGACAGCCCGAGCAATAGATTCTCCTCGACCGTTAAGCGTGGAAAAATCTCACGCCCCTGCGGAACATAGGCCACACCCGACTGCACGCGCTGGTGCGGCTTGCTGTGGGTGATTTTTTTTCCCTGCCAGATAATGTCTCCTGTTTTTACCGGGATCAGGCCCATCAGACACTTGAGCAGCGTGGTTTTCCCCACCCCGTTGCGCCCCAGCAGGCAGGTCACTTCACCGGTCGCCGCTTCAAAACTGACCCCGCGCAGAATATGACTGCCGCCGTAATACTGATTCAGTTCGTTCACCTGTAACATGACGGCTCCTTAGCGTCCCAGATAGACTTCTATGACCTGCTCATTCGCCTGTACCTGGCGAAGTGACCCTTCCGCCAGCACGCGTCCCTGGTGCAGCACCGTCACGTGGTCGGCAATGGTTTCGACAAAGCCCATATCGTGCTCGACCACCATCAGGGAGTGTTTGCCCGCAAGGGTTCTGAACAGCTCAGCCGTATAGTCGGTCTCCGCGTCGGTCATTCCGGCTGCCGGTTCATCCAGCAACAGCAGATGCGGGTCCTGCACCAGCAGCATGCCAATCTCCAGAAACTGCTTTTGCCCGTGCGAAAGCAGCCCGGCGCGGCGATTGCGCTCGCCGCCAAGCCGTAGCAAGAGCAGCATCTCGTCAATACGGTCCCGCTGCTCGCCGTTGAGTCTGGCCCGCAGGCTCGCCCAGACGGATTTGTCGGTTTTCATCGCAATCTCGAGGTTTTCCCACACCGTGAGCGCTTCAAAGACCGTGGGCTTCTGGAACTTACGTCCGATGCCCTGGCGGGCAATCTCGGCGGGTTCGAGCGCCGTCAGGTCGATGGACTGATCGTACAGCGCTCTGCCGCTTTTAGGCCGCGTTTTGCCGGTAATCACGTCCATTAACGTCGTTTTTCCCGCACCGTTGGGGCCAATCACGCAGCGCAATTCACCCACGCCAATGTTCAGTGAGAGGTCCGTCAGCGCCTGAAAACCATCGAAATTCACGTTGATGGCTTCAAGCTGCAGTACCGGATCGGTCTGGTCGCGATAGCGATCCCCGGGTAACTGGCGGGTAAATAATCCTTCGGCTGGCTGCATTAGTGTTCTCCCTTACGAAACAGACCGTAGACACCGCGCGGTAAAAACAGCGTCACGGCGATGAAAATCAGCCCCAGAAACAGCTGCCAGTATTCCGGCAGGGCGACGGTAAAGACGCTCTTCGCACCGTTCACCAGCGCCGCGCCTATCACCGGGCCGACCAGCGTGCCGCGCCCCCCCAGCGCGACCCAGATGGCCGCTTCAATTGAGTTGGTTGGCGACATTTCACCCGGGTTGATAATGCCCACCTGCGGCACATACAGTGCACCGGCCAGACCGCAAAGTACGGCTGATAGTGTCCACACCAGCAACTTGAAACCGCGGGGATCGTACCCGCAAAACGTCAGGCGGTTTTCGGCGTCACGCACCGCGGTCAGAATGCGACCGAACTTACTTTTCGCCAGCGCGAAGCCTGTGCCCAGCGCTATCAGCAACAGCATCACGGTAGCCAGAAACAGCGCAATACGGGTGGTGGTCGCGGTAACGGAAAACCCGAGCAGCGTGGTAAAACCGGTAAATCCGTTATTCCCGCCAAAGCCGGTTTCATTGCGAAAGAACAGCAACATCCCCGCGTACGTCAGCGCCTGGGTCATGATCGAAAAATAGACCCCTTTGATTTTTGAGCGAAAGGCAAACCAGCCAAACACCAGCGCCAGCAGCCCCGGTACCATCACAATTAATACCAGTGCCCAGACAAAGTGCTGCGTCCCCCACCAGAACCACGGCAGTTCGCTCCAGGAGAGAAACGACATAAACGCGGGCAGCCCGTCACCCGCCGCCTGGCGCATCAGGTACATGCCCATCGCATAGCCGCCCAGCGCGAAGAAGATACCGTGCCCCAGGGAGAGCATTCCGGCATAGCCCCACACCAGATCGAGCGCCACGGCGACAATGGCATAGCAGAGGATCTTACCCGTGAGCGTGAGCATCCAGGTCGAGATCGCCAGCGGATGCGTCGCGGGCAGTAAGGCGAAAAACGGTAAAACCAGCAGGCAGGCCACGATCAGGCTACCGGCTATCTGCGTCGTGCGTGGCGCTTTGCGCGCCAGCGTTAAGGTAAGCGGCTGGCTCATCAGTCAGTAACTCTCCCTTTCAGTGCGAATAACCCCTGCGGACGTTTCTGAATAAACAGAATAATCGCCACCAGAATCAGGATTTTGCCCAATACCGCCCCCATTTGCGGTTCGAGAATTTTATTAAAGATCCCCAGCCCAAACGCCGCGGCCACGCTACCTGCCAGTTGACCCACCCCGCCAAGCACCACCACGAGGAACGAGTCGATGATGTAACCCTGGCCCAGTTCTGGCCCAACGTTGCCTAACTGCGATAACGCCACGCCCCCCAGACCCGCAATCCCCGAGCCAAGCCCAAAGGCCAGCATATCGACGCGACCTGTCGGTACCCCGCAGCAGGCTGCCATACTGCGATTTTGCGTCACTGCGCGCACGTTCAGTCCAAGACGGGTTTTGTTCAGAATGAGCCACGTGAAGAACAGCACCAGCAGCACAAAACCCAGTACCACAATGCGGTTCCACGGCAGCGTCAGATTGGCAAACACCTGCACGCCACCGGACAGCCATGCCGGGTTTGCCACCTCCAGGTTCTGGGCGCCAAACGTCATGCGTACCAGCTGAATAATCATCAGGCTGATACCCCATGTCGCCAGCAGCGTTTCCAGCGGTCGGCCATACAAATGACGAATAACGGTACGCTCGAGCACCATCCCGATGCTGGCGGTCACAATAAACGCCACCGGCAGCGCAACGATCGGGTAGAGCGCCAGCCACTGTGGGGCGAGCCCGGCCATCACCTGCTGAACCATCCAGGTGGCGTACGCGCCCAGCATCAGCATCTCCCCGTGGGCCATGTTAATCACCCCCAGCAGGCCGTAGGTAATTGCCAGCCCCAGCGCGGCGAGCAACAGTACCGACCCCAGCGAGAGCCCCATAAACGCCTGACCAAGCAGATCGCCCCACATCAGGCGATGCTCAATCAGTTTCAGACTTTCGGCAGCGGCAGCACGCACGCCAGCATCCGGCTCCGTTGCTGCCTGCGTATACGGCGTCAGCCGGGACTGAACGTCCGGATCGTCTGATTGCCCTAACAGCGCCACAGCGTTCAGGCGCACCGCAGCCTGCGGACTTGCCAGCTGGAGGTTCGCCAGCGCCAGCATCAGCGACTGACGGGCCACATCATCCGTTTCGCTGCTCACCCGTTTTTGCAGGAAATCAAGCATTTCAGGCTGTGCATCCCGCTGGAGTTGACGGGCTGCCGTACGCCTTTCCGTGACACTGTCACTCACGAGCTGATGGGTTGCCATTGCCGTCGCCACCAGATTGCGCAGCCGGTTGGTCAGACGCACGGCTTTGGTTTGGCCTGCTGCGGCTTTTGTTTCACCCAAGGGAACCATTGCCCCCTGGCGTTGTGCAAACGCATGTTTCTGGCTGTCGGTGTAGAGACTTTCACTCTGCAGCGCCTGGAGCAGCGGCAACCGTGCCGCCTCCGGCGCGGTTGCCCACTGTGTCAACAGTTCTGCCTGCTGGCTGCGACTGGCGGCCACGAATTGGTCGGCATCCGATGCCTGCACCATCCCTGGCAGCAGTCCGGTAAGCCACACAATAGCGATGATCGTGCGTATGGCGTTCATGACTTTTCTCCCTGCGGTGATAACTTAGTTGCTGGCGGTTTTCATCGGCTGATCGGGCTTTTTGTCATTACCGGCAATGAAGGGACTCCACGGCTGCGCGCGCACCGGCTGTTCCGTCTGCCAGACCACATTAAACTGGCCGTTACCTTCAATTTCGCCAATCATGACCGGCTTATGCAGATGGTGGTTGGTGGCATCCATGGTGAGCGTAAAGCCTGAAGGGGCCTTGAAGGACTGACCGGCCATTGCCGCCCGAACTTTATCGACATCGGTGGTACCTGCTTTTTCAACCGCCTGCGCCCACATGTGGATCCCGACGTAGGTGGCTTCCATCGGGTCGTTGGTGACCACGGTGTCGGCGTTCGGCAATTTGTGTGCCCTGGCATACGCTTTGTAATCCGCCACAAACGCCTGGTTGGTCGGGTTATCAACGGACTCAAAGTAGTTCCACGCCGCCAGGTTGCCCACCAGCGGTTTGGTGTCGATCCCGCGCAGCTCCTCTTCTCCCACGGAGAAGGCCACAACCGGAACATCGGTAGCTTTCAGACCCTGGTTAGCCAGCTCTTTATAGAACGGAACGTTGGAGTCGCCGTTGATGGTGGAAACCACCGCGGTTTTCCCTCCGGCAGAGAATTTTTTGATACTGGAAACGATTGTCTGGTAATCGCTGTGACCAAACGGGGTGTATACCTCTTCAATGTCTTTGTCTTCCACCCCTTTCGAATGCAGGAAAGCACGCAAGATTTTGTTCGTGGTGCGGGGATAAACGTAATCGGTGCCTAACAGGAAGAAGCGTTTCGCGCTGCCTCCGTCTTCACTCATCAGGTACTCCACCGCCGGGATCGCCTGCTGGTTTGGCGCGGCACCGGTATAGAAGACGTTAGGTGACATCTCTTCACCCTCATACTGCACCGGGTAGAACAGCAGTCCGTTCAGCTCCTCAAACACCGGCAGCACCGATTTACGTGACACCGACGTCCAGCAACCAAACACCACCGCCACTTTGTCCTGGCTCAACAGCTGGCGCGCTTTTTCGGCAAACAGCGGCCAGTTCGAGGCCGGGTCAACCACTACCGGTTCCAGCTTCTTACCCAGCACGCCCCCTTTGGCGTTAATCTCATCGATGGTCATCAGCGCAACATCTTTAAGCGGCGTTTCGGAAATCGCCATCGTGCCGGAAAGGGAATGCATGATCCCCACCTTGATGGTATCGGCCGCCTGAGCGCCAAAACTCATCCCCATAGCTACGACAGACGCGGACAATGCGAAGGCTTTTAATAAGGTACGACGGTGCATATTTTCACTCCTGAAAAAGAAAGCTGTGCAAAGGCGTCCGTTACGGCGTGGACGCAGAAAATAAAAACGTCAGCTTAGAGAGAGCAAAAAGGATGCCAGGATGGATAAAGCGCTATGACAGGAGAGGTAACGAAGGATGTAAAAAGAACGACTCAGAATGGTACAGCGCTGCACTTTTATAATGCAGCGCTGTGGCGGAAGGTTTACCAGACTTCGCTGGCGATCTGCGTCACCAGACGGACTTTGTCCCACTGCTGGGTTTCGCTCAGGCTGTTGCCCTCTTCGGTAGAGGCAAATCCGCACTGCGGGCTCAGGCAAATCTGCTCTTTAGCCACGTATTTCGCCGCCTCCTCCAGACGCGCCTTCACCCCTTCCGGGTTCTCCAGCTCGCCGTTTTTGGTGGTGATAAGGCCGAGCACCACCTGCTGCTTGCCCGGGCGAACAAAACGCAGTGGCGCAAAATCACCGCTCCGGTCATTGTCGTACTCAAGGAAAAAGGCATCCACGTTGACCGTCCCGAACAGCACTTCAGCCACCGGCTCATAGCCCCCTTCGGAAATCCAGGTTGAACGGAAGTTGCCGCGACAGACATGCAGCCCGATGGTGAGATCGTCAGGCTTGCCCTCGAGTGCCTTATTCAGAACGCGGGCATATATACGCGCCAGCTCGTCGGCATCGTCACCACGCTCGCGGATCTGACGACGTTGATCGTCCGAACAGAGATAGGCCCAGACGGTGTCATCCAGCTGCAGATAACGGCAGCCCGCGTCGTAAAACGCCCGGATCGCGTCCCGCCAGGTGGTCGCCAGATCGTCAAAATAGTCCTTCAGATCCGGGTAGACCGTTGCATCAATGTCTTTGCGTCCACCGCGGAAATGCAGCACGCTCGGGCTGGGAATGGTCATCTTCGGCTGAGCATTGCCGCTAATGCTTTTCAGGTAGCGGAAATCCTCCAGCATCGGGTGATCGCCAAAGCCCAGCTTGCCGGTCACGCGCACGCCGTGGGCTTTGGTCTGTACACCGTTGAACTGAATACCCTGCTGAGAATCGTAACGCTCAACACCCTGCAGACCGTCGAAGAAATCAAAGTGCCACCAGGCACGACGAAATTCACCGTCGGTCACCACATGCAAGCCACAGGCGCACTGCTGCTCGACAACATGGCGGATCGCCTCATCCTCAACCGCACGAAGCTGCCCGGCATCAATTTCGCCGCTGGCGAATTTCAGGCGAGCCTGTTTGATGGCATCCGGACGTAAAAAGCTGCCAACTACATCGGCGCGGTATGGGGCATGGTGTCGTTGCATGGAAATCTCCTCTATCTGCCGACAATAATTGCCTGCAGTGATAATTCATTATTTGAATCTTTAGACTTCTGGATGTCTAAATGTCCAAAAAAGATGTCATACCTGCCGCCAGCCGGCAAACGAGAAAATTTCACGGGTGTTGAAAAAAATTCATCTTCACAGTGCGGAGAGCGATTCCTGGCTCGCAAATTCAAACTTTTCATCTTCCCAGCCGGTGATCCCACCAAGCATAATTTTCACCGGCAGCCCCAGACGCGCCAGCTTCAGCGCGGCTCTGTCCGCACCGTTGCAGTGAGGCCCGGCGCAATAGACCACAAACAGCGTGCCGTCAGGCCACTGGGCCATGCGTTCGGCGGTGATCTGACGCCACGGCATATGTAGCGCACCGGGAACGTGACGGCGGGCGAACTGCTGCTGGCTCCCGACGACGTACAGCAGGACGAAATCCTGTTCGTGATTCGTGATGGCATGATTCACATCGGCGCAATCGGTCTCGACGCTCAGGCGGCGCAGAAAATGGGTTACGGCTTCCTGGGGTTCAGCAGCCGGAAATTCAGTAACATAACTCATGATCCTTCCTCATCTTTGGCGTTTGTGTTAACACTACTCTATCCACAAATTCAGCCCGTGAATGCGCTCGCTTATGCCAGAAAACAGCAAAAAGATGACAAACTTAAGACAGATTTCCCGCCCTCAGGTCATTGTGCTGGCGTATGACGGTTTGTGTACCTTTGAGTTTGGCGTGGCAGTGGAAATCTTTGGTCTGCCGCGTCCGGAGCTGGGAGACGAATGGTATCGTTTTGCCGTGGCGGGCGTAGACAGCGGTGAACTTCGGGCGACCGGCGGGATTCGCCTCATCACCGACGGCGATTTAACCCTGCTTGAGACGGCCGACCTGATCGTTGTGCCTGGCTGGCGAGGACTGGATTCACCGGTTCCGCCCGCGCTCTGCGCGGCATTACGTAAGGCCAATGCGCGGGGATGCCAGCTTTTGTCGATCTGTTCCGGCGTGTTTGTTCTTGCCGCTGCCGGGCTGCTGGCTGGGCGTAAAGCCACAACGCACTGGCGCTATATTGAGGCGCTTAAGGCCCGGTACCCGGCCATCGAGGTGGTTGAAGATGTACTTTATCAGGACGACGGCGACATCCTTACCTCGGCGGGCAGCGCGGCAGGCAT
This sequence comes from Enterobacter sp. MEB024, assembly GCF_030209635.1. NCBI lineage: Bacteria > Pseudomonadati > Pseudomonadota > Gammaproteobacteria > Enterobacterales > Enterobacteriaceae > Enterobacter > Enterobacter sp. MEB024. The sequence goes on along the minus strand of NZ_JARVRQ010000002.1, from coordinate 422,236 downwards.
TGATTTATGCCTGCACGTAGTCCGGCGGGATTATGGGATGGAAATCGCCAACACCGTAGCGCGTCGTCTGGTCATTCCCCCGCACCGGGATGGCTCACAGCCGCAGCAGCTAAGCCGCCCGGTGGCGCAACTGCGCGAAAGTCAACGTCTCGGTCAGCTGTTTGATTTTCTGCACACCCATCTTGCCGTATCGCACAGCGTTGATTCACTGGCGCGTCGGGTCGGCATGAGTCAACGCACCTTTCTGCGCCGCTTTCAGGATGCGACCGGCACCACGCCCGCGCGCTGGCTGCTCAATGAGCGCCTGCTGAGGGCAAAAGATTATCTGGAAAGCAGTCGTTTAAGTATCGACAGCATCGCGGAGCAGACCGGATTCGGTCAGGCATCGACCCTGCGTCACCATTTTCGGCAGCAGTTCGCCCTTTCACCGGCCCAGTATCGCAAACACTATTCGCGTCCTGCCCGCTAGTGGCCGGATTGCAGACAAAAAAAACCGCCATAATATGGCGGTAAATGCTTGCATGGATAGATTTGTATTTTGGTCTCTACGTCCCGACACTCCATGGCCGGGCAGCGGATCTCTTACAAACTAACATCCATAGTCTCAATGAAAGGTAAACAGCCTGATTAACCCGCTTTGGTATTGATTTGCAAATAACGCATCAGACCCTGCTCCGCGCTCTGTTTTGCATCATCATTGATGGCTTCCAGATAAAACGAACGCGACACACCATACGGTGCTTTTTCAGACGGATAAACCGCGAACTCGAATGTTTTACCTCTTGCCTGATTGGTGCAGCCTAATTGCCAGCGCTGGTCATCAATTTTGGTGCTATTACAGGCCACGCGTCCGTAATCGCTGGTTAAATATGACCCAACACGCGCTTTCGCGGACTGAATATATTCTGGTTCGTCATTACTAATAGAGTAAATACCTGCACCCGCCCCAACAGCAACCACCAGCAGCGCAAGCGCTATCATTTTTTTCATTTAACAAGACCCATTCCTTAGCCAGAGTTTAACCATTATATAGGATTTATCCTTAAAGCTAGTGGCTAATTACGTACCAGAATTGGCGGTTAACAAACTTGATGCTAATTTTAGGAAAAGTCTCATCACAGCTGTCGCCGCACAGAATTTGACACTCTCTTTGCGCTAATTTGAATTTTTGAATAATTTCCCGAAGAAATTATTGGCATGATAGTCCCGCGATGGCATTCAACGGTGAAATAATGATGAGAAAAGGGTTAACGCTGATATTGCTGGTGTGTGGGTTATTTTCAGGTCAGCTGATGGCAGGACATAAAGGCCATGAATATGTGTGGGTAAAGAATGTGGAACATCAGCTCCGCCATGAAGCGGATAGCGATGAATTACGCAGCGTTGCAGAAGAGTCAGCGGAAGGTTTGCGCGAACACCACCTGTGGCAGAAATCGCGCAAACCTGACACGCACTTTCGGTAATTAATTACCCTTACGCTTCGGCAGGGTTTTCATTAAATCGTCCGGGCTCACGGAGGCCACAACGCTACCCGGCGACGGCATTTTGAAAATATGATTTTTCATCTTGCCAATCACATGCATTTCGCACGGACGGCAGTCAAATTTCAGGGTCAGCACTTCGTCGCCATTCACCAGCTGCATCGGTGTGGCCTTCCAGCTTTTAATATTCCCTTTCGCCTGTTTCGGGCAGAGGTTGAAGGCGAAGCGGAGACAGTGCTTGGTGATCATCACCGGCACGTCGCCCTTCTCTTCATGCGCTTCATAGGCTGCGTCAATCAGCTGTACGCCGTGACGGTGATAGAATTCACGCGCTTTGTGGTTATAGACGTTCGCCAGGAAGGACAAGTGCGTGTCAGGGTAAACCGGCGCAGGAACGGTTTCGGCCTTGCGGCTGCCGCGTGGATAGTTAGCCAGGCGGGCGGCATCCAGCATTTCTGCCGTCTCGCGGCGGAACTGATTCAACAGGCTGTTCGGAACAAACAGGGCATCCGGCAGGTTAACGTCGATATGACGCGCGTAGTAAAGGGTCTGCCCCAGCTTCGCCACGCCATCCTTCAGGTTGTTAAGGACTTTTTCCGCGTTGTTTGCCACCTCGAACAGACCATCAAGCGTGTGCGTTACGCTGATACCGTCTTCACAGGTCATGGTCAGGATCAGCTGCTCTTCCCAGCCGCCCAGTTCAATGTCCACCGCGATACGGCGTTCGCTCGAGGTTTTCAGTAGCGCCTGCTGCCAGTTGTGGTCAAGATTACGGTTCAGTGCCGCGTTAGGGCGCGCTTTGTAGAGATCCGCAGGCATCTCGTTTGGCCATACGCGATAGCGATTTTCACCGGTTTTTTCCACCGTATTCGCACGGAAGCCCACCACTTCACGCTTGATCATCACGTTCAGGCCATCGCCGTTGGCCAGCGGCTCGGTCACTTCCACGTCGAGGTGATCTTTTGCCACTTTCAGCACTTCACCCACCGGTAAACCGATAAACTTCGGTGAATCAAACGCGCCGATATCCCCTTTACGGGCATTCACAAAGTAGTCAGTGCTGCCGCGGTGGAAAGTTTTGTCCGTTGACGGAATAAAGAAATGCTCGGTACGACCGGCCGACGCACGCGCCAGGTCACCGCGATCTTCAATGATGGCATCCAGCATCTGACGATAGTGAGCGGTGATGTTCTTCACGTAGCTCATGTCTTTATAACGCCCTTCAATCTTGAAGGAGCGCACGCCGGCGTCAATCAGCGCACCCAGGTTGGCGGTCTGATCGTTATCTTTCATCGAGAGCAGGTGTTTTTCGAACGCCACAACGCGGCCCTGATCGTCTTTCAGGGTATACGGCAGACGACAGGCCTGAGAGCAGTCGCCGCGGTTGGCGCTGCGCCCCGTCTGGGCGTGGGAAATATTGCACTGACCAGAATAGGCGACGCACAGCGCGCCGTGGATAAAGAATTCAATGGTTGCGTCGGTCGCCTGGTGAATATCGCGGATCTGGTTCAGGTTCAGCTCACGCGCCAGCACGATCTGGGAAAAACCCACGTCAGAAAGAAACTTCGCCTTCTCTACCGTGCGGATATCGCACTGGGTACTGGCGTGCAGTTCAATGGGGGGAATATCCAGCTCCAGCACGCCCATATCCTGCACAATCAGGGCATCGACGCCGGTCTGGTAGAGATCGGTAATTAAACGTTGCGCAGGCTCCAGCTCATCATCATGCAGAATGGTGTTCAGGGTCACGAACACTTTCGCCCCAAAGCGATGGGCGAACGGCACCAGTTCAGCAATATCGCTCAGGCTGTTGCTGGCGTTATGGCGGGCACCAAAGCCAGGTCCACCAATGTAGACGGCATCAGCACCATGAAGGATCGCTTCACGGGCGATGGTGGCGTCGCGGGCCGGGCTTAAAAGTTCGAGATGATGGGATTGCAGGCGCATACTTCGTCGTTATCCGTTATGGTCAAAATGGCGGCTATTGTAGTCAGAAGTATGCGGCAGCGAAACAGTTTTGCGTCGCTTCAGCGGGGATAATGGATCAGGGAGTGAAAATGCACCGGCCGGTCGCTGCTGTTGCGGTAGGCGTGCGGTTTATCCCCGGCAAAACGCACCCCCGAATCGGCAGTAATGGTCTGCCACTCGCCATCGATGTTCATCTCCAGTTCGCCGCTGATCACCACCACGTGTTCAATCACGCCCGCCTCGTGGGGCGTGGATTCGCTCAGGGCGCCGGCAGCGAGGGTTATCGAAAAGTGGTCAAACTTTAGCGTCTCATCCCACGGGAATAACGGTTTCACCACCATCGCCTGCTGTTCCGGGTCGAATACCGCCTGCCTGTCAGCTGCCGGCGTGATGAAGGCAGAAAAAGGGATGTTCAGCCCCGTGGCGATTTTCCACAACGTGGATACCGTCGGGCTGGATTCATTGCGCTCGATTTGCCCGAGCATGGCCTTTGAAACGCCGGTCTCTTCCGCCAGTCTGGCGAGGCTCCAGCCACGCGCCTGACGCTCGGTTTTCAGTATGTAAGCAAGATGTTGTGTGATGTCCATGTTCCCTCCTGATGCGACCGATCATACCACTTGTGCGCTATAACGCACAGTGTTACCTTAGGGCGGACGTTATAACGCACAACGGAGTTTTTATGCGCCCTTCATCCTCACTCTTTCCTGCCGTTCTCGCCGGTTTTGTCGCCGTTCTGGTGGGATATGCCAGTTCCGCCGCCATTATCTGGCAAGCCGCTGCCGCCGCAGGTGCAAACGCGCAGCAGATCGCCGGCTGGATGACGGCCCTGGGGATAGGTATGGGGGTCAGCACGCTGGCGCTTTCCTGGTGGTATAAAGCCCCAGTGCTTACCGCCTGGTCTACACCCGGCGCGGCGCTGTTAGCCACCAGCCTGCACGGGGTAACGCTTGCCGAGACCATCGGGATTTTCATCTTTGCCAATGCGCTCATTCTGCTGTGCGGCGTAACCGGGTTGTTTGCTCGCCTGATGAAGCTTATCCCGCATTCCCTTGCCGCCGCTATGCTCGCCGGGGTGCTGCTCAGGTTTGGACTGCAGGCGTTCAGCAATCTTGAGGGGCATTTTTTACTGTGCGGCAGCATGCTGGCGGCATGGCTGTTCGCCAAAGCGCTGGCACCCCGCTACGCCATTGTCGCCACGTTGCTGGTGGGCAGTATGGTGGCCTGGGCGGGAGGTGACGTTGTCACAAAAGAGTTAACCCTTTCCGTGGTGATGCCCACGTTTATCGCGCCAACCTTTACGTTAACCAGTCTGATAAGCATTGGCGTGCCCTTCTTCCTGGTCACCATGGCGTCCCAGAATGCGCCGGGCTTCGCCACGATGCAGGCTTCCGGCTATCCGCTGGCCGTATCACCGCTGATGATCGTCACCGGAGGGCTGGCACTGGTGTTATCCCCGTTCGGCGTCTTTTCCATCTGTATCGCCGCGATCACCGCTGCGATTTGCCAGAGCCCGGATGCGCACCCGGATGCCAGCAAACGCTGGCTTGCCGCCATGGCCGCAGGCGGGTTTTATCTGCTGGCGGGCATTTTTGGCGGATCCATTTCCGGGCTGATGGCCTCCCTTCCCCTGAGCTGGATCCAGATGCTCGCCGGCCTGGCGCTGCTGGGCACCATCAGCGGGAGCTTGTATCAGGCACTGAACAACGAAACGGAGCGCGACGCGGCAATAGTCACCTTTCTGATGACCGCCAGCGGCGTCACGATCCTGGGTATTGGCTCTGCGTTCTGGGGGCTGGTGCTGGGCGGCGTATGTTATACGGTCTTTTCACACCTTCGCCGCGCGTAGCTGCGAGGGCGTTATGCCCATCATGCTGCGAAAGCGGTTACTGAAATGGCTGGCGGAGTTAAACCCGCAGGCCAGCGCGATATCGGTGAGCGGTGTGGTTGTGTGCTGCACCAGCGCTTTGGCTTTCTCCATCCGACGCTGCATCACGTACTGATGCGGTGCCAGCCCCATGGACTGACGGAACATCCTGGCGAAATGATACTCGCTCAGCGCGGCCTGTTCGGCCAGTTCCGCCAGCGTCAGCGGCTGTGAAAGGTTCTCTTCGATAAACGCCAGCACGTTACGCAGCACAAACGGCGACAACCCGCCGGTCACCACCGGCAGTTTCCACTGCACGCTGGAGTAATGCTGTAACAGGTGGGTCATCAACAGCGTAGACGCGGTACTCAGGGTGAGCTGGTTAGCTTTTTGCTGCCAGTCGCAGCCGAGCAAAAACTGACGATAAAGCGCGGTAATTTTCGGGTCGCTGCCGAAGATCTTTTCATCCAGCGTCAGGGACAGCGGGCGCTTGTCCCAGATTTTTTCCCCGACATCACGCAGATGCTCATCGGTGCAGTAGAGATGGACAAAAGACAGGTCATCGCGAATATCCCACGTCGATTCACTCTCTTTTGGCATCAGACAGAAACGGTCCGGGCCGCCGCCGTTTTTCCAGCCGCCCGGCGTTTTTTGATAGCTCTCATAACCGTCCGCCACGTACAGGCTGAGGGTATGGTGATTACTTTTTACGGTTATCGTGTCGTGCTTGTTGTACCAGGCTGCCAGTTGAATACCGGAATTCAGTGCAACGGTTTCCCGCAGCACGGCGTTCTGCTGGCGTAGCGTTTCAAAGGTATCGTAAGCGCGAGACATAGCTATTAACGGGTGAGTAATCAGACTCTCAGTCTATGAAGTGTTGCGCCACGATGCCAGATCTGCAGCCACAAAAAAGCGCAAGAATATGCAAGTCCACCGCAAATCGGTGAAAGCAATGTCATGCCACTCGCGCCAGACTGCACTTTTCAGTATGTGAGAAGAGAGCAACAATGAACGCATTACTCTATGGACTGGTGGTGGTGATATGGGGAACAACCTGGATTGCCATTTTCCTGCAACAGGGACCAGTCGCAGCCCCGGTGTCAATTTTCTGGCGCTTTGCTGTGGCCTGCGCCACGATAATGATCGTCTTAATTGCCCTGCGCCGGCTTCGTAAGCTGGCCTTGCGGGACCATCTCTTTTGCATGCTGCAGGGATGCTGCGTTTTTTGCTTCAACTTCTGGTGTTTTTATACCGCCGCCGCGCACATCAATACCGGGCTGGAGTCGGTCATTTTCTCAATGGCCGTACTGTATAACGCTATCAACAGTTTTATTTTCTTCGGTCAGCGCCCACCCGCACGCTTCTGGACGGCGGCGGCCCTGGGACTTATCGGGATCATCACCCTCTTCTGGGACGACCTGCTGGCGAGTGGCTGGAGTGCCTCCCTGCTGACGGGGATTGGCCTTTCAGCACTGGGGACCTACGGGTTCTCGCTGGGCAATATGATCAGCATGCGCCACCAGCGAAAAGGGCTGGAGACCATGACCACCAACGCCTGGGCGATGTTTTACGGTACGGTCATTATGGGCTGCATTGCCCTGTTCCGGGGTGACAGTTTTATCCCCGAATGGACGGTGAGTTACATTGGTGCGCTGCTTTATCTCGCCATTTTTGGTTCGGTCATCGCTTTTGGCGCCTACTTCACGCTGGTGGGACGCATTGGCCCGGGCAAAGCGGCATACAGTACGCTGCTCTTCCCGCTGGTGGCGCTGTCCATCTCCACGGTCTATGAAGGTTACGTGTGGCATCTCAACGGCATCATTGGATTACTGATGATTCTGGGCGGGAATATGGTGATGTTTACGAAACCGGAAACCTGGTTCAGACGTTTGCGTATGGCATAAAAAAAAGGCCTGCATTGCTGCAGGCCGTTTTGATTATTTCGCGGTTTTCTTAACATCAAACATGGTGGCATCCGTCGCCATGTCATCCACAACCTGTTTTAACGTTGCGAAGCCCATTGGCGTGTTTTCGTTCGCCAGCTCTTTACCTTCGCCTTTACGCACGACCTTCATGACCGGCTTATTCGTCGCCGAATCAATCAGCTCGCCTTCGAAGAAGAGATGGGTATCCATGGTGCGGTGCCCCGTTGCCATCTGCGTACCTGCAACCACTAACGCGACGGGCACTACTTCATAGAACTGCAGACCTTCTTTCTGCGAACTCACACCGGTAATCGCGCCGCGGAAGATCAGGCTGTGTTTACCTGGCGTCGTAACAACAGGTTTACGCTGGCTGATTGCCGCTTTCATTTTGGTGTTGGTATAAGCCAGAAGCTCATCAAGCGTTTTTTGACCAATTTGGGTCGTTGGTTTTGGCGCTGGATAATAGGTGATTGGCGTCCATAAAATACTGTCGTAATTTGCCTCGTTATACGACGGGTCGACCCAACGCAGCGTCGGTTTACCCGTTGCGGACGTTGTTTGCTGCAATCCAGAATAATCTTTTAAAAAGCCTGAATATTGTTCGGGGGCGGCGACTTTAGACGAACAGCCCGCTAACGCCAACAGACCAGAAAGCACTGCAACTTTAAAAAAAGTGTGAGTACGCATGATGGTATTCCATGTTATCTGCAAGTATGCATTTGAAGTTATAGCAAAAGTCTGGCGGGTTTGTTGTGACAAAAAATGATGTAAGCAGCACAAATTGCGAAAAGATTGCCCGACTGAACGCCGGGCAGAGAAAAACTACTGATTAATATCAACCTGCCAGAACAAATGCTTGCCGAACGGATCGATTTCATAGCCCGTGACTTCCTTGCGCACCGGTTCAAAAATCGTCGAATGGGCAATCATTACTGCCGGCATCTGGTCATGCATCATCTGCTGGGCCTCTTTATACAGCGCCACGCGTTTATCATGATCGGTTATCGATTTCGCTTCAGCGATAATTTTATCAAATGGTTTGTAGCACCATTTGGCGGAATTAGATCCACCGTTAGCCGAAGTACAGGTAAATAACGGACCAAAGAAGTTATCCGGGTCGCCGGTTGCGGTGGTCCAGCCCATCAGCGCGGCCTGGTGTTCACCGCCCTTCACCCGCTTAAGATACTCGCCCCATTCATAGGTGACGATTTTGGTCTGGACGCCAACCTTCGCCCAGTCGGCCTGAATCATCTCCGCCATCCGTTTTGCGTTCGGATTGTAGGGACGCTGAACCGGCATCGCCCATAAATCGATGCTGATGCCGTTTGCAAAACCAGCCTCCTTCAACAACGCTTTCGCTTTTTCCGGATCGTAGTCGTAATCCTTCAGTTCGCTGTCGGCGCTCCAGACGCCGGGTGGCAGCAGGTTTTTCGCCGCCGTGCCGGTGCCGTGGAATACCGCATCAATAATGGCCGGCTTATTGATGGCCATTGCCAGCGCCTGGCGAACCTTCACGTTATCCAGCGGAGGTTTTTGCGTATTGAAGGCCAGAAAACCGGTATTCAGCCCGGCTTTACTCATCAGATTAATGTCTTTGTTAGCCTTCATGCGCGGCAGGTCCGCCGGGTTTGGAAACGGCATCACCTGACATTCGTTCTTCTCGATTTTGGCAAAACGCACCGAGGCATCGGGCGTGATGCTAAACACCAGTCGATCCAGCTTCGATTTGCCCTGCCAGTACTCCGGAAACGCAGTGAACAGGATGCGCGAATCTTTCTGGTACTGCGCCAGCTTAAACGGCCCGGTGCCAATCGGGTCCATATCCACCTTTTCCGGCGTGCCGGCTTTCAGCATCGCGTCGGCATACTCCGCCGACAGGATCGAGGCGAAATACCACGCCAGATCGGCGACAAACGGCGCTTCCGGATGGGCGAGCGTAAAGCGCACGGTGTGCTCATCGACTTTATCAATGGCCGTGATCAGGCTACCGAACTCAAGGCTCTCGAAGTTGGAATAGCTGCCGTTAGAGACGTTGTGATAGGGATGGTTTACATCCTTCTGGCGCATAAACGAGAAAATCACGTCGTCGGCGTTAAAGTCGCGCGTCGGCCTGAACAATTTATTACTCTGAAATTTCACCCCTTTACGCAGATGGAAGGTATAAACCTTGCCGTCCTCGCTCACCTCCCAGCGTTCCGCCAGGCTCGGGACCAGTTCCGTTGTACCCGCCCTGAAATCGACCAGCCGGTTATAGACCGGCACGGCACTGGCATCCACGCTGGTTCCCGACGTGTATAACTGAGGATTAAAGTTTTCCGGCGATCCTTCAGAGCAATACACCAGCGTTTTTGCCGCGACGGTGGAACTGACCGTGAGCGCAGCAAGTGCCAGCGTTAACATTGTGAGTTTGCTTTTCATCATTTATTCCTGTCTTTTTAATTCGACGGCTAATTAATTCTTTTGCCATTTCATAAATATCATTAAAGTGATGTAGCAAACACCTGAAAAATAAATACAGAAGGAATCACTATGGGCTCGGCACTCTCCAGACAATTAACGCACCGCTTCTTCCGCTATCTCGCCATCACCAGCCAGAGCGATCCCAGAGTGAACACCCTTCCCTCTACGCCGGGCCAGCACGACATGGCGCGTGAGCTGGCCCAGGAGCTGGCGCAGCTGGGTTTAGACGATATTGTGATTGATGAATATGCGACGGTTACTGCGGTTAAAAAAGGTAATGTAGCCGGGGCGCCACGCATCGGTTTTATTACCCATATTGATACCGTCGATGTCGGTTTATCACCGGATATTCATCCACAAATATTAAAATTTACGGGTGAAGACCTCTGTTTGAATAAAGAGAAATCAATCTGGTTACGCGTAAAAGAGCATCCGGAAATTCTGGCTTACCCGGGTGAAGAGATTATTTTCAGCGACGGGACCAGCGTATTAGGCGCAGATAATAAAGCCGCCGTCACCGTGGTCATGACGCTGCTGGAAAACCTGACGCCAGAACATCAGCATGGCGACATTGTGGTCGCGTTTGTGCCGGATGAGGAGATCGGCCTGTGTGGCGCGAAGGCGCTGGATCTAAACCGTTTTGACGTTGATTTTGCCTGGACCATCGACTGCTGTGAGCTGGGTGAGATTGTTTACGAGAACTTCAACGCCGCGGCGGCAGAAATTCGCTTTACCGGCGTAACGGCTCACCCCATGTCCGCCAAAGGCGTGCTGGTTAACCCACTGCTGATGGCGACAGACTTCATCAGCCATTTTGACCGCCAGCAAACCCCGGAATGCACCGAGGGGCGTGAAGGCTATATCTGGTTTAACGGCATTCAGGCGGGGCAAAACGAGGCCGTCTTAAAAGCGAATATCCGTGATTTCGATAAAGCACAGTTTGCCACCCGCAAGCAGCAGATTGCCGATGTCGCGGCGTTGATTGCCGGACAGCATCCTACGGCAAAGGTGGAGTATCGCATTGAAGATACCTACAGCAATATCAGCAATGCGATTGGTGAGGATCGTCGCGCTATCGACCTGATGTTTGAAGCCATGGAATCCCTTGGGATCACGCCCAAACCGACGCCAATGCGCGGCGGTACTGACGGCGCAGCGCTCTCGGCAAAAGGCCTGCTCACGCCAAACTTCTTCACCGGCGCGCATAACTTCCACTCGAAGTTTGAGTTTTTGCCGCTGTCGTCGTTCGAGGCCTCATACAACACAGCCCTGCAGCTCTGCCTGCTGGCCGCCCGTTAAGCGGGCTTGCGCGCCAGCAGCGTGGCAAAACGCAGTTTGATGCGGTTACCGTTCTCGTCGGTGCGGTGCAGTTCGCCCACCTCTTCGTTGTACTTGAGCAACGCCCAGCCCTCGTAGTAGTTGCTCAGTTCACCGCTTTTGAACACAAACGGGAAGCCGACGGTGCACGGGTAATCCGCCGTGTCCATCGCGGCAACAATCAGGTTATAACCGCCGGGTCTGGTGCAGCGCTGCATATTGCCGATCAGGCCCGGAATGGTTTTCGCGTCCAGGAACATCAGCACCACGGTAGAGAGAATAAAATCGTATTCGCCCTCAAAGCTCAGGTTGTTCAGATCTTTGATTGCCGTCTGCAGGTTTACGATGCCTTCTTCCGCTTTGATACGCTCAATATTATCGATACTCAGGGGATTTTTATCCCACGCGGTCACGTCGTAACCGTTGGCTGCCAGATAGAGGCTGTTACGCCCGTTACCACAGCCCAGATCCAGCGTTTTACCCGGTTTCACAATGCCCGCGCTGTACAGCACTTCTGAGTGCGTACGGGTTAAGCCATATTTCTCTGTGAAGTAATTTTCATCAACAGCCATTATTTTTCCTCAGATTGCATAAGCAGCGCTTTATCAGTGCGCACCAGAAGTTTGCCCTGTATCAGCAAGATAAACGTTCTTACCAGCAGCATCCCGATGATGACATTGGTAAAGATAAACAGTGGGACGGCAATGGCGTGGAAAAAGCCCGACGGACTGCTCTGCCCAAGATGAAGCCCCGTGGTGGCCAGGGCCGACACGCCAAACGAGAAGCTCCAGAACGAGGCGTTAAACGGCTGGGACAAATACCATGGCATCAGCCGTAACATAAACAGCAGTTGCAACAGGCCGTAGCCGAACAGCATTTTGGCAAATGTATCTGCCTCACCACCATTGACGCTAAACCAGGCGCTGCAGGCCACCAGCGCGGGGGCCAGCTGAATACCCAGCGAGGTTCGCAGCGCGGAAGGTAACTCCCCGGCGCTACGAAGTCGTTGCAAAATCACCGGCTCAAGGCTGAGCCAGGAAAAAACGCCCGCCCCGAGAAACACCAGCCCGGCATCGTTAAACCCCAGCGCGCCGCACGCCATGGCGCTGATAAAGTTGTTTGCCACCGTGGGCAGATATAACCCCGGCGTGGTGGCCTCTTGCGGATGGTTACCGCGCCATAATCCGGCGCTTTGCCAGGCAGCATAAGCCAGCTGTATCACCACCCCGACGCTAAATAACACCAGTGACACCGGACGCAGCCAGGGCACAAAACCGATGGCGACCAGCATCGTTGTGGCGGGAAAAAGGCTGACAAAACTGCTCATCACCGGGTGGCGCATCTCGGCCAGCACACTTCGCGGGAAACGGATCGCCCGGGCGATAAACGCCACCGTCAGCAAAAACCAAATCACAATCGCAAGGGCCACCAGGCTCTCACCCGGCCAGCGCGTTACGGGCCAGAGCGTGCTGGCGTATCGCCAGGCGAATCCCATCCCAATGATGCCAAGCACCATACCGAAGTAACCCGCGGGCAGGTTAAGCACTTGTTGAGCGTTGTTATTTTTATTCATTAATTTGAATTTTTAAAATGTATTTTAAATGCCATTTTAAGGGGTTTCCGCGACGGATGCCAGCACTACGAAACACCGAAAGTTTGCTACGTTTAGTGGAGACGCTTACCCGAGACTCCATGATGAAAAAGTACAGGCTCAGCGAGGACACCCGCCTCTGGCAATGGAAAAACGGCGAGACAACGCACTCGACGTCGTTACGACAGATTATTGCCACGGCGAATTTTAACGACATCGTGAGCGGCACGAAAGGCGGTTGGGTTGAAGATGAGAGCGCCCTCGCGCACGAAGGCGACTGCTGGATCTACGATGAAAACAGCGTCGTCTTTGCCGGTGCGACGGTGTCCGGCAACGCGCGCCTTACCCTGCCTTGCATCGTCAGTCATGACGCGCAGATTGGCGACAACTGCTGGCTGGACGGCGCGGAGGTCAGTCACGGCGCGCGCATAAGTGACAACGTCACGATACAGCAATCCTGTGTGCGCGGCGAATGCCATATTTTCGGCGAGGCGCGGGTGCTTCATAACAGCGTGGTGATTGCTGCCAAAGGGCTTACGCCGGACCATGAGCAGATCCTGAAAATTTATGACAAGGCGACGGTAAGCCAGTCACGCATTGTGCATCAGGCGCAAATCTACGGCGAGGCAATGGTTAATTATGCCTTCGTTGAACACCGGGCGGAAGTTTTCGACAGCGCCATCCTCGAAGGCAACGATCTCAATAACGTCTGGGTATGTGACTGCGCAAAAGTGTACGGTAACGCCCGCGTCATTGCCGGTTTTGACGACGATGCCATCCCTACCGTCCGCTACAGCTCTCAGGTGGCTGAAAACGCGGTGGTGGAAGGAAATTGTGTCATTAAACACCACGTCCTGATTGGCGGTCAGGCCTGGTTGCGCGGCGGCCCTATCCTGCTTGACGATAAGGTCGTGATCCAGGGGCGGGCGCGTATCAGCGGCGATGTGCTTATTGAGCATCGGGTTGAAATCACCGACGATGCGGTGATTGAGGCTTTTGCCGGTGAGAACATCCACCTGCGCGGCGAAAAGGTGATTAACGGCGACCAGCGCATCACCCGTACGCCTCTGTTGGGGGCGTTATAGCGGGTAAATTTTGCCGTAGAGATTCACATCGTCATAACGGCCATTCAGAAACTCTGCTTCCCGCAGGCACCCCTCCAGCGTAAAACCGTTGCGCAGGGCAACGTTGTTGCTGTGTTTATTCGCCACCCGACACTTAATGACAAAACGGCGGATCTCGCCTCGCTCGACGTAATAGCGCATAAATGCCTGCAGCGCCTGCGACAGAATGCCCTGTCCCTGATGCGCCTCGTCCAGCCAGTAACCGATGTATCCGGCTTTGTTGGCGGGTTCAATCGCATTAAACGACAGCACGCCGACCATGTCCTCATCCTTGAAAATCAGAAACATTTTGGCGTAGCCGCGCTGGTGCAGCATCTGATTACTCAGCACATTACGACGGGTGTCATCTTCGGTGCCCACATGCTGCGCCCAGTCAAAGGCGGTTTGCAGCCAGGCTTTGTTTCTGATGACCATGTTGTGCAGATCGGCGGTATAGCGCTCTTCGACGGCGCGAAGCTCGAGATGGTCAGTCACCGGGATTATTTCAGATTCAGTGGCGGTCATGGTCCCTTCCCGTCACCCTCTCCCCGCCGGGGAGAGGGAATAAATGGTCAACGCATGATGCGATCGTCAACGTAGTTACGTTTGTCCGGCGCAGGCGGGAAATACTGATACAGCCAGGTCTCACTGATCGCATCCCCCTGACAGCGCAGGAACAGGCGCATATCCACCGGTTCGGTTGAATCCGAGGTAGGATACCAGTCGAACAGAATGCGATAGCCGTCAAACGGCTCAACGTAGAGGATCTCAACCTGCTTCGCTTCACCGCTGGAGAGGGTAATGACCGGCTCAATGCCTTTTGGCGCGGCAGCTTTCAGATCGCCCCCGACGAAGTCGATAGCAAAGCGACGGGCCCACACTTTCGGGTAGTTTTCGCCCGGCGCCCAGCCTTCCGGGAACCCACCCATACCGGTGCGGGTCGCGAAGACATTCGCCAGTGGGGAACGGACCGGCGGCATGGCGCTCCAGTAAAGACGGTATTTAAAGTCCAGCTCATCGCCCGCTTTCACCGGTTTTTCTGGCTGCCAGAAGCAGACCACGTTATCCAGTGTTTCACCCGTTGTCGGGATCTCCATCAGGCCAACCGCACCTTTACCCCAGTCGTTACGCGGCTCCACCCAGAGGCCTGGGCGTTTGTTATACCAGCCCATGACGTCCTGATAATGCGAGAAATCGCGATCGAGCTGAAGCAAGCCGAACCCTTTCGGGTTTTTGTCCACAAACGCATTAAACTGCAGCTTCTGCGGGTTGTTCAGCGGACGGCAAATCCACTCCCCGTTACCGCGCCACATGGCGAGACGGTCGGAGTCATGAATTTGCGGGTGGATGGTATCGCACATGCGGCGTTCGTTTGTACCGCAGCTGAACATACTGGTCATCGGCGCAATGCCGAGCTGTTTAATGTCTTTACGCGCATAGAGATGGTTTTCCACCTCCATGATCACCTGGCTCTTCTCGCAGTGGATCACGAACTTATACGCACCGGTGATGCTTGGGCTGTCCAGCAGCGTATAGACGGTAAAGGTAGTGTCGCCCGGTTTGACGGTTTCAAACCAGAACGCGGTGAAGTCAGGGAACTCTTCCGGCGTGTCGGTAAAGGTATCCACCGCCAGACCCCGCGCGGAAAGACCATACTGATAGGTATCATCAACCGCACGGAAATAGCTCGCCCCCAGGAATGAGACGATATCGCGACGCGCCAGTTCCGGTGCCTTGAAGGCGCGGAAACCGGCAAACCCAAGATCGCTTTGCCCTTCCAGCTGCTTCGTATCAACACCGGTTTCACCGTAGCTGAACAGCTCAGGACGGAAGTGGATTTCGCGCGCCTGTGACGTTGACTGATCCAGCGAGAACATGCGCACGCGGCGACGGAAACCCATGCCCATATGGAAGAACTGCACATCCAGCTGACGGCCTTCAATGTTATTCCACAGTGACTGTTTTTCATCGTAACGGATGGCGTTATAGGCCTGCGGCGTCATGGTCGCCAGCGTGTCCGGTAACGGTCGCGGTGCTCCGCCCCACGGGGTTTTCGCCAGGTCATGGGCCATGGATTGCAGTACGGAGAAGTCAAAACGACGGCTCTGACCGTCAGCGATGTCAGAGTCAGCAGCGTAAGCCGCTTTGGAAAACAGGGAAGCAAGGCCAGTTGTGCCGCTCAGGGCTGCCATTGCCAGCGAGCCTTTTAGAAAACGTCTGCGATTCATGCCTGGAAAAACGTCCTTATGGTCGTGTGAATGTGTTTCGCACTCGGCGAAATGACGGCAAGAAAGAACGCACAGCCTAAACAAAAATGGTTAAGAATCCAATTGTTGGGCGGCGATTATCTGTACAAAGTGCGAAATATTTTCTGTCGACCAGAACGACCCGAAAAAGGTGTAAAGAAAGGTATAAAGACGTGTATAAAAATGCCCCGGCTGGACATCGTCAGTCGGGGCAAATGAGGCGGTTATTTTACGCTGACATCGATACCTGGGAAGTACTTATCAGCGAGTTTAGCGATCGTGCCATCGGCACGCACTTTATCAATTGCGGCATCAAGTTGCTTTTTGGTGGCCTCGTCCCCTTTACGCAACCCAAAGCCGATCCCACTGCCGAGGATAGTGTCGTCCGACACCGGTTTGCCGATAAAGCCAAACCCTTTCCCCTGCGGCTTGCTGAGGAAACCTGCCTGCCCGGCCGCGGACATAACCAGCGAGGCGTCGATACGGCCATTCAGCAGATCGCCCCAGGCCATATTCTGATCTTTATAAGACACCACGGTGACACCCTGCTTTTCCCAGTGCTCTTTCGCGTAGGTTTCCTGAATGGAGCCCTGCAGGACACCGATGGTTTTGCCCTTAAGCCCCGCGGGCGTTGCCTCTACCGCGGTACCGGCCTTGCCAACGAGCTGCGACGGGATGCGGTAAATCGGCTGGGTAAAATCAATACTTTTACGTCGCTGTTCGGTGATGTTCATCGCCGAGTTAATGGCATCAAATTTCTTCGCCACCAGGCCCGGTATTAACGCATCAAAAGAGGTTTCAACCCAGGTGCATTTCAGCGCTGCGGCTTTGCAGATGGCATTGCCCAGCTCAACGTCAAACCCTTCCAGTTCGCCGGCAGCATTTCGGCTTTCAAACGGCGGATATTCCGCCTCCAGCCCGTACCGCAGTTCGGTAGCCGCGAATGACGAAAACGTACACAGCAATCCCATGCCGACAACTAACGCGCGTAATTTCATCTCCAACTCCTTAGCGTGGTTTAACCCGACACAGGGCCTGGGCACCTGCCCGTAACGTCGCCTCATCTTTCGCAAAAGAGAGACGAATCAATTTATTATCCGTACCATCCGCATAAAACGCCGACAGCGGAATGGTGGCCACTCCATACTCAACGATCAGCCGTTTCACCAGTTCACTGTCGCGCTCATCGCTAAACTGGCTGTAGTCGGCCAGCAGGAAAAACGAACCGGCGCTCGGCAAGAGTCTGAACGGTGATGCTTCCAGCAAACTTTGCAGCAGATCGCGTTTGCGCTGATAAAACGCCGCCAGCGACAGCCAGGTTTGCGGGTCAATCATGTGCTCTGCAAACGCATGCTGCATTGGCGTATCGGCAGAAAACATCAGAAATTGATGGACTTTACAAATCTCATCCATCAGTACCGCCGGAGCAACACAGTAACCCACGCGCCAGCCGGTCACGTGATAGGTTTTTCCGAAGGAAGAGATAATGACGCTCCGCTCCGCCAGCTGCGGATGTGTCGCCATACCGTGGTGCGGTTCACCATCAAAGACGACGTGTTCGTACACTTCGTCAGACAAAATAATGATATCGGTATTGCGGGTCACCGCCACCAGCTGCTGAAGGTCCTCTGCCGAGAAGACCTGCCCGCTCGGGTTGTGCGGGGTATTGATGATAATCATGCGTGTACGCGGGGTGATCGCCGCACGGACTTCATCCCAGTTGACGGCAAAATCCGGCACCGTCAGTTTAATGGCAACCGGCGTGGCCCCCTGCAGGCGAACAATCGGGGCGTAACTGTCAAACGACGGTTCAAAGTAGATCACTTCGTCGCCCGGGTGCACCAGCCCGCTGATCGCCGAATAGAGTCCTTCACTGGCACTGGCGGTGACCAGCACTTCGCTGGCCGGGTCATAGTGCGTGCCGTAGAGGGTGGCAATTTTATCCGCAATACGCTCTTTAAGCGGCTGCAGGCCGGTCATTGCCGCGTACTGGTTGTGCCCTGCCTCCATCGCCCGGGTCACCCCGGCGACCAGTTTGGGATCGCAGGAAAAATTGGGTGCACCCTGAGAAAGATTAATGGCGTTATGCCGGGCGGAGAGCTGGCCGATAACGGTAAAAATCGTGGTTCCCACATCGGGTAATTTGGAACGGGTGTGCACCGGAGTGTGTAACGTCATCCTCTTTCCTTTCTCATGATGAATGCATAACTATTCAAACAACAAGTCAGTTGTCGGGACAATCGAATTGTTGTCATAATAGCCATGAGAAAAACGCATACCTGAGGTGTTTAATGTCGCGCCGTTCGCTCCCGCTTAATGCCATCGATGCCTTTTTAGTCACCGCGCGTCATCTGAATCTGACCCATGCCGCAACAGAACTCTGTCTGACGCAGGGAGCCGTAAGTCGCAAAATCGCCACCCTTGAAGCGTGGTTCGGCTTTCCGCTGTTCGAGCGCCATGCGCGCGGCCTGCGCCTCTCCCCACAGGGCAGCGCCCTGCTTCCGGAATTGCAATCCACTTTTGAAACGCTGCTGACCCTGGCCGATCGGGCCCGTACCCAGCAAACCGTGATCCGACTCAAAGCACCCACCTGCGCCATGCGCTGGCTGGTGCCTCGTCTGCTGGAGGTGGAGCGTGAGCAGCCGGATCTGCAGATCGCATTGACCACCACTACCGACCATAACGTCAATTTCAAAACGGAATCTTACGACGCGGCCATTGTATTTGGCACCCATATGAGCGCGGGCGATCTGCTGTTTGAAGAGGCGTTAACCCCGGTAATGAGCCCCCTGCGAGCAGGTTGCGAACTGGGTGCGTTAACCTTCCTTCACCCGACACGGGATAAGACAGACTGGTCATTGTGGCTGGCGAAGCAGGAAGGCCCGGGGGTTGTTATGCACAAAAATCAACACTTCGACACGATGGACCTTGCCATCACGGCCGCCATTCAGGGGCTGGGGGTGGCCATTGCTGACGAAACGCTGGTGGAAGAAGACGTCCGCGCCGGGAGGCTGGCGCGGCCTTTTGAGAGCAGCATCAAAACGGGTGCGAGCTACAGACTGGTTCTGCGCGAATCGCCTGGCCAGGAAAATGGGCTGGCGGCGTTTCGCGCCTGCCTGCTCAGTCGAGGCTCACATGGTGTTTCATAACGCGCTTAAAGAGGCTCATGCGCGCGCGCATAAAGCGGTTTTCAAGCCTGAAACCTGCATGTTTATTCACGCCGATACGTAGCAGCACGTCCCTTCCTTTTCGACAGGCCGGCCAGTGCGTCGGGCCAGGAAGACTTTCCCGGTGACCGGCGTCACGCGCAAAACTCACCCAATAATCTGCAACCTGCGCTGCGAATTGCCGGTCTCGCGCATTAACGTAGTGGCAGGAAGGCTCAATCTCACCAAGGGTGTCAAACACGTACGGCACCTCATTACCGTGCCAGGCACCGTTGATATAGGTTGCGTGCTCTGCTTCCGCCACATAGTCGAACCAGTAACGCCAGCACAAGCCGCCCACGCGCTGTTGGGCCTGCATCACCACATATCCCATGGTGGTAAAAGCCATATCCCGGCACACCTGCCTGCCAAGCTCCACATCCCCTTTCACACCTGGATAGAGCAGTTTGATCAGCCCCAGTCCAAAACGACGTTCACGGCGAAGCTTCTGGATCTGACCGGCGAGATCGATACCAAATACCGCCATCACGCTGGCTTCGTCACTGTTCGACCCAATCATCACCGGAACAGGATGCTGACGCGCGGCAAAGAACACATCGAGCATTGATTCCGGCAGAACACAGTCTCCGACGATGGGTGCCGGGGCGATGTTCAGCGGCGCGGCCAGCGGCCAGAACGCTTCGGGGGGAATGGCACGTAACTGTTCTGCTGACGCCTCCTCAAGGCCGAAATGCGCCGCCAGCGCTTCCCCTTTTTGCAGGGCCTGTTCCCGCGGCGTATCCGGCAGGGTGTATCCGCTTTGCACAATCGCCTTGTGGAAGAGTCCCTTCGCCAGCGGAGACGCCAGCAGCGACAGCACGCTGCGCGCGCCGGCGGATTCACCAAACAGGGTGACGTTGTCAGGATCGCCACCGAAAGCGGCAATATTCTCCCGAACCCATTCAAGGGCGGCAATCTGATCCAGCAGCGCAAAGTTATGCACCACCCGGTCTTCTTCTCCCTCCAGCGCGGGATGGGCAAAGAAGCCAAGGTGACCAAGACGGTAATTGATCGTCACAACCACCACGCCGCGCGTTGCCAGCGCCTTACCGTTATAGGGCGGCAGGCCACCCGCGCCAATGGTAAACCCCCCGCCGTGTAGCCAGACCATGACGGGAAGCGGCGCCGGGCGCTCGACGGGTGACCAGACGTTAAGATACAGACAATCTTCTGAGAACCGGCCGGGATCGCCGCCCCCTAACGCCTGGCAATACTCACTGTTCTGCCAGCTTGAGGGCGAAAAAGCGGTGGCCAGACGCAGCCCCTCCCAGCGTTCAGGCGGCAGTGGCGAACGCCAGCGCCAGTTGCCAACGGGAGGTGCCGCATAGGGAATACCACACCAGAGATGTACGTTTTCATCCGTTAAACCAGACAGTGCGCCCTGGCGCGTTTCAATCACAGGGGCGGAGGGATTTTGCATAACAACCTTCTGTTTCCATCACACCCCAGAAGAGTAACGATTTCAGAGCAAACCGCAACGCTGTTTGCTGCGGATTTCAGCCTCCTGATAGAGCATGAACTCATCGTACACCGGGCAACCCAGCGCCGCTTCGAACGCGTCGCGACTGGCGTTACCGTGGCTACGCGCCAGGGTTTCATTGCCCAGATTCGACTGGAAAATCCCTGCGGCACTGACCGGGAGGAAATCTTCATAGGTGATCGGCTGAGCGACAACCCACCCGCGCTCAATTAACGGCTGTGGATCGTCTCCCGGACGAAACGCATGTCGATGCGCTTCCCCGGATGGCGTCAGGCGATAGCGGAAATAGGCGAGTTCCTGACGGCGCATCAACAATTCGCTGTCCGGGAAGGCGCTGAAGATCTCGCGCAAATGGAGCTGGTGCGTCATGTTGTCTTTACCGGTACCGGCCTCTGCAAGCAGGCTGTCATAAAGCGCACGACCTTTTGGCGTCAGCGCCACGCCGCGCTGTTCAATTTCGCCAAAGCGCGCGGTATGCGTTCCTGTATGCTCCCCGGCAAACAGCACCGGCTCTTCCAGCGCTTTAAAGCTGGTCTGGCGCAGTAATACGGGAACCTCGCGACGCGGTGGTCCTTCAATCAGAATTTTGGGTTCAATCCCGTACTTCGGCATCAGCTCCTGCACCCGGTCAATATCCAGCGTACGTGGCGTGAGGTGGTTGATATGGCACCCCGGGAAACAGACCACATCCGCAATCAGTCGGTGCTCGTTATGCAATGCCAGATAGGTCTCCTGGTCGACCGTCGCATGACGATGCCAGCGGAAGGTTTCTAACGCCTCCTGTACAAATGCCTGCGCCTGCGCATCCGTAAAGTGCCCTTCTGCCTCATGCAGCGCGATAAGTTCCAGACAACGCGGGGTAAAGATATTGCGGTGAGACAGGATCTCCGCGGCACGCTCACGCAGGACGACGTTGTCAATCAGTTCGAGGCGCAGCAGCGAGGTAAAGATACGAAACGGATTTCGGCACAGCGCCGCATCATCGACCGGGCGGAACGCCGTGGAGTGGACGGGCACACCCGCCTGAGAGAGGTCATAATAGCTGACCGGGTACATCCCCATAATGGCAAACATACGACGCAAGGTCGAAAGCTCTTGCGCGGTACCCACGCGGATCGCCCCATGACGCTCCACATTCAGGCGCGCCAGTTCATCCGCGTTCGCCAGTTGTTCATGTAATAGTGGGTTATTTTCCAGAACCGCCAGGTTTACGTCCGCAACCAGGTCGAGCAAGGTGCCGTACTGCGGAACTTCCTGCTGGTACATCGCCGACATAGCCTGCGAAAAGTGTTCCCGAATATCATCAGCCGTGATGGTGTTCGCCATGATGTCATGCCTCCAGTGAATATTACCTGGAGTGTAGAGAAACCCGTTCCCTCTGGGGGGAAGAATTTCCGATTTGTGATCTTAAGACAGGAGTGGTTAAAGCGTGTGCTGGCCTGCCCCTGACACCCATATGACCTGGCAGATTCACCTTCTCTAAATAAAGCGCTTTCTGATTAAACTGTATTATTAATAACCTCATCGCTTAACCATTAAGAGGTAATAAATAGCATTATCTTAAGAGGTAATATCTCATTAAAAACAAATATCAGTGGCATATATCTTGTTTCGTTAACGCAACAAGCGGATTTTCAATATTTCTCCTTAAGATTAATCTGTAATTTTTAGACTGCCGCACGCGCTTCAGGCATAAACAATGCAAGAAAAACAGTTATCCCCTGCGGCTCGCGGATTAACTCCATGAAGACAGGCAGTTAACCGCAAGCCATCAAGGATATATTCATATTAACCGAAGCGTTAACCATCAGAAATATCTCAGCAACGAAGCGATGGTTTACAAAACATATTTGACGAATATGAAACACCGACTAAAGTTATTATTCGAACGACGAGTGATACGGAATATTTTCGTATCTTAACTGACATAACCAATATATGAGGTTTAATATGGCAGAGCATCGTGGTGGTTCCGGTAATTTCGCACAAGACCGTGAAAAAGCATCAGAAGCTGGACGTAAAGGTGGCCAGCACAGCGGCGGTAATTTTAAAAACGATCCGCAACGCGCATCTGAAGCAGGTAAGAAAGGAGGAGAAAACAGCCACGGTGGTGGCCGTAAAAACTCCTGATCTGATGTAAATCTCTTTTATTTAAAACAGAGAGCATGCTGCGGGCCTCCAGGCTCGCAGTACCCCTTCTTTTTTTACCGGAGCGTAATGATGAATATGAAAAGTGTCGAAGATGTGTTTATTCACCTCCTGTCCGATACCTACAGCGCTGAGAAGCAGCTGACCCGCGCGCTCGGCAAACTGGCTCGTGCTGCCTCCAGTGAAAAACTGAGCGCAGCCTTTAGTGCACACCTTGAAGAGACGCAGGGACAGATTGAGCGTATCGACCAGATTATCGAGCAAGAATCTGGCCTTAAGCTCAAGCGTATGAAGTGCGTAGCAATGGAAGGCCTGATTGAAGAGGCCAATGAGGTCATCGAGAGCACCGAGAAAAATGAGGTGCGTGACGCCGCATTAATTGCCGCAGCACAAAAAGTGGAGCATTACGAAATTGCCAGTTACGGTACCCTCGCCACATTAGCAGAACAACTGGGCTATAAAAAAGCCGTTAAACTTCTGGCCGAAACGCTGGAAGAAGAGAAAGAAACCGATCTTAAACTTACCGACCTGGCCGTAGGAAATATTAACCAAAAAGCGCAAAAATGACGCTATAGCAAAGGTTAAATAAAATGAGCATCAGTCCCAGGACTATTAAACGGTGCCATTTAACGGCAGCAATAATATGGTTCATACTCGCTATCCCTTCCGTTTTATGGTGGAAGAACAGCGTGCTATGGGTCATTATCATCAGTATCTACGCCAATATTGTCGGCCATTTATCTGGCTACAGTGCTGCGCGTGCCGATCAGGCTGCTGAGAGTGAGACCAAATAAGCGACACCATAATGAGGACATTATAATGAATCACGTAGAACACTACCATGACTGGCTACGCGATGCCCATGCGATGGAAAAGCAAGCCGAATCTATGCTGGAATCCATGGCCAGCCGTATCGATAATTATCCCGATGTTCGCGCCAGAATTGAGCAGCATATTAGTGAAACAAAGCGACAAATTACCTTACTGGAAGAGATCCTCGACCGTAATGATATTTCTCGTTCGGTTTTAAAAGATTCGATGAGTAAAATGGCGGCGCTCGGACAGTCCATTGGCGGGATGTTCCCCTCTGATGAGATCGTCAAAGGGTCTATCAGCGGCTATGTTTTCGAACAGTTTGAAATAGCCTGCTACACCTCCCTGCTGGC
This sequence comes from Enterobacter sp. MEB024, assembly GCF_030209635.1. NCBI lineage: Bacteria > Pseudomonadati > Pseudomonadota > Gammaproteobacteria > Enterobacterales > Enterobacteriaceae > Enterobacter > Enterobacter sp. MEB024. The sequence goes on along the minus strand of NZ_JARVRQ010000002.1, from coordinate 398,281 downwards.
CGCGGCCAAAAAAGCGGGCGACATGGCTTCCGTGCCTGCCATCGAAAGTATCCTGGCGGAAGAGCGCGAGATGGCCGACTGGCTGATTCGCCACATTCCACAGACCACCGAACAGTTCCTGCTGCGTTCAAACGCATCCGGTGTCGAAGCAAAAAAATAACCTCAGGAGAGAAGACATGTTTCGACACGTCAAACAATTACAATATACGGTTCGGGTTGCCGAACCGAATCCCGGCCTTGCCAATTTATTACTGGAACAATTCGGCGGTCCTCAGGGCGAGCTGGCCGCCGCCTGCCGTTACTTTACTCAGGGGTTGAGTGATGACGACCCGGGTCGTAAAGATATGCTGATGGATATCGCGACCGAAGAGTTAAGCCACCTTGAAATTATCGGTACCCTGGTGGGTATGCTTAATAAAGGGGCTAAAGGCGCACTGGCGGAGGGCGTGGAAAATGAAGCCGAGCTGTATCGGTCCATGACCGAAAACGGTAACGACAGCCATATCACCTCCCTGCTTTACGGTGGCGGTACTCCGTTGACCAACTCCGCCGGGGTGCCGTGGACGGCGGCTTATGTCGACACCATTGGCGAGCCGACCGCCGATCTGCGCTCGAATGTGGCTGCCGAGGCCCGAGCGAAGATCATCTATGAACGGCTGATTAACGTCACGGACGATCCGGGCGTGAAGGATGCGCTGGCGTTTCTGATGACGCGTGAGGCGGCGCATCAGCTCTCCTTTGAGAAGGCGCTTCAGTCCATTCGTAATAATTTCCCTCCGGGAAAACTGCCGCCAATCGAGGAATACACCAACAAGTACTACAATATGTCTGAAGGTGGAGAGGTTCGCGGAAGCTGGAACAGCGATAAACATTTCGACTACGTTGAATCCCCCCAACCTGCCGTTGACGGCGGAGACGGGAGTGCAAGCGTGACGCTGACGACCGAACAGGCCACGCTGGTCAAAGCGATGTCGGCCCGCACGAAGTCCGATCCACATTCCGACCCGCTGACCGGCGCCGAACTGGGTGCCGGGAAGAAAAAACCGTAACCGATTTTGCCAGGCAGCCCAGGACTGCCTGGCAATCCTCGTGCGCAACAGTTCCAGAGGTACGGACCATGTTCGAACTCGACGCATTTCACCTCGCCAGAATCCAGTTCGCTTTTACCGTCTCGTTTCATATTCTCTTCCCGGCGATCACCATCGGTCTTGCCAGCTATCTGGTGGTGCTCGAAGGGATGTGGCTTCGCACCAAAAATGAGGTGTGGCGCTCGCTGTACCATTTCTGGCTAAAGATATTTGCCGTTAACTTCGGCATGGGGGTCGTTTCCGGTCTGGTCATGGCCTATCAGTTCGGCACTAACTGGAGCGGATTCTCACAGTTTGCCGGCAGTATCACCGGCCCTCTCCTGACCTATGAAGTCTTAACCGCCTTCTTCCTCGAAGCCGGATTTCTTGGCGTGATGCTGTTCGGCTGGAACAAGGTCGGCCCGGGCCTGCACTTCTTCTCGACCTGTATGGTCGCGCTGGGTACGCTGATGTCCACCTTCTGGATCCTCGCCTCCAACAGCTGGATGCACACGCCCCAGGGGTTCAGTATTCAGAACGGTCAGGTCATTCCAGAGGACTGGCTGGCCATCATTTTTAACCCCTCCTTCCCTTACCGTCTCATTCACATGGCTATCGCCGCGTTCCTGAGCAGCGCGCTGTTTGTGGGGGCGTCGGGCGCATGGCATCTGCTGCGCGGCAACGACACGCCCGCGATACGCACCATGTTTTCCATGGCGATGTGGATGGCCCTGCTGGTCGCGCCCATTCAGGCCGTCGTCGGTGATATGCATGGCCTGAATACCCTCGAACACCAGCCGGCCAAAATTGCCGCCATCGAAGGTCACTGGGAGAACCCGCCAGGCGAAGCGACACCGCTGCTGCTGTTTGGCCTGCCGGATATGGAGCAGGAGCGCACCCGCTACGCGCTGGAAGTTCCTGCCCTTGGCAGTCTGATTCTGACCCACAGCCTGGATAAACAGGTCCCGGCACTGAAAGACTTCCCGAAAGAAGATCGCCCGAACTCACCGATTGTTTTCTGGTCATTCCGCATTATGGTCGGCATGGGTCTGCTGATGATCACGCTGGGTCTGGTCAGCGTCTGGCTACGCTATCGTCATCGACTCTACCAGTCGCGGCCCTTCCACTGGTTCGCGCTGTGCATGGGTCCGGCGGGCCTACTGGCGCTGCTGGCCGGCTGGGTCACCACCGAAGTGGGTCGTCAGCCGTGGGTAGTGTATGGCTATCTGCGCACGATCGACGCGGTCTCGCTGCACAGCACGCTGCAGATGAGCATCAGCCTGCTGGCCTTCTTTGTGGTCTATTCGTCGGTGTTTGGCGTGGGCTACGTCTACCTGATTCGGCTTATCAAGAAAGGTCCGCAGCCCGTTGATACCTTGACGTCAAATACCTCGGGCACCCCTGCCCGTCCGCTGTCTGCCGCTGAGTCTGTTCCGGAACAGGAGAGAAACTGATGGGCGTCGATATCTCAGTTATCTGGTTTGCCATCATCGTATTCGCCACGCTGATGTATATCATCATGGATGGCTTTGATTTGGGCATCGGGCTGCTTTTTAACTTCGTGGGCGATGCCAGAGAGCGTGACGTAATGGTCAACAGCGTGGCGCCGGTGTGGGACGGCAACGAGACCTGGCTGGTGCTCGGCGGTGCGGGGTTATTCGGCGCGTTTCCGCTGGCCTATGCGGTGATTATCGATGCGCTGACCATCCCTCTTACCGCCATGTTAATTGGCCTTATCTTTCGCGGCGTGGCCTTTGAGTTCCGCTTTAAGGCAACGCCTTCGCACCGCAAATTCTGGGACTACGCCTTCGCCGGCGGCTCTTTGCTTGCCACCTTCAGCCAGGGGGTGGTGGTGGGAGCAGTGATTAACGGCTTTGACGTTGAGGGCCGGCGCTTTGTCGGCTCCGCCCTTGACTGGTTAACGCCCTTCAATCTTTTCTGCGGCATCGGGCTGGTAGTGGCCTACACCCTGCTCGGTACTACGTGGCTTATCATGAAAAGTGAAGGCGCGTTGCAAAACCGCATGCGTGAGCTGACCCGGCACGTGCTGCTGGCGCTGGTGGTGGTGATCGCGGTGGTGAGTATCTGGACGCCGCTCGGCTGGCAGTACGTTGCCGACCGCTGGTTTACCTTCCCCAACTTCATCTGGTTCCTGCCGGTTCCCCTGCTGGTAGGCGTGTTTAGCCTGTGGATCTGGCGACTAACGCGCAACCCGGCCAGCCACTCGCGTCCCTTCCTGCTGACCCTTGGGCTGATCTTCCTCGGATTTAGCGGTCTGGGAATTAGCCTGTGGCCTAACATTATTCCGCCGCACATTACCCTGTGGGAGGCTGCGGCACCACCGGCCAGCCAGCTGTTTATGCTGGTCGGAACGTTACTGATTATTCCGGTGATTCTGGTGTACACCGCCTGGAGCTACTACGTTTTCCGGGGCAAAGTTTCCGACACGGAAGGTTATCACTGAGGTGAACTATGGCAGACTGGCATACCCGAGCCATTATTTATCAGATTGATACTGCACTCTTTTATGATTTAAACGGCGATGGCTGCGGGGACATCGCCGGGATTGGCGCAAAGTTGCGCTACATTCGCCGCATGGGGGCGACGGTTATCTGGATCACCCCTTTCTACCTCACCCCGTTTCTGGATGAAGGCTACGACGTCAGCGACCATCTGCAGGTTGATCCTCGCTTCGGAAAGCTGGCCGACATTATCGCCTTTATTGAACAGGCCCGGGAGCTGGGTATGCAGGTCATTATTGAGCTGTTGATTCAGCACACCTCGGACGCCCATCCCTGGTTTCAGCAGGCTCGCCGCAACCCAACTTCACCTTTTCGTGACTATTACATCTGGTCGGATAATAACGAGGATGATACCTCTCCGATGTTTCCCGGCGTGGAAGAGAGCGTCTGGACATGGGATGACGAGGCCAGGCAATACTACCGACATATGTTCTATCACCACGAGCCCGACCTGAATCTGACCTGCCCCGCGCTGCTCAACGAGATCGAAAATATTATCCTCTTCTGGCTCAAGCTCGGGGTGTCGGGATTTCGCCTCGATGCCGCAACGCACCTGACCGCGCAGGCAGGCGGCGGTGACGAGAAAAAGGGGTTATGGATCCTGGAGCATATGCGCCGCCTTATTGAAGCACGTAATCCGGAAGCGATCCTGCTCGGTGAGGTGGACGTCGACGTGGAGGCGTATAAAGACTATTTCGGCGAAAATAACCGTCTGAATCTGGTGCTGAATTTCTGGCTCAATAAGTATTTCTACGTCAGCCTTGCCAGGAAAAGCGCCCGACCGCTGCGCAATGCCATAAAGAAGATGATTGTCCCGCCTGACTCGTGCTGCTTTGCCAACTGGCTGCGCAACCACGATGAGTTGGATCTGGAAGGGATCGGTAAAAAAGAGAAACAGATTGTGGTCGACACCTTCGCCCCTGACGAAGAGATGAACGTCTACCAGCGCGGGATACGACGCCGTCTGGCACCGATGTTAAAGGGCGATCAAAAAACGGCTGGCGTTCTGCCACGCGGTGCTCTTCTCACTCCCGGGCGTGCCGGTCATGCGCTACGGCGATGAGATTGGCATGGGTGATGATCTGACGCTGGAAGAGCGCTATGCCGTGCGTACGCCAATGCAGTGGGCGGGGTCAGAAGGCGGTGGCTTTTCAGCAGCGGATCCTGAGCGGTTTATCGCCCCGATCATCGATCGCGGTCCCTGGCGTTATCAGAAAATCAACGTGGCCGATTCCCTGCTGCACCGGATCATCGACATGGCCAATACGCGCTCTGAATTTCCGGAGATTGCTGTCGCACCGTTTCGTCTCATCAATATTGATGATGACGCGGTACTGGGCATTTATTACGAGGCCGAAGCGCGCAGTATCCTGACCTTCGTTAACTTTAGCGACAAGCCGGTCCAGTTTACCGCCCGCGGGATCCGTCACGCCACCTGGACCGCCTGCCTGGCGGATAAACGCTATGACGACGCGCTGATCTGTGGCAAAACCGTCCAGCTTACCCTCAGCGGCTACGGCTATCGCTGGTTCTGGACTAACCGTAGCGCGCTGCGCTGATTACCTTTTACGCCGGGTCATCAGCCGCGTCAGCACAACGCCCGCCACCGCGAGGGAGCCTAACAAGACTTTCCCGGGCACACCTGACGTGATCGCCGTGGCGCGGTTTTTCGCTTCCGGGGTAAAACGCCCATGGATTTTGTGCAGGTCGTTGACCGGCTGGTCGAGATAATCCTGGCGATCCCGGTCATTCAGATCGTCAGTCATCTGACCTTCCCAGGCCTTCTTCACCATTAGCCGGTCCAGGAAACCCGGGAAGAGGAATTGTCCGACGATCGACTGAATGGTACTGCTGCCCACCCACAGTTCGCGCACCGGTTTTTGCGCGACCTTAAAAATCGCGCTCGCGGCAACTTCAGGCTCAAACACTGGCGGAACCGGACGCATAGCCCAGGCGAATTTGTTTCTTGCCCAGTCAAACTGCGGTGTATTCAGCCCCGGCATCTGCACCATTGAAAGCTGCACCCGGCTGTTCTCATGCATCAGTTCCGTGCGCACCGCATCGGTGAATCCCCGAATCGCCGCTTTGGCGCCGCAGTAGGCCGATTGTAACGGGATCGAGCGGTAGGCCAGCGCGGACCCGACCTGAATAATCACGCCGCGATCGCGTGGCACCATCAATTCCAGCGCGGCGCGGGTTCCGTTTACGAAGCCAAGATAGGTCACGTCAGTGACGCGGCGAAATTCATCCGGCGTCAGGGTACGAAACGGTGCCAGCACAGCACCCATCGCATTGTTAACCCACACATCAATCGCGCCGAGGCGATATTCAATCTCGTTTGCCGCGTCCACCACCGCCTGGCTGTCGGCAACATCCGCCTGTACCGCACAGGCTTTGACGCCAAATCGCGTTAACTCCTCCTGGGTCGAGTGCAGGCTTGTCTCATCGCGGGCAATAATGCCCACATCGTAGCCTGCCTTTGCGAAGTGCAGCGCCGTTGCCTTTCCCACACCCGCCGTACCGCCGGTAATGACAATCACAGCCATAGAACCTCCGCGTTAATTTACTCGTTATCCCAGCCTGATAATCTGGTCACTAATTCAGACAATGAATACTGCACCGCCTTCTCAACCACATCCTGGCAGTCGCCGGAAAACAGGACGGTACGGGTTTCCGTGTGTCCGCGAAGGTTCCAGGCGAAGCAAACGGTCCCTGCCGCCGTGCCATCGTCGCCCCCTTCTGGCCCGGCATAACCGCTGATGGCAATACTGACATCCGCCTGGGCAATCTCCAGGATCCGGGCGGCCATTTCGGTCACCGTCTGTTCACTCACGGCCGTATACCGTTCAAGGGTCTCAGGACGCACGCCCAGAATGCGCTCTTTCGCGCCGTCACTGAACACGACCAGGCCGACATCATAAAATTCGGCCGTGTTCTCTTCAGCACAAAGGGCGACGGAGAGTTTTCCGCCGGTGCAGGATTCTGCCGTGGTTAAGCGAAGCCCTAGATCTGTCAATTTGCTCGCCACTTTTTTGGTCAGTTCGGCGACGGTATAATTGTTATCATGGTGAAGGTTGCTCATTTCGTGGCCTCTTACTTCTCAAAAGGAATGATTGAAATATGACCATTGCGCTCAAGAATGGCATATTTAATTTCACTCAGCTGCGTAACACCATTATTCTGGCGTGCCGATACCAGAATATCATCACAGGAAACGTCGACTTTTTTGAGTTTATCTGCTAACGGCACGCCGTTCTCAACCAATATCACCGGAGTACCATCAAGAATATTTTCTACCGGTGAGAAATATTTTTTCATTATCCCAAAGATAATATCCACTACCACCAGCGTGGTAATGGTAATCATTGCGCCGGTGACCGAAAAATCTTCCCCGAGCAGCGCCTGTTGCGTCGCCTCACTGATAATTAACAGGAGAATCAGATCAAAGCTGGTCATCTGCAGCAAAGCGCGCCGCCCGGCAACTTTAAATACCACGACGAGGAACAGATAAATAGCCAGCGCACGAAAGACCATATCCATATCAGCCTCCTACGGGTAAATTAATTGCCAGAAAGGGATTTCCGGCTCGTTGTTTATGCGAACGACATTGTCCCATTTACCTGCGCGTGCAGGGGTCGTGAAAAGTAAGACAGAGAAGTTGTCGGACATTTTCAGGTTGTTATAAACAAAAAAGAGCGTATTCCCGCGACTGAACATGCTGTCCGGTTGCGGCCAAACGCTTCCTGGCTCGTAAACATCGTTGCTCTCGCTGGTCACACTCAGGGTGTATTTCCCTTCTGTTCTGACCGGGAATGAAAGGTGGATCTTCGACTCCGTCTGGCGTCGGCCAAAGCGTTCGTAGTTGATGGTCAGCGACTTTGCCGAGTTTGTTCTTTGCGTATCACTCACCACACCGCTTGAAAAGAAGCCCGCTATCGCCGCAACGATAATGGCCAGCAGGACAATAAAACCCACCTGACGAAATCCATATTCAAACATCAGCAATCGGTAATTCTCATCTATCCCAGGTAACTTATCACTTTGACGCTTCATGGCGGCTATCACCGTTTCGCTTATTAACCGATATTTTTGATTTCAAAAGCGAATGTTTTTAAGACTTATCACATTTGCCACATAAAGGAATAGCAACAATACTTAATAAGTCAAGACACACAAAATGAAGGATATCAGATGAAATTATCGCTTATTTCCGCTTTTTTGATATTTCTGGTACCGGCCGCATGGGCAGATAATAACGGCGGGTTACAAAAAGGTGAAGCACCGCCACCGCCGCACGCACTGGATAGCGGTTATCGTGGAACCGATGACGCACGAATTATGACCATCGATCATGCAAAAGAAATGCATGATGGTGCGACTATTTCATTACGCGGGAACCTTATTGACGGTAGCGGCGATAAGTTTGTATTCCAGGATAAAACCGGAAAAATAGACGTTATTATTCCCCAGGCAGTATTCGACGGCAGAACAGTAAAACCCGATCAGATGATCAGTATCAACGGATCGCTTGATAAGAAATCATCGCCGCCTGTCGTGCGCGTCGATCATTTGCAGAAATAATTCAGCGAAGCGTTAACGCTGCAACTATCCATCAAATCTCACCCCTTGGCTTAAGGAGTCAGCTATGAGTGATACTACACAACGTCAGAACGCTTACCCGCAACCCCCTTTCCCGGAGCAACCGCAAACGCCGCCGGGACTGGCATCAGAAATGCAACCCGTACCCGACCACGGGGAAACGAGCTATAAAGGGCATGGCCGCCTTGCCGGCAAGAAAGCATTGATCACCGGAGGCGACTCCGGTATTGGTCGCGCAGTCGCGATCGCTTACGCCCGTGAAGGGGCTGACGTCGCAATCAACTATCTGCCTGAAGAAGAGAAAGACGCGGTTGACGTCATTGAGCTTATCAAAGCGGAAGGACGCATTGCCGTCGCGCTGCCGGGTGACATCCGTGACGAGACGTTCTGCCAGAAGCTGGTAGAAGAGGCGGTGGCCAAACTGGGGGGACTGGACATTCTGGTGAATAACGCTGGTCGTCAGCAATACCGGGAATCCCTTGAAGAGCTCACCACGGAAGATTTTGACGCGACCTTCAAAACCAATGTCTATGCGCCTTTCTGGATAACCAAAGCGGCGCTGCGCCATCTGAAACCGTCGGCCTCTATCATTAATACTTCCTCGGTCCAGGCGGTTAAGCCCAGCCCTGTGCTGCTGGATTATGCCCAGACAAAAGCCTGTCTGGCGGTATTCACCAAATCCTTAGCGAAACAGCTTGGTCCAAAAGGAATACGCGTTAACGCGGTTGCCCCGGGTCCTTACTGGACGGTGCTGCAATCCAGCGGCGGCCAGCCGATGGAAAAAGTGAAAGAGTTCGGTGGTGATACCCCGCTGGGGCGTCCGGGTCAACCTGTTGAAATCGCACCGCTCTATGTCACGCTGGCCTCGGATGAATGTTCATTTACCTCCGGTCAGATATGGTGCTCTGACGGCGGTGATGGCGTGATTTAACCCGGCTATACACTGACGTAACGCTCTCAATGTGCACGAAAAGAACAAGGACGTTCTTCCTCTCCCCCTGCCAAAAAACATGTTGTAACTCAAACAGATCAAATGTTAAAAATATTTTGCTATCAAGTTATCAAAATTAAACAACTTAGCTTGTCACCCGCATCGCTCTGTTTTTAACATCGCCTATGGAAAAAAATGGTCTGTTCAGTCAGCGCATACGCTTGCGCCATTTGCATACATTTGTGGCCGTCGCTCAACAGGGAACGCTGGGGCGAGCGGCTGAAACTCTCAACCTAAGCCAGCCTGCGCTCTCCAAAACGCTGAACGAGCTGGAACAACTCACCGGAACCCGTCTCTTCGACCGCGGTCGGCTGGGGGCACAACTCACCCTCGTGGGTGAACAATTTCTTACGCACGCCGTCAAGGTTCTCGATGCGCTGAATACTGCCGGACAGTCGCTCAACCGCAAAGAGGAGCACGCCGCGGAGATTGTGCGCGTGGGTGCCCTGCCAACGGCGGCGCTCGGCATTCTGCCTCCGGTCATTGGACAGTTCCACAAACATCAGCGGCATACCACTATTCAGGTTGCCACCATGAATAACACTATGCTGCTCGCCGGGTTAAAATCCGGCGAACTGGATCTCGGTATCGGGCGCATGTCCGACCCCGAGCTTATGGGCGGGCTTAACTACGAGCTGTTGTTCCTGGAATCCCTGAAGCTGGTCGTGCGTCCCGGTCACCCTCTGCTGCAGGATACAGTGACGTTAAGCCGCGTGATGGAGTGGCCGGTGGTGGTATCCCCAAAAGGCACCGTTCCGCGTCAGAACGCCGAGACACTGCTGCAGATGCAGGGCTGCTCACTGCCTTCAGGTTGCATCGAAACGCTGTCGGCCTCGCTTTCGCGCCAGCTTACGGTGGATTATGACTACGTCTGGTTCGTTCCCTCCGGCGCGGTGAAAGATGATCTCCGCCAGGGCACGCTTACCGCACTGCCGGTGACGTCGCCAGGTGCGGGCGAACCTATCGGTATATTAACCCGCGTGGATACCCCGCTCTCCCCGGGTGCGCAGACGCTGCTCAGCGCCATCCGCAAATCCATGCCTGCCTGAGACGCCTTTACAACCTCAACCACTAACCCGTCCTGTCGACGGGTTTTTTGTTTCTGTGGTCAAAAAATGCGAAATCATCCATTAACAATTGCGTAAAACAATTTAACAGTTTTATCATAGCTACGAATTCACCAAATGGTTCGCATGCTATTTGTTAAACAGGAATTCAACCGCAAATGATGCGGATAAACCGTATAAAACCTCATCCCCTTCCGCGATTATTACCCAATTGGTACATACTCTGCACCGTTCCGCAGCGCGGGGGATTTAAAGGAGACAGAAATGGCATTTGGCAGCGCGCCACGTGGAATACCCCGTATCCTGCAGTGGCTCCTTGCCGGACTGATGACGCTCATCGGTCTGGCTGTTGGCGGCTTAGGTTTAAAGCTTGTTACCGTAGGCGGAAGTGGGTACTTCCTGATCATGGGCGTGGCGATGGTGATTGCCGCCGTCCTGATTTTCATCAACCGCACCAGCGGGATCGTCCTCTATGGCATCGCGTTTATCGCCTCGCTGTTCTGGGCCGTCAGCGATGCCGGATGGGATTTCTGGCCGCTCTTCTCGCGCCTCTTTACGTTTGCCGTGCTGGCCTTCCTCTGTGCCATCGTCTGGCCGTTTATGCGCGCAGCAAACCACAACGCCCCGAACAAAGCACCGGCGTTTGGCGTCGCGGCCGTTCTGGCGGTCGTGATGCTGGTGAGCCTCGGCTGGATGTTCAAGCCGCAAACGCTGGTGGCGGCGAATGAGCCGGTACCGGTAAAACCGGTCGCACCGGGTCAGGAGCAGAAAAACTGGGCGCACTGGGGCAATACCACCCACGGTGACCGCTTCGCCGCCCTCGATCAAATTAACAAACAAAACGTGAACGATCTGAAGGTGGCCTGGGTTGCCCACACGGGGGATATTCCTCAGAGCAACGGCTCCGGTGCGGAAGATCAGAACACCCCATTGCAAATTGGCGACACGCTGTATGTCTGTACGCCGTACAGTAAAGTCCTGGCGCTGGACGTCGACTCCGGTAAAGAGAAATGGCGTTACGACGCGAAAGCCTCGGCACCGAACTGGCAGCGTTGCCGCGGTCTGGGCTATTTTGAAGATCACAGCAGCGTGACAACGTCACAGGCAGATGCACAGCCTGCGGCATGCCCTCGTCGTCTGTTCCTGCCGACCACCGATGCGCGACTGATAGCCATCAATGCGGATAACGGCAAGGTCTGTGAAGACTTTGGCAATCGTGGCACCGTTGACCTGAGCATCGGGATGGGGGAAATCAAGCCGGGTTACTATCAGCAGACCTCCACGCCGCTGGTCGCGGGGAATGTGGTGGTGGTCGGCGGTCGTATCGCGGATAACTTCTCCACCGGCGAACCGCCGGGCGTCGTGCGTGCGTATGACGTTCATACCGGCAAGCTGGCATGGGCATGGGATCCAGGTAATCCGCAGCTGACCGGCCTTCCACCGGAAGGACAGACCTATACACGCGGCACGCCGAACGTCTGGTCTGCCATGTCTTACGATGCAAAACTGAACCTGATCTATCTGCCAACCGGCAACGCCACGCCAGATTTCTGGGCGGGTGAGCGTACGGCGCTGGATGACAAGTACAGCTCCTCCATCGTGGCGGTGGACGCCGCCACCGGTCAGGTGCGCTGGCATTTCCAGACCACCCACCACGACCTGTGGGACTTTGATCTCCCTTCCCAGCCGCTGCTGTACGATTTACCCGACGGTAAAGGTGGCACCACGCCGGTGCTGGTGCAGACCAGCAAGCAGGGCATGATCTTTATGCTCAACCGCGAAACCGGCAAGCCCGTGGCGAAAGTGGAAGAGCGCCCGGTACCGGCCGGTAACGTTGAAGGTGAACGTTACTCCCCGACCCAACCGTACTCTGTTGGCATGCCGATGATTGGCAACCAGACGCTGACCGAATCGGATATGTGGGGGGCGACGCCAGTAGACCTGCTGCTGTGCCGCATTCAGTTTAAAGAGATGCGTCACCAGGGCGTCTTCACCCCACCGGGTCTCGACCGTTCCCTACAGTTCCCGGGCTCCCTTGGCGGGATGAACTGGGGCAGCGTCTCAATCGACCCGAACAACAGCCTGATGTTCGTTAACGATATGCGCCTGGGACTGGCAAACTACATGGTACCGCGTGCCAACGTGGCGAAAAACGCCAGCGGCATCGAGATGGGTATTGTGCCTATGGACGGTACACCGTTCGGAGCTATGCGTGAACGCTTCCTGTCGCCGTTGGGCATTCCGTGTCAGAAGCCACCGTTTGGCACCATGTCAGCCGTTGACCTGAAATCAGGCAAGCTGGTGTGGCAGGTTCCGGTCGGTACGGTGGAAGATACTGGCCCGCTTGGCATTCGCATGCATATGCCGATCCCAATCGGTATGCCGACCCTGGGCGCGTCCCTCGCTACCCAGTCCGGTCTGCTGTTCTTTGCCGGCACCCAGGATTTCTACCTGCGCGCGTTTGATACCGCCACCGGAAAAGAGATCTGGAAAGACCGTCTGCCGGTCGGTAGCCAGTCCGGACCGATGACCTATATTTCACCGAAAACCGGTAAACAGTACATCATCATCAACGCGGGTGGTGCCCGTCAGTCACCGGATCGCGGTGATTACGTGATTGCCTACGCACTGCCGGATAAGCAGTAACGCAATAAAAAAGGGACCTGACGGTCCCTTTTTTTTATCCGTTTACCCCGGACGACTCAGAACGTTTCCCAGTTATCACCCGACACCGCAGGCGCAGGACGTAAAGGTGCGTTTTTCGCCGCTGGCGCAGACGAGACTGAACGGCCAGGCTTTGCGCCACTCAGACGAAATGCCCCGACTGCCTCGGTCAGACGCGCGCCCTGTTCTTCCAGGGAGGCCGCCGCCGCAGAGGCTTCCTCCACCAGCGAGGCGTTCTGCTGCGTCACTTTGTCCATCTCCGAAATTGCCTGGCTGACCTGCTCGATACCGCGGCTCTGTTCGTCGGAGGCGGCGGCAATTTCCAGCATAATATCGGTGACGCGTTTCACCGCATCGACGATGTCGTTCATGGTGTTGCCCGCGGCGACCACTTCACCGGAACCCTGATCGATCAGGGAAACCGACTCGTTGATCAGGCTTTCAATCTCTTTCGCGGCATTTGCACTTCGGCTCGCCAGGGTACGCACTTCGCTCGCCACCACCGCAAAGCCGCGTCCTTGTTCACCCGCACGCGCTGCTTCTACTGCAGCATTGAGCGCCAGGATATTGGTCTGGAACGCAATGCTGTTAATCACCGCAGTAATCTCAGAGATCTTCTTCGAACTGGTGGAGATATTGCTCATCGTTTTCACCACGCCGGAGACCATCTGGCCGCCACGGCTGGCTTTACCGGAGGCATCTTCCGCCAGCTTGCTGGCATGGTGCGCGTTATCGGCATTCTGTTTCACCGTCGCGGTCAGCTGTTCCATACTTGCGGCAGTCTGCTCAATGGCGGCCGCCTGCTGTTCGGTACGGGATGAGAGATCGGTGTTGCCAGCCGAGATTTCACTGGTTCCACGATAGATCTCTTCCGCCCCCTGGCGTACGGTGCCAACCGTGGTCTCCAGCGAGTGCTGCATGGTTTGCAGGTCGCGCGTCAGCCGGCCAATTTCGCTGCGCCCGGCGACATCATCCGGCATCGTCAGGTCGCCTTTTGCAATGTTCTCGATTCGCGTAGCAGCACGCTGAAGCGGATTGATGACCGTGCGGCGCAGCACGATAAAGGTCAGCGCGGTCAACACCAGCGCCAGGGCAAACGCCCCGACCATAAACATCAGGCCCAGCTGCGTGCGGCTGTGCGCCTGCGCCGTCAGGGCATTGGCCCGGTCGGTACGGATCTTAATCGCCTTCAGCAGGACGGCGTTATAGGCGTCATCCAGCGGGCGCGCGGATTCGTTTTCATGGTTAATGATCGCTTCAAACATGCCGTTTTTGGCAAATTTAACCATCGGCTGAAGGCCTGCGATATAGGCGTCAAAGCGTGTTTTCAGTTCGGCATCCAGCGCTTCATCCTCCGCCGTACGAACGGGGCGGTTCATGTACGCGTTAAAGCCATCCTGAGACTGCTTAATACGTTTTTCCGCCTCGCTGATGTTCTGCTTCATTGCATCCATCTCGGCGATACGGCTGGCCGCGCCAGCGTGGATCATATTGATACGCGCGGTGCGAAGATGGTTAGAACTGTTCGACAGCCCCATACGCACCTGAATTTCTGATGTGACATCCTGCTGATCGGCGTCTGCCTGCAGCAGGAAATAGCCCGCCAGACCTGAGCTCAAGGCGAACAGCAAAATAATGCCACCGAGAATGGAGGAAAACAGCGGAACCAGCCTGATATGATGCAAAAAGCTCAGCGTGCGCTGCGCCTGCATCGTTGTTGTGTTGTCCATGACCGTCGACTCTCTTGTAGGTAAGATGCGTAAAAACACGCCTGTAAAATAGTCATCGGCACGGCTGGAGATTAGCTTACGGCTAAAAGCGCAAGTCAGGTCACACTTTAGAGAAGATTATGCAGGAAACGCCAGCGGCAAAAAAACCGCTGGCAGAAGAGTTACTTGTCGCCGAAGTGAATCACGGTACGGATGGACTTACCTTCGTGCATCAAATCGAACGCGTCGTTGATTTGCTCCAGCGGCAGGCGATGGGTAATGAACGGGTCGAGCTGAATTTTCCCGACCATTGCATCTTCCACCATGCCCGGAAGCTGGGTGCGCCCTTTCACGCCGCCAAACGCTGAACCACGCCACACACGGCCGGTCACCAGCTGGAATGGACGGGTTTTGATCTCCTGGCCCGCACCGGCAACGCCAATGATGATGCTCTCACCCCAGCCTTTGTGGCAGCATTCAAGCGCGGAGCGCATCACGTTAACGTTACCGATACATTCGAAGCTGAAGTCAACGCCGCCATCGGTCATCTCAACGATCACATCCTGAACCGGCTTATCGTAGTCTTTCGGGTTCACGAAATCAGTGGCACCCATTTCGCCTGCCAGTGTGAATTTCTCCGGGTTAGTATCGACAGCGATAATACGACCCGCCTTCGCCTGCACCGCCCCCTGGATTACCGCCAGACCGATACCGCCCAGACCGAACACCGCAACGGTGTCGCCCTCTTTCACTTTTGCGGTGTTATGCACCGCGCCAATCCCGGTGGTCACGCCGCAGCCCAGCAGGCAAACTTTATCCAGCGGCGCCTGTGGGTTCACTTTCGCCAGCGAAATTTCCGCACACACGGTGTATTCGCTGAAGGTACTGGTGCCCATGTAGTGATAGATCGGTTCACCGTTATAGGAGAAGCGAGTGGTACCGTCTGGCATCAGACCTTTACCCTGAGTAGCGCGAACCGCCTGGCAGAGGTTAGTTTTGCCGGATTTACAGAACTTACACTCACCACATTCTGCCGTGTACAGCGGGATCACATGGTCACCCGGTTTCAGGCTGGTCACACCCTCGCCGACTTCCATAACAATCCCGCCGCCTTCGTGGCCGAGTACCGCCGGGAAAACGCCTTCAGGATCGTCACCCGAAAGGGTAAACGCATCGGTATGGCACACGCCGGTATGGGTAATTTTGATCAGGACTTCGCCTTTCTTCGGCGGAGCCACGTCGATTTCAACGATTTTGAGCGGCTGGCCGGGGCCAAATGCGACAGCAGCGCGAGATTTCATAATGTCTCTTCCCTTATTGTGAGGTCTGTGGGTTTATTTTAGATAAGAGCGCAGCAAATGGCCGACTTCTGCCATGCGAACGGCCCGCTGGTCCGGCGTTGTTTCCCCGGTCACCAGCTCATCTTTGAGGTGAATTTCAACCATTTCGCCCATCAGCCCATTCGCAGCACCGCGCACGGCGGCAATTTGCTGCAGGATGGCCAGACAGGGGTCGCCCGATTCCAGTGCACGCTCAAGAGCATCAACCTGCCCTCGAATGCGGCGGACGCGCGTCAGAATACGTTTTTTATCTGCGGGTGAATGCGGCATACGCCCTCCTGATACTATAGGGGGGTATTGTATCTTTTAAAACAGCTTTATGTAAACATTAGGTTTTATGTTATTATCAGGAACTTACGCGGTATGCGCAAAAGACGCTATCGGACATAAAAGGACTTTTTACTGCCCCCAAATGCTCCCAAACCTAATTTCGCCCCCCCATTTGCCCCCAAATTCACTCTTTTGCGTAGCTCCTTCCAGTTTCGAAACGCCCCACTTTACCGCCTCGCTGGCTTCAATCATCATGTCCATGTTTCAAAATCATAGACTTTTAGTGCGCAACATTTTTTTCTTCCTGCCCTATACTTTCAGTCTTACATCTGGCTGGAGGTTTCTATGTGTGGACGTTTTGCACAAGCCCAAACCCGCGAAGAATATCTGGCTTACCTAGCCGATGAAGCCGATCGTAATATCGCGTATGACCCGGAACCAATTGGCCGGTACAACGTAGCGCCCAGAACAAAAGTACTGTTGTTGAGCGAACGCGATGAGCAACTGCACCTCGATCCTGTTTTCTGGGGCTACGCGCCCGGGTGGTGGGATAAGCCGCCACTGATTAATGCTCGTGTCGAGATTGCGGCCACCAACCGAATGTTCAAGCCTCTCTGGCAACATGGCCGTGCGATCTGCTTTGCGGATGGATGGTTCGAGTGGAAAAAAGAAGGAGACAAGAAACAGCCCTACTTCATTCACCGCGCCGACGAACAGCCAATATTTATGGCGGCTATCGGCAGCACGCCTTTCGAACGTGGCGATTAGGCAGAAGGTTTTCTCATTGTGACGTCTACAGTCGACAAAGGTCTTGTTGACATTCATGATCGTAGGCCGCTGGTTTTGTCGCCAGAAGTGGCACGTGAGTGGATGCGGCAGGATATAGGCGGAAAAGAAGCTGAAGAGATAGCCGCCGACGGCTCAGTGCCAGCCGACAAGTTTGTCTGGCATGCTGTGACGCGCGCCGTTGGAAATCCGAGAAATCAGGGAGCCGAGTTAATCGAGGCTTTCCCTTAACCTTGCAATAATATCAGGTATCCTCCTGCTAAGTGCGGTAAACTAATTAACATAGAGTTATATATACATTTAGATAAATATCTAAATATATTAAGAATGACACAAGCTCATTAATTTACCCGACTGAGGTTAAACATGACAAAAATAAGTGAAAGATGGAAGCATAATGGAATCACAAAGGGTTATTGTAATATATGTGGGAAGTTTGATTTATTAACAAAAGATCATGTCCCTCCCAAATGTGCTATAACGTTAGGACCAGTTCTTCAGAAAACTGTTAGCGAGTTTTTTAACACTCGAGAACCAGTAAAACCATTAAACGCTAAAAATGGCTCTTACTTTAGAACAATATGTAGCAACTGCAATAATTATGTTTTGGGTGGGCTCGATAAAGAAATTGAGAAGGTCACCAAAGACTTTAAAGAAAAATTAAATCAATATATGACTGGATTTAAAACATCTCCATTCATTAATGTCCCATTTGAAAGTATAGCCTTTACTAAGGCCATGATTGGCCATATATTATCAGCAACTTCCGTTGAGGATTGTAAAAAAAACCTACTGAAAGCCCTTTCTATTCACCTTTGAAGGATTATGTACTTGGAAAGACTTCAAGTTATGAAGATAGCCATGACGTTTATTACTGGTTTTATCCACATAGAATGCATATCTCAGCCCAAAGTGTAGCATTTATGAATGATGGGCATATTGCTTTTATTTGCGCATTACATTTTTTTCCAATAGGGTTTATTATTACTAAAAAAATGAAGGAACGTATCCTGCTCATTCAACAAAATTAAATATTCATGACAAATTCCTTACATTTAATATGACCTCTGTTAATTATGAATATACCACATTCCCCTTTGTTAGACTAAAAGATAATCAGATGTATGCCATGAGTAATGGACATACTTGCGTTAGTTATCCGATAATAAAATGACGCAAAACCAGTTGAAAAAATCAAAATTTAAACGCCTTGTTATTTTAATTATTATGCGAGCAGTATAACCCTACTCGCATAAGAATGATGACTAATGGGAACAAACTTGATGTTTACATGCTTATAATAATTATTTAGAACGCAAAGTTTCCAGTTTTAATTTTAGTACTATTATTTGACGATCAATAACCTTGAACCCATTAACGATAACCTCCCTCAACTCACTATCAATATTTTTAATACCTTGAGCGTAATCAATCATCACTGCAATTTTAGCATCATACAACCTTTGATACATTTCTTTATCTTTATTATTATCAGCCATATCAAAGAAAATCTTTTCGTACTCTGCTACAAGTTGATTATTCCCCTTAAATGATTGTACTAGAGAGCGAGCGTAAGTGTAAATGTTAATTATGGAATCTCTTGCTGCATCATCCAGCTTTGCGATTAATTTTGCATTTTGCTCATAGAAAGTAAAGTTATCATCTCCAATAGGAAAGCTAATCAATAACATTTCGCCTGGCTTGATTTCTTCAATATGCTTTTGCATTCTCTTGTTATAAATATTGATTAAGGTTGAAATTTCTCCCTTGACACCTTTTAATACAGATAGCTGTAGTTCTAAATCACTTCTTTCAGTTTCGGCTCGTGTGATTTTAGCCTCCCGATCAACTCCTCGAAGTGTAAACAAGCCACCTATAAGTGCTCCTATCAAAGCAGTGATGAAGGATGATAACCATTCAGGTATAGTATTTAAAAATAGACTGACCTCACTCATAATTCCCATTTTGGCCCCATTACAATTAAAGTTTAACAGAGAATATATATC
The DNA here is from genome assembly GCF_030209635.1 of Enterobacter sp. MEB024. Lineage (NCBI taxonomy): Bacteria > Pseudomonadati > Pseudomonadota > Gammaproteobacteria > Enterobacterales > Enterobacteriaceae > Enterobacter > Enterobacter sp. MEB024. Next base: position 379,260 of record NZ_JARVRQ010000002.1, on the reverse strand, counting down.
CTAAACGAGCAAGATGATCATTTCATATCATACTATTAACTAAATTACACCTTATCTTTCATATCCGTTATTTGATTTGAACATAATTATTCCAATATCATTTAACGTATTATAATGAGATCAGAGTATCTCGTCGTGTAACGAGGAGATAACATTTCTCGTTTCATCTCCCACTGCTGTTGTATGCCCTGACCGGCAAAGAAGAGCGTACCTTTTCCCTCTTTTGCATTCAAGTGATCCAGCACCTCCATCATCTTAGTTTCTCAGCACCACGGGCCGCATAACTGCAGATAGCCTGGCGCATCTGTTCGTACTCGGTGACGCGTTCTCCGAATGACTGGCTGCAGACGATTTCCTGCTTTGCTGGTGCAAACTCTTCTAGATCGAGGCATGGCTCACCACGCAACTCCCTGACCGTTCGCTCAAGTACCACGTTAAAGTGTTTCCGGATAATCCAGGTGCTTTGTTCTGAGAGGTCCAGAGCCGTTTTGATGCCCATAGCGTTCAGCTTCTTACTGATGCGCCTGCCTACGCCCCATACATCTTCTACAGGCACGATAGCCAACAACCGACGCTGGCGGTCGATATTGGACAAATCGACCACCCCGCCTATCTGGCGCTGCCATTTCTTGGCTGCAATTTCGCCCCAACCGTCCAGGTTGAGCGAATAAAGTGCGTTAACAATGATTGCTGCGTGCTGCGGGGCGCGTACTGGTTCCCCATCATGATCGAAAAAGTGGGTGCCCTCCTGCGTCCACGTGCAGTCTTCCGCCATCCAGCGACCGACCAGCTCCATTTTTTTCCAGATCGCTGTAATGGAAATGTTCGGGGCAATGGCAGCACTGATAATACGCCGAACGCCCTTTGTCTTCGCGCGTCAGCTGGCTGTCATCCCATTTGAGACCATACTCGATGCCCTCAAAACCGAATTTGAGCTCCTGTTCACCGCCGCAATGGGGGCAAGGCAGATAAAATCGGAAGACCAGATCCGCGCCATCTTCAAGCATCTCAATCTGGCTTTTGCCGGTCACTGTCGGAGTCGAGCCGAAAATAGCCTTCGGGTAAGACGCGCCCTCAATACGTACCAGGGCGAGTTCAATCAGGGACCCTTCGCCCTTCCCTTTTTTCGATACATCAAGTGGCCAGCCGTCAACTTCATCACCGGCGACAACCTGTTTCGTTGACATGAACGGCTAAGCCGGTGCCTTTGCTGCAGTGATGGATTTCAGCCGGGGTATCTTCATGTCCGATGTTTTTACAGACGATGCAACCCAGCTCAGAAACACGGGCCAGATGCTTATTTTCGGCTTTGGTTTTGTATGTGCTTTTCTTGCTCATGCCGCCGCCCTTTCATTCCTTTCATCTGGAGTAGCCAGGGCTTCGGCGTTAACAGGGCGAGATAGTGAGCAGGTGTGTTGGTTAATTCAGTTTGTGCCATGGTTAAGTCCCCTGGCACAGTTCTTACTCAGTCGCGAGTTGTTCAGGCTCGCAGTGATTATTATAAATCACTTACTGGTTGGCTAAAAGAGCACGGAGTAAGGCCTGCGTGCTGTCGTGCTTCATTAAGGGCAGTCAATGAGGTAACAAACTCATCTGTACGTAAAACAAATCCGCCGCAAATCCGGCCACATTCTATATAGACCAATACAGGGCCAGTATACCCAGCTGCGCCGGGTATCACATCGTCAGAAATATGCATGATATCTCCCGTTGGTAACTACTATTCTGTATATTTGTACAGTGTGTATTCGTTGGAGACATCAGAGTAATTTAAAATTGCTTAGACGATTAATTAGTTATACTTAAATTATAATTTATATGAATTAAAACGAATTAATTCATATAAAAAACAAATTGTTCATAATGTTATATATTTGTTGATTAAGGAATTAGTGCGTTTTATTTAACGCATCCATTTTTTTGAAGATAAAAAAACCGACAAAGCGGGTTTAAGATGCATGGGTTCTCATGTCTTGTGAGTATCGCCTTGTAAGGCATTTGAAAGAACGGACATAGAATGCTCAACATCTTTCAGAGATTTGGCGACCAGCTTACTACGTAATGTAACTAGCGCTTTTTCAATCTCTTCTTTTTCCTGTGTAGTAGTAGCCTGTTGCTCTAGCTTCTCTAACAGTTTTTGTGTTTAGTCTCTACATTCCCTTCTGGACCCAGGCAAACGCGTATTTGCAGTTCGTAACTCCTTGCTAAAGCCACGTAACCCTCTGATTACAACATTCCCATCCTTATCGGTGGTACGAATAGATTCGGGGAGAACATTCCTGTATTCACCCTTCATTTCAAATTCAAATGATACCCGGTCTGACTTATAGACCCATTGTTTGGAACCAAAGGCGAGAAAGCTGTATATTTTTCCTTCAATCTTGATGTAGTGTGCATGCCGCGCCTTTGTGTTACCGCCCCTACTTGGCGGTCTACTTTTTTCTTTTAAAACGGTGAAATAATCATCAATTTTTGCATCTTTAATTTCATTACTCATTATGGGCACCTTTTTATGAGATTCTTCTAATATAGCCAACAATATCCATATCACCAAGGCGCTCAATACTATAACAAAAGTCAAAGAAAACCCGCCGAAGCGGGTTTTCATATTTTAAACTGAAGGATCACTGATAGGTGTTGGTGACAATTCGTTTACAAAATGAGCAACATCGTTAGGATCCTGCGGATCTTCGCTTGCGATAAGATAAATCTTTAAGTGACCCTCTTTCTCGATGGAATACTCTCTCACGCGAAATCCAAAGTAGTGACCTGAACCGGGATTGGCGATCGTTATCTCCTGCCTTCCCTCTTCAATTTTCATCAAACGGGTACGACCATTACCTTCGACAAGAATGCAATCATGCATAGAATTCTCCAGCTTGAGTAAGTGATTCGCACACAAAATTATAACAAATACCCGCTTAAGCGGGTTTGCCGATCAGCCGCGACCACAAGAGGAACAAAGGCCATATTAAAAAAGCGATAAGCTATGCCCAGGGTCTACTGGTGGTGGAGTGAAAGTGACGTCGCGAATTTGTTCCCCGAGCAGAAGAAACTTATCCAAGGACAGCGGGGGTATGGTAGCAAAACCTGCGTGCCCCTTCCTTCTTGCAACGTCTCTCGCGTCCATAAGGATACGGCCTAACACATTCATGCCGTAAAAGTTACCTTCGGAGTCTTTACTCGCCCCCCAAAATTGATCCTTCTCTGAGTGTTCAACGATGTCATGTTCACCTGTACTATCAAGGAGGGCGAAGAACGATTCCCAGTTCTGGCAAAGCTTAACGCAAACACACCATTTCATTATCGAAACACGATTTTTTTCCCAGCCAGTACGAGTTTTAGATTCGAAATATCTAGCGGTTTGCTTAGCTTCGAAAGGGTTTCCTTGGGTTATAATGGCTTTTTGGATATCCGGGTAGTCTGGGTAGCGACATGCCTGATAGAGGATTTCACTTGATTGTATAGGAATATCGTTGACTAGGACTGGGTAGCCCTTAGCCATATTGGATAGCCCCCCCCATTTTTCGGTGGTTTTCTTGAATGGGACAGTGTTCTGTCTTAGGTATAGTCTGTAGCTCATGGTTATCGATTATACACAATACGTTTCATAAGAGGATACCAACATGCCAAAGCAGGCCCACCCGCCATTTCATAGTTTCCCCACCAAAATGCCAGGGGTACGTTATTAGGGCAATTTCTATATGTAAACATCGTCCCACCAAAACCCAATCCTGTAAAAGGAGAAAATCCCAGAGGCTTGAGTCCTCTTCTTGGTTCGTCACTATGAGATAAAATTGCGAAGCCTACTTCAGTAAATATGGTTTCAAGCCGATTGCGTCTCCGCTCATCGGGAAAAACATCGTTAATGATGAAACCGTTTCGGCAGGTTCCATTGTAATTTTCGGGATTGCGTGTACCCGGCGGGATTATAGCATTTGCTACATCAGGCCATAACACCTCGGATCTAGCATTATATGACAATCGATTTTCTAGATGCCTTATATCACCAGGGCCAATACGAAGTGTTATCCCCCTATCAGGAAAAGCTCTTTCAATTTTTTGCTGTATCTGCCAGGTTGCAGAAGAATGGTTACCCATGAAATATACTATAATGCAAACATTTTGTAAGTTATAATTTTCGATCAACCAAACTATATCTTCACTCGCTTTTAGCCCGGAGAAACAAACATCATCAAAATAAACAAATGTATCGAACGAATTCACATATCGTTGAGATGAGCGCCTTGTGACGACATTAATCTCTTCCGGGCAATGATCATATAAGCTCTGTATAATTTCCTGCTGACTGAATCCCTCATCCTGTATATCTAGAAAGGCAGCCGTTTCAAAAAGCTCTCGATTTTCTTGTGCGTTAGCGTTCTCGATAATTACCCGACCGTAATCTTCTCTGTTTATATATCCTAGTTTCAAAATACGATCAGTCTCCTCGAGGATAAAACGTACATCTTCTTGACGAAACTGATTTACCCAACGTGATACATGTTCACTATTCATTCCATTCGGAGGAACATGTCGATAATCGGAAAGTGTTGCAGCAATGCTAGCCTTAAGATCAGCATCCGTTATAACATTTAGGCACATAATATGAGTCCATTTGCAAAAGTTATAATCAAGAATACCCTCACTGACAAAAAATAAAAGACATTTTTTTATGTAGTTTAATGTTACATCATATTTTCAGTCAGAGTCAGTTGTTCCACCCCTATCGCCGTTTTGTCTGTCAGTTTTGGGTAGGGTGCTGTGCCATGTGAATCTCTTTATAATGACTAACTTAAATCAGCACGCGACGGAGACTTTAGGCACATCAAGCGACGGCTTGGGAGTACAACAAATCGCCAGCATTATGCTTAAGGTAACCAATTTTCATATGTACTGCCAACTGATATCCTACACTACCAACTAAACCGCCGATGCGGGTTTAAGGATCAGAAGCAACCTTGAAAGAAGCAAAAGCCGTATTAAAAAAGTGATTAGCTTTGACCTAATTCCACCGGTAGTGGAGAAAAGTAACATCGCGTATTTTTTCGCAGTGCAGTAGAACCCCATCAACAACGGTGTTTTGTAGTTAATATAGCTATAGTTCGTCCAACTCATTATATCCATTACGTCTCATAAGTGGATACCAGCAGTCTAATGCGGCATGACCTGTTGGTTCATAAGCTCCCCACCAAAAAGCCAAGGGTACATTATTAGGGCAATTTCGGTAAGTAAAAGTTGTTCCACCAAAACCCAAACCGTCAAAAGTAGAGAAACCTAAAGGTTTAAGAACTTCACTAGGTGTTTTTCTGTTTTGAAGAATATCAAAGCCCACCTTGGTTAGTATAGATTCGAAACGATCCCTGGAAGCTTGATTCCTAAAACTATCAGTAGTGAAATAACCTTTCCTATATATTCCTTTATAAACATCCAACTCATCGAACACCTCCGGCACATCCACACTTTCAATCTTGGGCCAGAAAACCCCAGATTTGGCAGACTGACTCTTTCGGTTTTCAACTTTACGTAAACCACCATTCTGCACGTATATTAAAATATTTCTGCCATTAAAAACTTCGTCTAATCGTCTTTTAATATTATAATCAGATAGCGTATGAGAAGAGAATAGATACACATTTATTTTGATATTTCTTAAATCAAAACTCATTACAAAATCGGTTATTGATTTAATAACCTTTTCACCAGAAAAAGACGTATCATCGATATAAACAAATCTCTTAAAATTATTCACCTCATCCTCTGTAGATGAATTAGTAACGATACTGAACTTAACATTCACCATTTCATAAAGAGAATGTAGTAATTCCTTCTGACTATTACCCTTCTTTTGAATATCTAAAAAACCTGCATATCTAAAAAATTTAGTATTCTTCTCGTTCCTAGCCATAGCTTTTAAAAGGGCTTTATAAAGGTCTTCAGAGAGATAACCCGCTCTTAATAAATAAAGGGTTTCATCTAATATAAATCGTCTATCATCAACTGAGAATTGCTTGATCCACTTACTAACATGTTCGGAACTCATTCCCTTAGCAGGCGGGTATCTATAATCGCTCAACTTTTCAACGATTTTATCGATTGCATTTTCATCAGTTAAAATATATAGGGACATAAAAATTCCTTCTTACGGAAAAGGCCTGAATAAATAAGAATGCTCTTATTTATTCAGGAAAATGCCGTGCATTCAACTTATATTTTTTTCAATATAGCGATAGCGATCACAATTGTTGCTTCTGCATTGAATTGATCCTTTGCGTCTTTTAGCTGAGGGGGTCATCCGCCAGAATTGCTGCCCAGGGTTAATTCATCTCCTGCGATTTGCTCATAACCACGACCAAAGGATGCAGAACGAATCGTGTGGCTAAACTTCCCTTCCCTTTCTGCCCTTATCTGGGTTCACCAGGTTAATATATCTGTCGCCACGTTTCCTTCGGACGTAAAAAAACCCGCCTAAGCGGGTCATTTTTTTAGCTAAAAATCACGGGTATTTTTTCTTCAATTCATCAAGCTTGTTACCGTCTTCCTCTGTAAACATTGTTGCATCAAACAACGCCCGCTTATCAGTACCGTCTACTCTCATGACTGTCACAGTGAAAACAGCGTCGCTTGGGGCATAAAATTGACCCCATTCAGAATTTTTAGGCGGAGCCAGAGCCCATGTAGCTTCTTCATTCGGTTTAAGCCCGTCAGGAATATCGTAAAAGAACTTACTTTCCAACCAGGGATCTGAGTGTCCATTGCTTGCTATCACTCCATGCAGGTAGGCTCTGGAAATAACGTTTTCACTCTTGTTTTTTACAACCAGTCTAATTACGGGTTGTGGCTCACCGTCTTCCTCAGGCTCCCTGGTAAATCTGGCTGATAAAACCTGGATTTTCTTCAGCTCTTCTTTAGCCATATCTGAGTCAGCTTTTTTCTTTTCTAGCGTTTTAATTTCCTGAATTGCCTGTTCTTTCTGCTTAAGCTCTCTCTCAGCTGTTACTTTCTGAGCATAAGAAATGACTTCCTCAGCAGTCTTTCCCGACAGGGGTTCGCGCATCTTTTTGCTGAGGTCTTCTTTGTCATTGTCTGATGAAGCATGCATGAGATCAGCCATGTTGATGTTACTGAATGCCACAACTTGCAGAGCGCTATCAAACTCCTCCCGCTTATTCTCCGGAAGTGACTCTCTGACTTTAGCTATAGACGATTTCATTGCATCATCAGTTGATGAGTCAATTTTAGGTTTATCGCAACCTGCAAGTAAGCAGGAAAGTAATATCACGCCAACAATTTTTTTCATGTCCCTATTCCATCAGTAAAAATTAGGAACAATCTTATCAGGAATTGGTGTATTGATAAAATAAGCATATAGAACATTAACTTGATTCAGTTGCATTCCACACGTCTGGTGATTATCAACGCCAGGCGCAGGGGCGTTTTCACCATGCCTTCTGCGTTTTGGCTGCGGTCATCACATCCCGCTCATTCATCACAATAAAAAAGGCCACCGAATGGCAGCCCTGGTCGTTAGGTATTTATCAATATCGTTTCATGGTGCCGACTGGCGTCCTTTCTGACCAATCAGGCCTCTCGCCAGCCATGATCGCACGCTGTTGGGATGGCGTCACAGACTGGGTTATCTCTGGCATAGCCTTGTATTCAGGTTTTTGAGGTGGGCTGAGAACCAGATCGGAACTACAACCTGTCAGCAAAAAAATCGCAAGAAGAGAGGAATTAAACTTGTGCACTCTATACCCTTCCAATGGGATAAAAAATTAAAGAAGAATCGTGGTGTCGGGTGCATCCCAGTGACTCTCCCCTGGTAAGCAAAGATGCGTACATACCTGCGGACAGCAGTAGTATGGAACGCCCTCTCGTCAGAGAGGATTCACCACGGAAATAAATTATGTCGAATTTATTCCTTCGGTCAATGCATGATTGCTATGAGTTGTCGCAGGATCAGGGGAATACGAGGTGACGTGATCGGAGCCATAGAAAAGAAACGTGGATGTTTATGTTCGCCGGGGTTTGCCCTGAACGTTCACTTTCTTCGGTTACGGGACTACAATTCAATAAATTTCATTCACATAGAGTTGATACGATGAGTACAACCCCCTTTATCCGCCCTCAACTTAACCTGCCAGACGGTGCCGACAAACTGCTGCTGCACTCCTGCTGCGCCCCCTGCTCGGGAGAAGTGATGGAGGCCATCCAGGCCTCGGGAATTGATTACACCATATTTTTCTATAACCCCAATATTCATCCACAAAAGGAATACCTCATCCGTAAGGAGGAGAATATTCGCTTTGCGGAAAAACACGGCGTGCCGTTTGTCGATGCCGATTACGACACCGATAACTGGTTTGAACGCGCTAAGGGCATGGAATGGGAACCCGAGCGCGGCATCCGCTGCACCATGTGCTTCGATATGCGTTTCGAACGCACGGCGTTGTATGCGGCAGAAAATGGTTTTCGCGTCATCAGTAGTTCATTAGGGATCTCCCGCTGGAAGAATATGCAGCAGATAAATGACTGCGGCCAGCGTGCGGCAGCGCGCTATCCGGGGATGGTCTACTGGGACTATAACTGGCGCAAACAGGGCGGTTCCTCGCGCATGATTGAGATAAGCAAGCGGGAACAGTTTTACCAGCAGGAATATTGCGGGTGCGTGTATTCGCTCAGGGACAGTAACCTGCACCGTAAGTCTCAGGGCCGCCCGCTTATCCGGATTGGGAAACTGTATTACGGTCAGGATGAGAATGAGAAATAAAGGGTTTATGGCATAGAGATATATCCGAAAACAGGAGGATTTTGTGCCAATTTCCGCCCTGCGTCCCTTAAAACGCAAAAGAAAGGCTATCCTTATACTATCAACACAAGGAGGCAAAAATGACTGATTTCAATACTGATAAAAATACACAGTTTGCAGAAGACAAAGCGAAAAATAAACTCGATGAACTGGCAGGCTCAGCCCAGCAGCAGTTTGGCGATTTCGTTGACTCCCCTAAGCATCAGGTTAAAGGTGCTGCCAAGAAATATGCCGCACAGGCCAGCGACGCCGTTTCCGATGTCACTGAAGCGGTGAGAAACAATCCCCTGACGGGTTTAATTGCTGCGGGGGCGGTAGGTATTGTTCTCGGCCTGTTACTGGGTCGAAAATAAATAAAGGCCCTTCGGGGCTTTATTTTTGCGCTTTAGCTAAACAATCTGACCATGCGATCTAATTCGTCTTCTTTCACCGCTCGCGACAGATAATAGCCCTGAAAGCTTTTAACCCCAAGGGCGACTAACTTCTCAAACTTCTCTTCGCTATCCACCCCTTCAGCAATACAATCCGTGCCGGTCATATCGCTGTATATCTGTATCGCTTTAATAAGATTATAATCATTATCATTCGCCACAAAATGCTCGACGATATCCCGGTCAAGCTTTAATCCATCAAAATGCACCTGCCTTACCGGGAACATGGTTTGATGGTTGGAAAAGCAGTCATCGAGAAACAGCCGGCACCCGGTATTGCGTAAACGCCGCATGGTTTCTGGGATCGTCCTATCCTTGGTCACATCAATATCTTCGGCAAATTCAAAGACCAGTTTGTCGGCCCACTGCGGATTGAGCAGCATCGCCACAGCCTTTTTGGCCATGTCGGGAAGTGCATTACCCGAGGCAAGTCGCGGGGGGATATTGACGGAAAAATAATATTTACCGTTATATTTATTAATACCCGACACCGCAGCATGAATCACTAGCGCAGTAATTTTTAGCCATATTTCCTGGCTTGAAATATCAGTAAGAAAATTAACTGGCTTGATAATTTTACCATTATTATTCCAGCGAATGAGTATCTCAAACCCCACCCCCTTCTTATAACGATCGGTTATGATTTGATACGCAGGGAATATTTCTCTTTTTAGCAATGCATTATAAACCGACGTCTCTTTGGCAGAGAGACTTTCTTTTTGCGTTAACCGTTCCGTGCTTCCTTCCATTCTTAAGGCATGCGGATCTTTCAGCCAGCGTCGGATCTGGTGTAATTTTTTCACCCCTTCCTTACGGTGGGTATAAACCGTTTTATTAGACAGCCCCATTTTTTCACACTGCTCTTTTACTGACATTCCGCGATAAAAATTTAATAAAACGCTTACCTCTCTTTCGGTTAAACCTTTTACGTTTTCCTGATAAGACAACCCCCAGTATTGGTCACGCAATGAACGTGAGTTATCCTTAAATACGTCATTATGCATACGAAAACAGGTCATAACATCAGGCACGCTGGCTATACGAATCAATGAAAGCTGGAAAGTATTATTTAACAGATTCCCCAGCGTTCGATACAGCCAGCCATCCGGCATTTCCCCGTACAGGGTTACCTTTCGAATAACAGGAAGTTTATTTAGCACGCAAGCGAGTCGCTTCAGGCTCTCCAGCAGAGAGACCACACCTTTGCCGAGAAACACCGAGATTTGAGCGTTTTGACTGCTAAGGATATTTTCCAGATCCTGCCGGGAAGGTTCATCCCCCTCAAAACGAACGTGCGAAGCGTCTATACCGTACTGTTTGAGTAACAGACTGTACCCCTGAAATGTGAAATGGCAGGTTGAGATGACAAATTTTTGCTCATAAAAAGCAGCATTTCTGAAAGAAATATTTTGGGTCATAACCTGCTCCTGGGCACAAAAACACATATCCCATTTGTGAATGTAACAAAATATAAAAAAACCCTGTTGTTGATAATAATTTTACAGTACACCATCAGGTTAAGAAACCGTTATCAACGTGACTAACGAGAACATCTTTGTGTTAATCACCGCCTGTATCCATATGCAGTATAAATATAAAATTCGCATCAAATAATAACGGTAAATATGTCAATCTCAAGGTATAATGAAAAATCCGAAAGAAGACTGGATACTTCATCTATCGGCTCATTCATATAAGAGACAAACGCTATGGATAATCATATCTCATCCAGGGCCTTGCTACATCGAAGGGATGTCATTAAAAACAACCCGCGATTCAGTGAGGCAATAACAGAGCACTACACCATTAATGACGCCATCTACAAAAAACAACCTTTGTTCTATAAAACGATGCTTCAGGAATCACGGTTCAACATTATTCTTTCCATGTGTTGTTTTATCTTTGGAAATCAGGCTGAGTCAGTATCAGAAATTAAAGAATTATGTTCCCGTTATAAAATAGCCAGCCCCAACAGTGTGATTGCGATCATCACCTTGCTCAGAACCACCGGGCGCATCAAGACCTGGCGCTGCAGTGAAGACAGACGCAAAACGAGAATCGCACCGACTGAAAAGGGACTTAATGAACTTAAACGCTACATGTCCGGCGCATTTTTGCCGGTAAGTATTCTTTTCCCAAAGTTTAATATCAACGTTAATCTGCTGGATAACGACATCCTGCGAAATAACTTTTTCCGTCGCGCAGCGGAATACCTTTTCAGGGGATTAACGTTCAGGAAGGTTTTGCCTGAAGTGGGATTGTTTATTGATAAAGACGGAGGGCGGATGATAATGTTATATCTTTACCTGCAGGCCATAAAAAATAAAACCGCACATGGCGCAGTAATACCTTATTCAGCCAACTTACTGGCTAAAGAATTTTTTGTTTCACGGATCCACGTCAACCGTATTATTAAATCGGCGCAAGAGGCGGGTTATCTTAAAGATCAGGGTGATGGCCAGATGTCGATTTACCCGGCGTTTATAGAACTGGTCGAAAACTATGCCGGATTATACTTCGCCTATGTGACTCACTATATCAACGTCGTTCCTAAAGAACGACGCCACGTTGTTAACGTAACGTCGACGGTATAATGTTTCTGGCGTTCGGTTTCCCGAACGCCCTTTGCTTACCGTTCCCGCAGTGCCTCTTTCGCCTTATTAAGCGGTTTCAACAGATAATCCAGAATCGTTTTACTGCCTGTTTTAATATCAACGGTCGCAATCATCCCCGGAAACACCGGGAAGGCTTTGCCTTGTCTATTGGTCAGATGGTTACTGTCAGTGCGGATATAGACCCGATAGTAATACACATCCCTTTTCACCTCATCCTGAAGCGTATCCGGCGAAATCATGGTCACCTCGCCCTCCAGCCCACCGTAAATGGAGTAGTCATAGGCGGTCACTTTCACCAGCGCTTTTTGTCCCGGATGAATAAAGGCGACATCGCGCGGCGAGATTTTCGCTTCAATCACCATCTGGTCATCAAGCGGAACCAGGCTCATCAGTTTGCCGTTTGGCGGAATCACCCCTCCCACGGTTGTCACGTCGATATCCTTAACGATCCCGCGCACCGGCGCATTGAAGGTCAGTCTCGTCAGCGAATCTTCACGCCCTTTCATCACCGAACGTTGCGCTTCAATCTCCGCATTCGCTTTCGCCAGCTCTTCACGGGCGCGAACGTAATACTGGTTTTTCATCTCGGTGATTTTGTTCTCAAGCTCATTTTTTTGACGCTCAAGACGTAACACCTCCACCTTACTGGCTGCCCCCTGCGTCACCAGCGGACGGGTCAGCGACAGCTCTCGCTGCACCAGCTCGGCCCCCTGCCGTAACCCCGCCAGCCCTTTCTCAAGACTTTCGCGACGAGACTGATACAGCGCCGTTTCCTGTTTGACCAGTTCAACGTCATCATCCAGCTCTGCCGGAAAAGCCAGTGCCGTGTCGTTCACTTCGGCCTTCAGACGCGAGGCGGTTGCCAGCGCGGCATTCAGGCGCGATTCACTCTCCAGCACGCTTGATTCGGTTTTCGTCCGGTCAAGCTGTGCCAGCTGCTGACCACGCTCAACGATGTCGCCTTCACGCACCAGCAAACTGTGAATAATGCCCCCTTCGAGGGACTGGATCACCTGCTCGTGGGAAGAGGGGATCACCTTGCCGCTACCGGTGGTGACCTCATCAAGGCTGAACAGGCTTGCCCAGGTGATAAATACCGCCAGCAGGGCGAACAGCGACCAGGCGACCCAGGTTGATCGCGGCAAGCGTGGCTCCTTCAGGCGGCTGTTGACGCGAGAGAAATCAGTCATGCTACGCCCTCCTCTACTACTGGTGTCGGTTTCATGGTCACGGTACGCTGTGAGGCTTTTTGCGGCGCCATACCGTGCTGGCGAAGGATGGCGTCGCGCGGGCCATCCATGATCACCTTGCCGTTTTCCAGCACGATGATACGGTCAACCAGTTCCAGAATAGGCAGGCGATGGGTCGCGACCACCAGCGTCCGGCGCTTGCCCAACCACGGTTTAAGGTGCTGGATAAACTGCTTCTCACTCATCTCGTCAAGCCAGGCGGTAGGTTCATCCAACAACAAAATGTTCGGAGAGGTGATCAGAGCACGGGCCAGTAATAACGCCTGACGCTGCCCGCCGGACAGGCCCGCGCCGCCTTCGTTGATAATGTAGTTGAGCCCCATTTTCTGTTTGCGGACAAACTCCAGCGCACCACTGTTCACCAGCGCCTGATGGATTTCATCGTCGGTGGCCAGCGGGTTGCCCATCAGAATGTTGTCCCGCACGGAGCCAAAGAACAGCCGCGCCTGCTGGCTCAGCAGCTGCATGTCGCGGCGCACGTCAGCCGGGTCCAGGTGGTTCAACGCGATATTATCCAGCAGAATGCTGCCCTGCTGAGGCTCCTGCATCCCTGCCAGCAGTTGCAGCAGCGTGCTTTTGCCGGAGCCATTGCGTCCGAGCACCGCCACCCGCTCACCGGCGCGAATCTGCAGTTTGCTGATGTTCAGAACGGTGAGTTTTTCTTCATCGTCGTACCAGAACCCCACCTCTTCCAGCGCATAATCCCCCCGCAGATGGGCTTTATGCACCTTCTTGCCCTGCTGAGGATCGTCAATCGGGCGCTGCATCAGATCGTCGAGTCCTTTACGCGCCACTTTCGCCGACTGCCAGCGGGAGAGCACGCCTGAAATTTGCGACAGCGGCGCGATGGTCCGGGACGCGAGAATAGAGGTCCCCACCAGCGCACCGGTGGTCATGTCCCCGCTGATAACCAGGTAACACCCCACCAACAGCACCACGGCATACACAATCGACTGCACCTCCTGCGTCCAGGTCAGCAACAGCCCGGTCAGCCAGCGCTGCTTCATGCCGACGTTAGCGGCAACATCATTGGTGTTATTCCACTGATTCTGGAAGCGCTGTTCAGCGCGCATCAGCTTGATGTCTTCAATGCCCTGAACCGCTTCCACCAGCGTGGCGTTACGAATGGCAGACTCGCGCATCCCTTCGCTGGACAGTTTGCCCAGCGGGCGCTGGACCAGCAGGCCCGGGATAAGCAGCAGCGGCACGGCAAGCAGGACAACCAGTACCAGAGGACCGCCAATCATCCACAAAATGAACACAAACAGCAGGAAGAATGGCAGATCGGAGATGGCCGCAATGGTGGTGGACGTGATCAGTTCACGTACCGACTCCAGCTCGCGGATCTGGGCAATAAACGACCCGGTTGACTTAGAGCGCGCCCCGTTTTTAATCCGCAGCGCGTGTGCAAAAACGCGTTCAGAAATACGCAGGTCGGCACGTTTACCCACCACATCCGAAATGTGCACGCGCAGCATGCGCATGATGAATTCGAAAACAATGGCGATCATCACGCCGCCAAACAGGACCCACAGCGTGGCTTCCGATTGCGAGGGCACCACCCTGTCATACACCTGCATGGAAAAGACCATGCCGGAAAGGGCCAGGACGTTAGCGACCAGCGCCACCAGCATAATATCGCTGTAGCGTCGCCAGTCCTTCAGGGCCAGCTGCCAGAACCAGTTTTTCTCATACGGTTTGATGTAATCATCCACCCGGGCATCCGGCGTGGACTCGAGCGGGCGCAGCACCAGCAGTCCTGTCAACCGTGAGCACAGCGCCTCACGCGTCAGCGTCGTCTCCAGGCCGCCGTCACCGCTGAACTGCAGGCTCACGTTGCCCTCGCTGTCCATGCGGTTAATGACCGCGATTTGCCCGCCGGTAAATTCCGCAAGCAGAGGTAAACGCCACGGGTCGAGGGAGACCGCGTCGGCCGCCACCATACGCATCCCTAACCCAAGCTGGCGTGCCATCTCTTCCAGCACCAGCTGGCGTGGAGACTGGCTTTCATGGTTAATCGTGACCCGAACATGCTCTGCCGAGAAGTCCAGCCGATAGTGCTTCGCGATGATGAGCATGCCCTGCAACCAGGGTTCGTACTGTGGATGTGTCTTCATAATGTTGTGAAATCTTTTATCGCTCTTCGTTGTAGCCACGCAAAAGGCCGCGAGGATCGCTCCTCGCGGCATAGTTTTACGCAATTAACAGTTGATGATTTGCCAGCAGCGTAGCCAGATCGGTCTGCACGCCGTTCAGCGTGACCAGCGTTGTGGGTGAGAACTGGCCGCCGCTACCGTCCAGGTCAACCTGGATTTCGGTATTGCTGCCGTTTTGCACCACGCGGATGTAATCGGTGATATTCCCCGCACTGCCGTCCAGCGTGGCGACCCCGTTCACATAGCTCGCTGAGCCCGTACCGGTGTAGCCGCTGCCTGAAAGCAGGTCGCGCAGGTCAATACGGTCCGTATCCGCCGTGCCTTCCCAGGTGCCTACCGTAAAGCCGTTCACCACATCACTGCCGTTACCGCCTGTGGCATTGGAGGCGTTGATCAACGTGTAGAGCAGCGTATCGTGACCGCCGCTGCCAATATTGAACGTGTCGTTACCGCCACGGCCTTCGAACTGGTTGTTACCGCTGTTACCGGTAATGACATCGTCAAAGTCCGAGCCGTTAATGCCCTCAATGTTCAGCAGGCGTGAGGTACCAAACCCGGTGTCCTGCGCGGTAGAAAGACGCAGGTCGACGGTCACGCCGGACGTCGCATTGCGGTAGTCCACCACGTCCATACCCCCGGTGTTGCTCCAGGTGTCGTGATCCGAGTGGGTCGTCCAGCCGCCGGAACCGTTATAGGTATACGTGCCGTCCTCGGCGATAAAGGTATCGTTATACCCGGTACCGGTAAGCGTCCCGCTGTGCCCTCCGGTTGCTGCTTCGGCAGTGAGGACGTAGCCCTCTTTACCGTTGCCGGCTTCCAGACCGCTCCAGGTGACGTTATCCGACACGCCATTGGTGATTTTCAGGATCTCGGCCGAGTAAGTTTCATTCGGATCCAGACCGTAGAAACTCACCAGTGCAGAGGTATCGTTCGAACCGATACCGGACTGGGCGTTGATGATCTGCGAGGCCACCAGTACGCCCGCCGCGTTATACAGATTGACCGTATTACCGTAGTAGGCGTTGATACCCTCACTGTCGACAATGTGCAGATGCATCGCCGTGCCGTCGGCAACGGTTTTGCTGTTTTGCACCAGCACCACTTTGCCGTTCTGCTGCGACACCAGCAGATCCTGCGCGCCGTCCCAGTTGTAATCCACGGCGGCCACACCGGTGACGTTCGCCAGTCCGGAAGCCAGCTGACTTGATGTCCAGCTTGAACCGTAACCGTTGTTGGTAAACAGGGTTGCGGTCTGCGATCCGCTGTAGGTACTGAGCTTGATGACGTCCATCTGGCCGTCAGCGTTCCAGTCCACCGCCACCGACAGATACCCTGCTGACGCGTTAGAGGCCTCAACCGCGCTCTTGGTGGTGGAGAGTTTCCCGGTACCGTCGTTGTAGTAGATCACCCCGCCGTTGTTGTTATAGCTGCTGCCCAGGTACAGATCCATGTAGCCATCGCCGTTGAAATCCGCCCACGTCATCGACGCCGCCGTGGTGGTATTCGCCACGTTTGCCACAAACACGTTAGTCAGGTTCTGACCGAGGGATAACGTCCCGTTACCGTTGTTGTTAATCACGGTAAGCGAGTACGCGCCGCTGCGGTTGGTGTGCTGAACCACATCCACGGTGCCGTCGTTATTCAGGTCAACGCCGGAGATTTCACGCATGGTGGTGAATTGTCCCCAGAATCCGGCGCCGCCATAGCTCCCATCCGGCGTGAGTACCCCCTTGTTGTTAATAAGGTAGGTAATGGAGTCCGCACCGGCATCGCCATACGCAAGGTCCAGATACCCGTCACCGGTTTTATCGTAGGCAATGACACCGCCGTACCAGATAGTGGTTCCCATACCCAGTTGGCTGGCGTTGTAAGTGCTGCCATCGTAGGTCCACATCACCTGTGTAGACCCGCCGTAGGTGGTTTCAGTCGCAAAGATGTCCTGCGTGCCGTTACGGTCAAAATCGGCAGCGGTCTGGCTAACGGCAGGGTAGCCACGCGTATTGGTCAGCGCGTTCGCCGCGTAGGTTGAATCATCACTGCTGGAATAGGACTGTCCGTTAGCAATGATATTCCACAGGCCGCTGCTGTTCATGCCGACGGTCATGGTCGAGTTTTCGCTGTTACCCGCCGTGGTGGCCCAACTGGTATTCACCGTGGTGGTGTCAATCACCAGGCTGCCGCTCGCCGTCCCGGTGGTATTGCCGTTACCCGCGCTGCTCTTCACCTGTGCCGTTACGTTATAGCTGGCAACGCTCAGTGCATCGCTGTCCGGGATCTGCAGATACCAGGTGTTGTGATCCGGGTCGACCACCACCGCGCCGCCCGTCTGCGAGGTGTAGGTTTTACCGTTCACATTCACCACCAGGTACTCGCCGTTCACCAGATCCGCGGAGACCGTTCCGCTGACAATCGGCGTGGTATCCGATGTTGTCTGCGCGGTAATTGCCGCCGTGGTGGTCGGGATACTGGTATCGACGTTCAGTACAAACCCGTCCGATTCCGTATAGTTACCGGCTTTATCGGTTACCCGCAGGATATACGTATGATTGCCATCGCTCAGGCCGTTATCCTGGAAGGACCAGCTTGCGCTACCGTTCATCGTGACCTGGCCCAGCAGGATCCCGTCACGATAAAGCTGCACAATCTCACCGTCATCCGGTGCGCGGTTCAGCGTTCCGTTGATCAGCGGCGAGCTGTCATCCGTCGCCATCGCGCTGCCAAAGGAGCCCAGACACTCACCTTCGTCATCGGTATAGCTCACCACGGTTCCCACGGTGGTTGGCGGCGTGGTATCCACCGTCACCACCTGCGATGAGGTTGAGCCCACGTTGCCCGCCTGGTCGATAATCCGCACCTGATAGGTGTAATCACCGTCAGCCAGATCGCGGGTATCGGTGTAGCTCCAGCGCTGGTTGGTTACCGTTGCATCTGTCCAGGTATTCCCGCCGTCCAGGCTAATCTGCACGCGTTCATCATTGGCCAGCGCGCTGCCAAGCGAGCCGTTGAGCGTAAGCGTGGTGTCCATGGTGATGAAATCAGTGCCGGACTGCCCGGTATCTTCACTGATGCTGTCAATGGTGATGCCGTACTGAGGCGCGTGGGTATCAACCGTGACCGTCTGCGACGTGGTTGCCCCGACGTTACCGGCCAGATCGACCACCCGCACCTGATAGTTGTAGCTACCGTCGGCCAGGGTACGCGTGTCGTTATAGCTCCACTGTGTGCCATTCACCGTCGCGTTAACCCAGGTGGTGCCGCCATCCATACTGACCTGAACATACTCGCCCGCACCGGGTTGCGCCCCCAGCGTCCCGTTCAGGGTGTATGACGTTGAACTGGTCAGGAAGTCGTTGTGGTCGAAGCCGGTATCCACGGTGATGTTATCCACGGTCACCGTAATCGCCGCATCCGGGGCGACCGTATCGACAGTCACCTGCTGATGGGCACTGGATCCCACGTTACCTGCGGCATCCACCACGCGCACATAATAGTCATAGGTGGCATTACCCAGCGTGCGGCCGTCCACGTAGTACCAGCTGTTACCGGTGACAATCACGTTCTGCCAGGTCACGCCACCGTCGATGCTGATTTGCGCATATTCGCCGTCAGCCAGCGTCGCGCCGAGCGAGCCATGCAGCGTTAGCGAGGTATCATGGGTGATAAAGTCGCTGCTGCTCAGGCCAGTGTCATCGCTGATGCTGTCAATGGCGATGGTTTTACTGGCATCGGGTGCCACGGTATCAATGGTGACCACCTGGCTGGTGGTGGCGCTGATATTGCCCGCATCGTCAATCACGCGAAGCTGATAGTTATAATCGCCGTCCGCCAGCGTGCGGGTATCAACCCAGGTCCAGCTCAGTCCGCTGACGCTGACATCCGTCCAGGTTACGCCGCCGTCGAGGCTGATCTGCGCGTGATCGCCACTCCCCAGCGCCGCACCGAGCGTCCCTTTCAGGCTGATCTGGTTATCGCTGGTGATAAAGTCGCTGCCAGACAAACCGGTATCCTGACTGACGGAATCGACCGTAATGGTCGTCGCCGCAGGTGCGGTGAGATCCACCACCACGTTCTGGCTGTCCGTTGCCCCTACGTTACCCGCGTTATCAATCACGCGGACCTGGTACTGATACGTACCGTCCGTCAGGGTGCGGCCATCGGTGTAGCGCCAGGTGGTGCCCGTGACGGCCAGGTCAATCCAGCTCGCCCCGCCGTCCACGCTGATCTGCGCTTTCTCGTTATTGCCGAGCTGCGCGGTCAATGAACCGTTAACAATAATCTGGCTGTCGTTGGTGATGAAATCACTCGCGCTCAGCCCGGTATCGTTTTGCAGGGCGTCGATACTGATCCCCATTGACGGCGCGGTCAGATCCACGGTCACGGTGTGATCGTCGCTGGCAGTGTTACCGATGGTGTTACTCACCTGGGCATGGATCACATACGATCCTCCGTCTGCCAGCGCGGTCACGTCTGCACTGCCTACGGTGTAGTTCCAGCTACCGTCAGCCTGCACGGTTGTGGTGTAGGTTTTGCCGTTCAGGGTGATGGTCACTGTCTGGCCCGCAGGCGCGTCGGTGGTACCACTGACCACCAGAGGGATACCATGTTCAGCGGCGCTGACGATATCGTCCTGCGCAAAGGTGTGGATAGTTATGGTCGGAACATCACCGTTCAGCGTCACGTCGTGCGTCGCGCTGCCCGGGTTACCGGCCTTATCGTTCACCGTCGCCGTTAGGGTGTAATTCCCGTCGCTCAGGCCGAGGAAATCATGCCCCGGCACAAAGACCGACCACGAGCCGTCCGCCCCCACGGTCGCCTGATAGCGGTGATCGTTGAAGGAAACCGTCACCGTCTGGCCCTGTTCCGCCGTGGTGGTGCCGCTGATGGTCTGGCCTGCCAACTGCTCAGCGTTATTGACAATATCGTCATCCGCCACAGTGCCGATGGTTACGGTTGGCGCCACGGTATCCACCGTCAGGGTGTGAGTGGTCTGTCCGCTGTTACCCGCTTTATCGTTGACTGAAGCGGTCAGCGTCAGCGCCCCTTCATTCAGGGCCGCCAGGTCGGCGGCTGGCACATCCAGCGTCCACGTACCATCGTTCGCCACCGTTGCGCTGTAGGTTTTCCCCCCCAGCGTTACGGTAACGGTCTGCCCGGCTTCCGCGCTGGTAGAACCGTGCACGGTCAGCGGCTGCTGTGCTTCTGCTGCATTTAACACGTCGTCGCCAGAGAGCGTATTCACGCCGATCACCGGCGCGGTGGTATCCACGCTGATGCTGTGCGTTGCCGACGCGCTGTTGCCCGCGCTGTCCTGGGCAGCAACGGAGACAGGATAATGTCCGCCATCGGTCAGTGCGCCCACATCAGCAGCCGGCACGGTAGTCGTCCAGGAGCCGTCGCTCTGAATGGTGGCGGTGTAGCTTTTACCGTTCAGGGTTACCGTGACCTGCGTCCCGCTGGCAAACTGTGCGCTCGAGCCGTTAATCACCAGCGAGGTGCCAGCTTCTGCCGCGTTGATCACGTCGTCGCCGGCAATGGTATTCACGGTCAGCGCCACCGAGGCCGTGTTGACCACCACATCATGGGTCTTCGTGCTGCTGTTGCCCGCACTGTCGGTAATGGTTGCGCTGAGGGTCGCAGTGCCGTCAGCCAGCGAGGAAATGACGCTGGCCGGTACGCCCACACTCCAGTTGCCGCTCGCATCTACCGTTGTCGTGTACTGATGAGACCCGACGGTAATCACCAGCCTGTCGCCGACGTTTGCACCGGTTGCGCTACCGCTGACGATCTGCGCCTGCGCATGCTCCACGCTGTTGATCACATCATCAACGGCGACCGCGTTAAAGCTGATAACCGGTGGCGTGGTGTCAAGGGTAATGGCTTTAGCCGCACTGCCTGGGTTACCGGCCGCATCGCTCACGCTAACCTGTACGGTGTAGCCGTTGTCGGCCATCGCGGTCAGGTCGGCCCCGGGCACATTCACACTCCACGTGCCGCCTGACTGAACCTGCGCGGTGTACTGCTTATCGCCGAGCGTTACGGTGACCGTCTGACCCGCTTCTGCCGTGGTGGTGCCGGTGATGGCCACACCTGCAGACGCTTCGCTGGCGTTGATCACGTTGTCGCCGGCAACCGTATCAATCGTCACGCCAGGCGCGGTCGCATCGACGCTGTATTCGCGCCCTGCTGAGGCGCTGTTGCCGTTCACGTTGGTGACGCTCACCTGTACGCTGGCATCGCCGTCTTTCAGACCGGCCAGGTCAGCAGACGGTACCGTCGCCGTCCAGTTACCGCTGGCATCAACGGTGGCCGTGTAGTGCTTGCCGCCAAAGGTGATGCTGACGGTCTGGTTGGCTTCCACGTTGCTGGTGGTGCCGGAAAGCAGCAGATCTGCCCCTTTCTCCGCCGCGTTAATCACATCGTCAACGGCAATGGTATCAATGCTGATGGCGACGGCCGCCAGATCAACAGTGACGTCATGGCTGATGGTCACCGGATTGCCCGTGGTGCTTTGGCCTGCAACGGTAACGCTTACCGTTCCTGCCGGCAGCGCGCTTACATCCGCCGCCGGAATAGCCGCGTTCCAGGTCCCGTCAGCCAGTACGGACGCCGCATAGGTTTTGCCGTTCACCGTTACCGTAAGCATGGTCCCCGCTGCCAGCCCATCGCTGGAGCCGCTGACAATCAGGTTCTGACCATGCTCAATGCTGTTGATCACATCGTCGCCTGCCACGGTATCAACACGCAGGCCCGGCAGGCTGGCATCGATGGAGATATCACGCTCGCCGGAACCGGTATTGCCGTGTCCGTTGGTAACCGTTGCGGTGACGGTCAGGTCGCCATTACCCAGCGCGGTCAGCACGGACTGCGGGACGTCAACGGACCAGCTCAGATCGCTCTGTACCGTTGTGGTGTAGGTATTGCCACCGACAGAGACCGTCACGGTGTTACCCGCTTCGGCGTTCACCACTTTCCCGCCGATCGTCTGGCCTGCCGCCACTTCCGCTGCATTGATGACGTTGTCACCGGCCACGGTGTTGATGGTGACGGTCGGCAGCGCGGTATCGACCTGCAGGTTCGCCGTATTACTGACGCTGTTACCCACGGTGCTCGTCGCGGTTGCGCTCAGGGTGTATTTCGCCTCACCCAGCGCGGCCAGATCCGCTGCCGGTACCGTCAGGCTCCAGCCGCCGTCCGCCGCGGTTGTTGCGGTGTACTGTTTGCCGTTCAGGGTCACGGTGACCAGGGTACCTTCCGCAAGGTTGGCGCTGGTACCGCTGACGCTCAGATCCTGACCTTTCTCCACCGCGTTCAGCACATTGTCGCCGCTCAGGGTATCGAAGCCCACGGAAGGCAGCCCGGTATCGACAGTCACGTTATGGGTGCCGGATCCGGTATTGCCCGCGGCATCGGTGACGCTGACGCTGACCGTCACGGTGCCGTCGCTGAGGCCAGAAATCACGTTCGCCGGAACGCCGACGCTCCAGTTGCCCGCGGCGTCCAGCACGGTGGTGTAGGTCTGGCTGCCAACGGTCACGGTGACTTTATCGCCCGCCGCCGCGCCGGTGGCAGAGCCGCTGACGATCTGCGCCTGCGCATGCTCAGCCACGTTAATCACGTCGTCGCCCGCCACGGTGTTGATGGTCACGACCGGCACCGTCACGTCGACAGCCAGGTTATGATCCACCGAGGCCGGGTTACCCGCCTTGTCACTGACGGCGGCCGTCACGGTCACGCTGCCGTCCGTGAGCGCCGCCAGGTCGGCTGCCGGAACGTCCAGCGTCCAGTTGCCGTCTGCCCCCACGGTGGTGGTGTAGTTCTTCCCGTTCAGGCTCACGGTGACCGTCTGGCCCGCTTCGGCGGTGCTGGTACCGGACACCGTCAGGTCAGCTTTCGCTTCGGTCGCATTCAGGATGTCGTCAGCCGCCAGGGTGTTAATCGTTACGGACGGCGCGGTGGTGTCCACGCTGTACTCGCGACCCGCAGACGCGCTGTTGCCGTTGACGTTGGTGACGCTCACCTGCACGCTGGCATCGCCCTCTTTCAGACCGGCCAGGTCAGCAGACGGTACGGTATAAGTCCAGTTACCGCTCGCATCGACAGTGGTGGTATAGATTTTACCGCCCATGGCGAGGGTGACGGTCTGTCCGGCTTCCACGTTGGTGGTCGCACCTGACAGCACCAGATCGGTCCCTTTTTCCGCCGCGTTAATCACGTCATCGGTAGCGATGGCGTTAATGCTGATCGCCACGGTCGCCAGATCCACCGTCACGTCGTGGCTGATGGTCATCGGGTTGCCCGTCGGGCTATCGCCGGTAACGGTAATTTTCACGGTGCCTTCCGGCCACGCGCTGACGTCTGCGGCCGGCACGGCTGCGTTCCAGGTCCCGTCCGCCAGTACGGACGCCGCATAGGTTTTGCCGTTCACGGTGACGGTCAGTGCCGTGCCCGCTGCCAGCCCATCGCTGGAGCCGCTGACAATCAGGTTCTGGCCATGCTCGATGCTGTTAATCACATCGTCGCCTGCCACGGTATCGACACGCAGGCCCGGCAGGCTGGCGTCAATGGTGATATCGCGTTCGCCGGAACCGGTATTGCCGTGTCCGTTGGTGACGGTGGCCGTCACGCTCAGTCCGCCGTTACCCAGCGCTGCCAGCACCTCTGAAGGCACGTTGACGGACCAGGTCAGGTCATCCTGTACCGTCGCCGTCCAGCTGTTACCGCCCATCGTAACGGTGACGGTATTGCCCGCTTCGGCGTTCACCACTTTCCCGCCGATCGTCTGGCCTGCAGCCACTTCCGCCGCATTGATCACGTTGTCACCGGCCACGGTGTTGATGATGACGGTCGGCAGCGCGGTATCGACCTGCAGGTTCGCCGTATTGCTGACGCTGTTCCCCACGGTGTTCGTCGCGGTTGCGCTCAGGGTGTAGTTCGCCTCACCCAGCGCGGCCAGATCCGCTGCCGGTACCGTCAGGCTCCAGCCGCCGTCCGCCGCGGTTGTTGCGGTGTACTGTTTGCCGTTCAGGGTCACGGTGACCAGGGTACCTTCCGCAAGGTTAGCGCTGGTACCGCTGACGCTCAGATCCTGACCTTTCTCCACCGCGTTCAGCACGTTGTCGCCGCTGAGGGTATCGAAGCCCACGGAAGGCAGCCCGGTATCGACGGTCACGTTATGGGTGCCGGATCCGGTATTGCCCGCGGCATCGGTGACGCTGACGCTGACCGTCACGGTGCCGTCGCTGAGGCCAGAAATCACGTTCGCCGGAACGCCCACGCTCCAGTTACCCGCGGCGTCCAGCACGGTGGTGTAGGTCTGGCTGCCAAGGGTCACGGTGACTTTATCGCCCGCCGCCGCGCCGGTGGCGGAGCCGCTGACGATCTGCGCCTGTGCATGCTCAGCCACGTTAATCACGTCGTCGCCCGCCACGGTGTTGATGGTCACGACCGGCACCGTCACGTCAACAGCCAGGTTGTGAGCCACCGAGGCCGGGTTACCCGCCTTGTCACTGACGGCGGCCGTCACGGTCACGCTGCCGTCCGTAAGCGCCGCCAGGTCGGCTGCCGGAACGTCCAGCGTCCAGTTGCCGTCTGCGCCCACGGTAGTGGTGTAGTTCTTCCCGTTCAGGCTTACGGTGACCGTCTGGCCCGCTTCGGCGGTGCTGGTACCGGACACCGTCAGGTCAGCTTTCGCTTCGGTCGCATTCAGGATGTCGTCAGCCGCCAGGGTGTTAATCGTTACGGACGGCGCGGTGGTGTCCACGCTGTACTCGCGGCCCGCAGACCCGCTGTTGCCGTTGACGTTGGTGACGCTCACCTGCACGCTGGCATCGCCCTCTTTCAGACCGGTCAGGTCAGCAGACGGCACCGTCGCCGTCCATTTGCCGTCGGCATCCACCGACGCCGTATAGGTTTTACCGCCGAAGAGGATGCTGACGGTCTGATTCTCCTCCACGTTGGAGGTGGTGCCAGAGAGCACCAGATCCGCGCCCTTCTCAGCCGCGTTAATCACATCATCCGTGGCAATGGCGTCAATCCCGATGGCGACCGCCGCAAGGTCCACCGTCACATTGTGGCTAATAGACACCGGCGTACCGGCGCTGTTCTGCCCCTCAACGGTGACAGCTACCGTGCCTGCCGCCAGCGCGCCAACATCGGCCGCCGGAATAGCCGCACTCCAGGTGCCGTCAGCCAGCACGGTGGCCGGATAGGTTTTATTATTTACCGTTACGGTCAGTGCGGTCCCTGCCGCCAGTCCTTCGCTGGTGCCGGTCACGATCAGGTTCTGACCATGCTCGATGCTGTTGATCACATCGTCACCCGCTACGGTATCCACGCGCAGGCCCGGCAGGCTGGCGTCGATGGTGATATCGCGCTCGCCGGTGCCGCTGTTGCCCACGCCGTTAGTCACGCTGGCGGTGACGGTCAGTTCGCCGTTACCCAGTGCGGTTAACACGGACTGCGGTACGTTGACGGACCAGGTCAGGTCATCCTGCACCGTGGCGGTCAGGGTGTTACCGCCGAGGGTCACGGTGACGGTGTTGCCCGCCTCGGCGTTCACCACGGTACCGCTGAGAGTCTGGCCGGTCGCCAGCTCCGCGGTATTGATAATATCGTCGCCAGCCACGGTGTTGATGGTGACACCCGGCAGGACAGACTCCACGTTCACGGTGTGAGTCACGCTGGTACTGTTGCCAACAGCATCGGTTGCAGACGCGGTGAGGGTGTAGATCGCTTCACCCAGTGCGCCGACCTGATCCGCCGGAACGGTAGCCCTCCACAGCCCGTTATCATCCACCGTCGCGCTGTAGGCTTTGCCGTTCAGCATCACGGTGACGATCGCGCCCGCCGCCAGACCTGACGCGGTGCCGGTGAGGGTGAGATCCTGCGTTTTCTCGGTGCTATTGATGACATCGTCGTCTGAAACGGTGTCAATGGTCAGCACCGGAGCGGTAAGGTTGACGGCCACGTCGTGAGTCGCACTGTTGCTGTTGCCCGCTTTATCGGTCAGGGTCGCGGTGATGGTGTGATCCCCGGCGGCCAGAGCATTGACGTCGACCGCAGGCACTCCCACGCTCCAGTTGCCCGCGGCATCCAGCGTGGCGGTGTAAGATTTATTATTGATGGTGACGGTGACCACATCACCCGCTGCCGCGCCGGTGACAGACCCGGTGACAATCAACGCCTGCGCGTGCTCAACGCTGTTGATGACGTCGTCATCCGAAACGGTGTGAATGGTCAACTGTGGCACCGTGGTATCCACCAGCACGTCACGATCCACCGAGGCCGGGTTACCCGCTTTGTCGGATACCGCCGCGGTGATGGTGTAGTTTCCGTCGGTAATGCCGCTCAGGTCGGTTGACGGTACGCTCAGGCTCCAGCTGCCATCCGCCTGCACGGTAGTGGTGTAATCCTTGCCGTTCAGCGTCACGGTCACGGTCTGACCCGCTTCCGCGTTTGTAATGCCGTTAACCACCAAATCCTGCTGCGCTTCAGACGCATTAATGATGTTGTTGTCGCTGACAATGTCGATAGTGACCGTCGGCGCGGTCGTATCCACGCTGTATTCACGGCCCGCTGACGCGCTGTTGCCGTTCACGTTGGTGACGCTAACCTGCACGCTGGCATCGCCCTCCTTCAGGCTGCCTAAATCTGCAGAAGGCACGGTAGCGGTCCAGTTACCGCTGGCATCCACGGTCGCGGTGTAAGACTTGCCGCCAAAGGTGATATACACGGTCTGGTTGGCTTCGACGTGGGTGGTGGTACCCGACAGGACCAGATCCGCGCCTTTTTCCGCCGCGTTGATCACGTCGTCGGTGGCAATCGCGTTGACGCTGATCGCCACCGCGGCCAGATCGACCGTGACGTCATGCGCGATCGTCACCGGGTTTCCTGCGGTGCTCTGACCCTCAACGGTTACCGTCACCTTGCCTGCGTTCAGCGCGCTGACATCGGCGGCCGGGATCGCTGCCGCCCAGGTCCCGTCGGCCAGAACCGTCGCCGCATAGGTTTTACCATTGACGGTCACCGTCAACGCGGAGCCGGTTTTCAGCCCATCACTGGAGCCGCTAATAATCAGGTTTTGACCATGCTCGATGCTGTTAATCACATCGTCGCCCGCCACGGTATCGACCCGCAGACCCGGCAGATTGGCATCAATGGTGATGTCGCGGCTGCCGGAGCCGGTATTGCCGTGACCGTTAGTGACGCTTGCCGTCACGGTCAAATCGCCGTTGCCAATGGCCTTTAAGACTTCAGGCGGCACATTGACCGACCAGCTCAGATCATCCTCAACGGTGGCGGTCCAGGTGTTGCCCCCCATTGAAATCGTGACAGTGTCACCGATTGCGGCACCGCTGACTTGTCCGCTCAGGGTCTGTCCCGCAGTCACTTCCGCCGCATTGATGACATCATCAATGGCGACAGCGTTAATGGTCACCACCGGTAGCGCACTGTCGACAAGTGCCTGATGGCTGGTGCTCGCGCTGTTGCCTGCGGTATCGGTCACGCTCGCGGTAACGGTGTAGTTCGCTTCGCCCAGCGCCGAGACGTTTGCTGCCGGTACCGTCACGCTCCAGCTGCCGCTGGCGTCAGTCGTGGCCGTGTAGTTAATGCCATTCAGGGTCACGACTATCGTGGTGCCGTCCGGCTGGTTGCTGGTGCCGGAGAGTTGCAGATCTTCGCCTTTCTCGATGGCATTGATCACATCATCGCCCGCAACGGTATTGATAGCGATAACCGGTGCGGTCAGGGAAACCGCAATCTCATGCGTCTGCGTGGTGCTGTTGCCCGCTTTGTCGGTGAGGGTCGCAGACATCGTATGGTCGCCATTGCCCAGCGCGCCCGCGTCAGCCGCCGGAATACCCATACTCCAGTTGCCGGACGCGTCCAGCATTGCGCTGTAATTTTTACCGTTCAGCGTCACGGTGATCACGTCGCCTGCCTGTGCCCCGGTGACTGTGCCAGAAACGATCAGCGCCTGACCGTGTTCAGCAATATTCAGAATGTCATCACCGGCAACGGTGTTGAAGGTAATCTGCGGCACGGTGGTGTCCACCAGCACAGACGCATCCGTGCTGGCCGGGTTACCGGCTTTATCCGACACGGTCGCCGTAACGACGGCTGTGCCGTCGGTGATACCGGCCAGATCGGCTGTCGGCACGTCAAGCGTCCAGCTGCCGTCAGCCTGTACCTGTGCGGTGTATTGATTGCCATTAAAGGTCACCGTGACCGTCTGCCCCGCTTCGGCAGTCGAGGTGCCGCTCAGGGTGAGATCCTGTGCCGCCTCTGCCGCATTGAGCATGTTGTCGTGACTGACCGTATTGATGGTGACCGCCGGCGCAGTGGTATCGACGCTGAATTCGTGTGACGAAGAGGCCGGGTTGCCATTCACGTTGCTCACGCTCACCTGAACGCGGGCATCGCCCTCTTTCAGGCCGCTTACATCCGCAGCCGGAACGGTGTAAGCCCAGTTGCCATCCGCATCCACGGTGGTGGTGTAGCTTTTGCCGCCAAAGGTGACCGTCACCGTCTGACCGGCTTCGACCCCAGACGTGGTGCCGGAGAGCGCCAGATCGTGTCCCTTCTCCGCCGCATTCAGCACGTTATCAGGGGTCACGCTGTTAACGCTTATCGCGACCGGGGCGAGATCGACATCCACCACGGTCCCGATATTCACCGGGTTGGCGGAAGCATCCTGTGCGCGGGCTGTAATGTTGAGAGGACCGTCCGGCCACTGGCTGACATCCGCCGCAGGCACAGCCGCTTTCCAGGTTCCGTTGGCCAGGACCGTGGCGACGTACTCAATGTTGTTAATGGTCACGGTAACGGTGCTGCCCGCTGCCAGATCGGTGCTGGTACCGGAAACAATGAGATTCTGCCCGTGCTCGATGATATTGATAACATCGTCGCCCGCCACGGTATCAATACGCAGACCAGGCAACTGGGCGTCGATGGTGAAGTCCAGCGCGGCAGAACCGGTGTTTCCGTGCGCATTCGTCACGCTGGCCGTAACCGTCAACTCACCGTTACCGAGCGCGGTTAACTGGCTCTGGGTTAACGGCAGGCTCCAGGTAAGATCGTCCTGCACCGCAACGGTATACGTCTGGCCGCCCAGGGTAAGGGTGACAATGTCGCCTGCCGCCGCGTTGGCGACTTTCCCCGTCAGGGTCTGGCCTGCCGCCAGTTCCGCCGCGTTGATGATGTTATCGCCCGCCAGCGTGTTGAGCGTGACCACCGGCAGCGAGCTGTCTACCAGCACATCGTGCGTGGCCGACGCGCTGTTACCCACACTGTCCGTGACGCTCGCCGTCACCGTATAGTGCGCCTCGCCCAGCGCGCTTACTGCGGAGGCCGGTACGGTAACACGCCAGTTACCGCTGGCATCCGTAATGGCGGTGTAGTGAATGCCATTCAGGGCCACGGTGATCGAGGTGCCTTCTGGCTGGTTGCTGGTCCCGGAAAGCAGCAGATTTTCGCCTTTTTCGGTGGCGTTAATCACGTCGTCCGCCGCCAGAGTGTGAATACCTATCTGCGGCGTCACGGTATTAACCACCACCTCCAGCGTGCTGCTGCCGGTGTTGCCAGATTGATCGGTCACAGAGACCGTTATCGTCCAGGTTCCGTCCGCCAGGCCCTGTACCACAGACGCAGGCAGGCCGAGGCTCCAGTTGCCCGCCGCATCCACCACGGTGGTGTAATCCACGTTATTGATGGTCACCGTGACCCAATCACCCGCTGCCGCTCCGGTCACGGAGCCGCTGAGGACCTGCGCCTGGGTATGGGCAAGCTGGTTTATGGTATTGGTATCGGTGACAAAATCGTTAATGGTCACCTGCGGTACGGTGGCATCCACCAGCCCGACGCGATCCGTACTGCTGCTGTTACCTGCCACATCGCTCACGGTTGCCGTTACCGTGACGGTGCCATCGGCCAGTGCGCCGACGTCCGCAGCAGGTACTGTCAGTTGCCAGCTACCGTCATGTTGAACGGTAGTCTGGTAGGTTTTACCGTTCAGCGCGACGGTGACCGTCTGGCCCGCTTCCGCCGTGCTGCTACCGCTTAACACGATATCCTGCTGTGCTTCGGCGGCACTGATGATGTTGTCATCGGTCAGATTATTGATCGTGATGTCCGGAGGCAGCGTATCGACCGTCACCATGCGCGACGCATCGGCGCTGTTGCCGTTAACGTTCGTCACGCTGACGCTCACCTGCGCGCGGCCGTCAATCAACATTTCCATGGCGCTGGCCGGTACGGTCAGGCTCCAGGAGCCGTCCTGCTGCACCTGCGCGGTATAGGTCCGATCGGCGAATTTCACCACCACAGTCTGCCCGGCTTCCACGCCCTGCGTCTGGCCAGAGAGCGTGAGATCGCTGCCTTTTTCCGCCGCGTTCAGCCGGTCATCACCGGAGATGACATCAACAGTCACCGCCACGGCGTTCAGGTCGAGTTCGATCGGATGTTCAGCGGCAACGGCATTGCCCCACGCATCTTCTGCACTGACGTGCACCGCGATATGGCCCGGCGTCCAGGACTGGAGGTCGCTCGCCGGGACACCAATCTGCCAGCCACCGGTGGCGTTGACCACGGTGACATAGTCGACGTTATTGATGGTGACGGTGATCTGCGTGCCTGCGGCCAGATGGCTGCTGGAGCCGGTCACGGTAAGATCCTGATGCTGCTCAATGGCATTGATCACGTCATCACCGGAAAGGGTGTTAACGCGCAGACCCGGCAGCGCCGCGTTGATATTGATATCGCGCTCGCCGCTGCCCGTATTGCCGTGGCTGTTGGTGACTGACGCGGTAATGGTCAGGTCGCCGTCGCCGAATGCCCTGAGATCCGCAGACGGGATAGTGAGGTTCCAGGTCAGATCGCTACCCACGGTGGCGCTGTAATGCTTGCCGCCAACGGAAACAGACACCGTATCCCCTGCCGCTGCACCCGTGACACGACCGCTGATCGTTTGATCGGCGGCCACTTCGGCGTTATTCACCCGGTTGTCGCCGGCAAAGGTATTAATGACCACCTGTGGCAACACGGTATCAACCAGCAGTGTGGCCTCCGCTGAGCCGCTGTTGCCCACGCTGTCGGTACCGCTGACGCTGACGGTGTACAGCGTGTTCGCCAGTTGCAGGACGTCGGAAACCGGTACCTGAACTGACCAGCTCCCGTTCTCGACAACGGTTTGATAATTGACGTTGTTCAGCGTCACGGTGATGGCGCTGCCGTCTGGCAGCGTGCTGGTGCCGGTCAGGCTCAGCGGCTGCATAGCCTCCTGAGCATTGAGAACGTTATCCTGGCTGATGGCATGAACGGTAAATTCCGGTGGGTTACCGCTCAGCGTAATGCCGTGTGTGGCGCTGCCGGTATTGCCCGCGGCATCGGTAACGGAAACCGTAATGTTGTGGTTGCCTTCTCCCAGCAAGCCCACCACGGACGCAGGCACCCCCACGCTCCAGCTGCCGTCCGCCTGCACCACACCGGTGAAGGTCTGACCGCCAACGGTTACGCTCACGACATCCCCTGCTGCGGCGCCGCTCGCCGTACCGGAAATAATCTGCGCCTGGCCCTGCTCGCTGGTATTGAGGATATTGTCGTCAGCAACGGTGTTAATCGTCACGACCGGGGCGGCGGTATCCACGGTGAAATCGACGGTCGTGGAAGATCCGTTCCCCGCTTTATCGCTGACGTTCACCGTTAGCGTATGGTCGCCATTCGCCAGCGATTGCACCTCGCTGGCGGGAAGCGTAACGGACCACGTGCCGTTGCTCCCCACCGTGGCGGTATGATTTTTCCCGTTGAGCGTTACCGTCACAATCTGGCCGGCTTCCGCATCGGTTTTACCGGTGAGCGTCAGCGCCTGGTTGTGCTCAGCCGCGTTGATGACGTTGTCCTGCGCAATCGTATCAACAGAAAGCGCTGGCGCGTTGGTATCCACACCTATCGTCTGGCTGCCGCTCACGGTATTGCCCGCGGCGTCTTTACCGCTGACGTTCACCGTCCAGGTGCCGTCACCCAGCGCCTGCGCATCCGCGGCAGGCACGTTCACGCTCCATGCGCCGCCGGCCCCCACTTCCGCCGTGTAGGTTTTGCCGTTCAGCGTGACGGTAAGCCCGGTTCCCTGCGCCAGATTTTTGCTGGTGCCGGACAGCGTAAAGCCAGCGGAGTGTTCGCTGGCATTGATCACGTTGTCACCGGCCGTTGTCCCCAGCGTGATGCTGGCGTCAGCGGTAGAGATTGTGACGGTAATGCTGCCCGCCTGCGTCGTTTTGCTCCCGTCGATTTGCACGACAGACCAGGTATGTTCGCCGTCAGCCTGAGTCGGGAGTTTTACGGTCCAGGTACCCTCTTTCCCGACCATGGTGCTGGCAATGGTGCTTCCGCTGCTGTCTTTAACCTGAATGGTCGCGCCCGGCTGCCCGGTACCGCTAAAGGTTGGGGTGTTGTCGTCCGTGATCGCTTTTCCACTCAGCACACCCTGCTTATCACCCGCGTTGTCCGTCAGCAAAAAGGTCGGCGTCGCGCTTTCAACATCTTTGGTGTTGTCGATGACTTTGGTTTTGGTTTCGCCGTCACCCCCGTGCGCCAGCAGTGCGCCAATGGCACCGCCGCCCAACGCAGCGCCTGCAATCCATCCCCATGGCGCGTCATTGAGAACGCTTCCCTGCTCAAGGAAAGGCTCAATGCTGGCAACCGGCGTAGCCTGCGCGGTTAACTCGGTAACAGCAACGCCAGACGCTTCCCCGGCATCGGCAAAAGAAATATGCGTCAGTTCCTGCTGATCGTTGAAGACCAGTTCTGATTGATTATGGGTCTGTGGATCTTCAACAAAATAGTTATTGCAGCGAATAACGCTGCCGTCTTTCATATAAATAAGCAGGTCTTTACCCTGGCGAACATAACGCACAACATCCTGAGCAGAACCCTGAATTTCAATCACACTTGGCGAAGAAATAGAAACCGACAAATTACCCTCACCGGTTAATTTCGTTTTCTCGGCCGTTTTGCGAATGATGACATCAACAATTTTTACGTTACTCATTTTCCTCTCCTTGCAGGTGTCCGGATTCCTGTGGATATGTCCACCAAATGGATGTAGCTATCCCTGGGAAAAAGCACCCATTATTTTCTTACTTATTTCGCACAAAAAGACGCGTGTTTTTTAACTCAAATCAGGTAATTTTGCGGCAGCGTTTTTCTCTATGCCGATCAGCGGCATCAAATTATCAACGGCAGATGCGTAATTAATCGCCGAACTCCAGCCATCATATTCAGCCATTATTTTGGCTGAGGTGGCTTGCCAGACATCCTGTTCAACGCTGAGCAAATCGTTAATGCTCCGCTTGCTCAGGGTATATTCATTTCTGTAAACATCCCGGGCGCGTAACGCGCTTTCCAGCTGCAGCTTCCCCGCCTGCATTCTCCCCTGCGCGCCGGTCCAGTCAGCCTGCGCGACAGAGGCTTTTTGCAGGACATCGAACCGCGCCTGGTCAACCTGAGACGATGCCATGGCCCTTGCCCCTTCGGCCTGGCGAACGCGGGCTGAAACGGCCCCCCCCTGGTATAGCGGTGCGTCAATATTGAGCTGAATCTGGTCATCCCAGTAAGAACGGTTGTCGGACTCGTAGCGGGTGCGGCCTCCTTTCAGGCTTAACGTCGGCCAGTGCTGAGACTTTGCCGTTGCCACGCCATACTGAGCTGAACGCTCCATATTCTGCGCGGCCATGACCGCGGGAATGGACGAGTAATCAATGCGATTAAGCGAGTCTTGCTCAACGGCAAGCTTCGCCGGTACAGGTGAATAGCGCTCGGCCTCCATGCCAGTCAACACCGCAAGCCGTGCGCGGGCGCTGTTTAACGCTGCGTTATACTGCTCGACCGTGGCCTGCATACCGGCAATGCGCGTGCGCGTCTGAAGCTCGTCAGAGGTTGAGCTGACGCCTGCGTCGGCGCGGAGCTTGGCCAGTTGTTCAACGTTTTTGAGCGCCTGAACGTTCTCTTTGGCGGCCTGTAACAGGTCGGAATAGCGTTTAACTTCTACGTAGCTGAGCGCCGTTTTTTCCGCCACCGCAGACAAGGTGCTCATCAACTGGTAACGATAGCTATCGCGCTGCGCCGTGGACTGGTCGATGCTGTTGTTGGTCTTGCCAAAATCGTATACCAGCTGCGTCAGACTCAATCCCCAGGCCGCAGAATTGCGCAGCGAGCCGCTGGAATCGGTGGTCTGGCTATGGCCGGTGCTACCGTTTAACGATATTTGTGGCATCCAGCCGCTGCGTGCTTCATCTATTTGTGCCTGACCTATTCCCAGTTGCGCGGCCTGCTGGCTAATCGACGGATCGCGATCGATGGCAAAAAGAATACTCTCTTTTAATGTTGTCGCAGCAATCGGAGCAATCCCCACCTGGCGGCTATTCGCAGAGGCCGTATTAAAGGCTAGCGAAATTAATGCCAGGGCGACTGGAAATCTCAGCAACATATTATTTCGCATGATAGTCATTTTTATCTCCCTGACTCTGAATGACACTTAAATATTTACCCCTAAAGGGGTATAAATAATTCGACAAATATCTTACCTGGGTCCGAATAAATATTGGACAAACGCTCCCCAACCCCATTTCCATTGGAGATGAGAGCCGACCATATACTTATGACAATAAGAATTTACTTATTTCTATAACTGGTTTGCAGCATAACAAAATGCGCTATAGGCAACTACACCCACAATGTTAATGTGGTGTTACAGATAAGAAAAAAGATGGGGTTTCTGGACAAAACCTTAAAAAGGGGCTTTCAAATGAAACAAATAAAGTCTTTGTTATTTAAGTAAAATTTTAGAATCGCCGGATGCACATTTTTGCGTTAATTTCAGCATGCGTCAGACACAAAGATTTTCAAAGAAATGTCAGTTTAAGTAACCATAACGCCACATACAACATTAATATCTATGTATATAAATAAACACAGAATTTATTGCTATTTATTAATTTTATTAAAGCATTAATGGTTGCATATTGGTATCACAATGGTTATATCCGCCAGTGTGTTTAATAAAACACAACAATAACATTGCTGTTAACATTTGGAATGAATCACTCACACCGTATTAATAACATTTTAATAATAACCAATGTGAACAATACCGGACATTGATACTCACTGTCGATCAACACCCTTCCCTCTGCGGTAAAATGCTGTAATATGCAACTTATTGCGACATTTTGCGGGATTGATCCATGCACAAAACGGCCAGACAAAAATATGTGCTTGATATCATTAGTGAGCACGGGCAGGCCAGCATTACGGAACTGGCGGACAAACTGCAGGTCTCAGCGGACACCATCCGCCGGGATCTGACCGATCTCGAGAAACAGGGGCTGGCGCAAAAGAACCACGGCGGGGCAATTGCCCTGAATCTGTCGGCCATGAATCGTCAGGGGCGCAATACACTGCTGCCGGAAACCAAACAACGTCTTGGTAAACAGGTGGCGCAGGCTGTTCCGCCAGGTTCGACGCTGTTTCTGGATGCGGGGAGCACGGTAATGGCTGTCGCCTCGTTCCTGAAGGGACCGCTGACAATCATCACCACCTCGCTGGATATCGCGTGGCACTTCAGCGACCGTGACGATATCGAACTGATCCTGCTCGGCGGAAAATGGGATCACAAGCAGCGACTGTTTGCCGGCAGCGCCACCCTCTCCCTGCTGTCACGCTACCGCGCGGATATCGCCATTCTGGGAGCCTGTGCTATCCATGCTGAACTCGGTCTGAGCGCCGGAAAAGAGGCCGATGCCGAGGTCAAACGGGCGATGCTCGCGGCCAGCCATGAGCGCTGGATTGTCGCCGACCATCTGAAACTAAACCGCTGTGAACCGTATCTGGTCAGCGGATTATCCAACATCCAGCACCTCTTTTTAGATCGTCCCTGGCCTGAGCTTGGGGACCCTGGCGCAATGCACATTACGGTTTGCGCGAAATAACGTGGAGAAGGTCATGAGTAAAGAGAAGACAATCAACATTGCGCTGATCGGGTATGGATTTGTAGGCAAGACCTTCCATGCCCCGCTGATCCAGTCCGTGGACGGCCTTAAGCTGGCGGTGGTTTCGTCTCGTGATGAAGAGAAGGTTAAACGCGATCTTCCTGATGTTCAGGTGGTGGCAACCCCGGAAGAGGCAATTCAGCATCCCGATGTCGATCTGGTGGTGATTGCCTCCCCTAACGCCACCCACGCGCCGCTGGCAACGCTTGCCCTGAATTCAGGCAAACATGTGGTCGTGGATAAACCGTTCACGCTCGACATGCAGGAAGCCCGCGACCTGATTGCCCTGGCGCAAGAGAAGCAACGGCTGCTCTCCGTCTTCCATAACCGCCGCTGGGACAGCGACTTCCTCGGCATTAAGCAGATTATTGAGCAAGGAACCCTTGGCAAGGTCAAACACCTTGAGTCGCACATTGACCGTTTCCGCCCGGAAGTGCGCGTGCGCTGGAGAGAGCAAAACGTGCCCGGTAGCGGTCTGTGGTTTGATCTGGGGCCGCACCTGATTGACCAGACGCTGCAGCTCTTTGGACTGCCACAGTCGGTACAGGGCAATATCGCCACGCTGCGTGACGGCGCGGAAATTAACGACTGGGCACACGTGGTCTTAGATTATCCGCAACATAAAGTGATTTTGCACTGCAGCATGCTGGTGGCTGGCGGAACGGCACGTTTTACCGTTCACGGCGATAAAGGCAGCGTGGTGAAAGCCCGAATCGACCAACAGGAAGCGCAGCTGCTGGCGGGCGTGATCCCCGGCAGTGAGGCCTGGGGCGAGGACAGTGACAGCATGGTGTTCTTTGGTGCAAACGGTGAGCCGCAGACCGTTACCACGCCGAAAGGCGATCAGCGTCAGTACTACATCAACGTGCGTGATGCGCTACTCGGAAAAATCACCAATCCGGTTCATCCGGTCGAGGCGCTGGCGGTGATGGCGGTACTGGAAGCGGCCGTGAAATCCTCAGAGACGGGCACCACTCAGGCGCTGGAGTTAACCCCGGAAGAGCGCGCTCAACTGCAATAAAACGCTAAAAAAAAGCCCTGCAGACTGCTGCAGGGCTCGTTGTTATGAGTTACTTGCGTTTTTTTGGCATCATGCGCAGGAGGGTGTTGTCTTTCCAGAAATAGTGATGCATCAGCGCCGCCATCGCGTGCAGACCAATCACAACGTACCCCACGTTGGCCAGCGTCTCGTGCCACTCTTTCAGAACGTCGACCAGATCAAAATTCGATTCTGCCGCGTGCGGCATCACCAGACCAAAGGCTAACCAGTCAGTACCGCGGTTATACATCATGACAATACCAATCAGCGGCAACGCGATGAACAGTAGATACACCACCAGATGGCCAAGATGGGACAGTCCGGTCACCATCGGTTTTGGTTTCGGTTCAATCGGCGGTGCGCGGAATTTAAGGCGAACCACTAAACGCGTCACCATTAACACCAGTACAGAGATGCCGCACGAAACGTGGATCATGTTGATTACCGGCCGTGCGGTGCGTGGGAAGAAGCCTTTGAACTCCATCGCGCAGTAGGCGACGATGATTAACAAAAACACCAGCCAGTGGATAGCAATTTGCAGGCTTGTATATTTAGTACGCATGAGATTTCCTGATAAATAACCGATATCGCGCCAACATAATCCCCTTTCCTTAAAAATTCATTAATTTTTCTGTATGGTTTTTCAAATACTTCCCCTCGCATGAAGCTTCTTCAATTGCCGCCCTGTCCGTGATGGTCTAAGCCTGGATGAGTTCAAACTGTCGCAAAGACGCGTTCACAGGAGTACACCATGAGTAAAATTGGCATTAACGGATTTGGACGCATAGGACGCCTTGTCCTGCGTCGCCTTCTTGAAACCCAGGACAGCAACACCGTCGTCGCCATCAACGATCTCACCTCTCCCAAAGTGCTGGCCTACCTGCTCAGGCATGATTCCAACTACGGTGGCTTCCCGTGGAGCGTAGACTTCACCGAAGACGCCCTGATTGTTGACGGAAAAACTATCGCCGTGTACGCCGAAAAAGAGGCAAAACATATCCCGTGGAAAGCCGCGGGCGTGGATATCGTCGTGGAATGCACCGGCTTCTACACGTCGGCAGAAAAATCACAGGCACACCTTGAGGCCGGTGCCAAAAAAGTGCTGATCTCTGCCCCTGCCGGTGAGATGAAAACCATCGTGTATAACGTGAATGACGATACCATTGACGCCAGTGATACGATTATTTCCGTTGCTTCCTGTACCACCAACTGCCTCGCCCCACTGGCAAAAGCGCTGCACGATGCGTTTGAAATAAAAGTGGGCACCATGACAACCATTCACGCCTATACCGGCACGCAGGCGCTGGTGGATGGCCCGCGCGGGAAAGATCTTCGCGCCTCACGCGCCGCGGCGGAGAATATCATTCCGCACACCACCGGGGCGGCCAAAGCCATCGGTCTGGTGATTCCGGCCCTCAGCGGCAAGCTGAAAGGCCACGCCCAGCGCGTACCGGTGAAAACCGGTTCAGTGACCGAGCTGGTCTCGATTCTGGGTAAAAAGGTCACCGTTGAGGAGATCAACGCCGCGCTGAAAAAAGCGACGCAGGGGAATAAATCTTTTGGTTATACCGATGAAGAGATTGTTTCGTCTGATGTGATTGGCTCTCACTTTGGTTCTGTCTTTGACGCCACACAGACCGAGGTATCAGAGGCTGGCGATCTGCAACTGGTGAAAACCGTCGCCTGGTATGACAACGAATACGGTTTCGTCACCCAGCTGGTGCGCACGCTGGACAAATTCGCCTCGCTGTAATGCCGGTCCCCTCTCCGCGGAGAGGGGAATACCGCAAACGACCTCTGCTCAGAGAAGCGACCGGTGGTTCAGGGCATCTGTAAGCACAGGATCCTTCTTTAACCGTGCCCACGCTGCAGTCACCTCGTCGGGGAATTCAACGTGTGCAATAAAATCACGCCCGGCCGGGCCATAGCCGTTCATGTCATCACAGAGTCGCGGAAGCTCGCCTAAAATGAGCGAAAGATAACGCTCTACCGGCCAGAGGCCAGCGCTCTCCCCGCTGAACACCAGCCCGTTTTCGCCGTTTTTCAGCACCGGTGTATAGCCCGGGTGGCTGACCCACTGCGGGGAAACAGACTCGTCACGGCACACGCGGGCAAAGGTTGCCATCGTGCGGCGCTGCATGGTCGGATCTTGCACGACCAGCACGCGCCCGGACGTCTGTTGATGCTGTTTGAGCATGCTCCAGCTAAAACGCGCGTTTTCTCCGCAGTTGGTTGATTGATCGTCAACCCACACGTGCGCATCTGGGATCTGCCAGAACTGGCGGGCAATATCGGCCAGAATACGTGCTTCCGCTCGCCCGGTTACCGGGACAGTGTGATAAAGCGGATGCTGAGCGATGGCCGCATACAAAAACGCGGTCGAATGGCCAATCCCTCCGCTAATCAGTAACGGAACGTCGTGTTCAGCGGCAATACGGCAGGCAGCGTCGATGGTCGGCATCACCGCGTTTCCGGCCAGAATAACCCTGTCAACCGCCGCCACGTCGCGGGTATCGCCCAGATCATCCTGTGCCAGCCACTGGCCGACCGTGTTAATTGCCGCCAGGGTTGACTCCGGCAGAAGGGGAAAATGCGTCTGAACCATGGTGATGTCCTCAGTTGCTCTGGTTCAGATTAACGACTTCAGATCGACAAAACAACGGCCTCCCGGGCCGCTCTTTTTCCTTAACCTGTTCTTCAACATTTGATTAACCTGCGAAAATCATATTCACTTGAATTATCATTTGCGGCAAACGTAGAATCGTTAGCCCACTCATTATTCAATTTTTTCTAAGGTAAAAGACGTTATGCGCCTGCCCGAACGCGACCCTTATGCTCCTCGCGAGTGGCAGCCTCATGAGAAACCCGCCCTGTTGGGTTCGCCCTCCACGCCAGAACACAGCACGCCAAAACGGATTGCCTACGGGGTTGTCGGTCTGCTGGTGTGCCTGACGGGGGCGCTGGGTAATGCGGTGGTCACCGCCAATCTGCAAAATCTGCAGGGGACCTTCGGGGCCTGGTCGACAGAAATCGCCTGGCTCCCGGCGGTGTATGTAATGACCAACATCTCCATCAACCTGCTGCTGGTGAAATTCCGCCAGCAGTATGGTTTGCGCGCCTTCACGGAAGGTTTTCTGGTGCTGTATGTGCTGGTCACCTTTTTCCACCTGTTTGTAAACGATCTCAGCTCCGCGCTGATGGTGCGTGCCGCACACGGGATGGTGGCCGCCGCGCTCAGCTCCCTCGGTATTTACTACCAGATACAGGCCTGGCCCGCGAAACACCGTCTGAAGGCACTGACCATCGGGATTACCGGGTCATCGCTCGCCATCCCCCTCGCCCGCCTCTTTTCGACCGAGCTGCTGCAGCTTGACGAGTGGCGCGGGCTTTACTTCTTTGAGCTCGGGCTGGCGCTCATTTCACTGGCCTGCGTGATAGCGTTGAAATTGCCTCCTGGCGACCGGCGCAAGGTCTTCGAGAAAAAAGACTTCATCACCTTCTTTTTACTGGCCCCGGGGATGGCGCTGCTCTGCGCGGTGCTCTCCTTAGGCCGTCTTTACTGGTGGTTTGAAGCGCCGTGGATCGGCTGGTCGCTGGCATTAGCGCTGGTATTAATCGTGTCTGCGATCGTGTTTGAACATAACCGTTCTAACCCGTTGCTGAATACCCGCTGGTTGTCGAGCGGCAGCATCGTGCGTCTCGGGCTCATTATGCTGCTGATCCGCATCGTGCTGGCGGAGCAAAACACCGGCGTTATCGGCTGGCTGCAGTATGTCGGCTTGCAGAATGAGCAGATGACCCACCTGGCGTGGTCTATTTTTGCCGGTATTGTCTGCGGGATTGTGACCAGTTGTTTGACCATCAAGCCCACAAAACTGGCGTGGCCGATCATTACCTCGCTGGCGCTTATGATTGTTGCCTCCCTGCTGGACAGCCAGTCGAACAACCTGACCCGCCCGGACCAGCTGAT
Organism: Enterobacter sp. MEB024; assembly: GCF_030209635.1. NCBI lineage: Bacteria > Pseudomonadati > Pseudomonadota > Gammaproteobacteria > Enterobacterales > Enterobacteriaceae > Enterobacter > Enterobacter sp. MEB024. The sequence continues at coordinate 337,949 of NZ_JARVRQ010000002.1, read as the reverse complement.
GCTAAGCCAGTTCCTGCTGGGCTTCGGCAGCGCCTTCTTCCTCGCGCCCGCCATGCTGGCCGCCATTGGCGGGGTTATCGCCGATCCGCGCAACCTGGTGAGCTTCTCGGTGATGTTTGGCATGAGCCAGAACCTCGGCGGCCTGCTCGGCTCTGCCATCCTGGGGACCTTCCAGACCTGGCGCGAGAAATACCACTCCAGCATGCTGGCCGATCAGCTCACAACCCTGAACCCGCTGGTGAATGACCGTATTCAGGCTTACACCGGGCTGTACCGGAACCTGATTGGCGACAGCTCGCTGCTGGGCACCCAGGCCATCACCCAGCTGCAAACGGTTTCAACGCTTGAGGCAAATATTCTGGCTTATAACGATACTTATTTACTGACGGCGAGCATTGCCGCCGCCACCCTGGTCTGGATTTTATGGCGCTTGCTGCGCCTGCGCCTGACTGCCCGTATGGCCCTGAAGAAGGCAACAGGCAACAAGTAATGAATATGAAAATGATTTCTCTGGAGATGTTATGAGTCAGCAGGATGCCGCTAAAGAGCAGGCCAACACCCGTAAAAATGTCCGTATCGTTTCGGTTTTCACCGCGGCGGCAATCGGTATTGTCGGCGTACTGGTGATCCTCTACGCCTGGCAGCTACCCCCGTTCACCCGCCACTCGCAGTTTACTGATAATGCCTACGTGCGCGGACAGACGACCTTTATCAGCCCGCAGGTTAACGGCTATATCACTGAGGTGAAGGTGCAGGATTTCGACCGGGTCAAAAAGGGCGAGCTGCTGCTGCAGATTGATGACCGTATCTACCGCCAGCGGGTGCATCAGGCCGAAGCGCAGCTGGCGATGAAGATTGCTGCCCTGAACAACAACCTGCAACAGCGCAAAAGCGCCGAAGCGGTGATCGCCAAAAACGAAGCGGCTCTGAAAAATGCCCGCGCCCAGAGTCTGAAATCCCAGGCGGATTTGAAGCGCGTGAAGGACCTGACGGCGGATGGTTCACTGTCTATCCGTGAGCGCGACGCCGCGCTGGCAAGCGCAGCCCAGGGCAGCGCCGACATTGATCAGGCGAAAGCCACGCTGGAAATGTCGCGCCAGGATCTGCAAACGGTGATCGTCAATCGCGGCGCGCTGGAGGCGGATGTGGAAAACGCCAAAGCGGCGCTGGAGCTGGCGCAAATTGACCTGCAAAACACGCGCATTGTGGCGCCACGCGACGGCCAGCTTGGTCAGATCGCCGTTCGTCTGGGAGCTTACGTTACCGCCGGAACCCACCTCACCACCCTCGTGCCGCCTCAGCACTGGGTGATCGCCAATATTAAAGAGACGCAGCTGGCGGAGCTTCGGGTGGGTCAGCCGGTGAAATTCACCGTCGATGCGTTAAATGATAAGGCCTATCAGGGCCGCGTGGAGAGTATCTCTCCGGCAACCGGCGTTGAGTTCAGCGCCATCACGCCGGATAACGCCACGGGTAACTTTGTCAAAATTGCCCAGCGTATTCCGGTGCGAATTGAAGTATTGGGTGACCAGGAAGCCTATCAGCTTCTGCGTCCGGGCATGTCGGTGCAGGTGACCATTGATACGCGGGAGGCGAAGCAATGACCCTTCGCCCGATAGCCGTTCTGATGATCATGACCGTGCTGGCCGGTTGCCAGTCGGTCGACGTGAAACCGGCGCAGCCGTCGCTGCACATCCCCACACAATGGCGAGCAACAGCAGGCCCGGCAAGCCCTGCAGAACAGCTCTGGTGGCGTAATTTCCACGACAATAATCTGAACCGCTATGTGGACCTGGCGCTTAAGAACAACAGCGACGTGCTGATTGCCCGCGAACGGATTAACGAGTATCAGGCGCGGGTCTACGCGGCCGACGGCAGCCTGTTTCCGTCGCTGGATGCTGGCGTCACGGGCACCCGCGCGCGGACACAATCTGCTGCCACCGGTCTGCCGATCTACAGCAGCCTGTATAAAGGCAGCCTCACCGCCAGCTATGATGTCGATATCTGGGGCGTAAACCGCAGCACCGCGAATGCGGCTGAAGCCTCGCTGGACGCGCAGAAAGCCGCGGCGGCGGCGGCAGATCTTACCGTGGCGTCCTCGGTCGCCTCCGGCTATATCACCCTGCTGTCCCTCGATGAACAGCTTCGCGTCACCCGCTCCACGCTGAAGTCCCGGGAAGAGGCATTCACTCTCGCTAAACGCCAGTTTGAAACGGGCTACAGTTCACGCCTGGAGCTGATGCAGTCCGACTCCGAACTGCGCTCCACGCGGGCGCAGGTTCCCCTGCTGCAGCATCAGATTGCACAGCAGGAGAACGCCCTGAGCCTGCTGCTGGGGAGCAACCCGGGCGAGGTCGCGCGCAGTGAAAGCTTCGCGGCCCTGACGCCCCTGACATTGCCCTCGCAACTGCCCTCCTCGCTGCTTAATCGCCGTCCGGATATTGTGCAGGCTGAAAAGCAACTGGTTGCGGCTGATGCCTCGCTTGCTGCCTCTCGTGCCAGCCTGCTGCCGTCGATCAACCTGACCGCAACCGGATCAATACAGGATCGCACGCTCTCCGGCTTACTCGACAACCCGCTGCAGCTCTGGAGCGTCGGCGGCAGCATTCTTGCTCCGCTGCTCAACCGCCAGGCGCTGAACGCACAGGTGGATATTTCGCAGTCCCAGCGCAACCAGGCGCTTTACAGTTATGAAAAAACCGTCCGTAACGCCTTTGCCGAGGTCAATAATAGTCTTGATGCCATCACGCGCTATCAGGAACAACTGACGGAGCTGCTTGCCCAACAAGATGTGGCGCAAGAGACGCTGCGCATAGCGCAAAACCGCTATCGCAACGGCTATTCGTCGTACCTGGATGTGCTGGATGCCCAGCGCACGCTGTTCTCGGTACAAACCAGCGTCGTGCAGGTCAAAAACAACCTGCTGCTGGCGCAGGTTGATTTGTACAGAGCACTGGGCGGAGGCTGGAGCAACGCGTGATCTGATACCCCAGGCCCTCTCCGGCATGGAGAGGGCGAAAACCGGATCGCAGCGCAACCCGGTGTTTGCCACTCAGGAGTCAATCTATGCAACAACAGTGGTCTGCAGTCGATAATTACATGATCTCTTCACTCATTCCCGAGGATGATATCCTCCAGCGGGTGCTGGAAAACAACCAGCGAGCTGGTTTACCCGAACACGATGTCGCGGCCAATCAGGGGCAGCTGCTGGCGCTTTTTGTCCGCATGACGCAGGCACGGCGGATCCTTGAAATCGGCACGCTGGGCGCCTACAGCACTATCTGGATGGCGCGTGCGCTGCCACCTGACGGGAAGTTGATCACCCTCGAAGCGGACCCCATCCATGCCCGTGTTGCACGTCAGAATATCCAATTGGCGGGGCTCAGCGATCGGATTGAGCTCATTGAAGGCCCGGCGCTGTACTCTCTTGAACACATCGGTGATATTCCGCCGTTCGACCTGATTTTTATCGATGCCGATAAGCCAAACAATCCGGGGTATCTGGAGTGGGCACTGTACTACTCACGCCCGGGAACGCTGATCGTCGGGGATAATGTGGTTCGGGACGGCGAAGTGATTAACGCGCAAAGCGACGATGCCCGCGTACAGGGCGTCAGACGATTTATTGAGATGATCGGGGATAACCCGCGCCTGACGGCGACCGCGCTACAAACGGTGGGCAGTAAAGGATGGGATGGCTTTACCCTGGCCGTGGTGAATCGCTAAACGCAGATGCCCTCTCTCACAGAGAGAGGGCGAACACCCGACGTTACGCCGAAATCTGCTCCATTGCCTGCAAAATACGCTTATCCGAAATGGGATACGGCGTACCGAGCTGCTGGGCAAAGAAGCTGACGCGCAGCTCTTCGATCATCCAGCGGATCGCCTGCACGTCTTCATCGTCACGGCGCGCCGGCGGCAATTTGTTGAGCCACTGCTGCCATGCCTTCTGCACGCTTTCCACTTTCAGCATCTGCGCGCGGTCACGATGCGGATCGATAGCCATTTTCTCCAGACGTTTTTCGATCGCCTGCAGATAACGCAACGTATCGCCAAGGCGCTTGAAGCCGTTGCCGGTAACGAATCCACGGTACACTAACCCGGCCATCTGCGCTTTCACGTCCGACAGCCCCAGCGCCATGGTCATATCCACGCGCCCTTTCAGGCGTTTGTTGATATTGAACACGGTGGTGAGGATCTGCTCGACCTGTTTCGCAATGTCGACCACGGTGTCGTTCAGTTCTGCCCTGACTTTCTCATGCAGTACCGCAAACTCCGCTTCTGACCAGACCGGACCGCCCGCCTCGTGGATAAGCTTGTCTACGCCACAGGAGATGCAGTCGTCAATCAGATCCAGCACTTTACCGTACGGGTTAAAGTAGAGGCCAAGCTTGGCTTTGTTCGGTAACTTCTCGTGCAGATATTTAATCGGTGACGGAATATTAAGCAGCAGCAAACGACGCAGACCACGCCACATCATCTGCTGTTGTTCCTGTGGATTATCAAAGAGTTTGATGGCCACGCTGTCACGCTCATCTACCAGTGCAGGCCAGGCCTTCACCCTGTAGTTGCCGCGTTTTTGCTCGTAGCTTTCCGGAAGCGCGCCAAAGCTCCAGATGTGCAATCCGCTCTGCTCGATACCGTCATCAGCCACCGCAGAAAGCGTCTCCTGGACTTTACCTTTCAGCGCCTCTTTCAGTTCGGTCAGCGATCGGCCTTCCTGCAGCTTTTTGTTTTTGTCGTCCACCACGCGGAAGCTGATTTTCAGGTGATCGGGCACCTGATCCCAGTGCCAGTCGTCGCGGTCGACGGTTACGCCCGTCATGCGCCTGAGCTCACGCTCCAGCGAATCCAGCAGAGGCAACTCCAGCGGCGTTACGCGGCCTAAAAACGCTTCGGCATAGTTTGGCGCAGGCACAAAGTTACGACGCACCGGTTTTGGCAGCGATTTGATCAGCGCAATCACCAGCTCGCGACGCAGCCCCGGAATTTGCCACTCGAATCCGCTCTCTTCGACCTGGTTTAGCAGCGGCAGCGGAATGTGTACGGTGACGCCATCCGCATCCGCGCCCGGCTCAAACTGATAGGTCAGGCGCAGCTTGAGAGAGCCCTGATGCCAGAAGTTCGGGTAATCGAGTTTGCTGACCGACTCCGCTCCCTCTTTGATCAACATGCTCTTTTCAAAGTTGAGCAGGTCCGGGGTCTCTTTGCTGGCCTTCTTCCACCAGCTGTCGAAGTGGCGGGCAGAAATCACATCGTGGCTGATACGCTGGTCGTAAAACTCAAACAGCGCCTCGTCGTCGACCAGAATGTCGCGGCGACGGGATTTATGCTCAAGCTCTTCCACTTCGGCACGCAGTTTGAGGTTTTCACGGAAGAACGCATGACGCGTCTGCCAGTCGCCCTCCACCAGCGCGTGACGAATAAACAACTCGCGGCACAACGCGGGATCTATCTGGCTGTAGTTAACCTTGCGCGCGCCAACCACCGGCAGACCGTAAACGGTCACTTTTTCGGTCGCCATCACCGCGCCCTGCGCGCGCTCCCAGTGCGGTTCACTGTATGAGCGCTTCAGCAGATGCTGGGCAACAGGTTCAACCCATTCAGGATCAATGCGCGCCGCAATGCGGCCCCACAGGCGGCTGGTTTCCACCAGTTCGGCCACCATGGTCCATTTAGGCGGTTTCTTGAATAAACCGGACCCCGGGAAGATGGAGAAACGGGCGTTACGCGCCCCGGTATACTCCTGCTTGTCGGCATCCTTCATCCCGATATGGGAGAGCAGACCGGTCAGCAACGCAATGTGAATTTCGCGGTACTCCGCCGGTTCACTGTTAACCGGAATGCCCAGCTCTTTCACCACCTGACGCAGCTGCGTGTAGATATCCTGCCACTCGCGCACGCGCAGATAATTGAGGAAATCGACGCGGCACTGGCGGCGGAACTGGTTCGACGACAGCGCTTTCTGCTGCTCGCCGAGGTAGTTCCACAGGTTCACAAAGGCGAGGAAGTCGGACTCTTTATCGTGGAACCGACGGTGTTTTTCATCAGACGCCTGCTGCTTGTCCATCGGACGCTCGCGCGGATCCTGAATCGAGAGCGCGGAGGTAATGATCATCGCTTCACGCACACAGCCGTGTTTCTGTGCTTCCAGCACCATGCGCGCCAGCCGCGGGTCAACCGGCAGCTGGCTGAGCTGACGACCCAGCGGCGTCAGTTTGTAGGCGCTAGCCTGCTCGTCGGTGGTGATGGCACCCAGCTCTTCCAGCAGGCGCACGCCGTCCTGAATATTGCGCTTGTCCGGCGCTTCGACAAACGGGAACGCGGCGATGTCGCCAAGCCCTAGCGCAGTCATCTGCAGGATGACCGACGCCAGGTTGGTGCGCAGAATTTCCGGGTCAGTAAACTCCGGTCGCGACAGGAAATCGTCCTCGGAATAGAGGCGAATACAGATCCCTTCCGACACACGGCCACAGCGGCCTTTACGCTGATTAGCGGAAGCCTGAGAAACCGGCTCAATTGGCAGGCGCTGCACTTTGGTGCGGTAGCTGTAGCGGCTGATACGCGCCGTACCCGGGTCAATCACATATTTGATGCCCGGCACGGTAAGCGAGGTTTCCGCCACGTTGGTGGCGAGCACAATACGACGTCCGCTGTGCGGCTGGAACACGCGGTTTTGTTCGCTGTTTGACAGGCGCGCATACAGCGGCAGAATTTCGGTATGGCGAAGATCGCGCTTGCTGAGGGCGTCAGCGGTATCGCGGATTTCCCGTTCGCCGCTCAGGAAAATCAGAATGTCGCCCGCGCTTTCATTTCCCAGCTCGTCGACGGCATCAAAGATGGCCTGCAGCTGGTCGCGCTCGGTATCGTCCGCGTCTTCCACTATCGGGCGATAGCGCACCTCCACCGGATACGTTCGGCCAGAGACCTCGATAATCGGCGCATTGTTGAAATGCTTTGAGAAACGCTCCGGATCGATGGTGGCGGAGGTGATGATAATTTTCAGGTCCGGGCGACGCGGTAACAGTTCTTTCAGATACCCGAGCAGGAAGTCGATATTCAGGCTGCGTTCGTGCGCTTCATCGATAATGATCGTGTCGTACTGCATCAGCAGACGATCCTGCTGGATTTCCGCCAGCAGAATACCGTCAGTCATCAGCTTGACCATGGTGTTATCGCTAACGTGGTCGCTGAATCGCACCTTATACCCAATGCAGCCGCCGGGCTGCGTTTGCAGCTCTTCGGCAATACGGTTCGCCACGGTACGCGCCGCCAGACGACGCGGCTGGGTGTGACCAATCAGCCCTTTCACCCCACGCCCCAGCTCCATACAAATTTTCGGCAGCTGAGTGGTTTTCCCTGAACCGGTTTCCCCTGCGACAATCACCACCTGGTGGTCGCGCACGGCGTCAAGAATGTCCTGTTTTTTCTGACTGACCGGCAGGTTTTCCGGGTAGGTAATCTCCGGACGTGCGGCTTCGCGCAGCACGACTTTCCCTGCCGCCTGTTCAATCTCTTTGGCCATCTCCTGATAAATGGCCTGTTGTGCATCAGGATTTTTAACCTTCTTCACCCCGTGCAGACGGCGGGCGAACCGCTGTTTATCACGCAGCATCAGTGAATCAAGCTGTTGCAGGAGCATCGGGAAGGTTAATTTTTGTTGTTCTGTCATAGCGTTAACGGGCAGTGCACTGCCGGGTAAAATCTCTTTTTAATGATTGCTATAGAGTATCACATTGGCGCTTTGAGTGCCTTATTCAAAAAATTCGAACATAGACTTCGATATATTGCGCTATCCCTGCGACAGGATTGTGAATAGAGTGTCAACAAGCAACGGGGCAACCCCCTTCAATCAAATGCAAAAACAGGAATCACCCATGAGCAAAGTATTAGTATTGAAATCCAGTATTCTGGCAGGGTACTCACAGTCTGGTCAGCTCTCTGACTACTTCGTTGAACAGTGGCGTGAACAGCATTCTGCTGATGAAATCACCGTGCGTGACCTGGCTGCAAACCCGATTCCTGTGCTGGATGGCGAACTGGTTGGCGCGCTGCGTCCAGGCGACGCTCCCCTGACGCCACGTCAGCAGGAAGCCCTGGCCCTCTCTGACGAGCTGATTGCTGAACTGCAGGCGCACGACGTTATCGTGATCAACGCGCCAATGTACAACTTCAACATCCCTACTCAGCTGAAGAACTATTTCGACCTGGTTGCCCGTGCCGGCGTAACCTTCCGTTACACTGAAAACGGTCCTGAAGGTCTGGTGAAAGGTAAGCGTGCGATTGTACTGACCAGCCGTGGTGGTATTCACAAAGACACCCCAACTGACCTGGTTGCACCGTACCTGACTCTGTTCCTGGGCTTCATCGGTATCACCGACGTGAATTTCGTGTTTGCTGAAGGTATTGCCTACGGCCCGGAAGTTGCGAGCAAAGCGCAGACCGACGCGAAAGCCGCTATCGACAGCCTCGTAGCCGCTTAATCATCCCCCTCTCACCGCCTGGTGGGAGGGTTTCTTTCTGTCCCCGCCGCTAAAAATTCGCTATCATCCGCACCCACTCTTCTGTCGGACCGTCTGATGTCTGAGATTATAGATTCCTTTATTGCCCCACCGTGTCACGACGAGATCGAGATCCTCTGGCAGGACGAACATCTGGTCCTGATTAATAAGCCTTCCGGTCTGCTCAGCCTTTCAGGCAAAAATCCGCAAAACCGCGATTCAGTGCATTATCGACTGGTACAGACGTTTCCCGGCTGCACGCTGGTGCATCGTCTGGATTTCGGTACATCCGGGCTGATGGTGATTGCGCGCAATAAAGCGATTAACGCCGCCCTCTGTCACCAGTTTAGCCAGCGCGCCGTGCGAAAGGTATACAGCGCCCTGCTTTGCGGGCATGTGGAACACGACGAGGGCGTGATTGATGCCCCGATTGCTAAAGGTCCGGCGCTGTTCCCGCTGATGTCGATTTGTGCAATTACCGGCAAACCCGCACGCTCACGCTATCAGGTGATGGACCGGTTTTATGATGCGGCACTGCCGTTGACGCGGGTCAGACTGACCCCGGAGACCGGGCGAACCCACCAGCTGCGTCTTCACTGCCAGCAGTTGGGCTACCCTATTTTAGGCTGCGATCTGTATGGCGGTCTTGCACTGCCGGGCACCGAACCGATACCGCGACTGATGCTGCACGCCAGCGAGCTGGATTTTGTGCATCCGGTGAGCGCAGAGGCAATTAACGCCCGTCACGCCGCACCGTTTTAAGCGCGACTTACCACATCAAATCGTCAGGAATTTTGAAATCTGCGTACGGATCGTCTTCATCCTGCTCTTCCTGACTCAGGGCGCTGTTTAACACGATACTCTCGGCATCGCGCTGGGCGATTTTATCGGCCACCACTGCCGGGATAATCGCATAGTCGCAGTCGCCATTGGCATTAATCACCAGACGCGCAATCGCCAGGCGGCCATTGATCAGCTGGGCCTGCGTCTGCTTGTCGACCTCGATTTTTTTGATGAGATTGCCGTCGGTAAAGTTAAAGGCGATGGTGCCTCTGGTCACGGTGATGCGGTTCATTTCGATCAGCTGCTTGACCTGCGCTTTAAACTCTTTCGCCAGCGTCGCCTGCTTCTGCTGCTCGCTCAGCTGCTTGTCACGCTCGAGCTGCGCTTTTTTATTCTCTTCTACTGCTTCCCTTGCTTCACGGGCCTGAACGCGCGATTTCTTGGCCGTGCGCTGAACTTTAGCCATCTTTTTACTGCTGACTAAGCCTGCTTTCAGCATCTGCTCTTGTAGGGTGAGTTTTGTCATGATCGTTTCTAAACCGTGTTGAAATTTTGGGGATTATACCTGGAAAGGCGCTGTTCATGAAGATAGCTCATGTTGCAGTGAAATTAAGTCACTTCCCCTCCGTCACGGGCTCAGGCATAAATTATGCATTGGTAACTTCTTAGCAACAAGAACTTAGGATGTATAACGACGATGAGTAATGCTTTTACATTTAGCCTTAAGCGTAGTTGCTTTGATGAAAATTATAACCCTTCAGAAAATACGCGTACCACCACCAACTTCGCCAACCTGGCCCGTGGCGAAAAACGCCAGCAAAACCTGCGTAATACGCTGGTGATGATGAATAACCGTTTTAACGCGTTAGCGCGCTGGGATAACCCAAAAGCCGATCGCTATGCGCTCGAACTGGACATTATTTCTGTGGATTTACATATCGGCGCTGAGAAGCCCTTCCCGGCCATCGAAATATTGCAAACAACGATCGTTGATAAAAAGACCCATGAGCGCATCGACGGTATCGTTGGAAATAATTTCTCGTCCTATGTCCGCGATTATGATTTCAGCGTCTTGCTGCCGGAGCACAATAAAAATCAGTCCCGCTTCGCGATCCCGGATAATTTTGGTGAGCTGCACGGCACTATTTTCCGGCATTTCGTTAACTCACCTGAATACAAAGAGAACTTCAAAAAGGCACCGGTGATCTGCCTGAGCGTCTCCAGCAAAGACACCTACCGCCGCACGGGCAACCAGCACCCGGTACTGGGCATCGAGTATCGTCCGGACGGTACATCCTTAACCGAGCAGTACTTCGGGAAAATGGGTCTGCAGGTTCGTTACTTTATGCCTGAGAATAGCGCAGCGCCGTTTGCGTTTTATTTCACCGGCGATTTATTACGGGATTACTCCAATCTGGAGTTGATTAGCACCATCAGCACCATGGAGACTTTCCAGAAAATTTATCGCCCTGAAATTTACAATGCGAACTCGACAGCCGGAGAATGCTACCAGCCCGATCTGAATCATGAGGATCATTCATTAACAAAAATTGTTTATGACCGCGAAGAACGCAGCCGGCTGGCAATTGAACAGGGCAAATTTACGGAAGCGTATTTCATCAAGCCCTATAAACCTCTTCTTGAGCAGTGGTCAGGTCACAACACGCTTTAATTAATCAATAATAAAGGTCTTCTACTATGAAAACATTGCTCCCGACTTCAACGGCTGGCAGTTTGCCTAAGCCAACCTGGCTTGCGCAACCCGAAACGCTCTGGTCGCCATGGAAATTGCAGGATCAGGAATTACTTGCCGGTAAACAGGATGCGCTGCGTTTATCTCTGGATGAGCAGATCCGTGCGGGCATTGATATTGTCAGCGACGGCGAACAGACTCGTCAGCACTTCGTCACCACCTTTATTGAACATCTCAGCGGCGTTGATTTTGAGAACCGCCAGACCGTGCGAATTCGTAACCGCTATGACGCGAGCGTGCCGACCGTGGTGGATGCCGTCGCGCGTCAAAAACCGGTGTTCGTTGATGACGCAAAGTATTTACGTCAGCTCACGGATAAACCGATCAAGTGGGCTCTGCCCGGCCCGATGACCATGATCGACACCCTCTATGACGCTCACTATAAAAGCCGCGAAAAGCTGGCCTGGGAATTTGCCAAAATTCTCAACCAGGAAGCGAGGGAGTTAGAAGCGGCAGGCGTTGATATCATCCAGTTTGATGAACCGGCCTTTAACGTGTTTTTTGATGAGGTGAACGACTGGGGTATTGCCGCGCTGGAACGCGCCATCGAAGGTTTGCGCTGCCAGACCGCGGTCCATATCTGCTACGGGTATGGCATCAAAGCCAATACCGACTGGAAAAAAACGCTCGGTTCAGAATGGCGGCAGTATGAAGAAGCCTTTCCTAAGCTGCAGACGTCCAATATCGACATCATCTCGCTGGAGTGCCACAACTCCCGCGTACCGATGGACCTGCTGGAACTGATCCGCGGCAAAAAGGTGATGGTGGGTGCCATTGACGTGGCGACCAATACCATTGAGACGCCAGAGGAAGTGGCCGATACGCTGCGTAAAGCGCTGCAGTTTGTCGATGCCGACAAGCTGTGGCCATCAACAAACTGCGGGATGGCCCCGCTCTCACGTCAGGTAGCCAACGGAAAGCTCAACGCCCTGAGCGCCGGCGCCGACATTATCCGTAAAGAACTCGGCGCGTAATCGCTACGTCTGCCAGTAAGGCGGGGTGCCGAAAAGCGCCACGTAATGATCAATCACCGCCCTGACGTTCAGGGGCGGATGACGGGCGTGAGGATAGATCACCGCAATGTTCAGCGGCTCGGTGTTTATGGCGCACTCCCGTTCCGCGAGGAGTGCGACCAGTTCCCCCTTCTGCAGTCTGTCGCCAATCAGCCAGTCCGGAAACAGCACGATCCCCATCCCGCCCAGCGCGGCAATGAGCAGCGACTCCGCATTATTGGAGGTCATCAGCGGCACTACGGGGTAATGCACCCAGGCGTCCCCCTGACCTCGCACCAGCCAGCGATTGGGACCTGACGACCCGCGGTAGACCAGGCACCGGTGGCGACTGAGGTCATCCGGCCCGTCTGGCACGCCGTGTTTTCGCAAATAGTCCGGCGACGCGGCCAGATGGTAACGCTGCTGGCCAAAAACCCGCGCGTGAAAGGTTGAATCCGTCAGCATGCCGATGCGAAAGATAACGTCGGCGGCATCTTTGTGCGGGTCGATAAAGTCATCGGTCAGCGTCAGCTCTATATTCAGCCGGGGATACCGCGCCGCCAGTGCAGGCAGGCCAGGGGCAACGTGTCGCTGCCCAAAGTACACCGGGCCATTTATGCGCAGCGTCCCGGAAGGCTCCGTCGAACGCTCATCCAGCTCCCGACGCGCCTCCTCCAGGCTTTCCACCATCGCTCTGGCGTAGCGGATAAAAAGGTGGCCGCTTTCCGTTGGGATCACCGCCCGGGTATTACGATAGAAAAGTTGCTGGCCGAGCGCGTCCTCAAGCTGATGGATAACGCGTGAAACCTGCGAGGCAGACATCCCCTCCCGCCGGGCGACCAAAGAAAAGTTTTGCGCTTCGTAAACCGCAATAAAAACCCGCAGCGAGCGGATATTCATATTTCCGGCATCAACCATTAGTGCATTTCCTGCAAAGGTGTTTCCTGCATTATGGCATTTTTCTCATCGATGTTCAGGGCTAGTCTGTTTCGCCTTCAGAACGTAGAGATAATGAATATGCAATGGATGTTAATTTTACTGGTTATTCTCGGCGGCATGGGCCTCTCCGTAGAGGCTGGCTTGCTGGGGCCACTGGGTGGGGAAGTCGGCGATTTATGGGCCACGTTCAGTATTTTCGGTACAGGTGCCGCGCTGACGTTTCTGCTGATGCTGTTTTTCAGCCCGCGTAACAGCCCGTCGTTTTTCGCACAGCCCGCATGGCAACTGCTCGGCGGCGTACTCGGGCCCGTTTACGTCGTCATTTTGACCCTCGCCACGCCGGCCATCGGCATTGCCCTGACGATGATTGGCATTCTGGCAGGTCAGGTCTTTAAGAGTCTTATCATTGACCACTATGGGTTGCTGGGCACCACGCCCAGAAAGATTAACGGTAAACGCATCATCGCGCTGCTTTTCATCATTGCCGCGCTGGTTCTGGTTGCACAGGGGTAACAAAATGACACTGATTATGATTATGTTGGCAGTGTGTGGCGGTGCGACGCTGAGCATCCAGGCCGCCATCAACGGACAGCTGGGAAGCAGCGTGGGCGTCTTTAAAAGCGCGTTTCTGACGTTTTCCGTTGGTGCGCTGGTCACCGCCCTGCTGATCTTCTTCTTTGAACCCAAACAGGCCGTTACCCTGATGGACGTGCCCAAATGGCAGTTGCTCGGTGCCCTGTTCGGCGTGCCCTACATTGTGATAATGGTACTGGCGGTACAACGTATCGGTACCGCCGTCGCCACGGTCGCGGTGATCTTCGGCCAGCTCACCATGAGTATGTTGATTGACAGCTTTGGCTGGCTGGGTAACGCCGTCATTCCGTTTTCGCTGAGCCGTCTCGGGGCCATCGTCTGCCTGGCCATTGCGCTGATCTTCATCTACCTCAGCAGCAAAACCCCCGCCGAACCGGCACCCTGGAGCGAGTAACGTCACGCCTTGCGGGTAAAGAACAGCGTCACCGTGGCGACGGTGACGCCCAGTTTCTTCAGCTCTGTTTTATTGAACAGATGGGTTTCATCCTGCAGGTACATCCAGTCGTCAAAGTGCAGCAGCCAGGTGCTGCCATTGGCTTTCACCTGCATGCTGTAATGCCAGTTGAAGGCGTTTCCCGCCGCCTGCCCGGTCGCCACCCCTTCGATATCCCCTGCCGTGCCTTCGTAGCGATCGCCCCCTATCCGCCGGATATGCCATACCCGCTGCTGCTTTTCGCCGTCGTCATAGACGAAATGTTCATTGAGCGTCAGCGTATCGCCGATAACGTCCCCGGCAATCTCAACGTGAAACCGGCGCAACTGTTTACCGCTGCGATCCTGCACCATGCCCCACGCTTCGGTTTTCCCCTGAAAATAGCGGAAGATATCCAGCTTCGGCTGCTGCTGACGGTATTCCGTCACCTCTGTACTGCAGCCGGCCAGCAGCATCGTTACCGCCAGCGCGATGACCAGAATACGTTTCATTGTTGCCCTCCTGTCAGCTGCTGACGCAGCGCGGGATATTGCGTGCGGGGACTGAGCCAGATTGCCAGAAAGCGCGTGCTGAACGCGGCGGACTGACGTGGTCCCAGTGGAATAAAGTCTTTCTGCGCCGCCGAAGCGCGGTACCAGAACTGCCCCTGCCTGTCGGTGACCACAAACGCCAGCTGGCTGCCCGGCCCAACATCGGGCCAGAGCGACTGGAGCATACGCAGCCAGGTTTCGCTTTGGGGCTCCTGCTCGAGGATCCCCTGCGCCTGCCACTGATCGCGCGTTGCCTCAACCAGGTCGTCACGGTCGATTTCACGCGCGTAAGTGATGATCAACGCCCGATCCCCGTTCTCCCCGCTGTAACGCCCCTCCGGCGTGCGAAGCTGTGAGGTATAGACGGTGAACGGCCCCCAGGTCAGCGTGGCGTCACCGACCTTGCGCCAGGTCAGCCAGTCGGCAGCCTGAGCCACGGGGGACAGGATTATCAGTAAGAGAAGCAGTGCCGCAGCTCTCATTTTTGTCTCCCCACCAGCAGATGGAAAAACAGCATCAATACCAGCCAGCCCGGTGCCATCCAGCTGATGACAATAAAGGTCGGCTCCAGAAAAGTAATGGCACCAAGCCGTTCGCCAATCAGATAGGCGACAGGCCCGCCCACGGTTGCCAGCAGGGTCAGCAGCCAGCCGGGTAATGTTGTTGTGCGCGTCAGCTGAGTCCAGACGGTGGCGAACATCAGCCACAGTGCCACCATCCACAGCGGCATCAGTGACTCCCCCGTAAACGCAATCAGGCCCGTCAACGCCCAGAGCGCATCCAGCAGGCTCCCTGCCGCGGCCAGCGCAATGGCGTAAAGTCGGTACGCGGACGGCAACAGCAGGCAGGCCACAACCGCCAGCACGATCCAGATAATCAGGCCCTGCTCGCGAAAGAGCACCACCAGCGCCCAGTAAAAATCGAACGCGATTGCCAGCAGAAAGACCTGTAAATAATGTTTCATACGCGCTCGGCGGTCAGCTGCACCACGCTGATGGTGCGGGCGTTAAACCCGGCTTCGCAGTAGCCGAGGTAGTACAGCCACATCCGACGAAACCGCTCATCGAACCCAAGCTTTTCAATCTCCTGCCATGCATGCACGAAGCGCTGGCGCCAGAGAGCCAGCGTGCGGGCATAGTCGGGCCCCATATCAAAGAGATTGCGCATCACGAAATCGGTGTGGCGTGTCATAAGCTCATTCATGGCGGTGATGCTTGGTAAAAAACCGCCGGGAAAAATGTAGCGCTGGATAAAGTCGACGCTTTTGCTGTAGTCGCGATAGCGCTGGTCCTGAATGGTGATGGCCTGTATTGCCATACGACCTCCCGGTCGCAGCCTGGCCTGACAGGTGCGGAAGAAGGTTGGCAGATAGCGCTGCCCCACGGCCTCAATCATCTCTATCGAGACCAGCTTGTCGTACTCTCCGGTGAGATCGCGGTAATCGCACAGCAGTACCTCAACGCGATCCTGCAACCCGGCGCGGACAATCCGTTCTTTCGCCCAGAGATACTGCTCCTGCGACA
Organism: Enterobacter sp. MEB024; assembly: GCF_030209635.1. Lineage (NCBI taxonomy): Bacteria > Pseudomonadati > Pseudomonadota > Gammaproteobacteria > Enterobacterales > Enterobacteriaceae > Enterobacter > Enterobacter sp. MEB024. Next base: position 321,901 of record NZ_JARVRQ010000002.1, on the reverse strand, counting down.
GCGTCGTGGTGGTCACCCGACAGCCATAATGACGGGCGGCATATTCCGCCATCGCGCCCCAGCCTGTGCCAATTTCCAGCAGGTGATCATTGGCGTTCAGCGCCAGCTGATCGCACAGGCGAGCCATTTTGGCCTGTTGAGCCGCCGTGAGATCCTGCTCATCTGCGGTGAACAGCGCACTGGAGTAAAGCAACTCGTTATCCAGAAAATGGGCATAAAAGGTGTTGCCCAGATCGTAATGCGCGGCAATATTTTCGCGGGCCTGGGCGCGTGAGTTTCGCCGCGTCCAGTGACGAAGCCGTTCAAGCGGCCTGCTGAACAGGCGAAATCCCTTTTCCAGCCGGCCAAGCACCTGCCCGTTAAGCGCCAGGATCTCAAGCAATGGCGTGAGCTGTGTGGTTTCCCATTCGCCATCCATCCAGGCCTCAGCGGCGGCGAGGCTGCCCCCCGTTAAGACACGCCAGTACACGCCCGGGCTCAGGATCTGAACGTCAGCATGCAGCGCAGCGGATGTCTCGCCGAAATGGAACGTCTGCGCACCCTCACGCAGGGTCAGCGAGCCGCCGCGGATACCGCTTAACAGACGAAACAGCAGCCAGCGCGCGATGCGGACGTTGCGCGGGATATCGGGTTCAAGCGCAAAGACGGGATCGGTCATGAGCGTTCACTCCTGCTGACGGGATGGTTATACAGCGGCACGCGCTTGAGCCACAGCCGCAGCGCCTGCCAGTAAATAGCGAAAACGGTTTTGAGGGTCATCAGTGGAATGCGCAGCAGCAGCGACCGCAGTGCCGCCCGGGTAAGCGGCTCCCGGCGTAGCGCCAGCGTGGCGTCAAACACCTTCGCTTCCTGATGGTTTTCAATGTGCATATGCAACGAGTCGTCAGGCGGGTTAAAGCGCCAGTGGTAAACCATGTCCATCGGGTTAAAAGGGGAAACATGAAACGCTTTTTCTGTGGGACGCGCATCCTGCCCATTCACCGCGTAGTAATGACACTCATTCCACGGGGTATTGCGAACTTCCGCCAGCACCCAGCGCAGCGTCTCCGCCCGGTCATAGCAGTAGTAAAAGTTGACCGGATTAAAATGGAATCCGAAGTAGCGCAGCTGCGTCAGGAGCATAACCCGCCCCTGCGGCCGTTCTCCGATCAGGCTTTCAAGCCTGGTGAGGACGTTCTCTTTAAGCGGCGTGCCCAGCGGATAATCCGCATCATGGAACGAGGCGGCGGCAACGCGATTGCGACGGACCCCGACCGCGGGCAACGTCTCCAGCTCATCAAGATCGAGCCAGGCCATAAAGACGCTGTAGCGGAACTGGTGCGCTTTCGGCCGGAAGCGACGATGGCGTAATACACCGTGATAGAGGCAGCTGTTCATTTCAGTTCCCCTCCCCGGCGGCTATTGCATTCACCACGTCCAGCGCACTGCGCACGCCATCTTCATGAAAGCCGTTGTACCAGTAAGCGCCGCAGAACCAGCTACGCTGGTGGCCGTTAATCTCACCGCGACGCGCCTGTGCACGCCAGCTTTTGGGGTTAAACAGCGGGTGTTCATAGACAAAGCGTTTCAGAACGAAGCGTTCATCCACGGGGATGTCCGGATTAAGGGTGACGCAGAACAACGGGCTACCCGCAGGCAACCCCTGCAAAATATTCATGTTGTAGGTGACGCAGGCGCTGGCCTGATCCTGCTGGCTCAGACGGTAGTTCCAGCTCGCCCAGGCACGCTGACGTACCGGTAGCCAGCGCGGATCGCTGTGAAGTACCACCTCATTACGCTGCCAGCCGATATCGCCCAGCACGTCCTGCTCAGCCGCGCTCGGCGCGTCAAGCATCGCCAGTGCCTGCCCGGAGTGACAGGCAAAAATCACCTGATCAACGCTGTGGCTCGCGTTGTCGAGCTGGATCGTTACCCCATTCTGCTGACGAATCACGCGCTGCACCGGGGCGTTGAGGTGCAGCGTCAGGCGATCACCGAGTTTATCCAGCATGGCGCGGATGTATTCCCGCGAACCTCCGGGCACGACGTACCACTGCGGACGATGCGTCACATCCAGCAGGCCGTGATTGTCAAAGAAACGCAAAAAGAGCGGCAACGGGAAACGTTTCATCTCCTGCAACGACGATGACCAGATGGCCGCCCCCATCGGCAGAATGTAGTGACGCGCGAAAAACGGCGTAAAGCGGTGTCTCTCCAGAAACGTCTGCAGCGTCGCGTGCGGGTCTGGCTCGCTCTCCAGCGCCTGTTTCGCCAGGCGATTAAAGCGGACAATCTCCCCGAGCAGCCGCCAGAACGACGGGTTCACCAGGTTTCGACGCTGGGCAAATAACGAGGTCAGGGTGTGTCCGTTGTACTCCAGCCCGGTTTGCGGGTTATGCACCGAAAAGCTCATCTGCGTCTTTTGCCCGCTGATACCCAGCTCGCTCAGCAGGCCCATAAATCGTGGGTAGGTACGGTCGTTGTAGACGATAAAACCGGTATCGATGGCGAAAGTGCCCTGTGGCGTCGGCACGTCAACCGTCGCGGTATGCCCGCCGGGAGTGGCCCCCGCTTCGAACAGCGTCACCTCGTGATGACCGGCAAGACGCCAGGCACAGGTCAACCCGGCGATGCCGCTGCCGATAATGGCAATCTTCATGAACGCACCATCCTGCGCAGCAGTGTGCGCTGAAGAAACGCGGGAAGCCCTGAGAGCAACCGCAAGATAAGGCCAAACCCCACAGGAAACGCAATTTGCATTTTCCCTTTCGCCAGCCCGGTCCGAATGGCCTGCACGGCCTCTTCAACGCTCACCCTGCCCGGCATGGCAAAGTCATTTTTTCGCGTCAGCGGCGTATCAACGAAGCCCGGGAATACCACCGTCACGGCGACCCCTTTCGGCTCCCAGTCGAGCCGCAGACTGTCGGCAAACCAGCTCAACGCCGCTTTGGACGCGCCGTAAGCCTCTGCGCGCGGGAACGTCAGCCAGTGCGCCATGGAGCTGACCAGCACCACGCGGTTGCCTGAAACCAGCTGCGGCTGTAACGCGGCCAGACAGTTCACCGGCCCGAGGAAATTGGTGGTCATCACCCGCTCTACCAGCGCTGCATCCACCACGCCCTGCTCAAGGTATTCGCAGGTACCGGCGCAGAGAATAACCAGGTCGGCATAGCAGCCCGTCAGCGCCTGGCGACAGGCGTCCCTGTCTGTCATATCGAACAGGCGAACCGTGATAGTGGGGCTGTGCTGATGCAGGGCGTCCAGACGCGCCGGATCGCGCCCGCAGGCGATAACCGTGTGGCCGTCAGCAGCGAAGGATTTCGCCAGCCCGGCGCCGATGCCCGAACTTGCTCCGGTAATCAGAACCGTGCTCATGCGTTCACCCTCCGCTTCACGCCGCGCACTGCCCAACCGAGCAGCGGAAGGTGTTCGTAGATCATCTCTCCGGCGTCGTAATAGTCACGCTGGCGAGTAATCAACCCATGTTCGGTCTCCACCACCGAACATCCCGGCAGGTCGAGCGGCTCGCCTCCGGCAATGCGCGGATGCGACCAGTGCATAATCCACGTGACAACGAAACGGCGGTCACCAAACAGCGGAGGATCAATGGTAAAACGGCAATTTTCAACATTGGCCAGCAGATGGGTGAAATAGCGCTGGAGCGCGAAAATCCCGTCATGCTCGCCGAACGGATCGATAAGCGTGGCATCCGAATGATAAAGCCCGACCAGCGCTGAGGGCGGCTGGCTATCCAGTGCGGTGTAGTACTCAACAAACCGACTCACGACAGAGGGCAAAGTGCTCATGGGTCACATCCTGGCGGTAAACAACGTGGCGTAATCGCATAATTAAAACTTACACAATTAACGTTATTTGTCCAAGTTTGTGAAAAACTATTTTTTATTTATATTAATTTTCAAAAAGTTACACCTTTCTTGCCGATACTTTTTTCAGCACCTTTTCTGACACACCTGTTCCCCGTTTTGCTTTTCAGTTTTACCTTAAGGCGAATTTCCCCTTCTTCTTCCAGACTTATCCTTTTTAATCATAAGGATGAGGAAACCCCGCGATGAAACGTTTCTTTCTGTCACTTTTCTCCAGTCCAGAATCATTGCTCCAGGTGATGAGCCAGCAGGAAATTATCGAAGCCGTGGAGGATGGCGATCGCATCATCATCGACCAGGACGGGAACGCCTCGGTGAACTACAAGAGCAACGAGGTGCGACAGGATTTCCTGCGTCATGTTAACGCGCTGAAGAGGGCCTGATATGGGAACGGCTATCTTTATGGTGCTGATGGTCTGTGGGTACTGGTACACCAGCCGTGACCTGTCGACCCGTTTTAAAATCAAGCGATCTTTCGGCTGGGATGTCTATTTTCTCGTTGCCCTGTATGGCTGTATCTTCGTTCTGCAAGGGGTGATCGCCACGGGGCTGCTCTGGCTGTTGCTCTATGCACTTTCTGCCGCCGACAACACCTTCCACTTCACCGCGCAAACCTATGCCGACTGGCAAATAGATTTTATGAACTGGAGCTTTTTAGGTATTCAGGCACCGGTTGTCGTCATGCTGGCCTTCGCCATCCTGTTTTGTCTTTATCGTTCTAACTGGGCAGGCAGCGCCAGGCTGGACGGAGAAGGCAGGAAGAAGCTCTACAAACGTCTCGCGCAGTCGAGCGGTATCGAACAACTGCTGTATCAGTGTATGGAGCAAGGGGAGCTGGCGCAGGTGACGCTGCGCTCGAGACGGATTTATGTCGGCATGATCCACACCGCAACGCTCGAGTATGAAAAAACCGCCAATATCGTGCTGATCCCCATGCTAAGCGGCTACCGCGATGAAAAGACAATGCGGATTTGCATCGAAAATAATTACAGCAAATGGTATGCCCGCCACGACATTACTCTGGATTCAGAACCCGGAAGTGCGATGGACTTCAGAAAGGTGATCATGCTGAATCAGATTGAGAGTATTTCCCTGTTTGATCCGGCCAGTGCCAGCTCGCTGGCGCTGGCTGAACGGGCAGAAGATGATGACTAAAGGCAGGAGCCTGGCATTCACTGCCAGGCTCAGCGCCAGCCCCTCCATGCTAAGCGTATTTCGTCGGCGGCCGATCGTGCCCCGGGTCAGGCGGCGTTTTCTGTCAGCCGTTCTACTCCCTTTTTCAATGAGCTTATGACCTCATCCGCTGCGATCCCCATTTGCGCATGAATAATCGCGCCGTCGATCAGCATCATGATTTCATTAACGGTTTTCTCATCGGTTATGCCGGTCAGGGACGCTATTTTTGCCTTTGTTTCGGTTTTATGATTGCGGCAAATATCTTTTATTTCGCGTTCATTTTCTTCAGATTTTGCTTCTGCGCTGGCATTAATAAAGGCGCACCCATGGAATAACGGCGAAATAAACCATTCATACAGCGTGTCAGATAATGCACTGGCCGGGGTTTTGCCCGCAGCAAGATGTCGACGCAGCGTGCTTTCAAACCAGTCAATCCATATTTCGTGTCGATAGTGGAGATAGGCAACAATCAGTAACCTTTTCCCAGGAAAATGGCGGTAAAACGTCACTTTAGTGACTCTAGCCTGCTTGATAATGGTATCCACGCCCGTTGCTTTAAATCCGCTGGAATAAAACAGATCGTGCGCGGTAAGCAATATTTTTTCCCTCACACTGATTATTTTATCGTTATTCAAGTTGACTGTATTCACAGATCGACGGCCTCAATTGACAGGTTGACAGCGTTAATTTTCAGGCCTAGATTAACACCAGTAGACAGACCTGTCTACCTAATACCAACCAGAGGTAGCCGAAATGAACACACGCCCCCCTTTACCGCCTTTTACGCGTGAAAGTGCCATCGAAAAAGTCAGACTGGCAGAAGATGGCTGGAACAGTCGCGACCCGGCCAAAATCGCACTTGCCTATTCGCTGGATACCCAGTGGCGAAACCGCGCGGAGTTTGCCACCAACCGTCAGGAAGCGCAGGCATTCCTGGAGCGCAAATGGAAAAAAGAGCTGGATTATCGTCTGATCAAAGAGCTGTGGGCATTTACGGAAAACCGTATCGCCGTGCGCTATGCCTATGAATGGCATGATGATTCAGGAAACTGGTATCGTTCTTACGGTAATGAAAACTGGGAATTCGAGCCGGATGGTCTGATGAAGCGCCGCTTCGCCTGCATCAACGATATGCCGATAAAAGCGTCTGAGCGCCTGTTTCACTGGCCGCTGGGCAGACGTCCTGATGACCACCCTTCACTGAGCGACCTGGGGCTGTAGGTTTCGTCAGGATCATGCTTCGCCATTACGGGGGGTTATACGCTCCGGGTAACCTTTCGGTTACCCGGGCGGGCTTATCTTTTACACCACGAAAAAGAGGCAGACTATTATTTAAATCACACCCAACTGTTTCATCAGCGTCAGGTTATCTTCAATATGCCAGTTGGAAACTATTTTACCGTTGCCGATCTCATAGATATCCGTCGCGATAAAATCAACGTTCTGACCCTGCCCTTTTATTTTGCCAAATGTCCCGCTGAAATGGCCGTGGAAATGCAAATGGGACACGACACGATTACCCGTAACGATCATTTGTTCCACCTCGCAGTGTAAATCCGGCACCGCGGTGCGAAATGCCCTCGAGGCCATAATGGCGCCCTCTGGCCCCTGTTTACGGCCTTCCGGTGGGGTTTTATCCACAAAATTAACCGCCAGCGCTTCCCGCGCCAGAGACTCTTTCCCGGTATCCCAGAACGTGGCATATGTAACGGCCGCATGTTCGCTCGCCGTTAATTGCGTTTGCGACAGCGTGTTATCCACGATAAGAAGATTCGGTTTCACCCGGTCGCTCTGGGCCGAATAAGCCACGCCGGATACGCCAGCCAGAATTAACGCCAGCACAGCTGGACGTGCATATGTTGAATATTGCATAAACGCTTACAACCTGTGATTACGTTTTCCGCCAGCATGTTCACTGCCGGAATCAATTCGGATCAACGCGGGGTCAGTTAAGTAATGCCCCGCCCTCAATATCAATCACCGAGCCCGTAACAAAGGCATTATCGATGGCAAAGAGATAGCCCTGAGCAACGTCTTCCGCTCGTCCCCACGCTTTAGCGGGCAACGTCTGTGCTGCAACAGTCAGCATTTTTTCCCGCGCAGCCGCATCCATCCCGGCGTGGGCTTCGGTATCGGTCAGACCCGGGCTGATGACGTTTACGCGACGCGGTGAAAGTTCTTTTGCCAGCACTTTTGTTGCCGCCTCGATGGCGGCGTTCATGGTGGTTTTGACTATGGCACCCGCTACCACGCGGCGTGCAACAAATCCGCTGGTCAGCGTCAGCGTACCGCGGGGCGAAATATTCCCGCTCAGATACCTGGCGACATACATGCTGCCCCAAAATTTGGTATCAAAAGCCAGTCTCGCCGCGTCAGGGTCGAGGGTCGAAAGCGGCCCTCCCGGTGCCTGAGAGCCGGCCGTGACAATAATATTGTCGACCTCACCCAGCGTTTCGCTTAACGCGATCACCTCTGCTTCATTGCTAATATCGAGGACGAGGGTCTCAACAGAAGCGGGAGATGGACTGAGCCGCGCGCGGGCAGCGTTCAGCTTCTCTTTATTGCGTCCCGCGAGAATAATGTCGTCGCCGCGCTCTGTCAGGGCACGGGCTACAGCAAAACCAATACCGGACGCGCCGCCAATAATTAACGTTTTACCGGTCATCATTTTTCCTCACTCAGGTTGTAAGTGGGGTAATCGGTATACCCCACCGCTGTACCACCAAAGAGCGTGGCGGGATCGCTGACGTCATTCAGCGGCCAGTGATGCGCCAGCCGCTGTGGTAAATCGGGGTTGGCAATAAACGGGCGTCCAAACGCAATTAAATCGGCATACCCTGCTGCGAGGATTTTTTCCGCCTTTTCGGGGGTATAATTTCCTGCCACGATCAGGGTGCCACGGAATGTTTCGCGCAGTTTTTTGCGGAAACTCTCCGGAACCTGTGGCGCATCATCCCAGTCGGCTTCCGCCAGGTGAATAAACGCAATGCCTCGTTGCTGGCACCAGGCCGCGAGGGCGAGAATGGCTTCGATGACCTGCGGATCGTTCATTCCCCGCTGTGTAATAAACGGCGAAAGCCGGATACCGGTGCGCTCAGCGCCAATGGCCTGCGCAATGGCATCGAGCACCTCCTGTGCGAAGCGGATCCGGTTCACGAGACTGCCGCCATACTCATCCGTGCGGATGTTTGACGTGGTTCTCAGGAACTGATCAATCAGATAGCCGTTTCCGCCGTGCACCTCCACGCCATCAAACCCGGCCTGAACGGCATTGAGCGCCGCCTGTCGGTACTGTTCGACGACGAGCGCGATCTCTTTTCGCGACAGCACGCGTGGCGTCGGGCAGTCAACCATTTGACCTTCGCCATGTTCATTCACCACCCATACTTTCGCATCGGGTGCCAGCGCGGAGGGCGCGACGGGCAGTCCGTCTTCGTGAAAACGGGCATGAGACATCCGCCCCACGTGCCAGAGCTGGGAAAAAATCACCCCTCCCGCCTGATGGACCGCGCCGGTCGTGAGTTGCCATCCCGCAACCTGCTCTGGCGTATGGATCCCCGGAGTCCATGAATAGCCCTGGCCCTGAGGCGAAATCTGCGTGGCTTCGGTGATGATTAAGCCCGCGCTGGCCCGCTGTCGGTAATATTCAGCCATCAGCGTCGAGGGAATATTTCCCGGCTGAAGAGCGCGGGCACGGGTCATTGGTGCCATGACGATGTGATTTTTCAGGTTGAGATCCCCTAACCTGTAGCGTTCAAAAAGTGAGGTCTGGTTCATCTGGACGTCCCTTGTGGTTACGATGAAATCACTTTACAGGCGGCATCTGATTTTGATAATTACACTAAAATCAGATGCACTTTTCGGTAAATATGAATAATGGGTAAACTCGAAGATATGGCGCTGCTGGTTGAAGTGGCCGAGGCTGGCGGACTTTCCGCCGCTGGCCGCCGCCTGTCTCTTTCCCCGGCCACCATGACCGCCCGCCTCAAGGCGATTGAAGAACGCTACCAGACGCGCCTGTTTCACCGTTCCACGCGGGCTATCTCCCTCACCCGGGCGGGCGAAGAGTTTTACCATGCTGCACTGCGCGTGCTGGAAGAGATGCATCATGCCGAGTCGTTACTGGCACAAAAAGAGGGCGTGCTCAGCGGCAACATTCGTCTTTCCGCCCCCTCTGACTTTGGCAGGCAGTATCTCAGCCCCGCCGTCATGGCATTTTCCCGCCTGCATCCGGAAATCAAATTTTTCGTTTACTTAAGAGAACACGTAGAGGATCTGGTCGCTAACCGGCTGGATATGAGCATTCGCTTCGGCAACCTGCCAGACAGCAGCCTGGTGGTCAGAAATATCCGTCCCAATCACCGGGTGCTGGTCGCGTCAGCAGCGTATCTTAACGACCTGGGTATCCCTGCCTCCTGTGACGCGTTGACGGACCACCGCTGTCTGGCGCTGGAGTCGCAAGGGGTGGTGATGAATGAATGGCGGTTTGAGGTTGAGGGGAAAGAGCGCGTCGTTCGCGTAGAGCCTGCCATGGTCTGTGATGACGGGGCGCTGCTTCGTCAGTGGGCCCTCGACGGGGCTGGCATTGCGGGCAAATCGTGGTGGGACGTGAAGGACGATGTCGAGAAAGGTAGGTTGAAAGTGTTGCTTGCCGGGAGCTTCACCGGCTTTAGCCGGTTTGATCGCAAAGATGTCGGGCTACAGTTTGTCTACCCGCAACGGAAACTCCAGCCGCTTCAGGTCACCGCATTTAGCCAGTTTTTTATCGACTGGCTTAAAAAGACTGAACGCGGTGAGCTGATGACGTTGTGAAGCCGCCGGGTGCGTGCGTTAAACGGCCCGCGTCGGCCGATTAAAATACATCGACACACGGCTGACCGACTTTATGAAGGGCATCGGTCAAGCGGGTCCGAAGTTCATTCAGCGCCGCTTCTTTCTCCGCCAGTTGCGCCAGTTTGCGCCGCAAAGCGGCCTGTTTTTCCTCCGCGGTAAAGCGGTCATCAACCCAGACCGCCAGAACATCGGCGATTTCAGCCAGGGTAAACCCCAGCATTTTGGCATGCCCGATCAGCTTCAGCCGTTGTAAATCCACAGCCGAGTAGACTTTGTAGTTATTATTGCCGTTTGGCTGCGGAATTTTTTCCAGCAAGCCCGCCCTTTCATAATACCGCACCGTCTCTTTCGATAACCCCGTTCTGGCACACAGCTCGCCGATCCTCATCGCGTCGTTCTCACCTTGTAAAAATCACGCTTGACCGTGTACCTGAGTACACGGTTTATCCTGTGCCGCACAGACAGGGAAAACGGGATTTATGTTATGAATTCTTTTGATTATACAGGAAAAACAGCACTGGTTACTGGTGCATCCTCGGGCATCGGACGGGAGTTCGCCCGCCAGCTCGCGGCCCGTGGCGTGGGGTTGATCCTGGTTGCGCGCTCCGAGGCAACGCTGCAGGCGCTTGCGGCTGAGCTACACAAAACGCACGGCGTATCACTCACCGTTATCGTGCAGGACTTAACGCTGCCTGAGGCCATTACCCACATTGTGGAACGGCTGGAAGCGTTACGGCTTTATCCCGATATTTTGATTAATAGCGCGGGATTTGCCACCTACGGGCGATTTGAAAAGCTATCTCTGGCGCGCCAGCGTGAAGAGATCAACGTCAACTGCGTCGCCCCCGTGGCACTCGCGCACGCCCTGCTGCCCGCCATGCTGCGTAAAGGTTCAGGCGTGATGATTAACGTGGCCTCGACCGCTGCCATGCAACCGGATCCGTATATGGCAATTTATGGGGCAACAAAGGCATTTTTACTCTCCTTTTCGAACGCGCTGTGGGGAGAATACCGCGCTCACGGCATCCGCGTGCTGGCGCTTTGCCCCGGCGCAACGGATACCGCCTTTTTTGAGGTGGTGAACGCCGAGGAAGCGTCAGTGGGCAAAAGAATGCCAGCGCAGAACGTGGTCGCGCTGGCGTTACGGGCCGTGGATACGCAACGCAATACGCTGATCCCCGGCTGCGGCAACTGGCTGCTGGGCCAGTTACACCGGTTTGTCACCCGCCGATGTCTGGCGATCATTGCTGAAAAAGTATTACGACCTAAGCCCGCCGGTCAGGGGACGCGCTCAGACGCATAATCCCGTTCGGGCCAAAGCGTGACGTTTCAGTGCCGCGCAATTGCACTGAAACGCGCGCAACCTCTCGCAAAGACTGACAATATCCCGCGAAAAACAGTGATACACTTAGCCGACCTGGTTGATGATGCAGTCTTAACGGCTCAGGGCTAACGAGTATTATCCCTCGGGTTCCACAGACGACTGTGCATGTGCCATCTGCCCACTCAACCATGTGACCCAATTACCAAATGGTCACACGTTGTCAATCGGAGCCTGTCACGCTAAGCTGAAATAATGACTAAAGACATGAACACCCCATCCACACGTGGTCCACTCGATCACACGGTCCGAGAGCAAATCGTCGAAGCTGCGTATGAGCACTTCGGCCATTATGGCTATGAAAAAACCACCGTCGCCGAACTTGCGAAAGCCATCGGTTTTTCAAAAGCCTATATCTATAAATTTTTTGATTCCAAGCAGGCAATCGGCGAGGTCATCTGCGCGAACCGTCTTGATATGATCATGGCGGCGGTCAATGCAGCCATCGCTGATGCGCCATCCGCCAGCGAAAAGCTGCGTCGTCTGTTCAGGGCGCTCACCGAGGCGGGAAGTGAACTGTTTTTCCATGAGCGTAAACTCTACGACATTGCCGCCGTTGCCGCGCGGGACAAGTGGCCTTCAACCGAAAGGTATTCAGAACGTCTGCTGAAGCTGATTGAGAGCATTGTTGTCGAGGGCAGAAAAGCCGGTGAGTTCGAGAGAAAAACCCCTCTGGACGAAGCTACACTGGCGATCTATATGGTGATGTGCCCTTTCATTAACCCTGTTCAGCTGCAGTACAACCTCGAAGCCGCCCCGACCGCGGCGGTTGTCCTCTCCTCTCTGATTTTGCGAAGCCTAGCCCCCTGATTAGTGACCATTGACTTTATTGGTCACTAGAATGAGAATGCGGATACTGTCCTGTTAATGTAATAAGGGTTCCCATGCTCAGGCTTCATTCAGCCCGCCTTGCCGTATGCCTCCTGCCGTTTGCCCTGGTGGCATGCGGCGATAACCACGCCAGTGACGATCCGCGCACACAGCCACCGCTTGTCAGGTCTGCGTCCGTGATCCCTGCGAACGAGACGTCACGCGCCTTTACCGGCGTGGTGGTGGCAAGAACGCAAAGTGATTTAGGCTTCAGGGTGCAGGGCAAAATTCTCGAACGTCTTGTCGATACGGGTCAAACCGTTAAGCAGGGCCAGCCTTTAATGCGTCTGGATCCTGTTGATCTGAAATTACAGGCGCAGGCCCAGCAGCGAGCGGTGGATGCTGCCCAGGCGCGCGCACGTAAAGCCTCCAGCGATGAGGCGCGTTATCGCGGCCTTGTGGCATCCGGTGCAGTGTCGGCGTCGGAATACGACCAGATTAAAGCCGCAGCCGACAGCGCCAGAGCGGAGCTCAGTGCTGCCCGGGCACAGGCAGGCGTGGCGCAAAACGCCACCGGTTATGCCGTGCTACTTGCCGATTCAGACGGCGTGGTGATGGAGACGCTTGCCGAGCCTGGACAGGTGGTCAGCGCCGGGCAGGCGGTGATCCGTCTGGCCCGCGCGGGGCAGCGCGAGGCGCTGGTCCAGTTGCCGGAAACCCTGCGCCCTGCCGTGGGAAGTACAGCCCTGGCAACGCTCTACGGTAACGAAAAGCAGCCCGTTAGCGCGAAGCTGCGCCTGCTGTCTGATTCAGCCGATGCGACCACCCGTACCTTTGAGGCCCGATACGTGCTGGATGGCGCGCTGGCGAACGCGCCGCTGGGGGCGACCGTGACGCTGAGCATCGAACACGGCAAAGGCGACAGCCGGGTAATGCAGGTTCCTCTGGCGTCTCTCTACGATGCGGGGAAAGGGCCTGGCGTCTGGCGTATTTCCGCTCAGCCGACAAAAGTCGTCTGGCAGCCTGTCAGGGTGCTTAGCGTAGGGGATGATATCGCCAGAGTAACCGGCGGCGTGCAGCCCGGAGAAAAGATTGTTGCGTTAGGTGTCCATCTTCTGCACGAAGGCGAAGCGGTCCGACTGGCGGAACAGCGCGATGCCACTCAGGCGGGGATGACACCATGAGTGGAGGTCGTTTCAACCTGTCAGCGCTTGCGGTACGCGAGCGCTCGGTCACGCTGTTCTTGATTATTCTGGTTACCCTTGCCGGTATTTTCTCGTTTTTTGGCCTTGGCCGCGCGGAAGATCCACCCTTCACGGTTAAGCAAATGACGGTTATCACCGTCTGGCCCGGGGCAACCGCACAGGAAATTCAGGATCAGGTCGCCGAGCCGCTGGAAAAACGTCTGCAGGAACTCAAATGGTATGACCGCACGGAAACGTATACCCGCCCCGGTATGGCGTTTATCACGTTGTCATTGCAGGACAAAACCCCGCCTTCTCAGGTTCAGGAAGAGTTTTACCAGGCGCGAAAGAAACTGGGGGATGAAACCAAAAACCTTCCGGCAGGCGTCATGGGGCCGATGATCAATGATGAGTTTTCCGATGTCACCTTTGCCCTTTTTGCACTGAAAGCGAAAGGCGAACCACAGCGTCTGTTAGTGCGTGACGCCGAAGCCCTGCGCCAGCAGCTTTTGCACGTTCCGGGCGTAAAGAAAGTGAACATCATCGGGGAACAGGCCGAGCGGATTTACATCTCCTTCTCGCATGACCGTCTGGCAACACTGGGACTCTCGCCGCAGGATATTTTCACCACGCTCAACAGCCAGAACGCATTAACCGCGGCGGGCTCGATTGAAACGCGCGGGGCGCAAATCTTTATCCGCCTCGACGGCGCTTTCGATAAATTGCAGAAGATCCGCGATACGCCCCTTATCGCGCAGGGCAAAACGCTCCGGCTGTCCGACGTGGCAACGGTTGAACGGGGCTATGAGGACCCACCGACCCTGCAGATCCGTAACCAGCAAGAACCCACCCTCCTGCTCGGTATTGTCATGCGTGAAGGCTGGAACGGCCTGGCGCTGGGTAAAGCGCTGGATGCTGAAACGGCAAACATCAATGCCCATATGCCTCTGGGGATGACCCTGACGAAAGTCACCGATCAGTCGGTGAATATCCGCTCGTCGGTCGATGAGTTCATGATCAAGTTCTTCGTCGCCCTGCTGGTGGTGATGGTGGTGTGTTTTGTCAGTATGGGGTGGCGCGTGGGCATCGTTGTCGCGGCGGCAGTGCCGCTGACGCTGGCGGTCGTTTTTGTCGTGATGGAAGCCTCCGGTATAAACTTCGACCGCGTTACCCTGGGCTCCCTTATTCTCGCCCTCGGCTTACTGGTTGATGATGCGATTATCGCCATCGAAATGATGGTGGTAAAAATGGAGGAAGGCTACGACAGAATCAAAGCCTCCGCCTACGCCTGGAGCCATACCGCCGCGCCAATGCTGGCCGGAACCCTGGTGACAGCCATCGGGTTTATGCCGAATGGTTTTGCGCAGTCAACCGCCGGGGAGTACACCAGCAATATGTTCTGGGTAGTCGGCCTCGCCCTGATAGCTTCGTGGTTTGTGGCGGTGGTGTTCACCCCTTATCTGGGCGTCAAAATTCTGCCGGACATCGCAAAAGTCGAAGGTGGTCATGCCGCCATCTATGACACCCCGCGCTATAACCGTTTTCGTCATACCCTGAGCCGCGTGATCGCCCGAAAATGGATCGTCGCCGCGTCCGTCGTGGCCATCTTCACCCTCGCAGTACTGGGGATGGGGCTGGTTAAGAAACAGTTTTTCCCGACGTCCGACCGCCCCGAGGTGCTGGTGGAAGTGCAGATGCCGTATGGCACATCGATTGAGCAAACCAGCGCCGCCACCGCGAAAATCGAAGCGTGGCTGCGCAAACAGCCTGAAGCAAGCATCGTCACCGCCTACATTGGCCAGGGTTCGCCGCGTTTTTATCTGGCGATGGCCCCTGAGTTGCCCGATCCCTCTTTCGCGAAAGTTGTCGTCATGACGGACAGCGAGAAGTCACGCGAGGCGCTTAAGTTCCGCCTTCGCGAAGCGGTAGCCCGCGGGCTGGCTCCGGAGGCACGCGTGCGGGTCACGCAGCTGGTGTTCGGGCCTTATTCTCCCTTCCCGGTCGCCTGGCGAGTAATGGGACCGGATGTCAATAAACTGCGTGACATTGCAGATAACGTTAAAGGTGTGCTGCAGGCCAGCCCGATGATGAGAACCGTCAATACCGACTGGGGTTCACGCGTACCGACCCTGCATTTCACCCTCGATCAGAACCGCCTGCAGGCTACCGGTTTAACGTCGAACGCCGTTGCCCAGCAACTTCAGTTCCTGCTGTCGGGCGTTCCCATCACCTCCGTGCGGGAAGATATTCGCTCGGTACAGGTTACGGGCCGCGCCGCGGGTGATATCCGCCTTGATCCGGCGAAGATAGAGGGCTTTACCCTGGTGGGTAACGCCGGACAACGCGTTCCGCTGTCACAAATCGGGGAGATTGAGATCCGAATGGAAGATCCGCTGTTACGCCGTCGCGATCGTACGCCCACGATTACCGTGCGGGGAGACATTGCCGAAAACCTTCAGCCCCCGGATGTGTCAACCGCCATCATGAAACAGCTGCAACCCATTATTGATTCGCTTCCACCTGGCTATCGCATCGAAATGGCGGGATCGATTGAGGAATCCGGCAAAGCCACCCAGGCCATGGCTCCGCTGTTCCCCATCATGATTGCCCTGACGCTGCTGATAATCATTCTGCAGGTGCGTTCACTCTCGGCCATGGTCATGGTATTCCTGACCGCACCGCTGGGGCTTATTGGTGTGGTTCCTACGCTGCTGCTTTTCAATCAGCCGTTTGGCATCAATGCCCTCGTCGGCCTGATCGCGCTTTCGGGGATCCTGATGCGAAATACGCTGATACTCATTGGTCAAATCGATCACAACCAGAAGGACGGTCTCGATCCGTTCCACGCCGTGGTTGAGGCGACCGTACAGCGCGCGAGGCCGGTCTTACTGACGGCCATGGCCGCCGTGCTGGCGTTCATTCCCCTGACGCACTCCGTGTTCTGGGGAACGCTGGCCTACACGCTGATTGGCGGAACGCTAGGGGGAACCATTATTACCCTCGTCTTCCTGCCTGCGATGTATGCGATCTGGTTTCGGATCAAACCCGCCGCCTGACGGTGCCGGGCTGGCGTCCGGGATAAGCCCGGCAATCCAGTCTGCAAAGGCACGCACTGCGGGAGAGAGAAAGCGCTGATGGGGATAAAGCAACGTGACGGGCACCGAAGGCGGTTGCCAGTCAGCCAGAACCTCAACCAGCCTTCCCTCCCGCAGATGCGCTGAGACAATACTCTCAGCCAGCTGCGCCAGCCCGAAACCTTCAAGGCACATGTTGATATAAAGCCCGGTGGCATTTACGGCCGCTTCGCCGCGGACAGGGATGGAGACGGTCTCTGTCCCGCGGACAAAGCGTAACGCATCCGCCCGTCGGGTCTGATCGGAAAAATAGTGTATCGCCCGATGCTGTGATAAGTCGTCTGGCGAGCGGGGAGTACCGAACTTCCTGAGATAGTCCGGTGAGGCACAGGTCACCCAGCGAAACCGGCCCAGAGGACGGGCAACAAGAGTCGAGTTATTCAGATCCCCCGTTCGGATCACACAGTCCACCCCCTCCTGCACCAGATCAACCTGCCGATCGTTGACGCCCAACATCAGGTAGATATCCGGATAAAGCCGGTAAAAATCTTTCAGGTGAGGCATCACGATGAAATCCGCGATCCCGCCCGGCATATCCACCCGCAAGCGTCCCTGCGGGCGCCGGACTGACGCCGTCAGGCTCGTTTCGGCATGATCGATTAGCGCCAGTATTTCCTGGCATTGCGCCAGATACTGCACACCTTCAGCGGTGAGGCTCACCCGCCTTGTCGTTCTGTTAAGCAGGCGCACCTGGAGGTAATTCTCCAGATTTTTTATGCTGCTGGTGACCGTTGACGAAGGCAGAGAAAGCGTTTCGGCTGCGCGGACAAAGCTTCCGGCCTGCGCTACCCGCATGAAGATCTGCATTGCCTGAATACGATCCATTTTTTCTCCCCCGACCGTCGCTCACATTATTCTTCGTAGATTATGAATAATGAAAACACGTTAAGCATCTTTTTCGCCGTAATCGGGTGGCGTAATTTCTCACCCATGAAGAGACAAAGGACAAGAAGATGAGCGATTACCTGAGAAATATGATTAACAATCAGAGCATAACCCCACCCGCCACGTTGATTAAGGGCGCAACCTTGCTCAGCATGGATGACAGGGTGGGTAATCTTGAGCGCGGCGATATCCTTATCGAAGGCGCAAAGATCGTCGCCATTGGTGAAAATCTGGCAGCAGAAGGCGCCAGCATAATAGATGCCACACATATGATTGCCATGCCGGGCCTGGTAGATACCCATCGCCATGCCTGGGAGGGACAACTGCGCCGCATTAACCCCGACGCCAAAACGCTTGAAGATTACTGCAACGCCACGCACTTCTCATTCGCCAGGTATTATCGCCCTGCCGATATTTATATCGGCAACCTGCTCACCGCCCTGGGGTGTATTGATGCCGGTATCACTACGGTGATTGATAATTCCCATAACAGCCGCACCGCTGCGCATTCGGACGCGGCCGTTGAGGCCCTGCTGGATGCGGGGATCCGCGCCGTACACGCTTCCGGTGCACCGGTGTCCGGAGAATGGGATCGCGCGCACTGGCCCGGTAACTGGCAGCGCCTGCAAGAAAAGTATTTCCAGAATAACCCTGAAAGTCTTGTTTCGCTGGCGGTCATGGCCCAGCTGGAACCGGAGAGATGGCTGGAGGCCCGCAGGCTGGGGTTGCCAATCGTGACCGAATTCTTTGGGGGTGAAATGGCGTCGCAGCTTGAGGCGCTGCATCAGCAGGGGCTTCTGGGACCGGACAATATTTTTAATCACTGCACCGCACTGCCGGACGACGGATGGAAAATCCTGCGGGACGCGGGCGTACGCGTGAACGTCTGCCCCCGTTCCGATGCGCACTATGGGATTGAAGACGGCATGTTTGCCCTTCAGTCCGCGCTGCGCCACGGCATCAGCCCCGGCCTCAGCGTTGACAATGAAACGTCGTACAGCGGCGACATGTTTATGGAAATGCGCGTGGCTTTTTACCTCCAGCGCGTCATGGGCATGCATCAGCAGCACTGCTGTGGTTCAGCGCACACCGTAAATACGCTTCATACCCAACAGCTCCTGAAAGCAGCCACCGTCGATGGTGCGGCCTGTGCAGGGTTACAGGAGAGCATCGGCAGCCTGACGCCGGGCAAACAGGCCGACCTGGTGCTTATTAACGCCGGCGATCTCAACCTCTATCCGTCCGGCAATGCATTTGGCACGGTGGTCCATGCGGCAGAGCGCAGCAACATCCATACCGTCATGATTGCCGGACGAATCGTGAAGCAAGACGGCAACGTGCTGGGGGTCGACATCACCCGCCTTCGCGAGGCCATTGATGAATCACGTCATCATCTCTTTACCTCAGCCGGGTATGAGCCGGACATATTTGCTGACACCTTCCTGCCGCTGGCGCAGGATTAAGCCCCTTCAACCACAACAAATGTCCCGGTTGCCGCCCCCGCGCGCAGCTTTCTGGCGGCCACGTACCCGGGACTGTTATAAAAACGTTTGGCCTCAGCATACGAATCAAACTCTAAAACGACATGGCGTTCATGCGCCTCCCCTTCGAGATTTTCATATTCCCCTGACCAGACGATGACCCGGGGGTTGAACCCCTGCAGCGCTTCCCCGGCAGCGTTCGCATATTCTGCATAGGCAGCAGGATCTGTGACGGTCACGTGGGCGATTAAATAACCTTTATTCATCTTCTTTATCCTTCCTGAGGACTGTTGCCGGTGGTGTAAAACGCATCAACCTGTTTGACAGCGTTACGCGGTATGAAGACACTCTATTAGTCATCAATAAGGGAATAAATCACCCAAAAAATAACGCACTGTTACCCGGAAGGTGAACAATGAAAAACCTGCATGCACTGACTATTTTTGCGCGCGTCGCAGAAATGCAGAGCTTTACTCAGGCGGCGGAGAGCCTGGGCATTAAGAAAGGCCGTGTTTCAACGGTCGTACGTGAGCTTGAGCATGACCTCGGGACGACGCTGTTGCACCGGACTACCCGCGCGGTACAGCTGACCGAAGACGGTCGGGCTTTTTATTCCCGCGCCCGGGATTTGTTGTCAGATGCAGAAGATCTGCAGTCCATGTTTGCGCCTGGCGGCATGTCACTGCGGGGACGTTTACGCGTCGATATGCCAGCAGTGTTGGCCCAAAGCGTAGTGATTCCCGCCCTGCCACAACTGCTGGACGCGCATCCTGAACTTGAAATAGAACTTTCAAGCACAGACCGGCGAGTCGATCTGGTTCAGGAAGGCTTTGACTGCGTCATTCGTTTTGGGCCCATTGTTGATGAGACCCTCATTGCCCGACCGCTCGGTCAGCTACGGATGATTAACGCCGCCAGCCCACGCTACCTGGAGCGCGTCGGGGTGCCCGAGACGATCGACGACCTGCTTCGTCAGGGACACCGAATGGTGCATTACATGCGAAATTTTGGTGCCCGGCCTGATGGCTGGCAGTACCCGGACGGTGATGGCTACCGGTCCGTCATGTTACCCGGCGCCGCGCGGGTCAACAGCGTACCGGCCTATCATGAGGCCGGGCTGGCGGGTCTGGGCCTAATTCAGGGCGGGTATTCCGCGCTGGCGCCCCATATCCAGCGCGGCGCGCTGGTTGAAGTGCTTCCCCATTTGCCTCCTGAACCGCTTAATGCCGCTTTCGTGGTCGCCCATCGGCGTAATTTATCGCAGCGTGTCAGAGCTTTTATGCACTGGACGGAAGTCATTTTAAAACCGTACTTTGATTAATATCCTGCTAAAGATATTCACGCTAATTGTCGGAGGCCGGACGGCAATATTATCTCGTTCAGGGACGTTTCTTGTGAAAGGAATATACAGCACAAATGCGAATAATGACTAAAACTGGCAGTTGATTGTTATTTGCGTGGCTTTTAAAATTTAATTGCAAGGTATTTATTAAATTTTAATTAGGGACATAAAAATGACAAGAAATACGCTTTTACTGACAATGATGGCCGCCTTTTCAGGCGCAGTATACGCAGGGGAAACGCAATTTACGCCGAATTTCTCACCTGACAGCGTCACCGTTTCAGCCTCGGGCGGGATGCTCAGCGGGAAATCCCATGAAATGGTGTATGACGACGTCACAGGCAGAAAAATCAGCCAGCTGGACTGGAAAATTAAAAACGTCGCTATCCTGAAAGGCGATATTTCCTGGGATGCGTACCCTTTCCTGACCCTGAACGCACGCGGCTGGACCTCGCTGGCATCCGGGTCGGGTCATATGGATGACTATGACTGGATGAACGAAAGACAATCCAGCTGGACAGATCATTCGACGCATCCGGCAACTAACGTCAATTATGCCAATGAATACGATCTCAATGTAAAAGGCTGGATATTGCAGGGCGAAAGCTATAAAGCGGGCGTGACTGCCGGTTATCAGGAAACCCGTTTTAGCTGGACGGCCACCGGTGGCTCTTATAATTATGATAACGGTACCAACACGGGGAATTTCCCGGCGGGCGAACGCGGCATTGGTTATAGCCAGCGCTTCTCAATGCCTTATATTGGGCTTGTGGGGCAGTATCGTATTAATAATTTCGAATTTAATGGCCTGTTTAAATTCAGTGACTGGGTGCGCGCTCATGATAACGACGAGCACTATATGCGCGACCTGACCTTCCGCGAGAAAACTTCAGACTCTCGCTATTATGGTGCGTCAGTGGATGCAGGATATTACGTCACGCCACACGCCAAAGTCTTTGCCGAGTTCGCGTATAGCCGTTACAAAGAGGGCAAAGGCGGCACGCAGATTATTGATACTAACACGGGCGAATCCGGGTCAATTGGCGGTGATGCGGCGGGCATTTCCAACAAAAACTATACCGTTACCGCCGGTCTGCAATACCGGTTCTGATTTCGTGCAACGCATCAGGCCAGCGTAAACATGCACAGGCCCCTGACGGGGCCTTTTTCGATGTGCTGCTTTACTTCCGCAGGTGCGCGCCCCTTCATGACGCCGATTTTGGTCGCAGATCCTCGTCAAACTCCAGACGTTTTCGACCGGGCTCCACTTCGCGCAGGGGTTCGACCTGATGCAGGGTCAGCTTGCAGCGATCCACCAGCACCTGATACTCACGCGTGCCCTGCTTCTTCCAGGCAATTTCCTGCTCGCTCAGCACACGTATCGCTTTTGCCGGACTGCCAATGATCAAATGGTTGGCGGGCATCTCGGCTTTCGCTTTCACAAAGGCCGCCGCGCCGACAATGCTGTTTTCGCCAATCACCGCGCCGTCCATGACCACTGCGTTCATCCCTACCAGAGCGTTACGGCGGATAATACAGCCGTGCAGAATCGCGCTGTGGCCGATATGTCCGTCCTCTTCCACCACCGTGTCCTGCTCCGGGAAACCGTGCATGACGCAGTTATCCTGAATGTTCGCGCCGTCTTTCACCACAATCCGGCCAAAATCGCCGCGCAGGCTGGCATTCGGGCCAACATACACGCCTTTGCCCAGGATCACGTCGCCGATGAGCACTGCCGTCGGGTGAACGTAGCTCTCATCAGGCACCACCGGCGTCAGACCGTCAATTTGATAAACGGGCATCTCCACTCCTTATACGATAGTAAGACCACCAAAGCGTTGATAGTAGAGCGTGCCGGGCACAGGCAGTTCGCCGACGGAGGTTTCACCTTTCTCGCTGACAAACGCCAGCGCCCCCGGTGCCACACGCTGATAAATATTAATGCACAGCTGTCGCGCACTTTGTCCGGCCCAGTGTGCAGGCAATAACTCCTCCGGCAACAGCGGGTCTTTCAGCACCACGCGACGGTAAAAATGGATCAGCAACAGCTGGATCTGGAAGCAGCGTTCCGGCGTTAATTCGTCCGGCGCGGCCTCTTTCAGCAGCGGCAGAAGAGGACGGAACGAGTGGATAAACGTCTCGTACATCGCGTTCTGTTCGGTCAACTGCCAGCACTCCTCGACCCGGGCACGCAGCGCCGCGCGGGACAGCGCCAGCGGCGAATGGGCCTCGAAGAAGATGACGTTTTCCGCCACGCCTGCGTCGTGTAAAAGCGACTGCACATCCGCCAGATGCTGCGACGGGGAGGCCATCAGGCTGGGAGCCAGGGTGCCAAAACCCTGCCAGATCAGCTGTTTTTTGACGTCAGCAAGGGTGGTTTTATCCAGGCCTTCCGAGAGAAGCAACAGCCACTTGCCGTCCCATGCGGGGAGTTCAGACCGGTAGATTTTACTCTCCGCGCGGCGGGTCAAACGCAGCCCTTTGTCGCTCAGCCGGTAAAAGCTGCGTCGTCCGATGCGCGACACATCCAGCCAGCCCTCTTTGTTAAGACGAAACAGCGCAGTGCGCACAAAGCGCTCGCCAAATCCCATCCCTTCCAGTAAGGCGGCGAGGCTGCCAAGCCAAATCTCGCCGCCGCGATGTGAAAGCGCGTCACCGTATAATGAGGAGATAAGCGACGTTCCGCTAACGGGAACCGAGCTAACCGCGTGCTGGATAAAGGCATCGAGTTTATTCATGTGATTCATTCTGTTGTTATTTTTGGTCTGGATGAATCATAGCATATTCCCCTCACCCCGGCCCTCTCCCAAAGGGAGAGGGAGACAACGTCCCTTCTCCCCTCCGGGGAGAAGGTTAGGTTGAGGGGGTGAGGGAAACTCAACCGTTAGCCGCAACTTTACGCAAATCAAACACCCGACAGGCTTTGCCCTCTGAGCGCGGGATACTGCCGCAGTTGACAATCATCACGTCGGTGGAGATCCCGACCATCGATTTAATCCGATGGCGCAGCTGATGGCACACCTGGCAGCGCTGCTCGTGGGTCAGGGTCAGACTGCTCTCTTTGAGCTCCACCTTCACGGAAAGTGAATCAAGATGACCGCGGCGGTTGACCTCCAGCTGGTAGTGCGGGGAGAGGTGTTCGAACTTCACGATCTCCTCTTCCAGCTGGGACGGGAAGACGTTGACGCCGCGGATGATGAGCATATCGTCACTGCGACCGCTGATCCTGTCCATACGACGCATGGTACGGGCTGTGCCGGGCAGCAGGCGCGTCAGGTCGCGGGTGCGATAACGAATAACCGGCAGCGCCTCCTTGGTCAGCGTGGTGAACAGCAGTTCGCCCTGCTCGCCATCATTAAGCGGCGTGCCGTCGTTCGGGTTGACGATCTCCGGATAGAAATGATCTTCCCAGATGGTCGGACCGTCGGCGGTTTCGATACACTCCATCGCCACGCCTGGCCCCATGACCTCAGAAAGCCCATAGATATCCAGCGCGGTGATCCCCAGACGTTTCTCGATTTCGCGGCGCATGGCCTGCGTCCACGGCTCTGCGCCAAACACCCCCACACGCAGGGAGCAGGCGCTGGCATCGCCTCCCATCTGACGCTCCAGCTCTTCGATCAGATTAAGGCAGTAGGATGGCGTCACCATGATCATATCCGGCTTGAAATCGCGGATCAGCTGCGCCTGTTTCTCCGTCTGGCCGCCGGACATCGGGATAACGGTCGCCCCTAAACGCTCTGCGCCATAGTGCGCGCCCAGCCCACCGGTAAACAGGCCATACCCATAGGCCACATGAATTTTGTCTTTCGCACTGCCGCCCGCGGCGCGCAGAGAACGGGCCACCAGGTTGGCCCAGTTGTCGATGTCATGCTGGGTATAACCGACGACGGTTGGCTTTCCGGTGGTGCCGGAAGAGGCGTGAATACGCACCACCTGCTCCATCGGTACGGCAAAGGTATCGAACGGATAGTTATCACGCAGGTCCTGCTTGGTGGTACACGGAAACTTACGGATGTCTTCCAGCGTTTTAAAATCGTCAGGGTGAACGCCCGCGGCGTCAAACTTGCGTTTGTACATCGGAACGTTGTTATAGGCGTGATGCAGCGTCCATTTCAGACGCTCGGTTTGCAGCGCCTGTAATTCGTCAATGGAGGCCGTTTCGATCGGATCAAGCTTTGTTGTATTTGTCATTGTAGGGTACTCACACTGTTATTCGCTCAAACACGCTCAAGGATCATGGCAATGCCCTGACCCACACCGATGCACATCGTACACAGCGCATAGCGCCCGTTGCGTCGATGCAATTCATTGCTCGCGGCCAGCGCCAGCCTGGCACCGCTCATGCCCAGCGGGTGGCCCAACGCAATGGCCCCTCCGTTCGGGTTGACGTGTTCAGCGTCATCCGGCAATCCCAGCTGACGTAACACGCCCAGCGCCTGAGAAGCGAAAGCTTCGTTAAGCTCAATCACGTCCATATCGTTGATGCTGAGCCCGGCACGCTCCAGCACTTTGCGGGTGGCTGGCACTGGTCCTAAGCCCATCAGACGTGGTTCCACGCCAGCGGTAGCCATCGCCACGATCCGCGTGCGCGGGACAAGCCCTTGCGCGTGCGCCATCGACTCGCTGGCGATAATCAGCGCCGCAGCGCCATCGTTTACACCGGAGGCGTTACCCGCCGTCACGACACCGTTCTTGCGAAACGGTGTTTTCAGCGCGGCAAGTTGTTCAAGCGTGGTATCAGCACGGGGATGCTCATCTACCGAAACTTCCGTAACCGTTCCTTTTTTGCCGGGCACCTGCACCGGCACAATCTCCTGCGCCAGAATGCCGTTCTGCTGCGCCTGAGCAGTACGCTGCTGGCTACGCAGCGCGAAAGCATCCTGATCGGCCCGGCTGATATTTAACAATTCAGCTACATTCTCTGCCGTTTCCGGCATGCTGTCAGTTCCGAATTGCTGATGCATGAGCGGATTCACAAATCGCCAGCCGAGTGTGGTGTCGAAAATCTCCGCCTGACGCTGGAACGCCGCCGTGGCTTTACCCATCACAAACGGCGCCCGGGACATTGATTCGACGCCGCCTGCAAGCAGCATGTCGCCATCGCCCGCCCTGATTGCCCGTGCGGCAAAGCCAATCGCGTCCAGACCCGAACCGCACAGGCGGTTCAGCGTGGTGCCGGAGACCGTCTGAGGCAGTCCGGCCAGCAGCAGCGACATACGCGCCACGTTGCGGTTATCTTCCCCCGCCTGGTTGGCGCAGCCGAAGATCACATCATCAATCCGCTCGAGGTCGAGCTGCGGATAACGGGCCAGCAGCGCACGCAGCGGCACCGCGCCGAGATCGTCGGCGCGAACGCTGGCCAGCGCCCCGCCATAGCGCCCCACCGGGGTTCGAACGCCATCACAAATAAAAGCGTCACGCATCAGGCTTCTCCTGTCACACTGCCGCCGATGCGGTGAGATTTTCCGCGAAACAGGGCAACGGTTTTCTGTTGTTGGTTCTGAATTTCAATGTCATACACGCCGGTCAGTTTGCCCTGATGCTTAACCCGCGCGGTGGCGGTCAGCGTGTCGCCGGTAAACCCCGGGCGCAGAAAATCGATTGAACAGCCTGACGCCACTGCCGCCAGCCCCTGGCTGTTGCAGGCGTAGGCAAAAGCGGTATCGGCCAGTGAAAACAGCTGTCCTCCGTGGCAGGTTTTGTGGCCGTTGAGCATCTGCGGGGTGATGGTCATCGTCACTACCGCGTAGCCATCGTCCATGTCGATGATGTCGATCCCCAGCGCCTGGGCGCAGGCGTCCTGTTCATACATGGTGCGGGCGTTATGCCAGGCGTTATGACTCATAGCTACTCTCCAGAAGCGCACGCTGGCGCAGCAGTGAACAAGGGCGATAGCGTTCTTCGCCGTAATGGCGTTGCAAATTTTCAAGCAGCGTTAACAGCCGTTGCCAGCCCAGACGCTCACCCCAGGCAATGGGCCCGTTCGGGTAATTCACGCCGAGGCGCATGGCAGTGTCGATATCCTTCTCGCTGGCCACCCCTTTTTGCAGCGCATCCAGCGCTTCGTTGGCGATCATCGCCACCGTCCGCCAGACCAGCAGGCCGGGGTAATCGGCAATGCGCAGTACCCGGTGTCCCTGCTGTTGCAGGTACCAGACGGCTTTTTGCGTGGCGGTATGCGGGTTATCCGATGCGGCTGCGATCACCGCCACGTCGCGTTCGATGCGGTCAATCACCACGACCGGACAGTTAAAACGCCGGGCCAGCGCCTGAGCGGTCTCCCCCTGGGTTTCAATCAACAGGAGCTCATCTATTTCCGTGACACCGTCACCTCTTCGCTGCACACGCATGGGGGTAAAGCTGTCGTTTACTGCGTCAAGCCACGGCACAGCCGGTTTCTCACCGTGCCAGTCGTAAACGCCCTTCCCGCTTTTTTTGCCCAGTCGCCCCGCCAGCACCAGTTCCTGCTGCACCAGCGACGGCAGGAAACGACGTTCCTGCCAGAAAGCATTGAACACGGAACAGGTCACCGCAAAGTTGACGTCCTGACCAATCATGTCGGTCAGCTCCAGCGGTCCCATCGGGAAACCGCCGCCGTCGCGCAGGGCGGCATCAATCACTTCTGGCGCGGCGACCTGCTCTTCCAGGGCGCGCCAGGCTTCAGAATAGAACGGACGCGCAACGCGGTTGACGATGAACCCTGGCGTTGACTGACAGCGAACGGGCTGTTTCCCCCAGTTCAGCGCCAGCTCGCACAGCGCATCGGCCACTTCGGGCGATGTCGCCAGCCCGCTCACCACCTCGACCAGCTTCATGACCGGTGCAGGATTAAAGAAATGCAGCCCCGCGACGCGCTCCGGATGGTGAACATCCGCCGCAATCGCCGTAACAGAAATGGAGGAGGTATTGCTGGTCAGCAAGGTCTGCGGCGGGCAAATCTGAGCCAGTTGCGCAAACAGCGCTTTTTTGACGTCGATACGCTCAGAAGCGGCTTCAATCACCAGATCTGCCGCGGCAAGCGCTTCGATATCCGTTACCGGCAGCAGCCTGGCAAGAATCTGGCTGCCAGCATCGGCGGAAAGTTTTCCGCGAGTCACCCGGGAGGCGAGACGCTGGCGGATCCCGTCAATCGCGCGTGAAATCGCGTCTGAAGCAATGTCATACATCAGAACCTGATGCCCATGACTCGCCGCGACCTCCGCAATTCCCGCGCCCATCGTGCCGCTTCCAATGACGGCGACAGTACGAACCGTGATCGCCATCTTATTTCCCCGTGAATGTCGGTGCACGTTTGGCAAGGAAGGCGCTGACCCCTTCCCGGTAGTCGTCGCTGCGACCGGCCAGACGTTGATAATCGCGCTCCAGGTCAAGCTGGGCGTCGAGGGTGTTGGTCTCTGCCGCGTTAATCGCCTGCTTAATCAGCCCCAGACCAAAGGTGGGCTGAGAAGCAAAGTGCAGCGCCATCTGCTGGGCCGTGGCGGAGAGGTGTTCGTCATCCACCACCTGCCAGATCATCCCCCAGGCGTGTGCCTGTTCGGCGCTGAGTTTGTCTCCGAGCAACGTCAGCCCCATTGCGCGGGCGCGCCCGGCGACGCGCGGCAGGAACCATGTTCCCCCGCAGTCCGGCACTAATCCGAGCTTGCTGAAGGCCATCACAAAGGTGGCAGAACGGGCGGCAATGACCATGTCACACCCCAGTGCCAGCGTGGCCCCGGCCCCGGCGGCCACGCCGTTGACCGCGCAAATCACCGGTTTCGGCAACGTCGCAAGACGGCGAACCAGTGGGTTGTAGAACGTCTCCACGGACATTCCCAGATCCGGCGCCGGACCGTTAGGATCGACGTTGCGGTCATTAAGATCCTGACCCGCGCAGAAGCCGCGCCCCGCCCCGGTAATAAGCAGACAGCGGATGGTGTCATCGCGCTCGGCCTGCTTCAGGCACTCAGCGAGTTGCTGATGCATCACGTCGTTAAAGCTGTTCAGACGCTCCGGACGGTTCAGCGTCAGGGTCATCACGCCTTGTTCTACATGACTGAGAATAAATTCCACGATTAGCGTCCTTTAAAGTCGGGGGTACGTTTCTGTAAGAATGCGTCGATGCCTTCTC
Organism: Enterobacter sp. MEB024; assembly: GCF_030209635.1. NCBI lineage: Bacteria > Pseudomonadati > Pseudomonadota > Gammaproteobacteria > Enterobacterales > Enterobacteriaceae > Enterobacter > Enterobacter sp. MEB024. Next base: position 293,702 of record NZ_JARVRQ010000002.1, on the reverse strand, counting down.
GCCGGTCTTCGGTCGCTGAAAGCAGCGTAAACAGCTGTCGCTCCTGGACCAGTCCGGCCTGCAGGGAAACCTCCTGAGACTGGCGCAGCGCCTGCTTTGCCGCCTGGAGCGCCAGCGGTGAGTGTCGAGCCATCAGCGCCGCCTGTTTCAGGGCATATTCCAGCGTCAATGAAGCCGGGAACACATCGCTGACCAGCCCGGCGCGCTGCGCCTGCTGCGCGGTAATGCTCTCCCCGGTCAGCACCATTTTGCTGGCCAGCGATTTGCCCACGCTACGAATCAGGCGCTGCGTACCGCCCGCCCCGGGCATGATCCCGAGCGTAATTTCCGGCAGACCAAAACGGGCGTTATCCCCGGCAATCACCACGTCGCACAGCAGCGCAAGCTCGCAGCCCGCGCCCAGCGCGAAGCCGTTGACGGCGGCAATCAGGGGTTTGTTGAAGGCGTTGATCCGGGCCCACAGCTGGGGACGGATATCGTTCAGGGTGGCAGGCAGGTCTTTCTCCGCCATTTCGTTGAGATCTGCGCCGGCAGCAAAGCAGCGTGCGTTGCCGTAAATCACGCAAACGGAGAGATCGCGATCGGCCGCAGCGGCGTCGAGCGCGTCAGCAATCTGCTCTAACAGGGCGTTATTCAGCGCGTTGCGTGCCGCCGGACGGTTAAGCGTCAGCTGCAGGACACGACCATGACGGGTGACCATCAGTTCGCTCATGCCATCCCCCTGGAGTCAAAATCGACGATCACGTCAGCGGTTAACGGCAGCGACTGACAGCTCAGCACATACCCGGCCGCCAGTTCGTCCGGCTCAAGGCTGTAGTTCGTCGCCATATCAACTTTGCCACGCAGCACTTTGCATTTGCAGGTCGCGCATACGCCGCCCTTGCAGGCATACGGCAGGTCGGCGCCCTGACGCAGGGCGGCATCAAGAATGCTTTCATCGTTTGCCGTGAGGGTAATTTCCCGGTCGCGACCGTCCTGACGCACGGTGACTTTCTGCCCTTCAGCCTGCACGCTGACCGTGCGTTTGACGGTCGAGCCTGGCGTATTAAAACGCTCAAGGTGGATCGATTTCTCTGGCATCCCCAGCGCTTTCAGCGCCGCTTCCGCGTCGTCCATCATGGCGGACGGGCCACAAATAAAGGCTTCGTCGTACTGGCGGAAGTTGATCAGGGTTTTCGCCAGCGCCTGCAGCTTCTCACTGTCGATACGTCCATGCAGCAGATCGCTGTCGAGCACCTCCTGGCTGAAGATGGCGACCAGCTGCAGACGCTGCGGGTATTTGTCTTTCAGATCGGCAAGCGCCTCGCGAAACATCATGCTCTGGCTGCTGCGGTTGCCGTAGATCAGGGTGAAATGACTGTTCGGCTCGGTGGCGAGCGTGGCGGACAAGATGGCCAGCATTGGGGTAATGCCTGAACCCGCGGCAATGGCCAGATAGTGCCCTTCCCGGTCGGCGCGCGGCTGGTAACCAAACTGGCCCTGCGGCACCATGACCTCCAGCGCCATGCCCTGTTTGATCTCATCCCGGGCATAGCGGGAAAAACGTCCGCCCTCGATGGCTTTCACCGCTACGCTGATCTCACCCGGCGCGGTACTGCGGCAGATGGAGTAACAGCGGCGCAGCTCATCCTCTCCCAGCTTCGCTTTCAGGGTCAGGTGTTGTCCGGGACGAAAGCGATAGGCATCCTGCAACGCCTGCGGTACCGCGAAAGTGATGGTCACCGCATCGCGGGTTTCGGGTTCCACTTTTGCCACTGTTAATGAATGAAACGTTGTCATGGCAACCTCAAATACATTTGAAATAGTCGAAAGGCTCACGGCAGTCGTTGCAGCGATAAAGCGCTTTGCAGGCCGTCGAACCAAATTCACTGATAAGCGAGGTATGTGTGCTGGCACAGCGTGGGCAACTCACCTCGGCCGGGGCATGCGCGTGGCAGCTGTGGCCCACCGGTGGGCTGATGCCATATGCGCGCAGGCGTTCACGCGCATCCGCCGTCATCCAGTCGGTGGTCCAGGCCGGTTCGAGCTGAAGCACAATATGCACTGGCGTAAAGCCGTGTGCGGTCATCGCCTCGCGAATCGCGCCAAGCAAATGTTCCGTCGCCGGGCAGCCTGAATAGGTTGGCGTAAAGCCAATAACCCAGCCTTCGCCCTGTGCCGATACGCTACGCACCATGCCTAAATCGGTGATGGTTAACACCGGCACTTCCGGGTCCGGGATCTGGCTTAACAGCGACCAGATTTGAGGGATCTCCGCGGGTGCAATCCCGGCAAAACGCTGCATCTTAACCTCCGTACTTACCACTGCTGACCCGGATGGGCACGCTGGAGATACTGCATTTCTGCCAGCATTGGGCCGAGATGTTCGGTATGCAGCCCGCGCTTGCCCCCCGTGCGATACGCCACTTCCGACGGCACGCTCAGGGTGGCCTCCTGCAAACCGGAAAACACTTCCTGCTCCCACGGCTGACGAAGCTCGCGCGGATCAACCGCGACGCCGGAGGCAATCAACGCCAGCTCGACGTCATCGGCTTCAAACAGCTCGGCCGTAAACCGCCACAGGGTGTCGACCGCCTGCTGCATACGCTGTGAAGATGTTTCCGTTCCGTCACCCAGACGCACCAGCCAGCCACGACTGAAGCGCAGGTGGTAGCGCGCCTCTTTTATGGCTTTCGCGGCGATGGCGGCAAGCTGGCTGTCGCTGCTGTGGGTCAGGCGTTCATACAGCGCTACGTTCCAGGCATCCATAAAGTACTGGCGCGCAAGCGTGTCGGCGAAACTGCCGTTAGGCTGTTCCACCAGCAACACGTTGTGAAACTGGCGTTCATCACGCCCAAACGCCAGGGTGTCTTCATCGCCCTGACCTTCCAGCGCTGCGGCATAGGTCAGGAAATTGCGCGCCTGCCCCAGCAAGTCGAGACCGATGTTGGCGAGCGCGAGATCGATTTCCAGCTCCGGCGCGTGACCACACCAGGCGCCCAGACGCTGGGAGAGCACCAGACCGTTGTCGCCCAGACGCAGGGCATATGCGGATAATGTTTTCATCCCTGACCTCACATGTGCTCGATGCCATCAGGGATGGTGTAAAACGTAGGATGGCGGTAAACCTTACTTTCCGCCGGGTCGAAGAACTCGCCGCTCTCTTCCGGCTGAGAGGCGACAATCTCGCTCGCCTTCACCACCCAGATAGAGCAGCCTTCACTGCGACGGGTATAGGCATCACGCGCATTTTCCAGCGCCATGCGATCGTCGGCGGCATGAAGACTTCCCACATGGCGGTGGGACAACCCTTGTTTGCTGCGTACGAACACTTCGTACAGCGGCCAGTAGACATTGCTCATCGTGTTTCCTCTTAAGCCACTTTGCGGGCGTGTTGTTTTTCCGCGTGCGCCAGTGCGGCTTCACGCACCCACGCCCCGTCTTCCCAGGCTTTACGTTTGGCAGCCAGACGTTCGTGGTTACAGATACCGCGCCCGTTAATGACCTCATCAAACTCGTGCCAGTCAATCTCGCCAAAGCGGTAGTGACCGCTCTCTTCGTCAAAACGCAGGTCAGGATCCGGAACCGTCATGCCCAGCATTTCTACCTGCGGAACCGTGTTGTCGACAAAGCGCTGGCGAAGTTCGTCATTGCCGAAGCGTTTGATTTTCCAGGCGAGGCTGCGGGCGCTGTTCGGCGAGTTGTCATCGTTTGGGCCGAACATCATCAGAGCGGGCCACCAGAAGCGGTTAATGGCGTCCTGCAGCATCTGGCGTTGGGCGTCACTCCCCTGCGCAAGCGCCATACAGGCTTCAAAGCCCTGACGCTGATGGAAACTCTCTTCTTTACAGATTTTCACCATCGCGCGGGCATAGGGGCCATATGAGGTACGGCACAGCGCCACCTGGTTGACAATCGCCGCACCGTCCACCAGCCAGCCGATCACCCCGATATCCGCCCAGCTCAGGGTCGGATAGTTGAAGATGGAGGAGTATTTCATCTTGCCGTCGAGCATCTTCTGGTAGATGTCTTCCCGCGCGCAGCCCAGCGTCTCGGCCGCGCTGTAGAGGTACAAACCGTGCCCGGCTTCGTCCTGCACTTTCGCCAGCAGGATCGCTTTGCGGCGCAGCGTCGGCGCGCGGGTGATCCAGTTTCCTTCCGGCAACATGCCGACAATTTCGGAGTGCGCGTGCTGACCAATCTGGCGGATCAACGTCTTACGATAGGCATCAGGCATCCAGTCCTGAGGCTCAATCGCCGTCTCCTGCGCTATGCGCTGCTCAAAGCGTTGTTCTTGCGTCACGTCATCACCTTTATGATTCGATTATTTACCACCTAAAGTGAAATACTGAATCACTTCATTTTTTAAAAGTTACACAAAGGTTAAATATAACCCCAAGAAATGTTTCCCAATTTTGTGATGGTGCTCGCAAGGCTTTTTGCACAAGGCCTGCGCAACGGGGCTTCCGGCCTTTCACTTCATTACGCTGGATCACAATGTTAACAATTCATTAAAACTCAGCTTGCTTTTTATGATTCATGATTAAACTATTGATAGTGAAATTACGTAACACTTGGAGATAAGCGATGCAGCAGTTAGCCAGCTTCTTGTCCGGCACCTGGCAGTCTGGCCGGGGCCGCGAACGTACTATCCATCACGCCATCAGTGGCGAAGCGCTGTGGTCCGTGACCAGCGAAGGTCTGGACATGGCGGATGCACGTCGCTATGCGATCGCGCGTGGCGGCGAAGCCCTGCGCGCCATGACCTTTATCGACCGTGCCGCCATGCTGAAGGCGGTGGCGAAACATCTGCTTAGTGAGAAAGAGACGTTCTATGCCCTGTCTGCCCAGACCGGGGCGACCCGAGCAGACAGCTGGGTGGATATTGAGGGTGGGATCGGGACGCTGTTCACCTATGCCAGCCTGGGGAGCCGCGAGCTGCCTGATGACACACTCTGGCCGGAAGATGAGCTGATCCCGTTGTCGAAGGAAGGCGGCTTTGCTGCGCGTCACGTACTGACGTCAAAATCGGGCGTGGCGGTCCATATCAACGCCTTTAATTTCCCGTGCTGGGGAATGCTGGAAAAACTGGCGCCCACCTGGCTTGCGGGGATGCCTGCCATTATCAAACCCGCCACCGCCACCGCGCAGGTCGCGCAGGCGATGGTGAAAGCGATTGTGGAGAGCGGTCTGGTGCCGGACGGTGCTATCAGCCTTGTCTGCGGCGGCGCGGGCGATCTGCTGAATCATCTCGACAGCCAGGATGTGGTGACCTTTACCGGCTCCGCCAGCACCGGCCAGAGCCTGCGCATTCACCCGAATATCGTGGCTAACTCCATTCCCTTTACCATGGAAGCCGACTCCCTCAACTGCTGCGTTCTGGGTGAGGATGTGACGCCGGAACAGCCAGAATTCGCGCTGTTTATTCGCGAAGTGGTACGCGAAATGACCGCCAAGGCAGGGCAAAAATGTACCGCCATCCGCCGCATAATTGTGCCTCAGGATCGGATGGATGCCGTCAGCCAGGCGCTGATCGCGCGGCTGCAAAACGTGGTCGTCGGCGACCCGGCAGAGGACGGGGTGAAGATGGGCGCGCTGGTGAACGGCGAGCAACGCGCGGACGTGCAGGAGAAAGTCGATCTGTTGATTGCGGCGGGTTGCCAGGTCAGACTCGGCGGAAAAGCCGATCTGCAGGCTGCGGGGGCATTCTTCCCGCCGACGCTGCTTTTCTGCCCACAGCCAGATGAAACCCCCGCCGTGCATTGCACCGAAGCCTTCGGGCCGGTCGCCACGCTGATGCCCTCCCGCAATTCAGACCACGCGATGCAGCTGGCACGGGCGGGTGGCGGGAGTCTGGCCGGTACGCTGGTCACCGCCGACCCGGCTATCGCCCGCCAGTTTATTGCCGGCGCGGCGCGGGCGCACGGACGAATTCAGATCCTTAACGCCGAATCCGCCAGGGAGTCCACCGGACACGGCTCTCCGCTGCCGCAGCTGGTGCACGGCGGTCCTGGCCGCGCAGGTGGCGGTGAAGAGCTGGGAGGACTGCGTGCGGTGAAGCACTATCTGCAGCGCACCGCCATTCAGGGCAGCCCGACCATGCTTGCCGCCATCGGCAAACAGTGGGTACGGGGTGCTGCGGTTCAGGAAGATCGCGTTCATCCGTTCCGGAAATACTTTGAAGAACTGCAGCCGGGCGACAGCCTGCTGACCCCGCGCCGCACCCTGACGGAAGCCGATATCGTTAACTTTGCCTGCCTGAGCGGCGATCACTTCTACGCCCATATGGACAAAATCGGCGCGGCAGAATCCATCTTTGGCGAACGGGTGGTGCACGGTTACTTCCTGATCTCTGCCGCGGCGGGTCTGTTTGTCGATGCCGGCGTCGGGCCGGTGATTGCCAACTACGGCATGGAAAACCTGCGCTTTATCGAACCGGTTAAGCCGGGCGATACCATTCAGGTGCGCCTCACCTGTAAACGTAAAACGCTCAAGAAACAACGGACCGCCGATGAGAAGCCAACCGGCGTGGTCGAATGGGCCGTTGAAATCTTTAACCAGCACCAGCAGGCGGTCGCGCTCTACTCCATCCTGACGCTGGTGGCGCGCCAGCACGGCGACTTCTGACACGTTCCTCTCTCGCACGTTGACCGGGGTGTGATATCGCCCCGGTCTTTTTTTAACCTGGCAAGACTAACAAATAACCTGGCAGATGCAGGCAAACGCTTTTCTCGGGCGCCTGTCAGGATAAGGCTGTCACAACACAATAAACACAACAAGATGAGGTCTACGATGGGAAGCAATTCTTCTTTTTCTGCCCGTAGAACGGCACTGGCTATGGCCGTTGCGCTGTGTTGCGCCTGGCAATCACCTGTTTTCGCACACGGCAGTGAGGCGCATATGGTCCCGATGGACAAAACGCTGCAGGCGTTTGGCGCCGATGTGCAGTGGGATGATTACGCACAGATGTTCACCCTTGCGAAGGACGGGGCATATGTGAAGGTCAAGCCCGGCGCGAAAACCGCTATTGTGAACGGCAAAACCCTCACGCTGCAGGTGCCGGTAGTCATGAAAGGCAAAAAAGCGTTCATCTCCGAGACCTTCATCAACGACGTTTTCCAGTCGGGTCTCGACCAGACCTTCCAGGTTGAAAAACGCCCTCACCCGTTAAACGCGCTAACGGCTGACGAAATTAAGCAAGCCGTGGAGATTGTGAAAGGCTCTGCGGATTTTAAACCGAACACCCGCTTCACCCAGATAGCCCTGGCCGAACCCGAGAAAGCCAAAGTGTGGGACTTTGTGCTCAACGGCACGGCGGTGGACTCTCCCCGTCAGGCGAACATCACCATGCTGGACGGGAAACACGTTATTGAAAGTCTGGTGGACCTGAAGGATAAAAAGATCCTGCGCTGGGACGCCGTTAAAGATGCCCACGGCATGGTGCTGCTGGATGATTTTGCGACCGTTCAGCAGATCATCAACGAGAGTGCAGAGTTTGCCGAGGTTTTGAAAAAGCGCGGCATTACCGATACGAAGAAAGTGATCACCACGCCACTGACCGTCGGCTATTTTGACGGCAAAGATGGCCTGAAACAGGAAGACCGGTTGCTGAAAGTGGTGAGCTATCTGGACGTGGGCGACGGCAACTACTGGGCGCACCCGATTGAGAACCTGGTGGCAGTGGTCGACCTTGAGCAGAAGAAGATTCAGAAGATTGAAGAAGGTGCCGTTGTGCCGGTGCCGATGACGCCGCGTCCGTATGATGGACGTGATCGCATTAACACGCCGAAAAAGCCGCTCGACATCATTGAGCCGGAAGGCAAAAACTACACCATTACCGGCGATATGATTCACTGGCAGAACTGGGATTTCCATCTGAGTCTGGATTCCCGCGTGGGCCCAATGATTTCGACCGTCACCTACAATGATAACGGCAAAAAACGCCAGATTATGTATCAGGGCTCCCTGGGCGGGATGATCGTCCCTTACGGTGACCCTGACGTGGGCTGGTACTTCAAAGCCTATCTGGATTCCGGCGACTATGGTATGGGCACCCTGACCTCTCCGCTGGTGCGCGGCAAAGACGTGCCGTCCAACGCCGTGATGCTCAATGAAACCATTGCCGATTACACCGGTGCGCCGATGGAGATCCCCCGCGCCATCGCCATTTTTGAACGCTACGCAGGACCGGAATATAAACACCAGGAGATGGGTCAGCCTAACGTCAGTACCGAGCGGCGCGAGCTGGTGGTTCGCTGGGTGAGCACCGTTGGCAACTACGACTACATTTTCGACTGGGTATTCCACGAAAATGGCACCATCGGGATTGATGCCGGTGCAACGGGGATTGAGGCGGTGAAAGGCGTACAGGCGAAAACGATGCATGACCCTACTGCCAAAGACGATACCCGATACGGCACATTAATTGATCACAACATCGTCGGGACCACCCACCAGCACATCTATAACTTCCGTCTCGATATGGATGTGGATGGCATCAACAACACGCTGGTGGCAATGGATCCACAGGTGAAACCGAACACCGCCGGCGGCCCGCGAACCAGCACCATGCAGATCAATCAGTACGCTATTGATACCGAGCAGCAGGCGGCGCAGAAATTTGACCCGGGCACCATTCGTCTGCTGAGCAACACCAGTAAAGAGAACCGCATGGGGAACCCAATTTCGTATCAGATAATCCCTTACGCCGGGGGGACGCACCCGGTGGCGACCGGCGCGAAGTTCGCCCCGGACGAGTGGATCTATCACCGCCTGAGCTTTATGGATAAACAGCTGTGGGTCACGCGTTACCATCCGGATGAGATGTACCCGGAGGGCAAATTCCCAAACCGCTCAACCCACGATACGGGGCTTGGCAAATACAGCAAAGATAACGAGTCGCTAAACGATCAGGATGACGTCGTCTGGATGACCACCGGCACAACCCACGTCGCGCGCGCCGAAGAGTGGCCAATCATGCCAACGGAATGGGTGCATACCCTGCTCAAACCGTGGAACTTCTTCGACGAAACGCCGACACTCGGCAGGAAAAAAGACGCGCAGAAATAAAAACAGACCGGGCGTAATGCCCGGTTTTTTATTCGTTTATTTGCTGAATATCTCATCCTGATTATAGTTATTTTACTCCACACATTCCGATAGCATCTTTTGAAACATTTTCAGCCAGGACGCGAAGTTTTCACAAACGACGTAGTACTTTCTCTGAGAGGTTTTAAATGAAATTGAATCTGATTGTCAGAAGTTTCGTGCTGGCTGGAATGATCATGTCCAACAGTCCCTCTTATGCGGCGGAAGCACCAAAGGACGCGTCTGCCGCAACACAACAAGCCAACAATGCCCTTTTTAACCAGCTTCCTTTCTCCGATAACACTGATTTTACCAATGCCCATAAAGGATTTATCGCTCCACTTCCTCAGGACGTTATCAAAGGCGAACAAGGCAATGTCATCTGGGATCCCCAACAGTATTCATTTATTAAAGAAGGTGAAAAATCGCCGGATTCGGTAAACCCCAGTTTATGGCGTCAATCCCAGCTGATTAATATCAGCGGTCTGTTTGAAGTTACCGAAGGGGTATATCAGATCCGCAATCTCGATCTGTCAAATATGACCATCATCGAAGGCAAAGAAGGGATTACCGTCGTCGATCCGCTGGTCTCAGCAGAAACCGCCAAAGTCGGCATGGATCTTTATTACAAAAATCGCGGCCAAAAACCGGTCGTGGCGGTGATTTATACCCACAGTCATGTTGACCATTATGGCGGTGTGCGGGGTGTAGTGGATGAAGCAGACGTGAAGGCTGGCAAGGTAAAAGTTTATGCCCCTTCCGGATTTATGGAGGCGGCGGTTGCGGAAAATATCATGGCGGGCAACGTTATGAGTCGTCGCGCCAGTTATATGTATGGCAACCTGCTGAAGCCTGATGCAAAAGGACAAGTGGGTGCGGGTCTGGGGACGACCACGTCCGCCGGTACCGTCACCCTTATCGCGCCGACTGACATCATTGAAAAAGACGGACAAAAAGAGGTCATTGACGGGCTGACCTACGATTTTATGCTGGCCCCCGGCTCTGAAGCACCTTCAGAGATGCTCTGGTTTATCGAAGAGAAAAAAATCATTGAATCCGCAGAGGATGTGACCCATACGCTGCATAACACCTACTCGCTGCGCGGCGCAAAAATTCGTGAACCGCTGCCCTGGTCAAAATATATTAACCAGGCGATTGTGCGCTGGGGCGATAAAGCCGACATCATCATGGCACAGCATCACTGGCCAACCTGGGGCAATGATAATGTCGTCACACTGCTGAAGAGCCAGCGCGACCTCTACCGTTACATCAACGACCAGACGTTACGCATGGCGAATGAAGGCCTGACGCGTGATGAAATCGCCGCTAATTTCAAACTCCCGGATTCCCTCGCCCATACCTGGGCTAACCGCGGTTACTACGGTTCTGTCAGTCATGACGTTAAAGCCACCTATGTGCTCTATCTGGGCTGGTTCGACGGTAATCCCGCCACGCTGGATGAACTGCCTCCTGAAGAGGCTGCGAAGAAATTCGTTGAGTATATGGGCGGCGCGGAGGCCATTCTGAACAAAGCGAAAACTGACTTCGATCAGGGCAACTATCGCTGGGTGGCGCAGGTCGTGAGTAAAGTGGTGTTTGCCGACCCGAACAATCAGGCCGCGCGTAATCTGGAAGCAGATGCGCTGGAACAGCTGGGTTATCAGGCGGAATCCGGCCCGTGGCGTAACTTCTACCTGACCGGCGCACAAGAGCTGCGTAACGGCGTGGTGAAAGGCCCGACCCCGAACACCGCCAGCCCGGATACCGTGCGGGCGATGACGCCAGAGATGTTCTTCGACTACCTTGCCGTTCATATCAATGGCCAAAAAGCCGGCGATGCCAAATCGGTGTTTAACATCGATCTGGGCAGCGATGGCGGCAAATACAAACTTGAACTGGAAAACGGCGTGCTGAACCACACGGCAAATGCCGAAGCGAAAGACGCTGACGCTACGCTTACCCTGAACCGTGATACCCTGAATAAAATTATCCTGAAAGAAGTCACGCTGAAACAGGCGCAGGACAGTGGCGATATCAAGATCAGCGGCGACAGTGCCAAACTGGACGCTATGCTTGGCTATATGGATAAGTTCGATTTCTGGTTTAATATTGTGACACCGTAACGGTGCAAAACAGACGGGCGGTCCTTCCGCCCGTTCCTGCTTCACTTGCTCCCAGGAAAGGGTAAAGAGCATTTATGGAAAAAAGAAAAAAAACGACGCCAGAGCGGGCTGCCTGGCCGACGCGTCAGGCGATGGTCATGCACGGGCTGGCGATGAACCTGCCGTGGCTGGCATTCGTCAACATCAGCTTCGCCGTGATGATCCTGCTGCGCCACGTCTCGCTTAAGCCCGACGACCCCCTCTACCTCCGGTCGCTGCCTCTGCTGAAGTTTATCGATGCCTCGATGTTCGGCATTATTATTCTGTCAGCCGCGTTAATCATCATGGCCTGGCGACGTATTGCCGGCATCAGCGTGGTGCTCTTTTTCTGTAGCGTCATCTGGTCGATATCCTGTTTCTGGTTTATCACCGATCTGTTGCTGCCTCACGTCTGGCCCCTGTGCGCGATTCTGTTACTCGCCGGGTTGACGGCGCTCTACTTTTACCCCCGTGGGTTACTCTCCTTCGTGATCCCGCTCTGGGTCACGCTACCGGTCGCAAGCTGGGTACTCAATGATGGTGTCAACCTTCACTTTGCCGCCGTCTGGACCGTCTTTACGCTGATTTTGCTCTGCGGGCGTTTCATCCTGATAAGCTGGTTTGATGAAGCCTGGCGACGTAACCAGCAAAACCAGCTGTTGATTTCGCGGCTGGAAGCGCTGGCGCATCAGGATCCGTTAACCCAGACCGCCAACCGTCGCAAGATGGAAGTGGTGCTGGAGAATGCCGTTGAGCAGAAAAAAGCCTTCTCGCTGATTATGCTGGATATAGATTATTTCAAACTTTACAACGACACCTATGGTCACCAGGCCGGTGACGAATGCTTGACCCGCGTGGCGCAGGTGCTCCGGCAGTCGGTGCGAACACCTGACGATGTCGTGTCTCGCTACGGCGGTGAAGAGTTTGTGGTGATCCTCTTTGATTGCCCGGAAAACACAGCCGAAAAAGTTGCCATGCGTATTCAGGACGGCCTGCGCGCGGAGGCAATTGCGCACGATGCCTCAAAAGTCAGCGATCGCGTCACCGTAAGCATGGGCATTGCAGGAATGGCAGAGGGTCTGGCGGGGACGGAGATTATCGCCCGCGCCGATGAGGCGCTGTACCGGGCGAAAGCGGCCGGACGGGACCGCTGGTCACGATAGCCGTGTCGGGTGGCCGTTGCGCCAGCCCGACACGCTTTGTTTTAATACCGTACACACACCGATTTGGTTTCACACCAGCCATCCAGCCAGTCCGGGCCGAAATCGCGCCCGGTGCCGGACTGCTTCATGCCGCCAAACGGCAGGTTGGCGTCGATCAGCGTATGGCTGTTCACCCAGACGGTTCCCGCCTGCAGCCGGTCGGTGTATTCCAGCGCCTTGCTGATATTTTGCGTCCAGACGCTGGCCGTCAGCCCATATTCGGTGTCGTTGGCCAGCGCCAGCGCTTCTTCGCCATCCGCGACGCGCACCAGGTTGACCACCGGGCCGAACACTTCTTCGTGGGTGAGTCGCAGCGCGGCATCCGGGTTCACCACCAGCGTCGGCGACACGTAATAACCTTTGCCATCCGGCCCCCGGTTACCGGTGATCAACTCCGCATTGCGCGATTTTGCCTCGTCGAGGAAGGTCTGCACTTTATCGCAGTGCGCGCGCGAGACCAGCGGGTTGATGAACGCCTCCGGCGACATGCCCGGCCCGACGCTCAGGGATTTCACCGCCTGTTCAAACCCGCTGACCAGCGTGTCAAACAGCGGCGCTTCAATATAGATACGGGAGCTCGCCGCACAAACCTGCCCCTGGTTCAGGAAGCTGCCGGTCATCAGGCCTTCAATTACCCAGGCCGGGTCAGCATCTTTCAGCACGATAGCCGGGTTTTTACCCCCCAGCTCCAGCGTCACCCCCGTGAGCGTATCCGCCGCCGCGCGGGCAATTTGCTTGCCTGTCGCCGTTGAGCCAGTAAAGCTCACTTTGGCAATATGCGGATGTGAGGTCAGCGCGGCACCGCACACCGCACCGCTTCCCGTGACCACATTAAACACCCCGTCGGGGATGCCCGCTTCACTTGCCAGTTCCGCCACGCGCAGCATCGTGAGCGGCGTGGTTTCTGAAGGCTTAATGACAATGGAACACCCCGCCGCCAGCGCAGGCATGACTTTCCACATCCCGATCATCAGCGGGAAGTTCCACGGCACAATCCCGGCCACCACGCCAACCGGCTCTTTGCGCGTCCACGCCTGATAGCGGGCCCCCTGCGGTAAGGGGATGGAGAGGTCGAGGGTTTTACCGGCAATTTTCGTGGTAAGCCCTGCGGTATAGCGCATCCAGTTCAGGGTACAGCCCACTTCAAAGGCGCGGGAGATATGAATGGATTTCCCCTGCTCCAGCGTCTCAAGCTGGGCCAGCTCTTCGCTGTGCTGCTCAACCAGATCGGCGAAATGCAGCAGGATACGCTCACGCTCCGCCGGTAATTTTCCGGCCCAGCTACGGGCAACAAATGCACGCCAGCCGGACATCACGGCGCGGTCGACATCATCAACGCTGGCATCGGCGGTGGAGGCGATGACGTCGCCCGTAGCCGGATTATAGACATTGAGCCGCTTTTCACTGTCCGACGCGGCCTGACGCCCTTCAATCCACAGGCCATGATGTCGGTCTAAAAACTGCTGTACGGCAGGCTGAACGGCTACCTGTGATTCAGACATAGGGTACTCCTTCGTTTTTATTCGCAGGGTGTTAATGCAGTCTAAGAGGGGTTTTGGATTCTCGCTTTTGTCTCTGTGACATTCGCTTTGCCACCTGTGACAGGCTCCGCAAATCGTGATAATTCCGTCTTATAACGCTGTTACCGGTGAGTGTTCTTTCCTATAGTCAGCCTCATAGCTCTGACAAAATGCAACACAAATGCAACAATGCAAAAACATTGACGGTGCAGCGAGATAAGCGATGGCGTGTGCAAGCGAAGAGGAACAGTATCAACAGTGGCTGGCACAAATTAACCAGGTCTGCGGGCGTTTTAATGCGCGCCCGCTGGAGGGGGAATTCGTCGGCGAGCTGGAAACCAGCTATGCCCGTAGCCTGAAGTTAAGCACCGTAACCGCAGGTGGCGTTAACCTGTTCCGCTCCCGCCATGAGATTAACGACAGTAACGATGCCTGGTTCTACACCGTATTTCAGCTGGAGGGCAGCGCGGAGATTGAACAGGACGACCGCCGCGCGGTGCTGAAGACCGGCGATATCACGCTGCTTGATGCTTCCCGCCCGTGCTCCATTGCCTGGCATGAAAAGTCCCGCCAGATTTCGCTGCTGGTTCCGCGCCAGATTATTGAGCAACAGTGTCGTTTTCAGGAGGTAAGCTGCGCGCTCACCCTTTCGCGCACGCTGCCCACCGTTCAGTTAAGCCACCACCTGCTGATGGAAAGTATGGGGAATGCCGATCTGAGTGACCGGGAGAGTGAAGCGGCGCTGGAAGCGATGATCTGTCTGCTTCGCCCCGCGTTCCAGCAGCGCGACGTGGCTCAGCCACGTAAAGAACGCCTGTTCCGCAATGTGCTGTCATTGATTGACGATCATATTCAGTCTGAGTCACTGCGACCGGAATGGATTGCCGCACAGAGCGGGATGTCGGTGCGAAGCCTCTACCGCATGTTTGCTGATAAGGGGCTGGTGGTCGCCCAGTACATTAAAAACCGCCGTCTCGACCTGTGCGCACAAGTGTTGCGCTCCGCCAGCGATGATGAAAAGCTGGCGGGCATTGGCTACAGCTGGGGCTTTTCCGACCACAGCCATTTTTCAACCGCTTTTAAGCAACGTTTTGGCGTCTCGCCTGGCGAATATCGTAAGCGCTTTCGCTAACTACTTCTTCAGCCATTTCCCGTTGATGCCTTTCACGTACTCGCCCGGCTGGGCGCGGGCAACCAGCTTTTGCCCTGCCATTTTCGCCACTTCATCCACCGGCAGATTGTTGCTGTCAGCCAGCTTCTGATAGCTTTCCGTGCGCGCGGCGTTAATGCGATTGACCAGCGCCAGGGTTTCCGCATCCTGTTTGATTGGCGCAAGATAACCGCTCAGGGTTTCCCCCACGCGCCCCTGCGTCCGGGCGTCATTTAAGGTCAGCGTTGCCGCCTGCACGTTCATGCCGAGCGCCAGTAACATCAGAGCTAATCGTTTCATGGCATCCTCAGAACAGATCGCTGCGTGATTTCAGCAGGGTTTCAACGTCTTTATCGACCTTAATGTGGATCTCATGTTCGATTTTGACATTCATATTGATGGTAATCGGCTCCTTCGGCGCGGCGACTTCAATGCGCGGCGTACAGCCGGTCAGTAGCGCGGCAACGGCAACGGTGAGCACACCAGCCATCTTTTTCATTGTTGTTCCTCACTTTCCTTGCCAGTCGAACTGCGGATACCAGGTATTGCCGCGTGTTGCTCAAACCAGGTTTGCAGGTTGTCTCCAAAACGCAGGCTGCGCCAGAGGGTAAAGACATTCTCTTCATGGGTATAGTTCAGATTAACGTAGCTGCTTTTACCCTCTACCCGGCTGGTTCCCTTAAGGGTCGCCTGCATGGTTAATTCACCCAGATTATCTAAATTGATTCTTGTCCACGAGCGAGAAATTTCCATATAGCGCAGCCAGTTAATTGCGGCTCCCGCCACCATATTATCTTTTACGATGGCGTCCGCCGTGTCTTTATCGATACGCAGCGTCATCGGGCCGGGGTTGGTCAGCCAGCCATCTTTGATGATCCATTTTTCATTGTCCAGCCAGAACGGCAGCGCCCCGCTCACCGGGCCAGACATCGCAAACTGCTTAGGATTAACGGCACTGATCAGCTCGCTGGAGGAGATATTGTCTACTCGCAGCAGCGCCGGATCGTGTTGCGGCATCCTCAACTGCTGCATGGTGATTTTTCCACCGAGGGTTTCCACCTTCACATTGGTGAGCAGAAGCGGGTTCGCCTCACTCCAGGGGTAGTCACCCTGCAGGTCCGCCGTGATATTCCGCGCGGTCACCAGGTTTACCACCTCGCCAATCCGTAAGGTTACCGGGCCGCGCGTTCCCAGCGACCAGGTGCCCTCACTAAACCGGAACGGCAGGACAAAGTCGACGCCGTTGATCTGGTTGTCTGGCATCCAGGCGCTACCGGCTTTCAGTACGCCGTGACCGCCCGCCTCAAAGCCCTGACCCGCGGCCGCCGAGAAGGCCACCTGCGCATACAGTTCGCCGTCACGCAGCGTCATTTTCCAGTCTGGCGGGATCAACGGCTGGAACACGGTGAGCGATTGTTTCGGCCACCAGGCCTGCCCGCGAAGGCGTTCCCCGTCCCAGCGTCCGTTCACCTGTACCGGTCCGATAGCATCGGCATGCAGGTCGCCCTTGAACTGGAACAGTGTCGGGTCTGTTCCGTCTACGCTGAAGGTCAGCACCGACGGCGGCAATACGCTGCCGCCGCTGAAACGGGTTTGCCCGGCATTCAGCGACAGCGCTCCGCTGAACGTCGGCTTGTCAGGATCGCGATACCAGCGCACCGGGTTATCCAGCACCAGTCGGGGTTTACTGACCTCCATGGCACCGTACTTGAGCTGGTCGAAACCGGTTGAAAGCGCGGTCAGCTCAATAAGGTTGTCGCGCCATTCGCCTTTTCCGGCAACATCCCAGCGCGCATTCATTGGGGTGAAGCCCCCTTTGCCCCAGTAGCGCCACTGCCACAGGCCGTTGTCGGGTAAAAAGTCACTGGCCTGGCCATCCAGATGCAGTTCAAAATCACCCATCTCGTTCTCGTGCGCCCGCAAAATGGCCTGCAGGCGTCCATCGACACCCTTTTGGGTCAGCCTGACGCCCGCCAGCGGCCAGCGAATTTCATCAATATCCAGTGAATCGATAATGCGACCACGTGAGCGCAGCAGCGCGCCCGGCTCAAAGGAGAGCTGCGGTTCATACAGGCTTCCGGTCAGTTTTGCCGGCAGTCTGGCATAGAGCACCAGGTCGTTATGTTTCGCCTCGCCGCTCAGATGAAGCGGCATGTCGCTTTGTTCCATACTGAGCCTGCCCGGTCCGATATTCAGCACCGCGTTGCCCTTCCCCGCATCCCCTTGAGTGAGCACATTCAGACGCCCGGTCAAGGTCGCTTTCTCAAGCCCCGCCTGCCAGTTATCGACACGAAGGCCAACGCGCCCGCTCAGCGGCATGCCGGAAAGGTTCCAGTTCCAGCGTCCGTCACTGATATTCAGCTGTTCCGCGGTTATTTGCCACGGCAGATCGAGCAGCGGATCGGGGTTATCCCGCGCCATGACCACCAGTTGCCCCTGATTGGCTTCCCAGTCGAGATCGGCATCGACCAGCGAGGTTAACTGTGGCACGTTAAAGGTCGCAACCGCATGGCCTTTAACCGGCACGCCGTCCGGCACCAGCGGCAGGGTGAATTGTCCCACCAGTTTTATCGGCTGTGGCTGGTCGGGAAGTTGTACATCGAACTGGGTGACAGAGAGGGTCTGACCGCGGAGCATCCCTTTAATGCTGACCTGCTCACCTTTGTAGGCAATCTCCTGACGCGCGGACGTCAGCGACGCCTGAAGTTCTCCCTGCCACTGCTGCCAGGGCGAGAGCGTCAGACGATGGACAGTAAGCCAGGTATTCGGTAACACCGCCTGCCACTGCGCCAGCGTTTTGGGCGCGACCGTGGACGGTGCGGACTGAGGAATTTTATTGAGGCAAACGGAGTTCAGTTCGAGCGCGCCGACATCCAGTTTCCAGCGGCTGGGGTGCGACAGGGTCGCGTTATCGACTCGGGCAATTTCGCAGTCATCCACAAGATAGCGAAGATCGGGGATGATCAGGGCATGACGCGTGAGTCTGGGACTTTGTTCAAAGGCGATGCGTGTCCCGACAGGAAGCCAGATCCCGGCAAGGGTTGGTACCCACTGGGCAAGGGTCATCAGCAGCGTCAGCGGCACCAGAATGAACAGCAGTAAGAGCGCAATTGCGGCTTTGTATGTACCCCTCATGGGCAGTTAATATCCTGATTTAGCGAAAGAATTAAGCCGACAGTGCCGATCATTGTCGCATGTTTAGCCAGTCAGTTGAAGAGAATGCCAAATTTAAGGATAGATGCTCTAAAATAATTGATAGAACTTATTGAATTCAATAATATTTCAGAAATTGTAAGATAATTTTAATCATGCTAACGTGAATGCAAAATCACTGGAGAAAGTCTTATGAAACTCGCGGTATATAGCACAAAGCAGTACGACAAAAAGTATCTGCAACATGTTAACGAGGCTTACGGGTTTGAGCTTGAATTTTTCGACTTTCTTCTGTCCGAAAAAACCGCCAAAACGGCGCACGGCTGTGAAGGCGTTTGCATTTTTGTGAATGATGATGGCAGCCGTCCGGTGCTGGAAGAGTTGAAAAAACAGGGCGTGAAATATATCGCCCTGCGCTGCGCTGGCTTCAACAACGTGGATCTTGATGCCGCAAAAGAGCTGGGGCTGAAGGTGGTCCGCGTCCCGGCATATTCTCCGGAAGCGGTCGCGGAACATGCCATCGGTATGATGATGTCGCTGAACCGTCGTATTCACCGTGCTTATCAACGTACCCGTGACGCCAACTTCTCTCTGGAAGGGCTGACCGGCTTTACCATGTACGGTAAAACCGCAGGCGTTATCGGTACCGGTAAGATTGGCGTTGCCGCCCTGCGCATTCTGAAAGGGTTTGGTATGCGTCTGCTGGCGTTTGATCCGTACCCAAGCGCTGCCGCGCTGGATCTGGGCGTGGAATATGTCGACCTGCCGACGCTGTTTTCACAGTCTGACGTTATCTCCCTGCACTGTCCGCTGACGCCGGAAAACTACCACCTGCTCAACCAGGCGGCGTTTGACCAGATGAAAGATGGCGTGATGATCATCAACACCAGCCGCGGCGGGTTGATTGATTCCCAGGCCGCTATTGAAGCGCTGAAGACCCAGAAGATTGGCGCGCTGGGGATGGACGTGTATGAGAATGAGCGCGATCTGTTCTTTGAAGACAAATCTAATGACGTGATCCAGGACGACGTATTCCGCCGTCTGTCTGCCTGCCATAACGTCCTGTTCACCGGACACCAGGCGTTTCTGACTGCCGAAGCGCTGATCAGCATTTCAGAAACCACGCTGGGGAACTTGCAGCAGCTTGAAAAGGGTGAAGAGTGCCCTAACGCTATCGTGTAAACCTATGTGCCGGGTGCGGCTCTGCCCTGCCCGGCCAGCTACGCCCGGTCTGGTGTCCAGCTCCGGTGAGCAAAGCGCCACCAGAGCACGACAGCCAGCAGCGCAATGGCGCTGAGCACACTAAAGGCCGTCGCAAAAGAGTAATGACCGGCAATTGTGCCGGTTAACGCCGGGCTCATTGCTGCCCCGACACCCTGCATCAGCATGACCACACTCTGCCCGGCATTCACGTGCCCACTCCCGCGCAACAGCACCACGATAAACGACGGCACGACAACGCCCAGGATCCCCGCGGCCAGCCCATCAAGAATTTGTACCGGGATCATCATCAACGGGGCGTCTGTGGAGGCTGCCAGTGCCGCCCGAACGGGCATGATCAACAGGGCCAGCATGATGAAACGCCAGTAACCGTAGCGCTCAATTCGACCTGCTACCCCCATGGCGACGGGGATCATCACCGCCTGAGAAATGATGACGGTGGCCGCCGCAAATAATCCGGGATTGATTGTTGCCGGTGCCGCAGCAACCCTCATGCTCAGCATCGGCAGCAGTGCGGCATTGGCCAGATGGAACAGCAGCAGGGTCAGCCCGGTTATCAACAGCGCCCGGTTTTTAATCAGCACCGCGACGCCGGGGACCGGTTGACGGGCTGAAGAGGTCAGCCCTCGCGCCGCATCGTTGTCGATATCTGTATGACGAATGGCAAGCAGCGCGCACAACGTCAGAAGCGTCGTACAGGTCATCAGCAGGAAAATGCCCCCGACGCCCCAGAACCAGGCAATGCCGCCTGCAATCACCGCCGTCAGGAAATTGCCGGCGTGGTTGAACGCCTCGTTCTTCCCCATCTGCGCGCTAAACCCGCTCGGGCCCGTCAGACCCAGCGTAATACCCGCAATCAGTGGCCCCACAAACGCCGCGCAGATACCGGTGATAATTTGCGAGACGGCGACGACGCCGCTCTGCTGACTAAACCAGAGCAGCAGCGTACTCAGCGTAATGGCGATACAAAGCAGTGCCAGAACCGAACGCTTATTGCGGGAGGTATCCGTAATAAATCCCGCCGGCAGCGTTGCCAGTAATCCCGCCAGCCCCCCGGCGGTCATCAGGATGCCGATATCATCCGGGGTCCAGTGACGTTCCGTCAGGAAGATGCCGAGAAAGGGCCCGAGGCCATCGCGAACATCAGCAATGAAAAAACTTGTCAGGCACAACGCCCGCAGTGAACGAAGAGACATACTTCCTGCCTTTTGCATATTGGCTGGCTCTGTTAGCGACGGCCTGTACGTTCGACGCCCTGTTAAAATCACGTTGCAGTATACCGGAGCGTGTTGAAGCTAAAATGACCACTCCACTCTTCTGCCGCGGCAAACTCTTTTTATAGAACTTCACGCTTTCCAGATACGCCCATTTATGGGAGTATTTAGGAATCGATTGTTTCCTAAATGATGAACACAATGTCTGAGAAGCTACAGAACGCACGCGAGCGCGGACGTCCGCGGCAGTTTGATCTTGATGCGGCTCTGGATCTGGCTATGCCGGTATTCAGAGAAAAGGGTTACCACAGCGCGTCGATAAGTGACCTGAGCGACGCGATGCAACTCACTGCGGGCAGTATTTATAAAGCCTTTCACGATAAACGTGGCCTGTTCCTGCAGGTATTCGCGCGTTATACCTCCCTGCGCAATCAATCGTTGCGCCAGCGTCTGGCGCGACAACCTGATGGCCGGGCCAAAATAGCCGAGCTGCTGAACTTTTATCTTGAATCGGCCAGCGCTGTCGAAGGGCGCCGCGGCTGCCTGGTGGTCGGTAGCACCCTTGAACTCAGCCAGTTTGACGGCGAAATTGCCGGGCTGGTGCAGAGCGCGCTTGCGCGAAATCAACACGCGATCCTCCAGCTGATCGAACAGGGTATGCAGGACGGTTCGGTAAATTCCCGACATGACGCGCAGGCATTGAGCGGCGTTTTGCTGTGCCTGGTCCTGGGCATGCGTGTGGCGGGCAAAGCCGGAGAATTACCGGCGCGCGAACGGCTGGTAGAGACGGTGATGGCGCAACTCGCCTAAAAAATTTACCCATAAAGGAAATGATCATTTCCTAAATAGCTGGAGGTAGTCATGTCTGAGAATTCAATCCCCCTTCCGTGGTCGCAGCCTGTCGCGGGCTTGCCCGGTTTTGCGCACTATTACTCAACGGTCGATGGGGTTCGTCTGCACTATGTCAGAGGCGGACAGACGCAAGGTGAAACAATCGTGCTGCTTGCAGGCTTCCCGCAAAGCGGGTTTGCCTGGCATAAAGTGATGGCTCTTTTAGCCGATCGTTACGATATCATCGCACTCGACCTCCCGGGCCAGGGCGACTCCGATAAGCCACAGTCTGGCTACGATACCCTTACGCTTGCCAGTTCGGTTTTTGGGCTGGTGCAGGCACTTGGGATCACAAGACATTACCTGGCCGCCCACGATGTAGGTGCATGGGTTGCCTGGCCGTATGCCCTGCGTTATGAACAGCAGGTAATCAAGCTGGCTCTGCTTGATGCCGGTATTCCGGGTATTACTTTGCCGGACGCCCTGCCCGCGACGCCAGAAAAAGCCTGGAAAACCTGGCACTTCGCGTTTCATCTTCTCCCCGACCTGCCGGAAGCCTTAATTAGCGGGCGTGAAGAGATTTACCTCGAATGGTTCCTGCGGCGAAAAACTGCCAGTCCGATGGCCTTTAGCGATGCGGATATCGCCCGATATGTCCGCCTGATGCAGCAAAACGGCGCGCTGCGTGCCGGGCTGGCCCCTTACAGAGAAGCGGCGGTCTCCGCTGTTCAGAACCGGACGCTGGCTGAAACGCAAAAACTTCGGGTGCCGCTGCTGGCCGTCAGTGCCGATCAGGGTTCGATTGCCGATATGGCTGCCCCGCTTCGCCAGTTTGCAGAGACGGTGAGTGGCATTACGCTTGCTCATTGCGGTCATTTCATTCCGGATGAACAACCTCAGGCCCTGAGTGAGGCCCTGGCAGACTTCTTCCGTTAACCGGAAGCGCACGGTGTTGATCACTGCTGGCACCGTGCCCTGCTTCATCAACAAAGACAATTGCTGTCGCCATAAAATAAACCTCGCTCAAAATTTACTAAGGAGTTAATCTCGCAAAGAAAATAAGGGGGCATTATGAAAAACTTGATACTCAGTGTTATCGCAAAAATTTCCAAAATGGACGCTGAAGCTAAAGAGCTGGCGGCCAAAGTAGAAGCACAGTCTTTGTTGATAGGCGCGTTGTTACTGACCATTGGTAAAAATGGCGGTATGAACGAAATGCTCGAGAATGTCAGAAAAGCGATCAATGCAGCACTCGAAGCAGCAGATACGCCGCTCAAATCCGACGCTGAAATGTTACTGAACGAATTCAATAACCTGATTTTATTAACCCAGCTACTTGAAACTAATGACTCAGAGATAAGTATCGAATCGTTAAAGGAAGCCCCAGGCGAAACGGCCTCAGATTGAAACCCATTCCTTGAGGCTGGAGTTAAGTCTCCAGCTTCTCGTTAAACCCACGCCTTACGCGCAGCGCGCCATGACCGTGTGAGCGTGATTAGACTTTGCCAGGCAGAATATTCAACATCCGTCGCAAGGGTTCCGCAGCGCCCCACAACAGCTGATCGCCGACCGTCAGAACCGAGTATATGGGGTCATTGTTAAGCGACATTTTCTTGTAACGGCCAATACCCACCTGCAGCGAACCGCTAATGTTAGCGGGAGTCAATTTACTGACACTGTCATCCTTATTATTGGGCACATAGTTAACCCATGGATGGGAATGCGTCACAAGCTCTGCAAATTCTTCTTCGCTGACTTCACGCTTGAGCTTCAAGGTTATTGCAGCACTATGGCAACGGATCACACCGACCCGAATACACAAGCCATTTACTGCAATCGTCCCCGGAGAAAGACCAAGGATTTTGTTCGTTTCTGCCTCACCCTTCCATTCTTCTCTGCTATTACCATCCCCTAAATCGCTGTCAATCCATGGAATAATACTGCCCATTAAAGGCGCGCCGAAATTCTGGATAGGCATGTTAGCACTGTTAATTAATTCACTCACTTTATTGACTAAAGGAAGCACTGAACCTGAGGATTCCAGCTCATCAGAAGATAAATGTTTACTGATATAAGCGCTTTGAGCAATTAATTCCCGGACATATTTAGCACCCGCTCCGGATGCAGACTGATAGGTCATCACACTCATCCATTCTATCAGGTCAGCTTTAATTAAGCCTGACAGTCCCATAAGACTCAGCGTAATGGAACAGTTGCCCCCAACAAAAAGTTTAATTCCCTCTTTGATGGCACGATCGATATTTGTGCGGTTAACCGGGTCGAGAATAATGCAGGCTTTTTCATCCATCCGGAGCGCTGAGGCCGCATCAATCCAGTAGCCTTGCCAGCCATGGCTAATCAACTTAGGATAAATTGCTTTGGTATAATCCCCGCCCTGACAGGTTATGATGATATCCATTTCGGCCAGAGCGATAATAGAATTAGCATCTTTGAGTGTGTGGTTGACGCCACCAATGACGGGACCAGCAGCCCCTGCACTGGAAGTACTGTAAAAATGCGCGGAAATATTGTCGAAGTCGTTCTCTTCGACCATTCTTTGTAACAAAACAGAGCCCACCATTCCTCGCCAACCAACAATACCAACCTGCTTCATTTGCTTAACCTTAATGACGTTATGAGAATGTTAATTTTTCAAACCATGTTATATCTCATCCCACATTAATGGTCATTACGAATTGCATCACATTCGGCCATTATTAAAATGTTTCATACGGCATCAGCAATTTTTATACCTTTTACACGGCATAAATAATTAAAGTTATGGGTAAGACATAATCAAACAAAAACCGGGCATCATGCCCGGTTTTGTGGCTGATCTGAATAAGCGCTACGCACTCAACCCGCGATTCTCCAGCATCGGTTCAATCCTCGGATCGTGGCCGCGCCAGTTCCGGTAAAGTTCAGCTCAATCACTACTGCTCCCGCGCGACAGAATCACCTCGCGGAATGTCTGTCCGTTTTCGCGGGTCAAACCACCCTGCTCGACAAGCCACTGATAGCCATCGTCTGCCAGCATTTGCGTCTATAGGTAATCCAGATTCAGTGTTTGATAATACAGATCAACCTTTTTTATCTGTGGTAAACCTTGCTATTACTTCTTTTTCATCTGCAATTTTACCAAGATTTTCTGGCGCTATTATTCTGCCAACGGGTGTGTATCCGTAGTTTGTCTGAAAGGTTTCATAAAAAAGTACCAGGGTACGATGGCCATATAACATGAGATCGCCCTGATTAATGGTTCCAGGTTTGACCTGGCGGGTCGGTAAGGGACGGGGCAGATCAGCAAATTTCTCTTTCCCGTTAAGTTCCTCCATCGTTAGAGTCAGGGGAAGCTGTTCAATAAATGCCTTTGCGGCTGGATTATTCTTAAGTTCAACGTAAAAAGTTTGCTGTTTGATAGTCATTTTAATGGTCACGACTTCTTCCTTGTCTGTCTGTAAAGAATTACTGGCACGAACCGGGAATAAAAAGCTCATGATGATAATAAATAACAGGAATAATATTTTTTTCATCCAGATTCTCTCCCGCAAATGTGCTACACCTTTCAGGTGCAGCATCAATGATTATTGATGGTTAGCTTTGAAAAAGAAGTCAATTTATCAAATGGGTTCAGATCCGTATGCTTATCTCCGGACTCCTCTCTTACTGGAAATTCTACACGATAGATGTATGCTGACTAGCTAATGATTGCTTAATGGGCTTATAAGCTATAGTTATGTTTTGTGAGTATTTCACTGATGAAACGTAATCTGAATGACCTCCTTTATTTCATTACCGTCACCCGCGAAGGGAGTTTAACCCGTGCGAAGGCTCAACCAGGGGGGCGCAACCGGCTCTCAGCCAGGCAATATCGACGCGGGAATAACGGCTGAAGATCCCCCTGCTCACACGAACTACCCGTAACCTAACTCCAATTAATGAGCTGTACTCATAATCAATATAAGTTTATACGCATTATCGAATTAATGCTCTACTGCTAAGATTATCCCTGTTCAGGAATGTGTCACTGAAGTCTGAAGAGATTGAACCTGATCTCAGTCTGATAGTGGTGACAACAGCCCATCTCCTATCCAGGAAGAGTAAAAATGACAGATAACATCATAGGCAAAGTAATTGTAATCACGGGCGCATCAAGCGGTATGGGTGAAGCGGCTGCACGTTATCTTGCTGAAAAAGGAGCAAAGGTTGTAATGGCTGCGCGGAGAATAGACCGCATTGAGGCCATTGCGAGTGAGCTCCAAAAGCAGAATAAAGAAGCCATCGCCGTCGCAACCGATGTGACGAAACTTGATGACGTAAAGAACCTCATTGAGACTGCGGTCAACAAATTCGGTCGTGTAGATGTTCTTATCAATAATGCCGGCCTGATGCCACTTTCCCGCCTTGAACAGGGAAATGTCGATGAATGGAATCAGATGATTGATGTCAATCTGCGCGGGGTTCTACACGGGATTGCTGCGGTGCTGCCTTATATGAAATCACAAAAAACAGGTCATATCATTAACACCGCATCTGTTGCTGCACACCTTGTCTTCCAGAGTTCTGCTGTCTATTCGGCGACAAAATTTGCTGTTCGTGCATTAACCGATGGTTTGCGCCAGGAAATGGCGGCACATAACATTCGCGTCACGTTAGTCTCCCCCGGTGCTGTTAAAACAGAACTGCTGGAGCATATAACGGATAAAGATGTTAAGGCTGCAAACCAGGATTACGTTGAAAATGTTGGCGTGCCAGCAGAAACCTTTGCACGCATGGTAGCCTTCGCAATTAATGAACCAGAAGATGTTGGTGTGAGTGAAATTATTTTCAGACCAACGGCTCAGGAATTGTAATTAGTTTAGTGGCGGCAACTGGAGAAAAACTATCAGGATTTAGGCTTTCAGATTCGGCATACCCATATACCTTTTCCTAAGCCTAAAAAAACGATTTTTCCTGCACCTAACAGCGAGAAATGTCCGCTTCTGGCACGAAGCGGACAAGATGGCTAGGCTGAAGGTCTGTTGTGAGCGAAAAGCGGAAGTTCGCATTTGTCGTAACAACCGGGAGCTGGGACTATCATTGGCATCTGATAATCAACAGGGAGAAGAGCAGGTCACGGTTTCTCAAAAAATATCTTCAGGCAGCGAGAATTGCAGAATGCTGACGAAGATGATTTTGGAAAAGTTCTGCATAATCTGGTGATACAGCGGCATTTACGCTTTCCCTTTTCGCAAGTGCAGTTTTCCATGCGGAAATCCGCGGAAGTCCCTCAAAAATCGCCTCAGATACTGATGCATCAATGATGGAGAAGTAACGGAAAACAGGAGCGTAGATCGCATCAACCATACTGAATTTGGAACCCGAGAAATAAGGCCCTGAATTCAATTCAGATTCAATATATTCAAGTTGCTCACGGAGCACAGCGCGTTTGCTGTCTGCCATGGCCTGATCAGTCGCATTTAAAAATTGCCAGGCATTTCCAAGCATTAATGTAGAGAACTCGATCCATGCTCGCTGTCTAGCCCTTTCTAATGCATCGTCAGCATACAGCGAATCACCATCTTGCGTTTCATTAAGATACTCGCAGATCACCATGCTCTCAAAAATAATGGCATCTTCGCCCTCTGCATGATGCACTTTAAGTAGCGGTACCTTGCCGGTGGGTGACAGAGCAAAAAACCAGTCAGGCTTCGCCGACAGATCTACATTTACACGGTCAAATGGCACATTTTTTTCGAGAAGAACGATCGCTGAACGCTGCACAAAGGGACACAATGGGTGGCTAATCAGTGTCAGGTCATGGGTAGACATCTCAACCTCCAGATAAAATAATAGCCCGCCGCCATAAAAGGTGGCGTGCTTGATGAATTGTAAATCTTATTTGGGTGGCTTAGATTGAAACGCCGCCGTCGATGATGATTTCTGAACCCACGGTCCAGGCAGACGCATCGGAGGCAAAATAAAGCACCGCTTGCGCGACTTCCTGAGGCTTACCAAAACGACCGGCAGGGATGGTTGCAACGATATCTTTCATCACTTGATCATGATATTCCACGGGGATCCCCGCCTTATCGTAAAGCGGCGTGTCAACCGGGCCTGGGCTCACCGCGTTGATACGGATCCCGCGAGAAAGTAACTCGTTAGACAGTGTTTTCGACATGTTGAGTAATGCGGCTTTGGTGGAGCCATAAACTGAAGAGTTCACCGGGCCCGTGTGCGCATTTATAGATGTATTAAAGACCACTGATGCAGAGTTTGCGAACACTGGCAACAGCGCCTGCATCAGGAAATAAGGACCTTTAACGTTGATATTATAAATGCGGTCGAACATTTCTTCTGTCCATGCCTCAATTGGCATATACATTGATATACCCGCATTCAGGAAAGCAATATCCAGCTCACCAAAATGTTCCTGAACCGTCTGAGCCAGCGCTTTCTGTGCATTCACATCTGCAGAATCCGCGCTCACGACGACCACATCTTTACCCAGCTCGAGTTTCGCCTTTGCGACAGAATCAGGGTTAATACCAGTAACCATTACGCGTGCACCTTCTGCGACAAACAGTTTCGCGGTTGCAAGACCAATACCACTTGTTCCACCCGTGATGAGTGCGCGTTTACCTTGTAATCTGGACATGAACATATCTCCCGTGAGTTTTAACAGCTGATCGGCAAATGACCGATTTGATCGCCACTCTATACTCATGCTTTAAGGGTGATAAGATTGTATTTATGAATATGTTCCATGCGTTAAAAGCATAAATAGGTTTAGGATGGACAGATTACTTTTGATGACATGCTTTGTCCGCACTGCGGAGACAGGCAGCTTTTCTGCAGCAGGCAGGGATTTAGGCTTAGGGCAACCGAACGTGAGTCGTCATGTTGCAACCCTCGAAGAGCATTTGCAGACCAGATTACTCCACCGATCAACCCGCAAGCTTTCCCTGACTCCTGAAGGAGAACGTTATTATCTGGAAGCAAGGCGTATTCTGGAAGCGGTCGAAGAGTCAGAGTCTTCTTTCAGAGAAAATGTGACGCCCACAGGGTTACTGCGCGTTGCTTGTCCCACTGCACTGGCTCACACATTTTTGATTCCGCGCATACCCGATTTTTTAGAACGCTACCCTGAGCTAACACTCGATCTACAGATTAATGACCGCTATATCAATCTCGTTGATGAAGGCGCTGAGCTGGCAATCCGCATTGGTCACCTTGAGGACAGTGCAATGCGTGCCCGCAGACTTGGCATGTATGAGCGAGTCTGTGTTGCCAGTCACAAGTACCTGGCTGAACATGGGATTCCTGACACCCCGGAGGATTTAAAAAAACATGATTGTTTGATCTATACCCTGTTATCAACGGGCGCTACCTGGAGATTTCGGGATATGGATGTGCCTGTTTCTGGCCGGCTCAGGGTCAATTCACCTGAAGCAGTGCAGAAATTTGTCAATGCTGGGGTTGGGATCGCACAGGGCCCAGAATGGTTGTTCGAGGAGGGACTGGCAAATGGCAACTTACAATTATTACTGGCGGATTACACTGCATCTCCCGTTCCCATTCAGGCTGTTTATGTTGCAAATCGACTTTTACCAAAACGCGCGATTGTGTTCATGGATTTTGTTGCTGAGATTTTTGAAAAAAATCCCGGATTCAAAGTTTACAACCCATTGAAATGAAACTGAGATGACGAACTGACCGGCTGGCCGTAAATTGCATAGCAAGGTGTAAATAACTTCCGCTCTTGGCACAGAGCGGCCAAACTCACTGGATTGGACATTCAATGTATAAGGGAAAAAATTGCTGATTTTGCATTCAGGCCCTGTTAACTTGAATGACAATGAAAACACACTCTGTCCTATTCCATTCAATGATTATTATCACCTGTCTGACTCAGGTGGGATAACGTTCGCCATTTTCCCGCCGGTAAGGCGGGCCTTACCGGTAACAATCCAGTGAGGTAAATAATGGATATCGCTTCAGTAACAACGTCAGAAAAACCCACTTTGCACTTGTTATGTGGGAAAATTGCATCAGGCAAATCCACATTGTCAGCAAAGTTAGGTGCATTACCCGGCACCATAATTGTCAGTGAAGATTATTGGCTGGCTGCCCTCTTTGCCAATGAAATGCAATCCATAGCTGATTATGTGCAGTATTCCTCAAGACTCAGAAACGCTATGAAGCCTCATCTGGTGTCGCTACTCAAAGCGGGTTTATCCGTAGTTCTGGATTTTCCGGCAAACACACAAACCAATCGTGAATGGATGATGAGCATCATTAAGGAGTCAGGTGCCAGTAACAGGCTGCATTACCTGAAAGTTACTGATGAAGTATGTAAATCCCGCTTGCGCGCCCGTAATGCAGAAGGAATGCATGAATTTACAGCCTCAGATCAACAATTTGAAACCATAACGCGCTTTTTCGCTGAGCCAACGGCTGATGAAGGGTTTGATATTATTGAATACAGCTGAATTTACCTTTCTGCACAAAGCGGACCGGCATAAGAGCCGCAAGGTCCGCTGTGAGCGAGGAGCGGACATTTACTATTCATACCTGTTTAGCGCCACACTCTTTTGAGTGTTCCGATTGTCCATACATCAGTGAGTACTCTTCCGGCGTGTTTGAGAGGCGCATTCCAGATCCGAATAGCGCCTCGCTCACCGTAAAAAACTCTTTATACTCTTTTTTCCTAAGGTGACCTTGGTGGTTCGCCAATGCTTTTTAACAAGGAGTTGTATTGATGCGGATCTGACGCATAAATCTTATCCAATACGTAGTTTGCCACCTTGGAAATTTCTGGAATCTCCACAGGTTTGAATCCGCGATCAGGGATTGATTCGAGATGTGAAAACTCGTTGTTAAGTCTATTCACAAGAGCTATCGCTGTCGGATCCTCTTCGCCAAAGAATTTCTTGATCCGTTCAAAGGCATCGTTCTTGTCATCATGGTGCGGGAACTTAAAGAACAGAAATGCCTCAAGGAACTTGCGGAGGTTGTTACCGAATCCATAGTATGGTTCATGAGATTCATTCGCTCCACCTTGATTACGGCACTTGTAAATCTGATGAAACAGGTAGTTGAATTCAGTGATGTAGTCTCGCAGATATGAAGGCATCAGGGAAATCTGACTTGCCCCTCCATTTCTCTCAACAATGAAATGTTGGCATCCACCGTGATTCCTCTCATTAGGAAGTGATATTTTCTTTAGATATTTCAAGAAATCTAGGTTGTGAGTGGATATAAAAAGCTGCTTGTAGCGATAGCTGTTTGTTCCATCTGCATTCTTGATGGGTTTCGCAATCAGGCTTTCAATCAAGCTGAACATGAAGAAAATGTGATTTCCGTCTAGGCTGGAAATCGGGTCATCTATATAAATGATCAGATCCTTACCTTTGCTTTCTGGCTCTTCCAACTTGGCTATGAAGTAGCAGAAAGCAATCAGGCTGCATTCGCCTTCGCTCAAGTTGTAGGCAGATTTGCCATCTCTGCTGACTTCAAACTTAACCGAAGTATTCTCAACATTGTCTTTGGCTTCAAGCTCGATGCCGTCATGACCAAAGAAGTGGCTGAGCAACTCATTCACTCGCTCCGCGCCCTTGCGTTCATCCTTCTGCTGACCCTGTAGACGGGTCACTTCGGTTTCTTGTTCAAGAATTTCGGCTTCAGCTTCGGTAAATGCAGTGTTGGCTGTGTCAGCATCTATCTTGAGACTGGCAATACGCGCTAATTCAGTATCGTAGGTGATGTCTGCGATAAAAGACGCCACATCGGTAAGCCGTAGAGATTCTCGTGCTGTGCTTTTATCGTTCTCCAGCGAAATTGTGCGGCCATTATTTTTGGCGATCAGATCATTGATGTCGCCCACGCATTGCTGAATTGCAGTCGGATCATGAATATAGACAGGCATGGGAACCTGCTGAAAAATGGCGTTCTTTCTCTTATCCAACGCCGCCTGCAGAGCTTTGAGGTCCTGCATGTAGCCTTTCAGATGTTCAGCAAGTGCTATCTTGCTGGTATCAAATAATATTTTTTCTTCTGCGTAGAATTTATCGCCAGTCAAAGTCAAGAAGTTAGGAATAGCTTGGATTTCGGTGGCGATAGAAGTCAGACATGAATCGATACTCGACTCCAGAGCCGAGGATTCCTTACTGAAGTGAGAGTCTAATACCTGCCAGATGTCATGAGGAAGATTCTGACGGCAGAATGCGCAAGTGTCCCGCTTATCTTTGTGTAGCGGTATACCTTCCTTCACCCACATCTGGAGAGCCGTCTCATTCAACAACTCCTGAATTGGCAGGGTTGGCTTAATCAATCTTGAAAGGTGTTCTTCAGCTACTTTGCTTATTGATTCGATGTTGAGGTTTATCGATACTGTATCGGTAATATCAGGTAGGGCCTCTTGCTTCAAGAGATTGACCTTGGCTGCTTGTTCTTCGGTTGTCAGAGCTATGAAGCTAGGTTTTTTGACTGAGCCAATGTCTTTTTTGATGCTTTCTATGTTGTAGACAGCAGGACCGTAGATGCGATTCTGTTTAATCTTATTGTTGGCATGAGAACGAAGTTTGCCCTCTAGAGCATCAGACGCAGTTTTATGATTGTCTTTCGTCCGATCTCGCTCTTTCTTTTTAGCTTCAAGCTCATGTCGGAGGCCCGCCTTCGATTCAACACTGCCTAGTCTAGTTTGAATTGCAGTAATGGCATCTTCGATTTCTTTGTTCTTTTCACCAACAATAGCAAACGTCTTGATCTCGCCGTCGGTCTGATTGACCAAGAAGCTTAGGTTATCGCTCACAAAATCCCGGTTGTAGACCCGAACATCGTAGCCATGACCGGCAAGGCCTACCTGTGTCACATCACCTTTGTCACCACGAATAGTGAAATTTGGGTCCACGTAGTTGTGTGGAATGCGCCCCGTTTCCAAAGCGCGGAAAATTCGCGAGAGTGTAGTTTTACCAGAGTAGTTCCGTCCGTAGAGGATGTTGAGCCTCTTGAAATTCTGGACGTTGTTGCCTGCATCTTTAAGGCTATTTTTCCAACTGAGGTCCGTAAAACTACCGAAACTACCGATGTCAACCTGACTAAACATGAACACTCCCCTAGCGCTAGCTATAGGTTGCCAATTTGCAATTGAAACAGATTGTTAATCTAGTCTACTCTGAGTTTAAGGAATGTTTGAATAGGTTATTGATACATTTGATGAATAATTTTATGAACTGAAATTCAACATCCATCTAAATGCCCCTCAAAAAGTTCATAGGTCGAGGTTGGGTAATGAAGCTGGGACCTGCTCCCACCTGGTTGAAGAACATAGAACGTTAGCTATGTCCGATCCTGGCACATAACGGCCCTGGAAATTGGGGAAATCACCGGACCCTTAGCTGATCTGAATATCTGGTCGTATATCTCGGCGACAGCATTTCACGTTTCATCTGCCAATGCTGCTATATGCCCTGCCCTGCAAAGTAAAGCGTGCCTTTCCCGTCTTTCGCATTCAGGTGATCGAGCACCTCAATCAACTTTTCGCTGCCAGCATACAGTGCGTTCTCATCGAAAAGGTTGAGCTGGGACACCCCCTGGCTGAAGAAGTCACCCAACATTATTCCGGCTTTCTGGTAACGATGGCCATCCTTCCAGATTTTATCCAGGCACTTTATGCGGCGTTAATGATTTTGGGGAAGACAAAAGCGGACAAAAAACCGGGCATCGCGCCCGGTTCTGTTCCCATACTAAAAAAGCCCTTAAGCACTCAATCCACGATTCTCCAGCATCGGTTCAATCTTCGGATCGTGGCCACGCCAGTTCCGGTAAAGTTCAGCTAAATCAGTGCTGTTCCCGCGCGACAAAATCGCTTCACGGAATTTCTGTCCGTTTTCGCGAGTCAAACCACCCTGCTCAACAAACCACTGGTAGCCATCGTCTGCCAGCATTTGCGTCCAAAGATAAGCGTAATACCCTGCCGCGTAGCCGCCGCCAAAGATATGGGCGAAGTAGCTGCTGCGATAGCGCGGTGGAACGGCGGGCAGATCCAGCCCCTCTTTGTGCAGTGCTGCCGCTTCAAAGGTGTCAACATCGTCCACGGGTTCGCTGATGCCGTGCCAGTTCATATCCAGCAGCGCAGCGCTAAGCAACTCGGTCATGTCATAACCTTTATTAAACTGCGTCGCGTTAAGCATTTTATCGCGCAGCGCCTCCGGCATCGGCTCTCCGGTCTGATAGTGGCGGGCATAGTGGGCAAACACCTGCGGATGGCTCGCCCAGTGCTCGTTGATTTGCGATGGGAACTCGACAAAATCACGCGGCGTATTGGTGCCGGAGAGGGAGGCGTAGCGCTGGCTGGCAAACAGACCGTGCAGCGTATGACCAAACTCGTGGAACAGAGTGACCACATCGTCCCAGGAGATCAGCGCCGTCTGACCGTTAGCCGGTTTTTGATAGTTGCAGACATTGTAGATAACCGGGCGCGAGGCAAACTCATACGATTGCTCGACGAAATTCCCCATCCACGCCCCACCGGCTTTCGATTCGCGGGCAAAGAAATCACCGTAGAACAGCGCCATCCCTTCGCCGGTGTGGTCGAAAATTTCCCACACGCGGACATCAGGATGGTAAACCGGAATATCGAAACGCTCGACAAAGCGGAGGCCAAACAGCTGGCTTGCAGCCCAGAATACGCCATCCTGCAATACGGTGTTGAGCGCAAAGTACGGCTTGATTTGCGACTCGTCGAGGGCATATTTCGCCTGGCGCACGCGCTCGGCATAAAAGGCCCAGTCCCACGCCTGCACGGTGAACCCGCCCTGCTCGTCATCAATCACTTTTTGGATATCAGCTTGCTCAAGCATCGCTCGGGTGCGTGCGGCGGGCACAATTCCGCGCATAAAAGCCAACGCGGCGGCTGGTGTTTTCGCCATTTGATCGGCGATACTCCAGCTTGCGTAGTCCTCAAACCCCAACAATTTTGCCTGACGCGCGCGCAACGCGGTGAGACGCAGGATCAGTGCCCGGGTATCGTTTTCATCCCCTTTCTGGGTACGCGTCCAGCCCGCGTTAAACAAATTTTCGCGCGTCTGACGGTCACGCAGCGCGGAAAGTGCGGGTTGTTGAGTGGTATTCAGCAGCGGAATCAACCAGCGATCGTTCAGCCCTTTCTCCGCGGCGGCATGGGCAGCCGTCGCAATCTCGTCAGGATTGAGTCCATCAAGCTGATGAGCATAATCCACGACCAGCCCACCGGCTTTGGTGGCGGCCAGCAGACGCTGATTAAACTGGCTGGTGAGGGTAGCCGCCTCGGTATTCAGCGCTTTCAGCTGCGCTTTTTCTGCATCATTCAGCCGCGCACCGGCCAGCACAAAGTGCTGGTACGTCTCTTCTGCCAGCCGACGGGATTCGGCGTCCAGCGCAGCACAATCCTGGCAGACGCTCTCTACGCGAGAGAACAGCGTGTCGTTAAGCCAGATATCGTTCGCCAGGGCAGCAAGCTCGGTAGAGATCTGCTCCTCAAGCGCCTGTAAGTCATCATTGGTGTGCGCAGAGGTCATGGCGAAGAAAACGCTGCTGACACGCGAGAGCATGGCACCGCTTTTTTCGAGCGCCAGCACGGTATTGTTGAAATCGGGGGCGGCCGTTTGCGCGACAATCGCGTCAATTTCGGCTCGCTTCTGGCGTATCGCTTCATCGAATGCCGGGCGGTAGTGGCCGTCGTTGATTTCGTCGAATCGGGGTGCCTGATAAGGCAACAGGCTGCTTTCAAAAAAGGGATTAGTGGCCGACATCTTTCACTCCTGAGTACGGTTATCTTCCCAGAGTAGGCCAGGCCGCCACTGCCTGCAATGCCGTCATACAAATGTTGCCTTAACGCATCCTTCGCGGCCGTGCTATGTTAGTACAACACAAAAAGCGTTGAGGAACAGTGAGATGATTATTTTAGTTACCGGGGCAACGGCAGGTTTTGGTGAAAGCATCACGCGTCGCTTCGTCGCCAACGGGCATAAGGTGATTGCGACGGGTCGTCGTCAGGAGCGTCTGCAGGAGCTGAAAGATGAGCTGGGTGACAGCATCCTGACCGCGCAGCTTGATGTCCGTAATCGTGCCGCCATCGAAGAGATGATTGCTAACCTGCCGGCCGAATGGCGTGCCATTGACCTGCTGGTCAACAATGCCGGTCTGGCGCTCGGTATGGAGCCTGCCCACAAAGCCAGCGTCGAAGACTGGGAAAACATGATCGACACAAACAACAAAGGGCTGGTGTACATGACCCGCGCCGTGCTGCCAGGCATGGTTGAGCGCAATCGCGGCCACATTATTAACATCGGTTCGACCGCCGGAAGCTGGCCTTATGCGGGCGGTAATGTTTATGGCGCGACCAAAGCCTTCGTGCGTCAGTTCAGCCTTAACCTGCGTACCGACCTGCACGGCACCGCCATTCGCGTGACCGATATTGAGCCGGGCCTGGTAGGCGGAACCGAATTTTCCAACGTTCGGTTTAAAGGTGATGACGCGAAAGCAGACAAAACCTACGAGAATGCGAACGCCCTGACGCCGGAAGATGTCACCGAAGCTGTCTGGTGGGTGGCAACGCTGCCAAAACACGTCAACATTAACACGGTAGAAATGATGCCAGTCAGCCAGAGTTTTGGCGGACTTAGCGTCCATCGTGGCTAAAATTGCCCTTCCCGGCCTGCGGGCCGGGTCTGTTTCAGGCCATAAAAGAATGGTAGTATGTTCAGGCTAACTCTCTGAGAAATGACAACTCATGGCCGCTGAATCGCAACTCAATCCTACCCAGCCCGTAAACCAGCAAATCTATCGCATTTTGCGACGTGATATTGTCCATTGCCTGATCCCACCCGGAACGCCGCTCTCTGAAAAAGAGGTGTCCGTGCGGTTTGACGTGTCCCGCCAGCCCGTGCGTGAGGCGTTTATCAAGCTTGCAGAAAACGGTCTGATTCAGATCCGCCCGCAGCGCGGCAGCTATGTGAACAAAATCTCGCTCTCCCAGGTGCGTAACGGCTGTTTTGTCCGTCAGGCCATTGAGTGCGCGGTGGCGCGCCGTGCCGCATCCTTGATTGATGACAACCAGTGCTACCTGCTGGAGCAAAACCTGCATCAGCAGCGTATTGCGATTGACCGCAAACAGCTCAACGACTTCTTCCAGCTTGATGACGAGTTTCACCAGAAGCTGGCGCAAATTGCAGACTGTCAACTGGCCTGGGACACGATTGAAAACATCAAAGCCACCATCGACCGCGTGCGCTATATGAGCCTCGACCACGTCTCACCACCGGAAATGTTGCTCCGACAGCATCATGATATTTTCAGTGCGCTGGAAAAACGCGATCAGGACGGTGTAGAAAAAGCGATGACGCTGCACCTGCAGGAAATCAGCGAATCAGTACAGTTAATTCGTCAGGAAAACAGCGACTGGTTTAGCGAAGAGTAAAATACGCCGCCCCCGTTTCGGTTGCGGCGAAGAGATTAGCGAACCACCAGCACCGGAATACTCGCATAGCGCAGGATAGATTCCGCATTTGAACCGAGCAGATGGGTGCTGATGCTCGGGTTTTTCGACCCGATGACGATCACGTCATATTCCCCTTCTTTGCTCAGTTTGATAATTTCATCACGCACGTTGCCAAAGCAGACCAGGCTGTGGATATTCTCCCCGGGGAGATCAAACAGCCTTTTCAGCTCGTTCATTTTCTTCCCGGATTCAGCGGTCATAAACGCTTCAAACTTTTTGATATCGGCGTTGAATCCGCGCAGCAACGAGCGGCTGCTGTTGGGGAGAATGTTCACCAGCGTAATCGACGCACCTTCCGCCTTTGCAAGGTTGGCCGCGTGGCGAACCGCTTTGTCGCTCAATTCCATTTCAAATACATCAACAGGCATTAAAATCTTCTTATACATAAGCCTGACTCCTTATTCCTGTGAAAGGGGTATTCCCTGCTTCAAGAATGACAGTCGGAATATAAACAAACCCTAAACGCTTGCCTGCAGAAACTATCAACAAAGGAAAATAAATGTGGGCTTTGTAAATTGCTGTCGTGAACCGTCAGCACCCACCAATATTGAGAAAAAAGTGTGAGTTTGATCAAAAACAAAAAAATGAGATGCAGACAGGCGTATTTATAGTGCCCCGTGAACGGTGAAACCTGAAATAGCGCCGTAACGGATAAGTGAGAGAGGAGAAAATACCATGATGACATACGACCGTAACCGTAACGCAATTACCACCGGCAGCCGTGTAATGATCAATGGCACAGGACACACCGGCGTGATTAAAGCGATCCACAGCGAAGGGCTGGATGCCGCGCAGGTGCGTCGCAGCAAAACGGTAGAAGTGGAAGGTTGCGAAGGTAAGTTCGAACCGATTGAACTGATTCGCCTGGGTATGCACTGATTCATGCGACATCATGCCGCCGCACGCGGCGGCATGTGATGACTTAGCAGTTCGCCGCGTACTCTGCGATCGTGGCTTTTGCACCTTTTTGCAGTAACGTCTGGTAAGCACGCATTACCGCATCCACAAAGACGGTTTCATGCGGGAGTTCTTTGCCAAAAATGGCCTCAATGCCCAGCAGCGCCTTCACCCGGTCTTCGCCCTCAGCACTTCCCTTCACCGCCGCCTGAATGACCGCCAGCTGCGGGTCGCTCACGTCGATAGCGTTGCCCTGCTCATCGACACCACCGACATACCGCATCCAGCCTGCAATGCCTAATGCCAGCAGCGGGAAGCTTTTTTGATGCACCAGATGCCAGCGCACGGAATCGAGCATACGCTGCGGGAGCTTCTGGCTGCCGTCCATCGCGATTTGCCAGGTACGGTGACGTAACGCCGGGTTGCTGTAGCGGGCAATCAACAGGTCAGCATAGTGGCCTAAATCAACGCCTTTCACTTTTAAGGTTGGCGCCTGCTCGTTCAGCATCAGCGCATGGGCGGCAGTACGGTAGTGTTCGTCTTCCATGCAGTCGTTGATATGCGGGTACCCCGCCAGATAGCCAAGATACGCGAGGAAAGAGTGACTGCCGTTAAGCATGCGCAGCTTCATCTCTTCAAACGGAATGACGTCTGAAACCAGCTCCGCCCCGGCCTTTTCCCACTGCGGACGGCCTGCAACAAAGTTGTCCTCAATCACCCACTGACGGAACGGTTCGCACGCCACGCCTGCCGGGTCACGAACGCCGGTCAGCTGTTCAATTTTATCCAGCGTCTCCGGTGTAACCGCGGGAACAATGCGATCCACCATGGTGGACGGGAATGTGACGCTGGATTCAATCCAGTCTGCCAGCTCGCCGTCAACCGCGCGGGCATAAGCGCAGGTCACATTACGCATGACGTGACCGTTCTCCGGCATATTGTCACAGGACATGACGCTAAACGCGGGCAGCCCGGCAGCTTTGCGTCGCGCGAGTGCTTCCACCACCACACCCGGCGCAGATTTCGGCTGATGCGGGTTTTGCAGGTCAGCGGCAATTAACGGGTGATCGAGCATCAGTTTCCCGGTCGCCGGCGAGTGGCAATATCCCTTTTCAGTAATGGTGAGCGAGACAATCGCCACCTGCGGCTCACACAGTGCGGCCAGCACGCGTTCCAGCCCGTCAACCTGTGCATGCAGTGCGTTCCTGACCACGCCCACCACCCGCGATGTCCACGCATCGGCAGACATTTCCGCCACGGTGTAGAGATGATCCTGTGCGTTCAGATCGGCAATCTGCTGTTCACCGCCAATCAGGTTTACCTCACAGTAACCCCAGTCGCTATTATATTCCGCGGCGAGAATGTCGGCGTACACCGCCTGATGCGCACGGTGAAATGCGCCAAACCCTAAATGAACAATGCGTGCCTTGAGGCGTTCGCGATCGTACTGAGGAAGCGTCGCTTTCGCCTGTAATAACCGGTTTTCCATGATTAAGACTCGTTAAGTTATGTACGCTGGGATTCGCTGCCGCTCTGAACGAGCAGCAGCGCCTGCTGACTACACCAACTAGAATGGCAGTCGGGGTA
Source organism: Enterobacter sp. MEB024 (assembly GCF_030209635.1). Lineage (NCBI taxonomy): Bacteria > Pseudomonadati > Pseudomonadota > Gammaproteobacteria > Enterobacterales > Enterobacteriaceae > Enterobacter > Enterobacter sp. MEB024. The sequence goes on along the minus strand of NZ_JARVRQ010000002.1, from coordinate 254,200 downwards.
AAAAAGAACTGCCATTAACCATACTGATCCTGCAGTTTGAGATTTTGATTTATATTAACTTTTACGCATGTGGTGTGACATGAACATAAAGTTGTGTGACAGGTCACTAAAGATATAAACCATTACCGCCGCGATGAAACCGCCCCATAGCCAACGGAATCACGTGCCGGCCCCTCCGCCGCATCTTCCGCCACGCTCAAATCACGATCGCAGACCTCTGGCATGCAGATGGCGGCGATCAGCCCAATCACGGAGTAGGCGATCATCATGGCGACAATTGGCCACCAGGAACCGGTCATATTGCAGAAGATCCCGGCGAGCACTGGCCCAAAGCCTACCGCCACCAGCCCGCCCGCCTCTTTTGAGATAGCCATCCGGGTAAAGCGGTTACGCGAGCCAAACATCTCCGCCATCGTGATGTTTTCCAGGGCGAACAGTCCCAGTACGGCGAAATTATGGATAACGATGATGGAAAGCATGATCACGCCCGGCGCATAGCTCTTATCAACGATAATCGACAGCATCGGGTACGCCAGAATAATGGCGGAGATATTGAGCAGAATGTACGGCAGACGACGCCCTACTTTATCGGAGAGCCAGCCCAACAGCGGGATAGAGATAAACCCGAGAATTGAGCTTATCATCAGCGCATCGGTGGGGATCGCTTTATCGAACAGCAGCGTCTGAACCAGATACCCGGCAAGAAACGTCTGGATCAGTCCCGAATTCCCCGCCTGACCAAAACGCAGCCCAGTTGCCAGCCAGAAGGACTTACTCTTCACCATCGCTGCAAATGATAAATCGTGTTTTGTCACCGGTGCGGTTGTCTCAGCCTCGTTCACTTTTTCAAATACCGGGCTCTCCTTGAGGTTCATTCGCAGCCAGATGGCGAAGATCATTACCACCACGCTTGCAAGAAACGGTACACGCCAGCCCCAGGCAACCAACTGTTCGCGGTCGAGGGCGAAGAACATAATTGCCCAGATAGCCGTTGCACTTAGCGTCCCGCAGTTGGTGCCCATCGCCACCAGCGAGGAGATAATGCCGCGTTTCCCTTTAGGGGCGTACTCCGCCAGCATGGTCCCGGCGCCGGAGATTTCAGCCCCTGCCCCCAGCCCCTGGATAATACGCAGCGTCACTAACAGCACGGGCGCGAAAATCCCAATCTGCGCGTAGGTCGGCAAGACCCCGATCAGGGTCGTGCAGATCCCCATCATAGTAATGGTGATAAACAGCACCTTTTTACGGCCAATGCTGTCGCCCATTCGCCCGAAGATAAAGGCGCCGACAATGCGCGCGATATAGCCTGCACCGTACGTCCCCATCGCCAGAATCAGCGCCATTGCGGCCGATTGTTCCGGGAAGAAGATCTCATGGAATACCAGTGCGGCCCCCAGCGAATAGAGCTGGAAATCCATAAACTCCAGTGCGGTACCCAGCCAGCCGGAAACGGCGGCTTTCACCAGATCTGAAGTCGTTCTTTGTGGTTGTGTTTGCGTCATAATGGCTATCTCTGCAAGGTAAGATGCGTACCACTCAGAGCCTGTCTGCGCAGGCTCTTAACCGCGTGAATTATTATTGCCCGAACGTGAGTAAGACTTTGCAGCACTGCCGCTGATCTTTTTCAAACCGTTCGATGGCGTCTGTTACGTGGTGATAGTCAAAAGTGTGGGTGATCAGTTTGTCCGGGTCGATCAGCCCCTTTTCCAGCCAGTCGATGACGACGGGGAATTTGTTGGCATTCAGCCGTGATGAGAATATCGCCAGCTCTTTTCCGGTGATCCCCTGCTGAACAATCTGGCTTGGGTCGCTGGAAAACCCCATCAGCACGATGCGTGCCGCCGGAGAGGCAATGGTGATGGCTTCCTGTAAAATTGTCGGATGACAGGCTGCGTCAATAATAAGCGTTGGTTTGATCCCTTTTTCTTCCAGCGCCGCCTGTAACGACAGCTCCGCGTTGTTGAACACCCAGTCCGCGCCGCTGCGTTGCGCCATCGCCAGCCGTTCATTGATCCGATCGACAACGATAACCTGCTTCACCTTATAGACACCTTTCAGCGCCTGGAGGGTGACAAGGCCCATGGGGCCTGCGCCGTAGATCAGGGCGATATCCTGCCCGGTGGGTTGTGCGTGGCCCGTCACGTTAGCGGCAATCGTGAACGGCTCGATCATTACCGCGTGTTTATCTGGAATAGCGTCCGGAACAACCCAGGCATTTTTTGCCGGTACGACGGCATACTCACTAAAGCCTCCGTCGCGATGAACGCCCAGCACCACCAGAGAAGTACAGACATTGGGTTTGCCCACGGAGCACGGATAGCAGTGTCCGCAGCTGATCACCGGGTCAACCGAGACGCGCTCGCCCACGCGGGCCGGGTCAACTCCCTCACCAACGGCATCAATCTCACCAAAAAATTCATGGCCAATCACGCGCGGGTATCGGGCAAACGGATTATGCCCGCGGTAAATATGGCTGTCTGAACCGCAAATACCGGCCAGTTTGACGTTGACGCGCACTTCACCTGCCGCGGGTTCCGGGAGTGGACGATCTTCAATCACCAGTGCATTGGGTTGTTGAATCACTACGCTTTTCATCGTTCGCTCCTCGTTTACCAGTTCCACAACGTGCCATCTTCGAGACGGGCAACCGGAAGATAGGCAGGATCGTACGGGTATTTCGCCGCCAGTTTTTCGTCAAATTCAATACCCAGCCCGGGTTTGTCGCCCGGATGCATATAGCCATTATCAAAGCGCCAGCTGTGCGGGAAGACCTCCAGCATTTGTTCGGAGTAACCCATATATTCCTGTACACCAAAGTTTGGCACCCACAGGTCAAAATGCAGCGCGGCGGCGTGGCAAACAGGCGACAGATCCGACGGTCCATGTGAGCCGGTACGCACCTGATAAAGCGAGGCGAAGTCCGCGATGCGCCGCATGCCGGTGATGCCGCCCGCGTGGGTAATGGTGGTGCGGATATAGTCGATAAGCTGCTCTTCAATAAGCAGTTTGCAGTCCCAGATGCTGTTAAACACTTCTCCAACCGCAATCGGCGTGACCGTGTGCTGACGGATCAGACGGAAGCAGGCCTGGTTTTCCGCTGGCGTAGGATCTTCCATCCAGAACATACGGAATGCTTCAATGCTCTTACCGAATCGCGCTGCCTCAATCGGGGTCAAACGGTGGTGCATGTCGTGCAAAAGATGCTCATTAAAGCCAAACTTACTGCGCACCGCATCGAACAGCTTCGGTGTGAAATCGAGGTATTTTTCAGTGGACCAGAGCTGCTCTTCCGGCCAGTCACCTTTAGTGGCGGGCTCGTAGGCCAGCCCTTTTCCTTTCGACATGCCATAGGTGGTTTTCATACCCGGCACGCCGCACTGGACGCGGATTGCCTTAAAGCCCATCTCTTTATGCCGGGCGTAATCTTCCAGCACGTCATCAATGGAGTGTCCGGTGGTATGACAATAGACCATCACCCCTTCCCGGGATGCGCCGCCCAGCAGCTGGTAGAGCGGCATATTGGCCGCTTTGGCTTTGATATCCCACAGTGCCATATCCACGGCGGAAATGGCCGACATGGTGACCGGACCACGACGCCAGTAGGCGCCTTTATAGAAGAACTGCCAGATATCCTCAATGCGGTGCGCATCACGGCCGATCAACTGCGGGCAGAGGTGATCTTTCAGATAAGAGGCCACCGAAAGTTCACGTCCGTTGAGGGTGGCATCACCCAGGCCGACGATGCCCTCGTCGGTGGTAATTTTAAGGGTGACAAAGTTACGCCCCGGGCAGGTAACAAAGACTTCAGCCCCGACAATCTTCATAATCCATTTCCTTACATCGCTCATTGTGATGCTGGAAACTTACTCTTCTGCACTACTACCATACAAGTATAATGATCATAAAATCAGCGAACGGTCACAAAAAAATCGGGCGCTCAGGCGCGCCCCCATCCGGCAACAATAATCAACATGCCGCACAGCGCAACCAGCGCCCCGGCCCAGTCATAGGCGCTGAGCTTCACACCATCCACCACGCGTAACCACAGCAGCGCGGTACAGACATAAACCCCGCCATAAGCGGCGTAGACGCGCCCGCTGGCCGCCGGGTGCAGCGTCAACAGCCAGACAAACAGGGCCAGCGCAATGCCCGCCGGGATCAGCAGGAAGACGGTTGCCCCCTTCTTCAGCCAGAGCCACGGAAGGAAGCAGCCGATGATTTCACACAGCGCAGTGGCAAAAAAAAGCAGAGTGGTTTTGAGCATATTTACGGTCATGTGATGATTTATTTAGACATCATACCTGATGATATCGTTTACTTTTCCATACCCGTGCCGCGGGTATGCCGTTATTTCTCTTTGGTGTAGAATCTGAACGGGATAACTTAATTATCTGCGCCCATTTAAAAGGAAACGCTATGACTACATTAAGCAAACGCCTTTGTCTGACAGCCCTGCTGGCGCTGTCATCGTTCGCCTTTGCCGCCTCTGCCACCGCTGAAACCAGCAAACTCATTATTGAGTCTGGCGACAGCGCGCAAAGCCGTCAGAACGCCGCCATGGACAAAGAACAATGGAATGACACCCGTAGCCTTCGCCAGAAGGTGAACAAACGTGTTGAAAAAGAGTGGGACAAAGAAGATGTCGCTTTCGACGCGCGCGATAAGTGTCAGCAAAGTGCCAACGTTAACGCCTACTGGGAGCCAAATACCCTGCGCTGCCTGGATCGTCGTACTGGCCGCACGGTCGCGCCATAATGTCAGTGCAGTGTGACGTTAAGCTCCGCCCGCTGGAGCGTGAAGACCTGCGCTTCGTCCACCAGCTCGACAATAACGCCAGCGTGATGCGCTACTGGTTCGAAGAGCCTTACGAGGCGTTTGTTGAGCTGTCGGATCTCTACGACAAGCACATTCACGATCAAAGCGAACGCCGTTTTGTCGTGGAGTGTGAAGGTGAAAAAGCCGGTCTGGTGGAACTGGTTGAGATCAACCACGTTCATCGTCGGGCAGAATTCCAGATTATCATTTCACCTGAGCATCAGGGGAAAGGTCTTGCCACGCGGGCGGCGAAGCTGGCGATGGATTACGGATTCAACGTCCTCAATCTCTACAAGCTTTATCTCATCGTGGATAAAGAGAACGAGAAAGCGATCCATATCTACCGCAAGCTGGGCTTTATGGTGGAAGGCGAACTGGTTCACGAGTTCTTTATCAACGGTGAATACCGCAACACCATTCGCATGTGCATCTTCCAGCATCAGCACCTGGCCGGACACAAACCGTCAGGCGCCAGCCTGCTGAAACCCACCGCGCAGTAACCTGCGCGGCTTTTTCTCAGTAGTATTCAATACTGTTCTTAATGGTGTACTTGCGCTCAACGGCGGGCTTCACGCTGTTGTCGGTGATCGTCAGATCGCAACTCACCGGATTATTGTGTCGATCGTAATCGCAGCTCTGATTGACGTTGCCCAGCGGTTTGTCATTCAGCATGCTCACGGCGGAGTAATCCATTCTTTTGCGAAGGTCTTTAGACGGCGTCGACTGGACGGATAAATGCTGGTCCCCGGAGACGGTGGTTTTCCCCAGCGGATAGCCATCCGCATCATAGCGGTACTTCACTTCCATCTCTTTGCCGTGCGCCGCCACCACAAACCCGTTATCGTCGGTATCCCACGTTACGCCCGCCGACGGCAATTCGGCCAGCTGGCATTTCCCCTGCAGTTTAACTTTTCGCTGCTGGGTTTCCGCATCAAGGTAGTAATTAGCATCCAGTACCAGCGCCACGCCGGTATTGGCCTCGAGGTCGTGCAGTTCGAGGGTATCGAAACACCCTTCCGTCGACATCGTACCGGTTACCCGTTTGGAGACTTCACCTTTGTCATTGAACAGTGTCTGGGTGAAGTCTTTTACCGGGCCGCGCAGAGGGTCAAAATCAAATTCATTGGAGAAGCTCGCCATCTCGGGCGTAAACGACAGCGGCGCGGAAGGGTTGTCGCACCCCACCAGTGTTGCTGCCAGTAGCGTTATCGCTGCGTAGTTCTTCACATCATTTACCGAATCAGGGAGAGTATTCCCGATCATATTAGCAAATACCGTTGTTCACACGATAGCAAAATGTCAGGCGAAAAGAGACGTACAATCAATGCATTAATCTCTCTTACCCTCTGCAAAACCTCGCCAGAACGAGAAGGCGCTGTTCCCGCTGTTGAACAGGAAACACACCTGCTTTGAGCGCATGACGGATATTCTGTGACATATTAACAACATGAAAACGCCGGCAGATTGCGCCATCTAACTTTATTCTTTGATATATTAAATGTTTACCATCCCCTTTCTTCCTCTATAAGGATGCGCTACCCTCACAAATGCGTTCGCGTCCAAAACCGCCTGGAATCTCTATGCTTTCTTTATTCATGAAAAAACGTAGGCAAAACGCTGATTTTTGATTGCTCATCAAAGGTTAAAAAATGAAAAAAACAATCCCTGAATATACGCCTGTTGACTTATCACGTTGGGCCAGAAAAGAACATTTCGAGGTATTTCAGTCCTTTGCTCAATCTACATTTAATCAAACTGTTCAAATAGACATCACCGCATTGCTCAAGGATATAAAAGAACTGGGCTGGAAATTTTATCCGACGATGATTTCCCTCCTTTCTAAAATCGTCAACAACCATTCGGAATTCCGTATGGCCATGAAGAACAATGAACTTGTCATATGGAATGAAATTCATCCAAGCTATACCATTTTCCATAATGAAACGGAGACCTTTTCTTCTTTATGGAGTCACTTCGATGGCAATATTGACCATTTCCAGAACGTTTATTCGGAAGATGTTGCTCGCTATGGTAATACCCTTTCTTATTGGCCGAAGGAAGAGTCGCGGGAAAATGTATTTTTCGTGTCGGCGATCCCCTGGTCAAGTTTTACCAGTTTTAATATCAACGTAGCCAATATGCAGAACTTTTTTGCCCCCATGTTCACTATGGGGAAATACGTCAACCAGGGTGGAAAAGTATTGTTGCCCCTCGCCGTGCAGGTCCATCATTCCGTGTGCGATGGTTTCCATGTGGCAAGATTGTTCAATGAGTTACAGGCGATGTGTGATGACTTACGGCATCACTCCGGCGAACGACAGGTGCAGAGCAAAACGCACCGCGCTTAGCGTCGCGATGCCGGGCGGGTATAACCGCCCGCAGGACGTGTTGATGGAAATTGGGGAAAATGAGCGCAGGAAGCCTGTATAAGATTGTTCAGAAAGTTATCCCCAATAACAAAAGCTTACACGAACCCTGCTAAGCTTAACCGACACACAGAGAAAAGGAGCTACAGATGAAACGGTTACCCTGGATTACCGCCCTGCTGTTAATGAGCGCTTCTACAGCGGCTCTGGCTGCCCCGGATTCCTGCGAGCGCGTAAAAAGCGACATTCAACAGAAAATCATCAATAACGGCGTGCCCGAGTCCGGCTTTACGTTGAATATTGTGCCAAACGATCAGGCTGACCAGCCGGATGCACAGGTTGTCGGTCATTGTGCGAACGATACCTTTAAAATTCTCTATACCCGCACCGGTAGCGGTGCCGCATCAGGGATGCAGGATAATGGTCAGGGCGAACCTCAGTGATTTTAATCACTTTCTCGCGGCCAATTCCCTTTGACTTGATGAGGATTAATATTTAATACCTCCAAATAAGTAACATTCACCCCATCATTAGCCCGGTTGTAATCACGGGCGAAAATAATACGCAATTAAAATGATGGGGTGAGTTATGTCCGATGTCGAAAATCACGGCGGGATCAGCCGTCGAACGTTGGTTAAATCCACTGCAATAGGCTCTCTGGCACTTGCCGCCGGGGGGATTTCACTGCCTTTTGGCCTCAAAAGCGCCGCTGCCGCGGTACAAAACGCCGTAAAGCCCGCTGAAGACAAAGTGGTCTGGGGTGCCTGCTCGGTCAACTGCGGGAGCCGTTGTGCGCTGCGCCTTCACGTCCGTGATGAAGAAGTTTACTGGGTCGAAACGGATAACACCGGTGAGGATATTTATGGCAATCATCAGGTTCGCGCCTGCCTGCGCGGGCGTTCTATTCGCCGTCGGATCAATCACCCCGATCGTCTGAACTACCCCATGAAGCGCGTAGGGAAACGCGGTGAAGGAAAATTTGAGCGTATCTCATGGGATGAAGCCCTGGACACCCTTACCCGCAGCCTGAAAGATGTCGTCGAAAAATACGGCAACGAAGCGGTCTACATTAACTACTCCTCCGGCATTGTGGGCGGCAATATCACCCGCTCCTCCCCTTATGCTTCGCTGGTCGCGCGTCTGATGAACTGCTACGGCGGCTTTTTAAGCCACTATGGCACATACAGCACCGCGCAAATAGCCTGTGCAATGCCCTACACCTACGGCAGCAACGATGGCAACAGCACCTCAGATATTGAAAACACGAAGCTGGTGGTGATGTTCGGTAATAACCCGGCAGAGACGCGCATGAGTGGCGGCGGGATAACCTATTATCTCGAGCAGGCCCGCGAGCGCTCTCACGCGCGCATGATCGTCATCGATCCGCGGTATACCGACACCGCCGCCGGGCGCGAAGACGAGTGGATCCCGATTCGTCCGGGGACGGACGCCGCGCTGGTCGCGGGTATCGCCTGGGTACTGATCGACGAAAACCTTGTCGATCAGCCGTTCCTCGACACGTACTGCGTCGGCTATGACGAAAAAACGCTGCCGGAAGGTGCGCCTGCTAACGGGCATTACAAAGCGTATATTCTCGGTCAGGGTGATGATGGCATCGCCAAAACGCCGGAATGGGCCTCGCGCATCACAGGCATACCGGCCGATCGCATCATCAAGCTTGCACGGGAAATTGGCAGTACCAAACCGGCCTACATCTGTCAGGGCTGGGGCCCACAGCGCCAGGCCAACGGCGAGCTGACCTCCCGCGCCATTGCCATGTTGCCGATTTTGACCGGAAACGTCGGTATCAACGGCGGTAACAGCGGCGCGCGTGAATCGACCTACACGATCACCATTGAGCGTATGCCACTGCCGGATAACCCGGTGAAAACGCAAATCTCATGCTTTAGCTGGACCGACGCCATCGCGCGCGGACCCGAAATGACCGCCCTGCGCGACGGCGTGCGGGGAAAAGAGAAGCTGGATGTGCCGATCAAATTCATCTGGAACTACGCTGGCAACACCATCATCAACCAGCATTCCGACATCAACAAAACCCACGATATTCTGCAGGACGAGAGTAAATGCGAAACCATCGTGGTGATCGACAACTTTATGACCTCGTCGGCGAAATATGCTGACATCCTGCTGCCCGATTTAATGACCGTTGAGCAGGAAGACATTATTCCTAACGATTATGCAGGCAACATGGGCTACCTGATTTTCCTTCAGCCCGTGACCGCGCCGAAATTTGAGCGCAAACCGATCTACTGGATCATGAGTGAAGTGGCGAAACGCCTCGGCCCGGATATTCATCAGCGATTTACCGAAGGACGTACCCAGGCGCAGTGGCTGCAGTATCTGTATGCCAAAATGCTCGAAAAAGATCCGCAGTTGCCGTCCTATGACGAACTGAAAGAGAGGGGTATTTATAAGCGTAAAGATCCGGCCGGGCACTTCGTGGCCTATAAAAAATTCCGCGATGATCCGCAGGCTTATCCGCTCAACACCCCCTCGGGCAAGATTGAAATTTACTCCAGCAAGCTGGCAGAGATTGCGGCTACCTGGGAGCTCGCCGACGACGAAACCATCAGCCCGCTGCCGGTCTACGCCTCGACCTTCGACGGCTGGGACGCCCCGGAACGTCATAAATTCCCGCTGCAGCTCTTCGGCTTCCACTTCAAAGCCCGCACCCACTCCAGCTACGGCAATGTCGACGTGCTGAAAGCCGCCTGCCGTCAGGAGGTCTGGCTTAACCCCGTGGACGCGGCGCAACGCGGCATCAAAAATGGCGATACGGTGCGCGTGTTTAACGATCGCGGCGAGGTGCGCATCGAAGCGAAAGTCACACCACGCATCATGCCCGGCGTAAGCGCGATGGGCCAGGGAGCCTGGCATGACGCCAATATGAACGGCGATCGTGTCGACCACGGTTCATGCATCAACACCCTGACCACGCACCGCCCGTCACCGCTGGCCAAAGGTAACCCGCAGCACACCAATCTGGTGCAGATCGAGAAGGCGTAAGGAGTAAGTGATGACCACTCAGTATGGATTTTTTATTGATTCCAGCCGCTGCACCGGGTGCAAAACCTGCGAGCTCGCCTGCAAGGATTACAAAGATTTAACCCCGGACGTCAGCTTCCGCCGTATTTACGAATACGCGGGCGGTGACTGGCAGGAAGACAACGGTGTCTGGCACCAGAACGTGTTTGCCTACTACCTGTCGATTGCCTGCAACCACTGCGAAGACCCGGCCTGCACCAAGGTCTGCCCGAGCGGGGCGATGCACAAGCGTGACGACGGGTTCGTGGTGGTGGATGAAGATGTCTGCATCGGCTGTCGCTACTGCCACATGGCCTGTCCGTACGGTGCCCCGCAATACAATGCCGCCAAAGGCCATATGACCAAGTGTGACGGCTGCCACACCCGCGTGGCAGACGGCAAAAAGCCGATCTGCGTGGAGTCCTGCCCGCTGCGCGCGCTGGATTTCGGTCCTATCGACGAGTTGCGTAAAAAACATGGTCAGCTGGCGGCCGTCGCGCCGCTGCCGTCCGCGCACTTCACGAAGCCAAGCATCGTGATTAAACCTAACGCCAACAGTCGCCCGACAGGGGATACCACCGGCTACCTGGCAAACCCGAAAGAGGTGTGAGATGGGAAGTGGATGGCATGAATGGCCGCTGATGATCTTCACGGTCTTCGGACAGTGCGTCGCCGGGGCATTGATCGTTATGGGGCTCGTCTGGCTTACTGAAAAAGACGACGCGGTGAAAACACGCCTTGTCCGCAGTATGTTCTTTCTGTGGCTGGTGATGGGCATCGGATTTTTGGCGTCCGTGCTGCACCTTGGCTCCCCGCTCCGGGCCTTTAACTCGCTCAACCGCGTGGGTGCTTCGGCGCTCAGTAACGAAATTGCCGCGGGATCCGTTTTCTTTGCCGTTGGCGGTTTCTGGTGGCTGGTATCCGTTATCGGTAAAATGCCCCCGGCACTGGGTAAAATCTGGCTGGTCGTTAGCCAGATCCTGGGCGTTGTCTTTGTCTGGGCGATGACCCGGGTTTATCAAATTGATACCGTACCGACCTGGTACACGGGTTACACCACGGTGGGCTTTTTCCTGACGCTGGTATTGGGGGGGCCGCTGTTTGCAGCCCTGTTGCTGCGCGTGGCAAACACGACATATAAAAGCACATTCGCGGCCTCTGTCAGCGTGCTGGCACTCCTGGCCTGCGTGGCGGTCATCGTGCTGCAGAGTAATGACCTGGCGACAATCCACAGTTCCGTTCAACAGGCGAGTGCCCTGCTGCCTGACTATGGCGCGCTGCAAATCTGGCGTATCGTACTGCTTGCCGCCGGACTCGGCTGCTGGTTGTGCCCGCTGATGCGTCGGCAGGAGCCTAAAGCCCTCGCTCTTTTTGCAGGCGTGATACTGGTCGTCGTGGGTGAACTGATTGGCCGTGGTCTTTTCTATGGTCTGCACATGACCGCAGGTATGGCGATTGCGGGTTAACACAGTCGCGCGGGCTACTCCGCGCGAGCAAGGAAGGTAGTCATGAAAGAAGTCTCACAGCGTGATTCGTTCGCGTTCAGCGCCCGGGTACTGGGCGCGCTGTTTTATTTTGCTCCGGATAGCGAGCAGACTGCGCCGCTGGTGCAGGCGCTCACCGCAGGCGACTGGATTCAGGACTGGCCGCTGGCGCCGGAAACGCTGCAACCCGTTGCAGATGCGTTCAAAACGCCATCAGATGAAGCGTTGAAAGATGCCTGGCAACGTCTGTTTATTGGCCCTTACGCCCTGCCGTCACCGCCATGGGGTTCCGTCTGGCTGGATCGGGAATCCGTGCTCTTCGGCGACTCCACCCTCGCGCTGCGCCAGTGGATGCGTGAAAACAACATTGCTTTCGAGATGAAGCAGAACGAACCGGAAGATCACATCGGTACCCTGCTGTTACTGGCCGCGTGGCTGGCCGAAAATGGCCGCGACGCTGAACGCGACCAACTTCTGGCGTGGCACCTGCTGCCGTGGAGTACCCGCTTCCTGTCCGTGTTTGTTGAAAACGCCGGGCACCCGTTCTACACCGCACTGGGCAAACTCGCACAGCTGACGCTCGCGGACTGGCAGGACACGTTAATTATTCCGGTCGCGGAAAAAACGCTCTACCGCTAATGCCAGCACCTGGCTTGCTCACTGTTTCCGGGCAAGCCAGGCTCTCCAGCCACCAAATTCCGTGATATCCCGTGCCCCCTCCAGGCCATACGCCTCGCAGATAAACCCGGTCAACCACCGTCCGTCCTGCAGCTCGATTTTTCCCAGCCCCAGAGGTGCGGGGATCCCGGCGAGAAACGACCCCACTTCGCTGTGCGGTAGCTCCCAGACTTCGACCGCAATCCCGGCCCCCTGGTCTGCCACCCGAACCATTCCGGGACGTTTACCGTCCGCCAGCGCATACAGACGGTAATAAGGTGCGCTGGTGGTCGCGTCTACAAGGCGTGCTCCGCGCTCACGTAACTGAACATTGAGCGCCAGACCGTCCATATGCGCACCGCAGACCACTATCCGCAGGCGGTCATGGGTTGCGGTGCAGGTCGGCGCGTCGTCCAGCATGGCACGATTGCCCGGTAACGTTAATTTTGTGTGACGTTGTAACGCATCGGCCAGACTGAGCAGATACTGATCGGTAAACGCGCGGCCAAACAGCGTGACGCCGGATGGCAGCCCATTGTTCATTTCACCGACCGGAACCGCTACGGCGGCATAGTCGAGCAGGTTCATAAAGTTGGTATAGATGCCCAGCGCCGAGTTGCTTTTAACCGGTTCATCGGCCAGCTCAGCCAGACTCACCGGGCGGGGATACGTCGGGATTAATACGCAATCCAGGTCGGCCATCATGGCATCGCACTCGGCTTTATACCGCTGGAGTTTGTACTGCGCGTCAAACGCCGCCACCGCAGTGGCTGCAGGCGCGTTTTGCAGGACATCACGGATAACCGGCAGCACCGCGTCGGGCTGGCGTTCAATCAGCGCACCCGCGAGGTGATAACGCTCGGCGACCCACGGGCCGTCATAGAGCAGTTTCGCGGCCGCCAGAAACGGTGCAAAGTCGAGAGTCACGGGCACGCCACCCAGCGCGATAAGCACCGTCTTTGCGCGGTGATACAGCGCCTCGCTTTCTGCACAGCCGAGAAACTCGAGCGTCTCCGGCACGCCAAAGCGAAAGCCCGCGGCAGGGACACCAAAAGCCTGCGGGCCGTTCCACGCCGGGTTGGACCGGCTGTATTCGTCACGCGGATCCTGTCGCGCCGTGAGTGCCAGCAGCTGGCTGGCCTCTGCTGCCGTCGCGGTGAAAAACGTGACGCAGTCCAGCGTGCGGCAGGCAGGCACAACCCCTGCCGTGGAGATGAGTCCTTTGGTTGCCTTGAGGCCGACCAGATTATTCAGCGAGGCCGGTACGCGCCCGCTGCCGGCCGTGTCCGTTCCCAGCGCGAAGCTCGCCAGACCCAGGGCGACCGCCAGCGACGACCCCGCGCTGGAGCCACCGGACGGGTAATCCGGATGAACGCTGTTACGACATGAGCCATACGGCGAACGCGTACCGTTTAAGCCGGTAGCGAACTGATCGAGGTTAGTTTTCCCCAGAGGAATCGCCCCCAGCGCAATCAGCTGCGAAACTATCGTTGCATCCTGCTCTGCCCGATACGCAAATGCCGGACAGGCGGCGGTGGTGTCGATACCTGCCAGATCGATATTGTCTTTGATGGCAAAGGGCACGCCGAACAGCGGCAGCGTGTCCGGCGCTACGCCCTCCAGCGCGGCAAGGTACGGCTCCAGCTCTTCAGGGGTGAGCAGATAAATAAAAGCGTTAAATGACGGGTTCAGCGCCAGCGCGCGCTCGCGTAATGCCGTTATCACCTCACGCGGGGCGATCTGGCCTTCACGGTAGGCCTCTGCCAGCACAGAGAGACGTAAATCATAAAGAGGCTTCATGCTGTTTTCTCCAGAACGACCACGCACTGGCCCGCCCGCACCGACGACCCCGGCTGGACACGGACCTGACTGACCACGCCGTCCTGAGTGGCAACTAACGGGATTTCCATTTTCATCGACTCCAGCACCACCAGCACATCGCCTTCGCGCACGATGTTGCCGACCTCAACGTTCACCTGCCACAGGTTGCCGGCAACCGGGCTTTCAACACCGGATTCTCCCGACCGTAACGGCACGTCGTCACCGTCATCCGTCGTTTCGTCGCTGCTGTCAAAATGCGCCTGCCCGCCCGCTATCCAGCGCTCACGCTCGGCGTTAAACGCCGCCTGCTGATGCGCACGGAATGCCTCAATCTCAGGTGCTTCGTCAGCCAGAAACTGCTGATACTCCGCCAGTTTCAGCGTGGTGTGTTCAATACGCAGCGGATAACGCCCCAGTGGGAAATCCCGGCGGATGGTTTGCAACTCCCCGGCTGAGACCGGATAAAAGCGAATTTGATCGAAGAAACGCAGCAGCCAGGGCTTGCCGCCGAAATCCTCTATCGTGCGATAGCGATTCCACATCTGCAGGGTTCGCCCCACAAACTGATACCCGCCCGGCCCTTCCATACCGTAGATGCAGAGGTATGCCCCGCCAATGCCCACCGAGTTCTCCGCCGTCCAGGTGCGCGCCGGGTTGTATTTGGTGGTCACCAGACGGTGTCGCGGGTCGAGCGGCGTGGCCACCGGCGCGCCGAGGTAGACATCCCCCAGCCCCATCACCAGATAACGGGCGTCGAACACCGTTTTATACACTTCATCAATGTTAGCCAGATCGTTTATGCGACGGATAAACTCCAGGTTACTCGGGCACCACGGCGCATCGCGGCGCACGGTGGTCATGTATTTGTCGATGGCTTTCTGACACGCCGGATCGTCCCAGGAGAGCGGCAGCCAGACGATGCGCGATGGCACGTCCAGCGAGTCCTGGTCACAAACGCCCTGCCACAGCCCGGCGATCACCTCCAGCAGGCTATCCAGGCGCAGCGTTTCCGGCTGATAATGAATTTGCAGGGAGCGGATCCCCGGCGTGAGATCGATAACGCCTTTCAGCGCCCGGTCCTCCAGCGCCTGCATCAGCGCGTGGCCGCGAAAACGCAGCACCAGATCCAGCTCTGGCTCGCCAATCTCCAGCAGCAGATGGGTATCACCCGACACTCTCGCCACCAGACGTTTATCGTCAGTCCCCTGCGTCAGCACAATCGGTGAGTCCAGACCGGCAGGTTGCCACATGACAGGTTGCGGGGTCAGGCTGGCGATTTGGCGCTCCTGCGCCTGCGCCAGCCGTCGCGCGGTGGCAATATCCACCGGCACAAAGCGAACGTAATCTCCCGCCTTCAGTTGCCCTACCGCGTGCAGATCGGCCTCGATGATGGTAACCGGACAGACAAACCCGCCCAGGCTTGGGCCATCCGGGCCGAGGATCACCGGCATATCGCCGGTAAAATCCACCGCGCCGATGGCATACGGATTGTCATGAATGTTCGACGGATGCAGGCCCGCCTCGCCGCCGCTGTCGCGAACCCATTCCGGTTTCGGGCCAATCAGGCGTACCCCCGTCCGGCTGGAGTTGAAATGCACCTCCCATTCGGTGGCGAAAAACGTCGCGATGTAATCCGGCGTGAAATACTCCGGCGCACCGTGCGGGCCGTAAATCACCCGCAGTTCGCGCACCGCGTCCAGCCTCGTGTGCAGCGCCTGCGGCAGCGGCGCGTCCGCAACCGGCTCGATTAACGGCGCCAGGTGCAAAATGTCACCGGTACGGAGCGCCCGTCCGGCGTGCCCCCCGAACTGCCCCAGCGTGAAGGTGCTTTTACTGCCCAGATATTCCGGCACGTTAAACCCGCCGCGCAGGCAAAGATAGCTGCGCACGCCCGCACCGCGGATCTCTCCCATACGCAGCGTCATGCCCGCACGGACGCGAAAAACGTGATTATTGGCCAGCGGTTCACCGTCCAGCGTGAGCGCAATTTCAGCGCCCGTCACCACCAGCTGCGCATCGCAGTTGAATTTCAGCGTCGGGCCGCTGAGGGTGATCTCAAGCGCGGCGGCATCGTCTTTATTGCCCAGCAGACGGTTACCCAGACGCAGCGCCAGGCTGTCCATTGGCCCGGATGGCGGAACGCCAACCGCCCAGTAGCCTGTGCGTCCCGGGTAATCCTGCACCGTGGTCTGCGTACCGGCGCTGAGCACCTCCAGCGTGGACGCCTGGTACATCAGGTGCTCAAGACAGCGGGTCCAGGGCTCACCTGCGGCAAACGGCGCGAAGGTCAGGATCTGCTGCAGATAATTGCGGTTGGTTTCAACGCCATAAATACGGGTCTCCCCCAGCGCGGTATGCAGCACGCGGATGGCGGCTTCGCGTGTCGGCTGCCAGGCGATCATTTTGGCTAACATGGGGTCAAAAAACGGCGGGACTTCGCATCCGGCCTCAACCCAGCTGTCGATGCGCAGCGTAACGCGGTCATCGGGCGGGAAAGCCACGTCGGTGAGCAGTCCCGGTGAAGGCTGGAACTGGCGGCCCGGGTTCTCGGCATAGATCCTGGCCTGAATGGCATGCCCCTTCGGTTTCAGGGTGTCACGCAGTGTCGCCAGTGGCGGCAACGTTCCGGCGGCAAGTTCGATCATCCAGCGCACCAGATCCACGCCCCACACCTGTTCGGTCACGCCGTGCTCCACCTGCAAACGGGTATTCACCTCAAGGAAGTAAAAGCGGGCGGCGTCGCTGTCATAAACGAATTCAACGGTGCCCGCGCTGCGGTAGTTGACCGCTTTACCCAGCGTTATCGCCGCCTCGCACACTGCCTGCACCATGCCCGCCGGCAGGTTTGGCGCAGGCGTCTCCTCCAGCACTTTCTGGTTACGCCGCTGCACAGAGCAGTCGCGCACGCCGAGGGCAATCACCTCGCCCTTGCCGTCGCCAAACAGCTGTACTTCCAGATGACGCGCCCGCTCGATGTACTTTTCGATAAATACACCCGCGTCGCTGAAGTTATTTTTCCCCAGACGCACTACCGCATCGAACGCGTCACGCAGCGCTTCTGCGTCATAGCAGACGCGCATACCGATACCGCCGCCTCCCGCCGTGCTTTTCAGCATCACCGGATATCCCACCCCGGCGGCAGCGTTGACGGCCTGGTTAACATCGGCCAGCAGGTCGGTGCCCTCCAGCATCGGAACACCGTGCGTTTTCGCCAGCGCGCGAGCGGTATGTTTTAGCCCAAACAGACGCAGCTGTTCCGGCGTGGGGCCCACAAAGGCAATCCCCGCGGCGTCACACGCTTCGGCGAACGCGGCGTTTTCCGAGAGAAAGCCGTACCCCGGATGAATGGCCTGTGCCCCGCTGGCTTTCGCGGCGGCGATGATCTTCGTGCTATCCAGATAGGTATTCGCCGCCGGGCCATCGCCCAGACTCAGCGCTTCATCGGCCTCGCGAATATGCAGGCTGCTGATATCCGCCTCGGAATAGACTGCCACACCACGGATTTTCATGGTGCGCAGGGTGCGTAAAATGCGGCAGGCTATCGCCCCGCGGTTCGCAATCAGGAGTGTCGTCAACATAGGTCAGACTCAATCGTGGCGGGTCGTCCCGCCGAAAATCGGCTCACCCATGGTCGTCCATGGGGGAAAAAGCGGTTACGGCAGAATGCGTCCGGCACGGACTTCAAACAGGCGGTACAGCGCCTGGCGCAGTCGCTGCCAGCGGGTGGGCGTCAGTTCCATACCAGCACCTCAGCAGGCGTTGGGTTCCAGCCGTTGCAGGGGTTATTCAGCTGTGGACAGTTGGAGATCAAGACAATGACGTTACACTCGGCGCGCAGGTCGACGTATTTCCCCGGCGCGGAGATACCATCTTCAAACGTCAGCCCGCCCTCTGGCGTCACCGGCACGTTCATAAAGAAATTGATGTTGGCCGTGATGTCGCGTTTTTGCATACGGCCATCGTGCAGACAGGCGCAGAGGAAGTTATCGCGACAGCTGTGCATATGGCGTTTATCGAGGGCGTATCGCACGGTGTTGCTCTCCTGGGCGCAGGCCCCGCCGAGGGTATCGTGACGCCCGCAGGTATCGTCGATAATGGTCAGCAGGGGGTTACCGAGGCTGGAGTACAGGACGCTGCCACGCGTGAGATAGGCGTTGTTCTGACGGCGCAATGTGCGCTGCGCATCGTAACGTTCACGCGGGTTATCGGCATTGTAGAACAGCGTGTCGACCGCCTGGTTACCTTCCAGGTCGAGCAGGCGCAACGTCTGCCCTTGTTTCACCTCGAACAGGTACGGTTCACCTGCCGGGATCACGTGGCGAAATACCGCGTCTTGCACATGCTTTTCAGAGATCATGGTCATTTTACTGCTCCTTACAGGGCGAAAAGCCGGGTATTGGTCATGGCGCGTTCGTTTTCCGGGCGCGTCAGAAGCGCGTTAACGGCCCCCTCTTCATCCTCAGCCTGTCGCCAGCTCAGCGCGACCGGTCGTGGGGCATATTCCCGGGACGGATCCATCGGATGCTGCAGCGCGGTCATCACCACAAGCGTGTCCATGGGCGCGTACAGCTCCACGTAACTGCCCGACTGCGAATAGCCGCCGTGGAAGGTGAACTGACCGCGGTCATCGACGGTGACTTTGCTGAAGAAGTTGACCACCATCAGCAGATCTTCGAGATTGAGATCCCACTTCCCCATCTCCACCAGCAGGTTGTCCGTTCCGTTTCGGTAAAACCCGTTGCGCAGTTCCTGATAGCGTCCCTGGCCATACTTTTCAGTCACCTCGGCGGCGTTCAGTACGCCGCCAAACGGGTCATGCCAGCCGCAGGTATCTGCGGTGATGCCTGCCAGCACGCGTCCCATGTCGGAGTAAAAGCAGTGTCCGGCGGTAAGACGCGCGGTGTGCTGGCCTTTCAGGGTGTCGGGCAGGTTCAGACGTTCACTTTTCTCGTGCGGATTCAGCATCAGCAGGCTGACGTTTGCTCCACCTTCAATGTCGGTCATACGCAGGATCTGCCCGCGCTTAAGCACAAACGAGAGGTGACCGCCGCCGGGCAGGATCTCTTCGCGTAACATGGTCATGGTATTCACGGTGTTAACCCCTTAATGCATAAACGTTATCGGGAGCCGTTCCACTCAGCGCGGAGAGCCGCGTCTCGTTGAGCGGAATGTCGTAGGTAATACGGGCGCCAAAGGCGTTGGGCGCCTGCGGGTCGAGGCGCACTTTGTCGAACACCAGTAAGCGGGTGCCGAGGTTAAAGCCTTCCGAAAGATCGTGGGTGACCATAAAGACAGTCATGCGGGTCTCCCCCCACAGCTGAAGCAACAAGGCGTGCATATCTTTACGGATACCCGGATCCAGGGCGCCAAACGGCTCATCCAGCAGCAACACGCGCGGCTGCATGATGAAGGCCTGCGCAATGGCTAAACGTTGCTGCATACCGCCGGAAAGCTGGGCCGGGTATTTGTGCATCGCATGCCCGAGACCAACTTTTTCCAGCATCCCGGTAGCCCGCTCACGCGCCGCCCGTTTCTTTGCGCCAAACAGGCGCCCGAACAGCGGCGCTTGCGGCAGTTCGAGCCCTATGGTGACGTTATCCAGCACGCTGAGATGCGGGAAAACGGAGTAGCGCTGAAACACCACGCCTCGGCTGCTGTCCGGCTCGGCGCGCAGCGGTTTACCGTCGAGCGTAATGGACCCTCGGCTTGGCGCTTCCTGACCGAGCAGCAGGCGCAAAAACGTGGATTTTCCGCAGCCAGAGGCCCCCACCATTGAGCAGAACTCGCCCTCTTTCACCAGCAGATTGAGGCGCTCCAGCACCACGTGGTCGCCGTACTCCTGCCAGATATTGTTGATGGTGATAAAGCTCATGCCTTCCCTCCTTCCGCCCAGGGAAACCAGGTTTTATGTAACTGGCGCAGGGCCAGATCCATCAGCCAGGCCAGCAGCGTGATCCACAGGACGTACGGAATGATCACATCCATCGCCATATAGCGGCGCACGAGGAAAATGCGATAGCCCAGCCCGGCGGTTGAGGAGATGGCCTCTGCCGAAATGAGAAACAACCATGCCGACCCCAGCAGCAGACGCAGCGAGGTCAGCAGCCGCGATAACAGCTGCGGAAGTACCACGCGCAACACCAGCGTCCAGCTGTTGGCACCCAGCGTCTGGGCTTTGATCAGAATCTCCGGTGGGATTTCGCACGCGCGATGCTCCAGATCGCGCGCCAGCATCGGCGTGATGCCGATGACAATCAGCATCACTTTCGACAATTCATCCAGCCCGAAAACGATAAATAGCACCGGCAGGATCGCCAGCGGCGGGATCATCGACAGCACCGTCATCAGCGGCGAGAGCGACGCGCGCCACAGCGGGAAAACACCGGCGGTGACGCCAACACAGAGGCCGATGATCGAGGCGATGACCAGCCCCGTCAGAAGACGGGCAAGGCTCACCAGCGTATCCACCCAGAACAGATAGTCACCGCTGCGTTTATCCGGGGTAAACGCCATGCGTGATAGCGCGTCCAGCATCTGCTGCAGGCCAGGCAGCAGCTTGTCCTGCGGGTTAGCCTCCAGCCTGACCGCGGAACCGAAAAAGTATGCGGCCAGCAGCAGGACGAAAGGCAGCATCACGAGCATCAGCCGCATGCCGGGCGTGGGATGGCGATTAATTTGTCGCATGGATGTTCCGTCCGTTATCACAGCGTGCCGGCAGCGGCCATTTTCACGAAGCTGTCGTCAAAGCGCAGCTTCACGTTGCTGGCATCGCCCTGGGTGACATTGCCCGGGAAGCGCATGCCGATGAAATCCGCGCTTTGCGCCCCATCGCCCAGCAGCCCTTTATCGAACGAAAACGTGGCTACGCGCTGCATGGTTTTCGCCAGCTCCGGCGACGTTAAAAAGGCAATATTGTCCTGCGGGGTATAGAACAGGTGGGTTGTTTTCAGCTGCGCCTGATAACCGGCCAGATCGGTACCGGAGGCGGCGGCCATTGCGTTGAGCACGGTGGCATCCTGCGCTTTCATCAGCCCCATCATCTCGTACCATGCGCCGGTTAATGCTTTGCCAAGCGCCGGGTTGTCTTTCAGGGTTTCGCTGTTGACCACCATCATGTCGATAAGCTCACCCGGTACCTGAGAGGAGCTGAACACTTCTGTTGTTTTTGGCGTGCCTTTGATGACCGACAGCTGCGGGTTCCAGGCTACCGCCGCCTGCACATTTGCCGTGCCAAAGGCGGAGACGATATCCGCGTCAGACGTGTTTACCACGGTGACGTCTTTTTCGGCCAGGCCGGCTTTTTCCAGGCCGCGCACCAGCAGATAGTGGGAAACAGAGAGCTCAGGCAGGTAGACTTTCATCCCTTTCAGGTCGTTGAGCGTTTTGCCCTCGCCCTTCATCACCACGCCGTCGTTGCCTTCTGAATAGCTGCCAAGGATCAGCGCCGTGGTATCAACGCCGCCCGCGGCCGGTATGGTCAGCGCATCCATATTGGTCATGGTGCAGCCGTCAAACTGGCCCGCAGTGTACTGGTTGATGGATTCGATATAGTCGTTGAGCTGAACAACGTTGATTTTGATGCCGTATTTATCGGCCCATTTATCGATGATTTTGCTAGTGCTGAGGGTGCCCCAGGGCATCCAGCCGGCGTAGATGGTCCAGCAGACGTTGAACTCTTTCTTCACCGCAGCAAAGGTGGGGAGACTGACCAGCATCGCCAGGGAGAGTACCAGGGTGCGGAATAATGGCGTTTTCTTCATGCTTGACCTCTGAGTGGCACAAAATTAGGGGGCAGCGCGACACCTTCAGGTGCTGCTGTCTCCCGGGCTTTTGTCCCGCCGTGTAACCTCTCAGAGGTCGCCAGCTCTTGGACCAGTCATTCACCGCAGTGAACCGGAACCCTAGCCAGCTATTTTTCAAATTGTGGTGTGCTGCCCTTCAGTGTTAAGCGTTGCAAGGGATATGCCAGAATTTTTTATGTTAATTATTAAACTGTTAAGTCTGCCTGTGCAGGCTGTTTCACCGTTTTGGTGAGACACTGCGAGTTGAGTGCACCGTGCTGGTGCTCTTTGGGATGACGCGTGGTGCTGACTGCGTTGCCCACAGAACGTGTCTGCGACAGCAGGAAAGGCTCAACATGATGTGCTGGTTTTTGCCAGGTCTTTCATCATCGTCGTCGTCAGGCTGAGCTGCTCGCTTCCCATTTTACGTGACAATTCCTCTCTTGCGGACTGCCATACGGGGATCACGGATGTCAGAAGCGCCCACCCCTGCGCGGTCAGGCTAAGTTGTTTTCCACGGCGTCCGCGCCCCCCCGTTGATTCAATAACCCCACGGGACTCCATAATCCGTATGTTTCGGCTCAGTGTGGTTGCATCCACCCCGGCCTTTGATGCAAGCCCTGCCACCGTTTCATTTACGCCACCGCCGATCCCCACCAGCAGGCTGAACTGTTCTGCCGTCAATTCATAAGGTCTGAAGCAGGCGTTGTAATAACGCGTAATAGCCCGTGCTGTTGCACGTGCCTGATACGCCGGACAGGTCTCGGGGATGGTTTTTAGTAACGCCAGATCAACAGTGTTCATACTTTACGCTCGACAGATACGGTGAGATAAAATAGTGTATATACACTATTAACGCTATTCAAGGTATCATGATGCCCGCATTTATCCATATCAATTTACGTGTTATCGACCCTGCACGGCAGGCCAATCTTGCCCCTCGCTTCAGACTGGCACTTGAAGAGGCCGGCGGCAAAATTCTGCATTTTGGTCCTGTTGTCGAACTCCTTGAAGGCGATGAAGAACCGCTACCCTTTGCTGGCATTTTTGAGTTCCCTTCACTGCAGCAGGCGCTGGCGTTTTACCATTCGGAAAAATATGCCCCGATCAAAGCTGAACGCCAGCTGGCACAGCAGGCAAAAATGTTCGTTGTCACCACTGACTAAGCGTTTCGTTTCCTTGCCTGCGGTATCGTTTCCAGATTTCTCCACCCGTTCGCCAGAACCGGTGTAGAGTTTTTAAACACTGCATCTCTAAAAGGACACCGGCATCATGTTAAGCATCCTGGGCAAGACAACCTCGATCAACGTACGTAAAGTGCTCTGGACCTGCGAAGAAGCGGGTATCGAGTATCACCAGGAAGACTACGGCAGCGGTTTTGCCTCCACGCAAACCGCTGCCTTCCGCGCCCTGAATCCCAACGCCATGGTTCCCGTGCTGCTCGATGACGAGTTCGTCCTCTGGGAATCTAACGCAATCTGCCGTTATCTGGCCCGTAAAGCCGGCCGTGAGGATCTCCTGCCAACGGAACCGCAGGCCTGCGCCAACGTCGAACGCTGGATGGACTGGCAGGCAAGCGAATTCAACAATGCCTGGCGGTATGTCTTTCCGGCACTGGGACGCAATAACCCGGACTATAACGACCCGGAGCGTATTGCCGCCGGAATTAAAGCGTGGAACCACTGCATCGCTATTCTGGAGGAGCAGTTGCAACGCACTGCAGCCTATACGGCGGGCGAGGTGTTTACCCTTGCAGACGTGGTACTTGGTCTTTCGGTGAACCGCTGGAAAATGACGCCATTTGATAAGCCTGATGTGCCGGCAATTAACGCCTGGTTCGAACGGCTTAATCTGCGACCGGCATTTTTACGTCACGGGAATAACGGTATGGTGTAAGTTTTTCAGCCCACACACATTCAGCAAGGATATTTTATTTAATTACAAAACCCTGAATGCGGTTATCAGGAATAATAATTAAGCAATATCCTGGACAGCCCCTTGCACCGCTTTGCTAGCCTGAATAGTCAGGCAAAGCTCAACCCGGAGGTATTCTTGCTGATTAAACTCAAAAAAGAACGAACGCATCAGGAGGATCGCCTGCTCGCACTCTGGCTGGCGACCTCAGCAGGCTTGCTCAACGCCATCGCCCTCGGGGCATTTGGCTTTTTTCCCTCCCATATGACCGGCAATACCTCCCAATTATCCAGCGAAGTTTCCTCTACCGATCTGAATGATATTTTGTTCTTTGGCGCCATTATTCTGTCTTTTGTTGCCGGCGCAATCATGGCCCGTATCATCGTGTTATGGGGGGTTATCCATAATATCAGGCTGGTTTTTTGCCAGATACTGTTGGTCGAGGGATTATTACTGACCGGCGTTTCCTGTTACGAGATGTATTTCCATGCCCTCACGACTAACCGTGAAATTATTATCTTTCTTTGTGGTCTGATGGGGATTCATAATTCAACGTCGACCCAGCTTTCCGGCGGCCGGGTAAGATCAACCCATATTACCGGCACGCTGACGGACGCGGGAATATCCCTGGCCTCGGTCCTGGTGGCGATGCTCCGCCGGGATTATTCCAAAGATACGGCAGCGCAAAAAAGTCAGCTCAAAACCCACTTAACCACCATTTTCTCGTTTATTACCGGCGGTATCGCCGGGCTGATCCTGTTCAGGTGGATTGGGTTTAACGCCATGCTGGCGCTTGGGGTGATGCTCGTCGTTGTCGCCGCCTTTTCCATCATCAGCACCTCAGTGCGCGTTCGCCGGGTGCGCGCCGCCTTCAGCCGATAATGAGGGTCGCAGGCGTGAGGAGACGCTCACGCCATGTGACACTGTCACATTTTAAATTACGCTTTAGGACAATTCTGTCTGCCCCACAGCCAGCCCTTGCTCCATAAGGCTTAACCTAAGGTTGTCACTAATTTCATAGGGTTACTGATTTTCCCCCTTCGCTGGAACCCATCCCAAACGCTTGCTATAGGTCATCTACCCCTGCCGAAACATGGCATAACAACAGGCAACCCGTGGTTGCTATAACGCATGCGCACAGGGAGACACATCGCAATGCACCCATTACTCACACGTTCGCTGCTTTTTGTCGGCGCCATTATTGTGGTCGTTGCCCTCCTCACCTGGGGAATTGGGCTGGATACAATTAAGGCGCGTCAGGTTGACCTGATTTACCTCGGGCAACAGCATTTAATCCTGGTATTCTCCTCCATGTTCTTTGCCCTGCTGATGGGCATTCCCAGCGGCATTTTGTTGAGCCGCCCGTCAGCACGCGGTATCGCTGAATACGTGATGCAGATCTTTAACGTTGGTAATACCCTGCCGCCGCTGGCCGTTCTGGCGCTGGCAATGGTGGTGATTGGTATCGGTGATACGCCTGCGATTATCGCCCTGTTCCTCGCCTCGCTGCTGCCGATAGTGCGAAACACCTATGCCGGACTGTGCTCGGTTCCGGCGTCGTTACTGGAAGCGGCTAATGGCATTGGGATGACGAAATGGCAGCGTCTGCGCCAGGTCGAACTTCCCAACGCCTGGCCGGTAATGCTCTCCGGGATCCGCATTGCCACCGCCATCAACGTGGGTACCGCCCCGCTGGCCTTCCTGATTGGTGCCAGCAGCTACGGCGAACTGATTTTTCCCGGTATCTACCTCAACGACTTCCCGACGCTGATCCTCGGCGCGGCGGCCACCGCCCTGTTTGCTCTGATCCTCGACACCCTGCTGGCTGCGCTGGGTCGCGTGATGAGTCCACATCTCGCTCGATAA
This sequence comes from Enterobacter sp. MEB024, assembly GCF_030209635.1. Classification (NCBI taxonomy): domain Bacteria; kingdom Pseudomonadati; phylum Pseudomonadota; class Gammaproteobacteria; order Enterobacterales; family Enterobacteriaceae; genus Enterobacter; species Enterobacter sp. MEB024. The sequence goes on along the minus strand of NZ_JARVRQ010000002.1, from coordinate 228,451 downwards.
CAATAACAAGGAGCTTTTATGAGACTGATATCCAGCCTGACGGCGCTGTGTGCCGCGGCACTGTTCACCAGCCAGGCGATAGCGGCCCCGCTGATCCTGGCGACCAAGAGCTTTACCGAGCAGCACATTCTCTCGGCCATGACCGTCCAGTATCTGCAAAAAAAGGGGTTTCAGGTCCAGCCACAGACCAATATTGCCACGGTCATTTCCCGCAACGCGATGATCAACAAACAAATTGATATGACCTGGGAGTACACCGGCACGTCGTTAATCATTTTTAACCACATCAACAAGCGCATGTCGCCACAGGAGTCTTACGAGACGGTGAAACGCCTGGACGCGAAGCACGGTCTGGTATGGCTCAACCCCGCCGATATGAACAATACCTACGCCTTCGCCATGCAGCGTAAACGCGCCGAAGCAGAACACATCAACACCATGTCTGAAATGGTCGCAAAGATTGAGCAGATCCGTAAAACCGATCCGGATAAAAACTGGCTGCTGGGTCTGGACCTCGAATTTGCCGGACGCAGCGACGGGATGAAACCGCTGCAGGCGGCATACAACATGGAACTGGATCGCCCGCAGATCCGCCAGATGGACCCGGGCCTGGTCTATAACGCGGTGCGGGACGGTTTCGTCGATGCCGGGCTTATCTATACCACCGACGGGCGGGTAAAAGGCTTCGACCTGAAGGTGCTGGAAGATGATAAAGGCTTCTTCCCGAGCTATGCGGTCACTCCCGTGGTGCGTAAAGATACCCTTGACGCCAATCCGGGTCTGAAAGAGGCGCTGAATACTCTCTCCGCCCAGCTCAATAACGACGTTATCACCGAACTGAATAAGAAGGTGGATATCGACCATCAGTCACCGCAGCAGGTCGCCCGTGATTTCCTGCGTAGCAAACAGTTGCTGTAGGAGGCGCTATGGAGACGATTCACTACATTCTGGATAACTGGGACTATCTGTTAACCCTGACGCTGCAACACCTGTGGCTGGTGGCGCTGGCGGTTGGGCTAGCCATACTCATCGGCGTCCCTCTGGGGATTTTGATTGTCCGCCACAAATGGCTGGCGACGCCGGTGCTGGGGATTGCCACCATCGTGCTGACGATACCGTCCATTGCGCTGTTTGGCCTGATGATCCCGCTCTTTTCGCTGATCGGTCAGGGCATTGGTGCCCTGCCCGCTATCACGGCGGTGTTTCTCTACTCATTGCTGCCAATTGTGCGTAACACCCATACCGCGCTGGACAGCCTGCCGCCGGGCCTGCGTGAAGCCGGACGCGGTATCGGGATGACCTTCTGGCAGCGTTTGCGCTGGGTTGAAATCCCGATGGCATTGCCGGTGATTTTTGGCGGTATCCGCACCGCCGTCGTGATGAACATCGGCGTGATGGCCATTGCCGCAGTGATTGGCGCTGGCGGCCTTGGCCTGCTGCTGCTTAACGGCATCGGCGGTAGCGATATTCGTATGTTAATTGCGGGTGCGCTGATGATCTGTCTTTTAGCGATTGTGCTCGACTGGCTGCTGCATCGTCTGCAGGTCGTTCTGACTCCAAAGGGGATACGATAATGATAAAACTGGAAAACCTCACCAAACAATTTTCACAGAAACACGGCCAGAGCGTTAAGGCCGTCGACAACGTCAACCTCAACGTGCCTGAAGGGGAAATGTGCGTCCTGCTCGGCCCGTCAGGCTGTGGGAAAACCACCACCCTGAAGATGATTAACCGTCTGATCGCACCAAGCAGCGGCACGATCCTGATTAACGGTGAAGACACCAGCGGGATGGATACCGTGACCCTGCGCCGCAATATTGGCTACGTTATTCAGCAGATTGGTCTGTTCCCAAACATGACCATTGAGGAAAACATCACCGTGGTGCCGCGCATGCTGGGCTGGGATAAAGCCCGATGTAAAACCCGCGCTGAAGAGCTGATGGATATGGTGGCCATGGACCCGCATAAATTTCTCAACCGCTATCCGCGTGAAATGTCCGGCGGTCAGCAGCAGCGTATCGGCGTGATCCGCGCCCTGGCGGCGGATCCTCCGGTACTGCTGATGGATGAACCGTTCGGTGCGGTGGACCCGATAAACCGCGAGGTGATCCAGAACCAGTTCCTGGAGATGCAGCGTAAACTGAAAAAGACCGTGATGCTGGTCAGCCATGACATCGACGAGGCCCTGAAGCCTGGGGATCGTATCGCCGTCTTCCGCCAGGGGCGTATTGTCCAGTGCGCCAGCCCGGACGAACTGCTGGCAAAACCGGCGAACGAGTTCGTCGGCTCGTTTGTCGGTCAGGACCGTACGCTCAAGCGTTTGCTGCTGGTATCGGCAGGTGATGTCACCGACCAGCAACCGACCCTCACCGTGCGGGGCTCTACCCTGCTTTCTGACGCCTTTGCGATCATGGATGACAACGATATTCGCGCCATTACCGTCGTGGACGATCGGGGTAAACCGCTGGGCTTTGTGAAGCGTCGGGAAGCGCGTAATGCCAGCGGCACCTGTGCCGATATCCTGCATCCGTTCCGTATGACCGGCAAAGCGGAGGATAACCTGCGCGTGGTGCTTTCACGGTTGTATGAGAGCAACACCAGCTGGATGCCGATTGTCGACGAAGAGGGCCGCTATAACGGCGAGATCTCACAGGATTATATTGCCGAGTATCTCAGCTCCGGCCGTACGCGCCGGGCGCTGAATATTCACAGCGAGAGTTAAGCGAAAACACTCCGCCGGGCGGGCCAGACGTATGGCGCTGACCTGCCCGGCGACACGCTCCCCCACAGCGCATTTGCTCAGGCCGACACGGTTCATCGCACGCATACCTTTTGCTAACCCCGCGATTTCCCCTCACAATATTGTATCTCCCACGTTTAATTGCGGCCCATGCAACGTCTTCACGCTTATCCCGACATCCGCGCGATGTTTCGCAGACTTCTGATTGCCACCCTTACCGGCATACTGGCCGCGCTGGCCGTCGCGGTGTTCCGCCACAGCATGTATCTGCTGGAGTGGCTGTTTCTCAGTAACAACAGCGGCAGTCTGGTGAATGCCGCGGCGGCGTTATCTCCGTGGCGTCGCGCGTTGACGCCCGCGCTGGGAGGGCTGGCGGCGGGGTTACTGTTGTGGGGATGGCAGCGGCTTACGGCGCAACGTCCTCATGCGCCGACAGATTATATGGAAGCACTGGAGACGGGCGACGGCCAGTTTGATTATGGCTCGAGCCTCGTAAAATCCCTTGCGTCACTGCTGGTTGTCTCCAGCGGGAGCGCCATCGGCCGCGAAGGTGCCATGATCCTGCTTGCGGCGCTGGCCGCCTCCTTTTTCGCCCAACGCTTTACGCCGAAATCCGAATGGAAATTATGGATTGCCTGCGGAGCCGCGGCCGGGATGGCCAGCGCCTATCACGCGCCCCTGGCCGGCAGCCTGTTTATTGCCGAAATTCTGTTTGGCACGCTGATGCTGGCCTCGCTCGGGCCGGTGGTGATTGCGGCGGTGGTAGCCCTGCTTACCACGCGACTCTTAGCGCCCGGTGCCGGTACGCTCTATGACGTCCATCTGAGTGGCCTACTCAGTGCGGCAGATTATGGCCTGCTTGTCGCGACAGGCCTGCTGGCGGGACTGTGCGGACCGCTGCTGATGTGGCTTATGGCGTTCAGCCATTCGTTATTTCTGCGTCTCAGGCTCTCGCCGCCCTGGCAACTGGCGCTCGGCGGAGCGATCGTCGGGCTGCTGTCGCTCCTGACGCCTGACGTGTGGGGGAATGGCTACAGCGTGGTTCAGGCTTTTCTGCTCGCCCCACCGCTGCTGTCCGTGATAGCAGGTGTATTTATCTGTAAATTGCTGGCGGTACTGGCAAGCAGCGGTTCTGGCGCGCCGGGCGGGGTTTTCACACCGACGTTGTTTGTCGGCTTGGCCACAGGAATGCTGTTTGCACAACTCTTCGGGCTGTGGTTTCCGGGATCTGAAACGGTGATTTTGCTGGGGCTGGCAGGCATGGCGACGTTACTCGCCGCGACGACCCATGCGCCCATTATGTCTGCGTTGATGGTCTGTGAAATGACCGGGCAGTATTTTTTGCTGCCCGGTTTGCTGATTGCCTGCGTGATCGCGTCCGTCTTGTCGCGGACGTTACGCCACGACTCGATCTACGGACAACATGCGACCGAGGGAAGAGAGATCGATGTACTGCGCTAATTCACGCTGTTCGGCACGCGGCAGATAAGGCAGCTCGCCCACCAACGGTCCCGGCAGTTTTTTGCTGAGCACGTCGATGATTTCAGCGTAGTGCGCCAGGCCCGGGTTGATACGGTTTGCGACCCAGCCAATCAACGGCAATCCGTCATTGGCAATCGCCTGCGCCGTCAGAAGCGCATGGTTGATGCACCCTTCCTGAATACCGACCACCATGATCACCGGCAGTTGCTCCTGCACCACCCACTCAGAAAGCGGGCGCAGATCGTTCATCAGGCTGCGCCATCCGCCGGTACCTTCCACCACGACATGGTCGGCCATCTCGCTCAGGTTCGCCAGACCGTCGGACAACAGGGTGTAATTAATCAGACCGCTGTGCGCCACGCTGCTTTCATCTTCGCTTAAGGCAATGGGATTGATCGCGTGATATGGCAGTTCCAGTGACGAGACGCTTTGTAACACCAGGGCGTCTTTATTCCGCAATCCTTCGGGCGTCTCTTTACTGCCTTTTGCGACCGGTTTGTACCCTGCAACGCGTTTACCGCTTGCTGCCAGAGCCTGTAGCAACGCGCGGGATACAACGGTCTTGCCGACAGAGGTATCTGTACCCGTAACAAAGAAACGCTTAAGCATGACTCATTCCACCTCTTGGGTATGCTTCGAAAATATAAACCAGAGAAATAATTCAGTGGGGGAAGTCTACGGGATGCGTGCGCTACCCAGCTTGAGATAGCGCAATTTTTCGTACATCTGCGGAAAAGAGTTAACCCTGTAACAGGCGGATCAGCAGCGAGCCGTTATACATGGCGTCCTTGACCAGGGCTGCACCAGCCATGGTGCCCTGATTGGAAAACTGGGTGCTTTCCACGGCAATATTTTTGCTGTAGGCCGGGAGCGCCTGTTGATGAATACAGGCCGAGATAGCCGGGAAGAGGATTTCCGCCGCCTGACTCAGCGGTGAGCCAATCAGGATTTTTTGCGGATTGAAGAGATTCACCATAATGGCCAGAATGCGGCCAACGTTATTCCCCACTCCGGTAATAATATCCTTTGCCAGCAGATCCCCCTGACGCGCTGCGGCGCAGAGTGAATCGACGGTCAACGGTTGTCCGTGCAGCGAAGAGCTCATGGACTGGCTGAGCCTGACCTGCGCCAGCTCCAGCACGCTTTCCACGCTGGCGATGGTTTCCAGACAGCCATGGTTTCCGCAGTAACAGCGCTTGCCGTAGGGATCGACCTGCGTGTGGCCGATTTCGACCAGGCTACTGCTTCCGGCATGCAGAAGGCGTCCGTCGGTGATGACGCCCGCCCCGACGTTATGGTCAATCACCACCTGAATCACGTCCCTTGCGCCGCGGGATGCGCCAAACAGCGCCTCCGCCATCGTCCAGGCGCTGATGTCATGCTGAATATAGACCGGCACGCCGGTGTGATTTTTCAGCACCTCGCCCAGCGGCATCTCTTTGACATCGTCGTAGAACGGCATGCGGTGCACGATTCCATTTTCGGTATCAATAATACCCGGCATGGTGATCGCAATGGCCGTTAAGCGTTCAAGGCGTTGCTGATGGCGAATAAAGAAGTGATCGATATGGGTGACAATGACATCGAGGAGCGATTGTTCAGCCTTGAGCGGCAGTTCCAGCCGGTCTTCTACCACCAGCTTGCTGCTTAAATCGCGCAGGGCAAGGAAGATCTCTCCCCGGCTAATGCGCAGTGACAGGTAGTGCCACGCTTCGGTCTCCACCACCAGGCCGACCGCCGGACGGCCGCGGCTGCCCGGCTCCTGAATTTCCGTCTCCTGGACCAGGTGGGCTTCAAGCATTTCACGAACAATCTTGGTAATACTGGCAGGTGCCAGTTGTGCCAGGCGCGAAAGATCGATACGCGAAACCGGGCCAAGCTGATCAATCAGGCGATAAACCGCGCCAGCGTTGGTCTGCTTAATCTGATCAATGTGCCCTGGCTGACTATCAGCAACCACCTCGTACTCCCTTATTTTCGAGCATCGAAATAAACTGTGGGCTATGGTGAAGCACTTCAATGGCCGTCGTCAAATATTTACTTAGCCATGTGATTTACTGCACATTTTTACCCACTTTTCCCTCTAAATATCGTTCTGCAGAGGCGCTTAACAGCTGTGCTTTAAACCGCTGCGCTGCATGGCTCTGCTCATGATGTTTCGACCATACCAGCCACATTTCCGAAACAGCATCGTCTTCGGCGATAGCAACCCAGCGCATTTCACGCAATTGTACCCGTTTAAACGAGGCCGGAAGAATAGAGACACCCAGCCCCGCCGCGACAAGCCCAATGATGGTCATCGCTTCCCCGACTTCCTGCGTAATGATCGGGGCAAGATCGTAGCGTCGTAACAGGCCCAGAATATCGTCGTACAGACCGGTACCTACCTGCGGGTCGAAAAAAACAAACGGCTCTTTTGCCAGCTCTGCCAGCGTGACCGCCGAACGCGAGGCGAGCGGATGATCGTGCGGGATCATTGCCATTAACGGTTCGCGCAGAATAACCTGCCACGCCAGCGTATCCGGGAGTTGGGTGTTACGCATCAGACCTAAATCAAGAGAACCTTCATTCAGCGGAGCGATTTGCTCGCGGGTATTAATTTCGCGCGTCTGAATATGCACATCCGGAAAATGCCGGCGAAACGACGACAGGGTCTGCGAAACAGCGCTGATAAACGGTGCAGACGAGGTAAACCCAATACGCAACTCTCCGGTTTCCCCGAGATAAAGCCGCTCTGCCCGGGCTGCCGCCTCATCCACCATACTGAGAATTTGTCGGCTGTCGGCCAGAAATTGCTTCCCGGCCGCCGTCAGGCTCACGCTGCGGTTGGTCCGTGCCAGAAGGCGCGCCCCGACCTGTTGCTCAAGGATCTGGATCTGCTGGCTTAGCGGGGGTTGTGAGATATTCAGTCTTGCCGCCGCGCGGCCAAAATGAAGCTCTTCAGCGACGGCGACAAAGTAGCGCAGATGACGCAGTTCGATATTCATATTTTTAAAGTATCATTTGAGATTATTAATATATTAGACAGAATATTTACATTTTCCTACTCTGATCGTGTGGTCATACCCGTCACCCGAAACCACGGGGATGTTTAAGCAAGGACATTGTGTGAGTCGTACATCTACCATTGATATCGATCCGGCCAGAGATATTGATGATTTACCCGCAGCATCGCAGCCGGTTCAGTTCATTAAACGTGGTACCCCCCAGTTCATGCGCGTCACGCTGGCGCTTTTCTCAGCGGGTCTGGCAACCTTCGCCCTGCTCTATTGCGTTCAGCCGATCCTGCCCGTTCTTTCCCATGAATTTGACGTATCGCCTGCCAGCAGCAGTATTTCGCTCTCCATTTCTACCGGCATGCTGGCGATTGGTCTGCTTTTCACCGGGCCACTTTCCGACGCCATTGGCCGTAAACAGGTGATGGTTACCGCCCTGATGCTGGCTTCGATTTGTACGTTACTCTCCACGATGATGACCAGCTGGCACGGTATCCTGGTCATGCGCGCGTTAATTGGGTTATCCCTGAGTGGCGTGGCGGCGGTCGGGATGACCTATCTCAGCGAAGAGATCCACCCGAGCTTTGTCGCCTTCTCTATGGGGCTGTACATCAGCGGGAACTCGATTGGCGGAATGAGTGGACGTCTGCTGAGCGGGGTGTTTACAGACTTCTTTAACTGGCGTATTGCGCTGGCGGTGATCGGCTGCTTTGCCCTTGCGTCTGCGCTGATGTTCTGGAGAATCCTTCCGGAATCACGTCATTTTCGTTCCACCTCCCTGCGCCCGAAAACGCTGTTTATCAACTTCCGTCTGCACTGGCGTGACAAAGGGTTGCCGCTGCTGTTCCTGACCGGCTTTCTGCTGATGGGCTCATTCGTTACGTTGTTTAACTATATCGGCTATCGCCTGATGCTCTCCCCGTGGCACATGAGCCAGGCGGTGGTGGGTTTGCTCTCTGTGGCGTATCTCACCGGCACGTGGAGTTCACCTAAAGCCGGAGCGATGACGGCCCGCTTTGGACGCGGTCCGGTTATGCTGGTCTCTACGGCCGTCATGCTGCTCGGCCTGTTGATGACCCTTTTCGCCTCCCTGTGGCTTATCTTCGCCGGAATGTTGCTTTTCTCTGCCGGTTTCTTCGCCGCTCACTCGGTGGCCAGCAGCTGGATTGGCCCGCGCGCTCGCCGGGCCAAAGGCCAGGCGTCGTCTTTGTATCTGTTCAGCTATTACCTCGGTTCCAGCTTTGCGGGGACGCTGGGTGGGGTGTTCTGGCATAACTATGGCTGGAACGGCGTGGGCAGTTTTATTGCGCTGATGCTCTGCGGGGCGCTGTTGGTAGGGACCTGTTTACACCAGCGGCTGCACTGATTCAGGGTTTGAAATCGAGCGTGTAGTTTTCCCCGATACGCTCATCAGGTACCACTGGGAGCACATGATCGTCACTGGCAGACTGTAAGGCCGCAATGGCGGCCTTACACAGTTCAGGATCGCTGCCTTTTACCACCTGAATGTCGGTCACATAGGTCGCGCCTTTAGGCTGGTGAATCTTTAACGAGCAGAGCTTCCCTTCATACTGCTCTGTGGTTGTCATCCTTTGTTTCACTGTTTCCACATACGCAAACGCCCATGCGTGCGCGGAGTCTTCTTCGGTGTTGAACGGGATCACGTCATGATGATGTGTCTGGCACCCCGTCAGCAACACTGCAATCCCTACACTCACAACCTTGTTCATTTTCCATCCGGCAGTCGTTTTTTTTAGGGTTATAACACAGCGTTACTGAACGAAATAGCACCAAACTCTAAGGGGTAATGGCTTGGATTCAGGTGGGAATTTTGATACTACTCACTCTTCATGCCTGAAACATCGCCTTGCAAAGAGAAAACGAAATGAGCGAAAACAGCCACTACCAACAACTCACCCGCACCTTCCAGCGCCTCTCCCGTTTCTCCCACCTCTCCTCCATCGCCAGCTGGGATATGTTTACCATGATGCCGCCGGGAGGCAGTGCCGCGCGCGGTGAAGCGCTGGCCGAAATGAGCGTTCTGCAACACCAGATCCTGACCGATAAAAAGGTGGGTGAATGGCTGTCCGCCGCGACCGGTGAGGACCTGAATGATATTGAACAAGCCAACCTGCGTGAAATGACGCGTCATTACCAGCAGGCGTCGCTGTTGCCGGAAGCGCTGGTGGAAGCCAAATCGCTGGCAGGCAGCAAATGTGAGCACGCCTGGCGTACTCAGCGCCCGGCCAATGACTGGCAGGGGTTTGCCGCCAACCTGAAAGAGGTCGTCAAACTGAGCCGTGAGGAGGCTCGCCTGCGTGCTGAAGCCAAAGGCTGCAGCCCTTACGACGCGCTGCTGGATATTTTCGAGCCGGACATGACCAGCGCGCGCCTGGACGTACTGTTCGCGGATATGAAATCCTGGCTGCCGGACCTGCTGGCAAACGTTGTGGAAAAACAGGCTCAGCAGTCGTTCGTTCCGCCGCAGGGTCCCTTCCCGACGGCAACGCAGCGTGAACTTGGGCTTGAAGCCATGAAGATGCTCGGCTTTGATTTTAACGGCGGTCGCCTGGACGTCAGTGCACACCCGTTCTGCGGTGGCGTGCCGGAAGATGTGCGCATCACCACGCGTTATGATGAGGACGAGCTGCTCAGCGCGCTGTTTGGCGTGATCCACGAAACCGGACACGCGCGCTACGAGCAAAACCTGCCACGAACGTGGGCCGGTCAACCTGTCGCGCTGGCCCGTTCAACGGCGATCCACGAATCCCAGAGCCTGTTCTTTGAGATGCAGCTGGGGCGCAGCGACGCTTTCCTTAAACATCTCCTCCCTGCGGTTCACGCCCGTTTTGGCAGTCAGGCGGCGTTCAGTGAAGAGAACTTTATTGCCTGGAACCAGCGCGTGAAACCGGGCTATATCCGCGTCGATGCCGACGAAGTCAGCTACCCGGCACATGTGGTGCTGCGCTATGAAATTGAACGTGCGCTGATCAATGGCGATATCGAGGTGGATGACATTCCGGCACTGTGGGATGAGAAAATGCAGGCCTGGCTCGGGTTATCAACCAAAGATAACTACCGCAACGGCTGTATGCAGGACATTCACTGGACCGACGGCGGTTTTGGCTACTTCCCGTCCTACACGCTCGGCGCGATGTACGCCGCGCAATTGTTCCATGCGGCCAAAACGGCGCTGCCGGGTCTGCAGTCCTCCATCGCTGAGGGCGATTTCTCCGCCCTGTTTGACTGGCTGCGTCAGAACATCTGGCAGCACGGTAGCCGCTTCACCACTTCGCAACTGATTACCCAGGCGACGGGTGAAGACCTGAATATCCGTTACTTCCGCGAGCATTTGACGTCCCGTTATCTGTAATCCAGCGGCCGGAGTACGCTCCGGCCGTTTTCCTTTTGCGCACCCTGTACCGCCCTTTGTACATTCCGTTACACGCCGATACCAATCACTCACGGAAACCCCGAATTTACAGGGATATAGTTCTTTCAACGGCCCCGCAGTGGGGTTAAATGAAAAACCAAATTCGAGGGTATGAACATGAAAAAAGTATTAGCTCTGGTTGTTGCCGCTGCTATGGGTCTGTCTTCTGCTGCGTTTGCTGCTGAAACCACTGCTGCACCGGCTGCTGCTCCAGCTGCAACAACGACTGCTGCTCCGGCAAAAACCGTACACCACAAGAAACACCATAAAGCCGCTAAACCTGCTGCAGAGCAAAAAGCCCAGGCTGCTAAAAAACACCACAAAAAAGCCGTTAAACAAGATGCCGCTAAACCGGCTGTAGAGCAGAAAGCGCAGGCCGCTAAAAAGCACCACAAAAAAGCGACCAAACCTGCTGTAGAACAGAAAGCCCAGGCCGCTAAAAAGCATCACAAAAAAGCAGTAAAACACGAAGCTGCTAAACCAGCTGCACAGCCAGCTGCGTAAGAGTACAAGCTTAACCGTGCCTTTCGGGGCACGTTGGTAAACCGGCGCTGAACCGGAAAGGTCCAGCGCCGTTTTTTTTATCCGGAGGGCGTATGCTGCGGCGCTATCGGTTTGAGCTGATTCTTATCCTGCTTATTTTATGCGCGCTCATCGCAAGCCATTTTTATCTTTCCTGATCGTAGCACGCTGATTTTACTCCCACTTTAGCGCTGTCCCGTCTATAGTATTTTCATAGGGTTCACTTTTAATAATCATAATTGCCCCCACCAGAGTGTGATATGCGTAAATCTGTTGTGTTGTTACTGGGAACGTTTGGTCTTTTTTCTGGATTCTCACATGCGGATGATGGCGGTGATGAAACCATTAGCGCGAAAGAGCTTAAAACGCTGTTTTTCGGTCATGACGATCGTACGCGCGTCGCCGATCCTACCCAGGCACCCTGGGACGCTATCGGGCAACTGGAAACCGCCAGCGGTAATTTATGTACCGCTACGCTGATTACCCCGCAACTTGCCCTGACGGCAGGCCACTGCCTGCTGACACCGCCAGACGGCAAGCCAGACAAAGCCGTTGCCCTGCGATTTGTGTCGCAAAAAGGGATGTGGCGTTATGAAATTCACGGTATTGAGGGACGGGTTGATGCTTCTCTCGGCAAACGTCTGAAGCCCGACGGTGACGGCTGGATAGTGCCTCCGTCAGCGGCATCCTGGGATTTTGGCCTGATCATTTTGCGCTACCCGCCTTCTGGCATTACCCCGCTTCCGTTATTTGACGGAGACAAAGCCGCGCTCACTGCCGCACTGAAAGCCGCCGACCGTAAGGTGACGCAATCAGGCTACCCTGTCGATCATCTGGACGCGCTTTACACCCACACGGACTGTATTGTCACAGGATGGGCGCAAAACAGCGTGCTCTCACATCAGTGCGATACGTTACCCGGTGACAGCGGCTCGCCGCTGATGTTAAAAACGGATAACGGCTGGCAGCTGATTGGTGTTCAAAGCTCTGCGCCAGCGGCAAAAGACAGATGGCGTGCAGATAACCGGGCCTTAGCCGTGACCGGTTTTCGTGACAAGCTGGAAGCACTGGCGCAGCAGTAGCTCAGCACTGTCTGACCTGACGTAACGCCCTGATTGATTCAATCGGCATCGGCTGGCTGAACCAGAACCCCTGCAGCTGATCGCAGCCAGCCAGCCGTAACAATTTCATCTGCTTTTCGTTTTCCACCCCTTCAGCGACCACCGCCATGCCCAGGGCATTGGCGATCCTCACCGTGCCGCTCACCAGCGCCGCCGCCTGCTCATCGTTGTCCACCAGCCCGGCCAGTGATTTATCGATCTTAATGGTGTCGAAATTAAAACGCCGCAAATAGCCAATACTCGAATAGCCCGTGCCAAAATCATCCAGCGCCACCGCGGTGCCCAGCGCTTTAAGGTTGGCTATCGCCGTGCGGGCACGCTCGGGGTTTTCCAGCACATAGGTCTCCGTGACTTCGAGCTGGAGTCGCCTGGCCGGGAAACGGGTGCTTTCCAGAACCCAGGCCACTTTTTCTTCGAATTCAGGGTCGCGAAACTGCGCCGGGGAGATATTAACGGAGAGCTTTAATTCGCTGTACGGCTCCAGATCCTGGCAGGCACGCTGCAAAACAAACTGGCCCAGTTTGTAAATCAGCCCGCTCGTTTCCGCAATGGAAATGAAGGTATCCGGACCGAGTTCACCTTCCGGACGACGCGGCCAGCGAACCAGCGCTTCCACACTGCTCATTTTCTGACTGCGGGCGTCAATAATCGGCTGGTACCAGACCTCAAACTCGTCTCGCTCCAGTCCGTTACGGATCTGGTTTTCAATCGCAAGCTTGCGTTCCCGGGCGTTATTCAGCGCCGCGTCATAGTGGGTGACACGCCCTTTCCCGCTAATTTTGGAATGGTACATGGCGATATCGGCGCGGCGAAACAGCTCGGAACTGGTGCATTCAATCAGGGTTCCGCTGGCAATCCCGATGCTGGCGCCGATATGAATGGTGCGCTCCCCCAGACGAATAGGGGTATTGAGAAAATCCAGTACGGATTCAGCAAAGGTGGTCGCCAGCGCTTCTGCCCCTTCACCGCCGATGGTCATGGCAAACTCATCGCCTCCCATGCGCGCCAGCATCCCGCCCGGTGGAACGCATTCATTCAGCGTTTTGGCAATGGTCACAATGAGATCGTCACCGACGCTGTGGCCGTAGATATCGTTGACGTCCTTGAAGCCATCCAGATCGATAAACACCACGCTTTTGACGTCAATATCGCCACGCAAACTCACGCGGTCCAGCGCTTCAATGAGTGCGCGGCGGTTCGGCAGATGGCTTAGCCAGTCCGTTCTGGCGACCAGACGCGCCTGGCTTTCTCCGCGGGCCAGTTTGTACAGGCCCACGCAGCTCACCATAATGAACAGCAGGATCAGCACCGATGCCAGCACCACTATCTGCGTAATATCGGATGATGCGGCCCGGGCCGCCTGCGCGCCAGGAAGGCGTGCCTGCCAGTTGAGGTACCCCAGTAACTCCCCTGCAGAACTGCGCAGCGGCATACTCAGACTGTTGATTTTATCCGGGGTAAAGTTGAGGTTATCAATCTGAAAGGTCTGCCCCAGATCGGATAATATGCCGCCATTTAAATGGCGGGTAATCACCAGATAGCGGCGTGTACCGTCGTTAACCTGCAATCGCCCGATCATCGGTCGGATCAGCCCTATTCCGACAAACGCGACGCCGTGACGCGTTCGGGTGATCCCGGCATAAATATTCTTCTGGCTGGGTAATTCACGTCCGTGCTGCTGAATAAGCGCTTGCAGGCCTTTGCCAAAAAAATCGAGATTCGTTTCCGCAAAAGGCTGGCTTTGAAACGATCCCCAGATGACGTTGAAATGCTCATCCAGCACGAAAGTGCCGTCATAGAGGTTATTGACTTTAAAGCCCGCTCCCCAGGTGTTGTATAACCATTCGGTATCGAGCTTTGGGCGGTAGACCTCGCGTACCGCATCGTCCCAGACGGCATTATCAATCACCAGGGTCGAGACACGGTTAACCGACGTTTGTATCGCACCCTGCACGGAAAGCGTGGTGCGGTGCTCGTCAATTTCATTGGTTTTGGTGCTGATCAGGTGCAGAGATAAATAGAGCAGCGCGACAATGGAGATGATTAAGCCGATCCCCGCCATGAAGATCATGGCGAACAATGTTCTCGCGGTGGGAATATTCCGCCAGCTTAATGTGCGATACATTAGCCATCCTCTTCAATGTTTTGCTTTTTTTAAGAGTAATACAGGCAGCGAATTTCGCTGCCTGTAAATAATGGCTTAACGTGTATCAGGCGAGTTTTATCATGATCATGCCGGCAAGCAGCAATATCAGTCCAATCCAACCTTTGTTATTTAAACGCTGACCGAACAGCACCCAGCCGGCTGCCAGGGTGGCGGCAATACCAAACCCGCCCCACAGCGCATAGGCTACGGACAGATCGATACCCTTCACCGCCTGTGACAGGGCGCTGAACGCCCCCAGTACGGCGGCAATCGACAACAGTCCGTAAATTTTACGACGAAAACCGTCAGAGAATTTTAGCAGGACGTTCGCTAAAATCTCCAGCACGATGGCAAACCCCAACCAGGCCGCGTGGATCCATTCAAACTGCTGCATGGGTCTGCTCCTTCGGTTGCTTAGTCGGTTTGCGTGTACCCGATTTAATCAGCACGATACCTGCTACCAGCGTCGTTAACCCGGCAATCTTCATTGTTGATAATGTTTCGTCAAATAATAAGACGCTGAACAGGGTGATCAACAAAATACCGATCCCTTCCCACAGCGCATAGGCCACACCCAGCGCAATTTTCTTCACTGCAAACGACAGGAAAATATAGGAAAGTGAAATCATCACCAGCATTAAAATAAAGCCGGTATTGCCATCGCTGACGCTTGCCCATTTCATAGACAGCGTGCCGGTAATTTCAGCGATAATAGCAAGGGCTAATAAAATCCAGTAAAACATGTTTTTCTCCTGCTTGAGAATATAATCCATCGTGGCCTGCTGCGTGCAGCAAACCCAAAAATATGAAATTAAATCAGACAGCTAAGCGCGTAGCGCCAGCTCAGGCAGAAGATGTGACTATAGCGCGTTGCGCCAGTGTTGCTCACCAGAAAGAAGGCAGAAGGAAGTGAAAAATACAGCGGTGTTGTTTGAAGAATACATCCTGAACAAATTGTCCATAAAATTACAATTATCCGCGTTGTTGCTTCTCGTCTTTGCGGATGAAAATTGTCCTCGGTAGTTGAACACGCCAAATTTGTACCATAAGTAAGGCTTTTACTCAAAGTCTTTTCAATTCTTTACCCATCCCGTTTGATTTTGGTTAGTTTATTGAAACGGCTTTCGCCTTTATTATAAATAAAAATATTATTCAGGAACCCCCATGGCTAAACCCATCATTACCCTGAACGGGCTAAAAATTGTCATCATGCTGGGCATGCTGGTGATCATACTGACGGGCGTTCGTTTTGCCGCCGACATCATCGTGCCGTTTATTCTGGCCCTGTTTATTGCGGTGATCCTTAACCCGCTCATACAGCGCATGACGCGGTTCCGCATCCCGCGCGTGCTGGCAATCACGATGCTTATCAGCATCATTATTATTGCCATGGTGCTGCTGGTCGCTTATCTCGGCACCTCCCTGAATGAACTGACGCGAACGTTACCGAAATACCGCTCGTCGCTGGCGATACCGCTGTTGCAGCTTGAACCCTGGCTGCAGCGTGCGGGAATCGAAGTGTCCGTTGAGGAGTTGCTGAAGTACATTGATCCGAATGCCGCCATGACCCTCGTCACCGGCCTGCTGGCGCAGCTCTCTAACGCCATGACCTCGATTTTCCTGCTGTTTTTAACGGTGGTGTTCATGCTGCTGGAAGTGCCGCAACTGCCCGCAAAACTGCAGCAAATAATGGTCCGTCCGGTTGAAGGCATGGGAGCGATTCAACGCGCGCTGGATAGCGTCTCCCGCTATCTGGTCCTGAAAACCGCCATTAGCCTGGTCACCGGGGCCGTGGTCTGGGGAATGCTGATGGCGCTGGATGTCCGGTTTGCGTTCGTCTGGGGATTACTGGCCTTTGCGCTCAACTATATCCCCAACATCGGTTCGGTACTGGCCGCTATTCCCCCTATTCTGCAGGTGCTGGTGTTCAGTGGGTTCTATGATGCGCTGATTCTGCTGGCCGGGTATCTGGTGATTAACCTGGTGTTCGGGAATATTCTTGAGCCACGCATGATGGGGCGCGGTCTGGGATTGTCCACGCTGGTGGTATTTCTGTCCCTTATATTTTGGGGATGGCTGCTCGGCCCGGTCGGCATGTTGCTCTCCGTTCCGCTGACCATCATTGTGAAGATTGGCCTCGAACAGACGGCGGGCGGGCAAAGTATCGCCGTGCTGCTGAGCGATATGAGCCATAAGCCAGTGGAATAACCTCCGCAGATGCCTGTCTCGTCTCCCTTACCGGGGGTGACGAGACAGGCAGGCGTTACGGCCTTCGCGCGCGGCGCCCGGCGCACAACAAAATGGCTACTCGCGCCATCCCATTGCCGGTGCAACATGCTTCAGAATGGATTCGATAACATGCGCGTTGTAATCCACTCCGAGCTGGTTCGGCACGGTGAGCAATAAGGTGTCCGCTTCGGCAATCGCTTCGTCCTGTTTCAACTGCTCAATCAGCTTTTCAGGCTCAGCGGCATAGCTGCGTCCGAAAATTGCGCGCGTTTTCTCATCAAGGTAACCCACGCTATCGCTGTCATTCCGGCTTGCGCCGAAGTACATACGGTCACGATCGTCCATCAGCGCGAAAATACTGCGGCTGACCGAGACGCGCGGCTGACGAGTATGCCCGGCTTCCGCCCAGGCCTGTCGGTAAGCGCGGATCTGTTTTGCCTGCTGAATATGGAATGGCTCACCGGTTTCATCATCTTTCAGGGTTGAGCTTTGCAGGTTCATCCCCAGTTTTGCAGCCCATACCGCTGTCGCGTTCGACCCTGCGCCCCACCAGATGCGCTCACGTAAACCTTCGGAATGTGGCTCCAGGCGCAGCAGTCCCGGTGGATTTGGGAACATGGGTTGTGGGTTCGGTTTTGCAAACCCTTCTCCGCGCAGCACCTCAAGCAGTACCTCGGTGTGTCGGCGTGCCATATCTGATTCATTTTCCCCTTCCTGCGGGACATAACCAAAATGACGCCAGCCATCAATGACCTGCTCCGGAGAGCCCCGGCTGATCCCCAGCTGCAAACGTCCGCCGGAGATTAAATCCGCCGCGCCCGCATCTTCCGCCATGTACATCGGATTTTCATAGCGCATATCAATCACACCAGTACCGATTTCGATGCTTTTCGTTTTGGCACCGATCGCCGCCAGTAAGGGGAACGGAGAGCTGAGTTGACGGGCAAAATGATGCACACGGAAATAGGCACCGTCTGCGCCCAGCTCTTCAGCGGCGACGGCCAGGTCGATGGATTGCAACAGGGTGTCCGCCGCGGAACGCGTGCCGGACTGGGGTGACGGTGTCCAGTGACCAAATGACAAAAAGCCGATCTTTTTCATAACGAGATATCCTGATGATGCTTTGCGTTATCTCTACTTTACGCATTACCCGGGGAGAATAAATGCCCTTTATTTAACGGAATAATTCAAATAAATTGACAGAATTGAGCGGATCGCAATGACGCCCCATAATGAGATATAGTGCGTCTTTCTTTTTCCCTGGCAGGTAAAACCGGCAATGGCTCTGATCCCTAAAAACTACGCGCGACTGGAAAGTGGCTACCGTGAAAAGGCATTAAAAATCTATCCCTGGGTCTGTGGACGCTGCTCACGCGAGTTCGTCTATTCAAACCTGCGCGAGCTCACGGTTCACCATATCGATCACGATCATACTAATAACCCGGAAGATGGCAGCAACTGGGAGCTGTTGTGCCTGTTTTGCCACGACCATGAACACTCGAAATACACCGAAGCAGATCAGTACGGTACTACCGTTGTGGCGGGTGAAGACGCGCAAAAAGACATGGGCGTGGCCACTTTCAACCCGTTTGCCGATCTAAAAGCGATGATGAATAAGAAAAAATAATTCCCTAATATTGCCCCTCTTCGTCATATGGGCCGCACAGTTACAGGTAAAAGGATATGGATACACTCCGTTGCTACTGGGACGTTTTTTTCAATGCTTATGGCTCACTGCTCACGAAAACCGTGCTGGTATTACTGCTGGTGTGGTGGTGTCATCAAACCCTGCAGCGCTTCAGAAAAGAAGCCCCTGACGCTACCGGCCCCATTGCCGAGGCCAATGCCAGAGAACGCTACCAGTGGCGCTACTTGCGGTGGGCTTTAAGTAGCATCCAGGGCATCCTTTCCCTGTATATTATAGGGTTGATTATTACGACGCTTTTTACGTAGCGGATACGGTTTCTGCCCTGAAGACGTCTCAGGTAGCCTCTGTATTTAACAGTCCGCATTGTCGATGATAAGCCGGGGACGCATGCGCAG
The DNA here is from genome assembly GCF_030209635.1 of Enterobacter sp. MEB024. Taxonomy (NCBI): domain Bacteria; kingdom Pseudomonadati; phylum Pseudomonadota; class Gammaproteobacteria; order Enterobacterales; family Enterobacteriaceae; genus Enterobacter; species Enterobacter sp. MEB024. Next base: position 209,739 of record NZ_JARVRQ010000002.1, on the reverse strand, counting down.
ACTCGATACAGTCCAGCGTCCCCCTGCGGATCACTCAACCGTCAGCGCAAAACAATTTTTCAGTACAGAGGCAATGTCATCTTCTGCCAGCTGCTGCGTTTCCACGCCCTGCGCGGTGATCGTTTTCAGCACATTACCCAGCAAAATCTGGCGTCCTTCCGGGCGATGCTGTACGACGAGCAGCTTCTGCACAAAAATGGCGTCCGGGTGCGTGGAGTTGAGGTAGTTGGCAGGCACAAAATCAATCCACTCCTGAGGAGAGAGGTCAAAGCCGTACTGACTGGCCCATTTACCCTCCACCCGTGCCTGAAGCAGATACTCACCCTCCGCGTTACGGGTCAGCCGGAACGTGTCGAAATCCTGCCGGATATCCGTATCAAGCATGTCTAACGCCATCGGCGCACGGATGCCGTAGCTACCGAACCCGAGGTCACAAAGCCACTGACGACCGTCAATCTCAGCAATGAGTGCCATATGGGTTTTAGGCCGACGCACCGGGTAGAACATCGGGCGCGCCGCGACAAAACGCCAGCGAATGCCCAATGCCTCCAGCGCCATCGCAAATAGCCCATTCACCTCATAGCAATAGCCGCCGCGCTTCTGCCTCAACAGCTTATCGGCAATGTCTTCGGGTACCAGCGAAACGACTTTACCCGCCTGTACATCCCCATTTTCAAAGGGTATCGAAAAGAGCTGATGGCGCATAAGCGCATGCAGGGTTGCAGTATCGGCAGCCGCCTGACCGGTATATTTTATGCGCCTGAAATAGGCAGAAATATCGAAATTGTCGCTGTGCATAGTGCCTCCTTGTCTGGAACATGCCGGACACTATAGATGGGGCACTTCATTGGCTGTATAGTCAGTTTTATCGAAAATTTGACTGCACAGATCCCCATGGCCGCCCCGTCCCCCCATTACCGTCGGATTGCTGAGATGCTGCGTCTTACGCTGGCTTCAGGCGCGTTGCAAATCGGCGACCGGATGATCTCTGCACGTAAACTGGCCGAGCGCGAACAGGTCAGTCTCCCGACGGCACTGGAAGCACTACGCTGCCTTGAGGCCGAAGGCCTGATCGTTGCACGTCCGCGTTCGGGCTACTACGTCCGTCAGACCCGCCAGTCCCGATGCGTGCAGCCCACGCGTTCCCTGCCCGGCCCCGTGCCTGTGACAATGTCAGCCGTCGCGCGATCGTTATTCAGTAGTGCAGAAGCCCGGCTGGTACCGCTGGGGGCTGCCTTGCCCGACCCCGCGTGGCTACCAGGCGATACCCTGCAACGTGCGCTGCAGTCTGCAGGTCGACGTCTGGAAGCACGTGGGCAAAGCTATAGTCTGCCTCCGGGACGGGTTGATTTGCGCAGTAAGATTGCCGCCCGGGCAGCGCAATGGGGTGGCCGTTTTGGTGCAGAGGATCTCATCATCACCGCTGGCGCGACACAGGCGCTGCGTCTGGCGTTGCGGGCTGTGTGCCAGCCTGGCGACGTGGTAGCGATAGAACAACCCGCCTATTTCGGTACGCTGTTGTTGCTGGAAGATTTGGGCCTGAAGGCGCTGGAGATCCCAACCGATCCTCAAGAAGGGTTGTTGCTGGCGCCGCTCGCCGATGCTATTCGGTGCCATCATCCAGCGGCCGTTCTGGCCTCGCCCACCGTGCAAAATCCGCTGGGCGCCAGTATGTCCGTCACCCGCAAGCAGGAACTTGTTGCCCTGCTGGAAGATGCAGGCATCCCGTTAATTGAGGACGATGTTTATGGTGATCTGGTCGGCGAAGGGCAACGTCCTCCGGCCTGTAAAGCGTTCGACCAGAGCGGGAATGTCATTTACTGCAGTTCATTGTCTAAAACGCTTGCGCCCGGATGGCGCATCGGCTGGATTGCGGCCGGACGTTACCACGCCCAGGTCCTGCAGGCGCGTATGGCCGGAGACTGGGCAGGCGCGCCGCTGTTTGAGGCCGCAACGAGCGAAATCCTGGCCAGTGGCGACTACGATCGTCATCTGCGGCGGCTAAAGCGGCGCATCGCAGAAGGGATTGGTGCCGTCATTGCGCGCGTCAAGGCAAGCTTCCCTCCCGGCACACGCGTTAACGTGCCGGCTGCCGGTTTCCTGTTGTGGGTTGAACTTCCACACCAGGTGAATGCACTGGAGGTGCACCGCCGCGCGCTGACACTGAACATTGGCGTTAGCCCCGGGCCGCTGTTTTCCCCCCGCGCACACTTAACGAATTTCCTGCGATTAAATTGTGCCAACGAACCCACGCCCCTCCTGCTGAATGCGGTGGATCGGATTGGCGCGCTTTGTCATGAACTGGCCAGCTCCTCTGGCCTTATTCCAGAAAGTGAGCATTGAGCGCTCTTTACTCCCTGCTTCCGGGTTCGCGTTTTTTACTGCCGTCAGAAACGCACTCCCCTTTTTTTACGGAATAATACGTGCCGCTCTTAGCTGCGAGAACAGGCTGAAAAACATCTCATCGGTTGCCTGCATTCGCGTGAACCCTGACCGGCGGAGCTTACTGCCGTCGCCAAACATGTCGTAATTCCAGCTAAAGACAAAATCGGCAAAATGCCCGTCGTTCAGTTGCAAAATATCCGCCTCCACCAACCGATCCCCGGCAATGTCGCGCCATAACGCACGATAATCCTTAAACAGCTGATGGAATGACAATCTGACCGGCGGCGCAGAGTCCAGTTCAAACCAGCGTGCGATGCGCGGCCACAGCTCGCTCCAGCGCCAGATGTCCCCATTATTCACATTGAAAGCCTGGTTGTTAGCCCTACGTGATGTGGCTGCCCACAGCGTTGCCTCCGCCAGCAATCCGGCGTCAGTATGATCAACAATGCTGTGCCAGGTCTGTTCCGAACCGGGAAAACGCAGAGGTAAACCCAGAGCCTTACACAGGGACGCATACAGTGCGATGCTCAGCGCAAGGTTCATGGTATTGCCTGGCACCGAACTGCCCACCACGCCTGGCCTGATGGCATTCCAGTGCCAGCGTTTTCCCCGCTGAAAATCACGGAGCCACGCGAGCTGAGCGGCGTTAAATTCTGCCCCGGGTACGCCCGGATCGCTTTCGCGTGCCGGGGTTTTGAACGGTCCCAGGTGCGCGCCATACACTTTGTATCCCTGCATCAGGCTTACCGTCTGCAAAGGCGCCGTTTTTTCAATATTGCTGACCAGGTTACGCAACATCGTGACGTTCGGTTCAACCATTTCCGCCCAGCTCCCGGCATTCATCCAGGCGCTGTAAAAAATATGGGTGATCTCGCCAGCGGCTTGCAAAGCCCTGGCGCTATCCTCCGCATCCAGTAAATCAACGTTGATCAGCGAAATAGCATCAGGATGGGATAAGGCATGGCGGCTCAGGCCAATCACCTGCCATTTATTGTCCAGGAGCGTTTTGACGAGCTGTCTGCCTACGATCCCGCTGGCGCCAGCGACCAGCGCGACGTTTTGTGGCTGCATCTTATTCACGGTGTTTCTCCAGTTAGGGTGACAGACACAGTGTGATATATTATTTTTTCCCTACATATCCCCTGAATTCGATGGCACTTATAAGAAAAAACATTAAATGAACAATAAGCTCAACGCCATTTCCACCTTTCTGCGCGTCGCAGAAGCGGGTTCCTTTTCGGCAGCCGCTCGCCAGAGCGGAATGAAGCAGTCTGCCGTCAGCCAGCAGATTGCCGCCCTGGAACAGGAGCTCGGGGTGGTATTACTGCATCGGACAACGCGAATGATGAAGCTCACCGAGCAGGGTGAACGTTATCGCCGTGATATGCAGCTTTTGCTGGATGCCATGCAGGAAGCGGAGAGACGGTTGAATCCTGCCGATCATCAGTTTCAGGGCAGCGTCCATGTTCAGTTGCCAAGCGGTCTGGGGCAGATCGTTTTGCCCCCTCTGCTGGCGCTTCAGCGCCTGCATCCGGCGTTGCACCTGACGCTGTCCCTGGATGACCGCATCGCCGACCTGGTGAGCGAAGGGGTGGATGTCGCGCTACGCCTTAGCGCTGAGCCTCCGCAATCGCATGCGGCACGTCTTCTGATGCGGATTGAAACCGCGCTGTTCGCTGCTCCCGGCTTTCAGGCGGTACACTCCGTCAGCGAACTGGCGGCACATCCCCATGTGCGATTTAGCGGCATTCCGCGGGATGCGCCTCTACGGTTGATCGCCGGTGAGGAAGCAATTGACGTGAAAGTGCATACCGTTTTTCGTGCCAACACCAGTGACGCCCTGTTACAGGCGCTGGAGTCAGGCCTCGGGATTGGCGGTATGCAGTTGCCGCTTGCGGCAAAGGCGTTGCAAGCCGGCACGCTGGTGCCGGTATTACCGGCCTGGCGGTTACCTGACCGGTATCTCTATGCCGTCTACCCCGACGCCCGCTTTATCCCACAACGCGTCAGAAGCGTGATACAGGTGATCGAACAAATCCTGCCGTCGCTTGCCAAATAACCGGCGTCTACTTCGCTACCGGCAAATCCGCGTACCGCGTCGTATAAGCCGGTGACAACATCTCGCGCTTCATCGCCCAGGATTTCTCAATCCCCTGCCCGGCAAACCATATCTTCCCTTTCCCGGAATGATTCACGCTGTCGATCAGCGCCATCAGCGCCGCGCTGTTGGCGCGCAAACGGTTATCGTCAAATAAATTCAGCTGGGCGACGCCGCTACTGAAAAAGTCCGCCAGCATCACCCCCGCTTTCATGTAGCGATAGCCGTCAAGCCATATGCGCCCCAGCGCATCGGTGGCGGCACGGATGATATCGCGCGAGTCATTGGTGGGCGTCATCAGGGTGACAGACGCCTGATTGCCGTAATAAACCTCGTTGTCCGCATGCGGGCTGGTACGCAAAAACACGCTGATAAAGCGACAATATTGATGCTCGCTGCGCAGCTTTTCCGCAGCCCGTTCAGCGTAGGCACAAATGGCCTGGTGCATCTCCTCGAATTGCGTAATACGGTGTCCAAACGAGCGGCTACAGATAATCTGCTGCTTCGTGGGCGTGAACTCTTCCAGATCAAGACAAGGCTCGCCGCGCAGCTCGCGTGCCGTGCGCTCCAGGACAACGTTAAAATGTTTGCGGATGACCCACGAGGAAGCTTGTGCCAGATCCAGCGCCGTGGTGACGCCCATCGCATTAAGTTTTTTGGTAATGCGCCGCCCGACGCCCCACACCTCCTCTACCGGTACGCGCGCCAGCAGTTTACGCTGCCGCTCGCGATCCGATAAATCCACTACGCCTCCCGTGCTGTTCCACCGCTTTGCCGCATAGTTGGCCAGCTTCGCCAGCGTTTTCGTGGGGGCAATGCCTACGCCAACGGTTAATCCCGTATTTTTAAACACCTGCGTGCGCATATGATGACCAAACGCCTCCAGCGCCATGCAGTTGCTGATGCCAGCAACGTTCACAAACGCCTCATCAATGGAGTAAATCTCTATGGCCGGGGCGAAATCGGTCAGCGTCTGCATCACCCGGCTGCTGAGATCGGCGTAAAGCGCATAGTTCGAGCTAAAGACGTAAACCCGCGCGGGAAAGCGCTTCTCTTTGAATTTGAAATACGGCTCGCCCATTTTTATATCGAACTGCTTTGCCTCCCGCGACAGCGAAATAATGCAGCCGTCGTTATTGGAGACCACCACCACGGGTTTGCCCCGCAGATCGGGCCGAAACACCGTCTCGCAGGAGGCATAAAAGCTGTTCACATCAACCAGCGCGAACATGTTTATGCGTTTTGAGTGTGTGGGTGACAACACCGAAGATCTGCAGTTCCTCTTCGGACTGAAACGTGATCGGCTGATAGCGAACGTTATGCGGCACTAACCTCAGGATCGGGCGGGTCTGCAGCTCTTTGACCGTAAACTCACCCGCGACGGATGCCACCACAATATCCCCGTGCACGGCGTTTAACGAACGATCGACGACCAGCAGATCGCCATCGCCGATCCCAACGCCGATCATCGAGTCTCCGCTCACCTTCACAAAGTAGGTCGCGCTGGGATGCCTGACGGCCAGGCGGTTAAGATCGAGACGATCCTCCACATAATCCTGTGCCGGGCTTGGAAAACCACACGCTACGCGTTCTACAAATAACGGTAATTCAAGAGGTTGCTTTGGATAATAAGAAAAGAGAGTGTCCATAAATGCCTTTCTCGCCAGATACTGTATATAAATACAGTATTACGGATTATGGACAAGGATCAAGGTCCTTTACGGAGGTCACCCCAAACGCATTGAAGTGTGAGCGGATTTAATTCAGCCGTATCCTGCGCATCGGCGAAAGAATAGCCAGATAACGCCTGCGCCAGCGACATTCAGGTTTCAAGAGGGACAAAAAAGCCCAAAGCACTGCTTTGGGCTTATGCCTGTCTGGCTTAATCCGCCAGCGAATCGAGCGTTTCCAGCGCGTCAGCCGGGAGCACCAGATCCGCCGCCGCAAGATTTTGTCGCAGATGCGCCACGGAGGAGGTGCCGGGGATCAGCAGGATGTTCGGCGAACGTTGCAGCAACCACGCCAGCGCGACCTCCATTGCCGTTACGCCCAGCGAATCAGCGACCGCCTGCAGCCCGGATGATTGCAGGGGTGTAAAACCGCCCAGCGGGAAGAACGGCACATACGCAATCCCCTGCTGCGCCAGCGAATCCACCAGCGCATCATCGCCACGGTTCACGATGTTGTACATGTTCTGCACACACACCACCTGCACCATCTTCTGCGCTTCCGCAACCTGGGTGGCCGTGACGTTGCTCAGGCCAATATGGCGCACCAAACCTTGCTGTTGTAACTCGGCCAGCGTGGCGAGAGGTTCAGCAATTGAGCCTTCTGCTGGCCCGTGTGCGCTGAACATGATGCGCAGATTAACCACATCCAGCACATCCAGCTGCAGATTACGCAGGTTGTCATGTACCGCCTGCGTCAGTTCCTGCGCGGAGAAGGCCGGCAGCCAGGAGGCATCACTGCCGCGACGGGCACCGATCTTGGTGACGAGCGTCAGATCGTCGCGGTACGGATGAAGCGCCTCGCGGATCAGCTGGTTGGTGATATGCGGCCCGTAAAAATCGCTGGTATCAATGTGATTCACCCCAGCAGCCACCGCTTCGCGGAGCACATCCAGCGCGGCATTTTTGTCCTTTGGAGGACCAAACACGCCCGGCCCGGCAAGCTGCATCGCGCCATAGCCAAGCCGTTTAACCGTCCGCGACCCCAGTGCGTACGTCCCGCTTTTATCAATGCTGCTCATGTCGACCTTCCTCATAAAAATGATCCGGATTTACAAAGAGTTCCTTAACAGACCCCGTAGTTAAGCGCGAGTTAAATTAAAGTTTAATTTCTCTACGACGATAGTATTTGTGTAACCCTGCATCTTCTCTAACGGACGACCGCTATGCTGAAAAATCTGCACGTGATTACCGGTATTATCTTTGCTCTCACCATATTCTGTCTGTTGCAAGTTGTCACGGGAGGGTTGTTCTACTCTGCCGTCAGCAACGACCGCCATAACTTCCAGAACTCCGGGGTGCTCAATGCCCAGCAGGAGAGCCTGAGCGACAGCGTGAACACGCTGATCAAAACGCGCGTCACCGTCACCCGCGTGGCGATCCGCTACCTGAAAAACCAGCGCGACCCGGCGTCCCTTGCGGCGATCAACAAACTGCTTGGCACCGCGACTGATTCTCTGGCTAAAGCGGAAGCCTATAACAAAGAGTGGCAGAAAATGCCGCAGGTTAACGGCCAGAACGCGGCATTAACCGACGAAATGCAGAAATCATGGAGCCAGATGCATGAAGTGATGCGTCTCTCCATTGCGTATCTGCGTGCCGACAACTACCAGGCCTATGGCGATCTGGATGCCCAACAGGCCCAGGACGATATGGAAGGGGTTTATAACCGCTGGCGCGCCGAAAACAACACCCTGCTGAAAGCCGCAACCGAAGAGAACCAGAGCAGCTTTACCCAGATGCAATGGACGCTGGCAGCGATCTTCCTGGCCGTGATCGCGGTGCTGGTGGTGATCTGGCAGGGTTTACAACACCTGCTGTTAAAACCGCTCCACATGATTATGAACCATATTCGCGCCATTGCGGGCGGCGATCTGACGCAGGATATCGCCCTGTCTGGCCGCAATGAGATGGGCCAACTGGCGGCGGGTCTGCATGAGATGCAGCAGTCGCTGGTGACCACCGTCAGCGCCGTGCGTGGTAGCACCGACTCCATTTACACAGGCGCAGGTGAAATTGCCGCCGGAAGCAACGATCTGTCTGCCCGCACCGAGCAACAGGCGGCTTCGCTGGAGGAGACGGCTGCCAGCATGGAAGAGCTGACCGCAACGGTTAAACAGAACTCCGACAACGCCCGTCAGGCTACGCTACTGGCGAAGAACGCTTCAGAAACGGCGGCCCGTGGCGGTCACGTGGTGGATAACGTTGTCCGTACCATGACCGAAATCGCCGACAGCTCGCAGCAAATTGCGCACATTACCGGCGTGATTGACAGCATTGCCTTCCAGACAAACATTCTGGCGCTTAACGCGGCGGTGGAAGCTGCGCGTGCCGGGGAGCAAGGTCGTGGCTTTGCGGTCGTCGCAGGTGAAGTCCGCACGCTGGCCAGCCGCAGTGCGCAGGCGGCGAAAGAGATCAAAGGGCTGATTGAGAACTCCGTCAGCCGGGTGAATACCGGTTCAGAGCAGGTCAGCGAAGCGGGCGCAACCATGAAGGAGATTGTCGCTGCCGTCACCCGCGTGACCGATATCATGGGCGAGATTTCGTCGGCGTCCGATGAACAGAGCCGCGGCATTGAACAGGTGAGCCTGGCCGTTTCGCAGATGGACAGCGTCACACAGCAAAACGCCGCGCTGGTACAGCAATCCGCCACGGCGGCGGCGGCCCTGGAAGATCAGTCGGAACAACTGCGCCAGGCTGTGGCAGCGTTTCGCCTGAACGGAAAGGAAAAAGCCACCGCACCCCGCCCGGCCACGGTGAAAACCCCACAGCTGTTACGCCCGGCAACGGCCAACACCGCCCCCGACAGCAACTGGGAAACCTTCTGAGTGACAGGCGGGCGAACGTCTCGCCCGCCAGAAGCACTTAACGGCTGCGCTTAGCGTGCCGTTCCCAGTTCTCCTGTTTCGCTTCGTCAGACTTTCGTAGCGAAACATAGCATGCTCCGCTGCCGCCGTGATGCGGCAGCGCCACGCAAAAGGCCTGCACTTCCTCGAACTCGGTTAACCAGCGCGCCAGATAGCTGCGTACCACGTTGGGATGGGCGTTCTGCTCCCGCCCTTTTCCATGAATGATCACCAGGTTACGTAATCCATCGCGTCCAGCCTGGCGGATAAAGGAAAACAGCATCTGCCGGCAACGCTCGGCGGGCTGGCGTAACAGATTTAAGCTGGCCTGGCGGGAATATTTACCCGAGCGGAGCTTATCAATAACGCCCTGTTGCACCCCTTCCCGTCTGAACGCCAGCGGCTCATCCAGGGGCAGCAGTTCCAGGAAGCCCAGGGTCAGGAAGTTATCCAGTTGCTCAGTATCAATCTCCTGACGCGTTCGCGTGTTGCGGCTCGGCTGCCAGTGAATATCCGTGCAGCGCTTCAGGGGCTGGATACCCTCCATGGCGTCAAGAAAAAGTGATTTGTCGTCAGGGTTCATGGACATCCTCCCGCTACATCTGAGCCTGTACTATACCTGCGCCAGGCATGGGCCTCAATAACCGCCCCCCAGGATGAGGGCATAAATATTAACCTGATGAATATAAAAATTATTTCTCCGCAAAAGTTAAACGCGACTTAACTTAAATTTCAGCACGCATAAAACAGAAAGTTTAGGTTAAAAAAATGTGGAATCAATGATGCTAAAACATATCTTTTTGAGGGTTGGCTGTTATAATTAAATAAACCTGCTTCACGGATATAACATTCAGGATCTGCGAAGGGAAGCATTGCTGTGTGTTGTAGGGTCTGTCTGATGTCGGACAGGCTCTGTTTTTTTTATTTTACTCCCCACTTCACTCCGATACTATTTTCCGCGCCTCTCTTCTAAATTGCGTAATTAACGATTCGGTCAGGGGTGTCTGACGAGAATCACGGCGCTGAATTAAATAATAGGCCGCTTTAGGTAGCGATTCGACAACGGGCAGCATAACCAGGCGGTGCGCCAGCAGCGGGTCACAGCCCAGTTCCTTTGGAAGGATACTTAAAAAATCACTTTGTGCAACAAGACTAATGCAGGAAGAAAACGTTTCGCAAACAACGTCAATGCGCGGTATTTGCGAGCGATGAGTAAAAACATCTTCTAATTGCTTATAATAACTCCCGCGTGGCGTCGGCATTGTCCAGTTATAATTCAGCAATTCGGTAATGGATGTCGCGCCCGTCGCCGGATGCCCTTCCCGACAAAATACGGCGAAAGGCTTTTCAAACAATTTTTCAAACGTAAACTCATGATCGTACGGCCCCTGATAATAGGTGTTGATGGTGAAATCCAGCTCGCCCTGGCGTAATTCATTGATCATCGACACCAGTTGCCCTTCCATAATCCGGACTTTTACCTGCGGATGTTGTGCATGAAAGCGGGTGATCACCGCGGGCATAAGGCTTCGTGAAATACTGGCTCCCATTCCAATATTAATCTGCCCGGCCAGTTCCCCCTGGCGCTGGCGGATATCATCCTGCGCCGCGCGTAACTCTTCCAGAATCAGCCTGGCGCGCGAGTAAAACCCTTCCCCACATTCGGTCAATGCGACGCCTTTACTCCTGCGCACAAAAAGCTGCGCCGCCATCCCCTCTTCCAACTCTTTGATCGATTTGGTCAGCGCCGGTTGCGAAAGATTAAGCGTCCTGCTGGCACCGCGGATACTGCCCTGACGCGCGACTTCAACAAACGCCCGGATTTGATGAAATTTAATCTGAAATGACATAGCCCGACCGATAACCGTTGTTTATCAGAGTAAAGAAACTGTCATCTACTTTAATGGAAATGGATGTGCGAGGGTAATTCCTGAACGGTTAAAACTGTGAAAAAACGTTTAGTGATAAGTAAAAACTATCACAGCGTGAAGCAGTTCACATATTTTAATGATGACAGGAAGAGATATGGAATTACTGGCGCAGTACATCCAGACATTAGCCCCACAACTGAGCGCATGGCGTCGCGATTTTCACCATTTCGCGGAGTCCGGATGGCTCGAATTTCGCACGGCGGCGAAAGTCGCGGAAATCTTAGACCAGTTGGGTTATTCGCTGGCGATGGGCCGCGACGTGGTGGACGCCGAAAGCCGTATGGGATTACCCGATGACGCCACGCTGGCGCGAGAGTTTGCCCGCGCCCGGGCGCAAGGCGCACCAGAGAAATGGCTGGCCCCGTTTGAAGGGGGATTTACCGGCATTGTGGCGACCCTGAATACCGGCCGCCCAGGACCGACGCTGGCGTTTCGCGTGGATATGGACGCGCTGGATTTAAGCGAAGCACTCGATGACAGCCATCGCCCGTTCCGCGACGGATTTGCCTCCTGCAACCCGGGGATGATGCACGCCTGCGGTCACGATGGCCACACCACCATTGGTCTGGGGCTGGCGCACGTGCTTAAGCAGAATGAATCGCAACTCAATGGCACCATCAAACTGATCTTCCAGCCTGCCGAGGAAGGCACCCGAGGCGCTCGCGCCATGGTGGCCGCCGGGGCGCTCGACGATGTGGACTACTTCACCGCGATTCACATTGGCACCGGTGTGCCCGCCGGTGTGGTGATCTGCGGCAGCGATAACTTTATGGCCACCACCAAGTTCGATGTGCATTTTACCGGGGTTGCCGCACACGCCGGTGGTAAACCGGAGGACGGCCGTAATGCCCTGCTCGCCGCGGCTCAGGCCGCTATCGCGCTTCACAGCATTGCCCCACACAGCGAAGGTGCATCGCGGGTGAATGTCGGCGTGATGCAGGCCGGCAGCGGACGCAACGTCGTGCCGGCTAACGCCCTGCTCAAGGTTGAAACCCGCGGCGTAAGCGAAGCCATTAACCAGTACGTCTTTGAACGCGCGCAGGCCGTGATTACCGGTGCGGCGGCACTCTACGGCGTGAGCGTCGAGATGCGTCTGATGGGCGCCGCCACCGCCAGTGCCCCTACACCGGCCTGGGTAGATTATCTGCGCCAGCAGGCAAGCCAGGTGACCGGCGTGGTGCAGGCCATTGACAGAGTCAACGCCCCCGCAGGTTCCGAAGACGCGACGCTGATGATGGCCCGCGTGCAGCAGAATGGCGGAATGGCGTCGTATATGGTGTTCGGTACCGAGTTAAGCGCAGGTCATCACAATGAAAAATTTGATTTTGATGAGCAGGTCATGAACCTCGCTATCGAAACGCTGGCGCGCACTGCGCTTAATTTCCCGTGGACGCGAGGTGTGTAATGCAGGAGAACTACGCTTTTATTGCCGATGCCATCGACACACGATGTCAGCTGTTAACCGACATTGCCGACGACATCTGGGATCACCCTGAAACGCGTTTTGAAGAGTTCTGGTCCGCGGAACGGATTGCCGGCGCGCTGGAAGCGGAAGGTTTCACCCTGACCCGTGAAGCCGGCGGGATTCCGAATGCCTTTATCGCCAGCTTCGGCAGCGGTAAACCCGTTATCGCCCTGCTGGGGGAATATGATGCTCTGGCCGGATTGAGCCAGCAGGCACATTGCGCGACGGCACAGTCCGCCACGCCGGGTGCCAACGGCCACGGCTGTGGCCACAATTTGCTGGGAACGGCAGCGCTGGCGGGTGCCATTGCGGTGAAAAGCTGGCTGGAGCAGCACGGGGGGAACGGCACCGTGCGTTTCTACGGCTGTCCTGGTGAAGAAGGCGGTTCAGGGAAAACCTTTATGGTGCGCGAAGGTTTGTTTGATGACGTTGATGCCGCCGTCACCTGGCACCCTGAAGCATTTGCCGGCATGTTTAACGTCAGCACGCTGGCCAATATTCAGGCCGCCTGGCGGTTTCACGGCGTGGCGGCACATGCTGCTAACTCGCCACATCTGGGGCGTAGCGCGCTGGATGCCGTAACGCTGATGACCACCGGCACCAATTTCCTCAACGAACACATCATTGAGAAAGCGCGCGTTCATTACGCTATCACCGATACCGGTGGAATCTCACCCAACGTGGTGCAGGCGCAGGCTGAAGTGCTGTACCTGATCCGCGCGCCGGAAATGGCCGATGCGCAGCAGATCTACGAACGTATCGAGAAAATCGCTCAGGGCGCGGCAATGATGACCGAAACCACCGTTGCGTGTCGCTTTGATAAAGCCTGTTCCAGCTACCTGCCCAATCGCACGCTCGAAGCGGCGATGTATCGCGCCCTGCAGCATTACGGCACGCCGGAGTGGACGGAAGAGGAGCGCCAGTTTGCGCAGGATATTCGTGCCACGCTAACGCCAAATGACCTGCAAAACAGCCTGAAGAACATTGCCGCGACGGGGGGAGAAGCCGGTAACGCTTTTGCGCGCCGTCAGCAGGAGAAGTTACTGACAGATGAGGTCGCACCTTATGCCATTACCGATAACGTACTGGCCGGGTCAACCGATGTGGGCGATGTCAGCTGGAAAATGCCGGTGGCACAGTGTTTCAGCCCCTGCTTTACCATCGGAACGCCTTTGCATACCTGGCAACTCGTGGCTCAGGGGCGAACCTCGATTGCTCATAAGGGCATGCTGCTGGCCGGAAAAGTGATGGGCGCAACCGCGCTAAATCTGCTCCAGGATGCAACGCTGCTGCAACAATGCCGGGAAGAGTTCGAACAACAAATCACCGAAAAGCCGTACGTGTGTCCGATTCCGGCAGGCGTGACACCGTCACCTTTAAAATAATAAAACACAACACAACAACACAACAACAGTCCCGAGGAACGCCCATGAGTATGTCTTCCATACCTTCGCATTCCCCATCCGGTAAGCTCTATGGCTGGGTTGAAAGGATCGGCAATAAAGTGCCGCACCCTTTCCTGCTTTTTATCTGGTTGATCGTGGTTTTGATGGTGGCGACAGCGGTGCTGTCCGCCTTTGATGTCAGCGTGCGCAGTCCGGCCGATGGCAGTATGGTGGCGGTCAAGAACCTGTTGAGTGTCGAAGGGTTGCACTGGTTCTTACCGAATGTGGTTAAAAACTTCAGCGGCTTCGCCCCGCTGGGAGCCATTCTGGCGCTGGTACTGGGCGCCGGGCTTGCCGAGCGTGTCGGACTGTTACCGGCGCTGATGGTGAAAATGGCCTCCCACGTCAGCGCACGTTACGCCAGCTACATGGTGCTGTTTATCGCCTTCTTTAGCCACATCTCCTCTGATGCCGCGCTGGTGATCATGCCGCCCATGGGCGCTCTGATTTTCCTCGCCGTCGGACGCCATCCCGTGGCGGGTCTGCTGTCGGCGATTGCGGGCGTAGGCTGCGGCTTTACCGCCAACCTGCTGATCGTGACCACCGATGTCCTGCTCTCAGGCATCAGCACGGAGGCGGCCAAAACCATCGACACCGCGATGCACGTCAGCGTCATCGACAACTGGTACTTTATGGCCAGCTCGGTGGTCCTGCTGACCCTGGTGGGCGGACTGATTACCGATAAGCTCATTGAGCCGCGTTTAGGGAAATGGGAAGGTCGAAGCGATGAGAAGCTGGAGACGCTGAGTAAAGAGCAACGCGTTGGCCTGCGCGTGGCAGGCGTGGTCTCGCTGGCGTTTATTGCCGCGGTCGCGCTGATGGTGGTACCGGAAAACGGCATCCTGCGCGATCCGGTTAAACATACCGTTCTCCCCTCGCCGTTTATTCAGGGCATTGTGCCGCTGATTATTCTGTTTTTCTTTGTTGTTTCGCTCGCCTATGGGATCGCCACCGGCAAAATTCGCCGTCAGGGCGATCTGCCGCAGCTGATGATCGAACCCATGAAAGAGATGGCGGGCTTTATTGTGATGGTGTTCCCGCTGGCGCAGTTCGTGGCGATGTTTAACTGGAGCAACATGGGCAAATTTATGGCCGTGGGTCTGACCGATGCGCTGGAAGCGGCGGGGTTAAGCGGCGTCCCGGCATTTGTCGGCCTTGCGCTGCTGTCGTCACTGCTGTGCATGTTTATCGCCAGCGGCTCGGCAATCTGGTCGATTCTGGCTCCCATCTTTGTGCCGATGTTTATGATGCTGGGGTTCCACCCGGCGTTTGCCCAGATCCTGTTCCGTATCGCAGACTCCTCCGTCATCCCCCTGGCACCGGTCTCACCGTTTGTTCCGCTGTTTTTAGGCTTCCTGCAGCGCTATAAACCAGAGGCAAAACTGGGTACCTACTATTCGCTGGTTTTACCCTATCCGCTTATCTTTTTAGGGGTATGGCTGGTGATGCTGGTGGCATGGTATCTTGTCGGTCTGCCGATTGGGCCGGGGATTTACCCAAGGCTGCACTAAAGGATTATCGATGCTGAGATTACTCGAAGATAAAATTGCCACGCCGCTTGGTCCACTGTGGGTGATTGCAGACGAGCAGTTCTGTCTGCGCGCCGTTGAGTGGGAAGAACACAGCGACAGGATGGACACGTTGCTCAACGTGCACTATCGCGCGCAGGGTTATGAACGTATCAGCGCCACCAACCCCGGCGGCCTGAGCGACAAACTGACGGCGTACTTCGAGGGCGATCTCAGCATCATTGACACCCTGCCGACCGCCACGGCAGGCACACCTTTCCAGCGCGAAGTCTGGCAGGCGCTGCGCAGTATTCCGTGCGGACAGGTCATGCATTACGGCCAGCTCGCCGGGCAGCTCGGCCGTGCCGGCGCGGCCCGCGCGGTCGGCGCGGCAAATGGCGCTAACCCCGTCAGTATTGTGGTCCCCTGCCACCGCGTGATTGGCCGCAACGGCACCCTGACCGGCTATGCCGGTGGCGTGCAGCGCAAGGAGTGGTTACTGCGTCACGAGGGGTATCTCCTGCTCTAGTTTCCAGGCTTTTAGTGCTTAATTTTCTTCCGGTTAGGCTAAAAATCCATAATCAAGCTGTGGAATTTCAAGAAGATGGCAACAGGTTGCCGTCTCTTGTCCTTATTGATGGTTTGGCAGGCTTACGTACTTACCAAAAAGATGTTAAAATTGACCAATATCAATTAAGGCTTGAGCAAACCTATGATCCCGGAAAAGCGAATTATACGACGCATTCAGTCTGGCGGTTGTGCTATCCATTGCCAGGATTGCAGCATCAGCCAGCTCTGTATCCCGTTTACCCTGAATGAGCATGAACTCGATCAGCTTGATAATATCATCGAGCGCAAAAAGCCTATTCAGAAAGGGCAGACGCTGTTTAAAGCGGGAGACGAACTGAAATCGCTCTATGCTATCCGTTCTGGCACCATCAAAAGCTACACCATCACGGAACAGGGTGATGAGCAGATCACCGGCTTCCATCTGGCGGGTGACCTGGTTGGCTTTGATGCCATCGGTACTGGCCATCACCCGAGCTTTGCTCAGGCGCTGGAAACCTCAATGGTTTGCGAAATTCCGTTTGAAACGCTGGACGATCTCTCAGGCAAAATGCCCAATCTGCGTCAGCAGATGATGCGTCTGATGAGCGGTGAGATCAAAGGCGATCAGGACATGATTCTGCTGCTTTCCAAAAAGAATGCAGAAGAACGCCTGGCCGCGTTTATCTATAACCTCTCACGCCGCTTCGCGGAGCGCGGTTTCTCCCCACGTGAATTCCGTCTGACCATGACGCGTGGCGATATCGGTAACTACCTGGGCCTGACCGTGGAAACCATCAGCCGTCTGCTGGGTCGTTTCCAGAAAAGCGGAATGCTGGCCGTTAAGGGTAAATACATTACCATCGAAAACGGTGAAGCTCTGGCCGTTCTTGCCGGTCACTCCCGCAACGTGGCATAACGCCCCCGCATGATTGATGCCAGGCCGATAAATTTTTATGATTTATTGGTCTGGTACGTCACCACTTCCGTTTCACCACGTTTCCCTGGCACCGCCCCACTCAGTCCCTGAAAGGTTCTTGTTGAGGTTATGAATTGAGAGAAAGTTTATTTTTCGTTTCAGTCGTTATCGCCTCAGTGACCTTCATATTCATCTGGATCATGCTTGTCGGGCCAATGAAGGGTGAAGAAAAAACCTACGTACAGGATTCAACGACGTTTGCGATTGCGGTGATGGTACTGCTGTTGATTGCCTTTATCGCGGTAACAACAACGGTTCTTTTTCTGTGACAGATTTTCATGATTTATTGATCTGACAAAAACTTCCCCCCTGTTTCATTCAAGATATATAGGTTACTCTTTTAATTACAGACTGTGGTGACAGTAGTAAGGAGACCTGTATGGCAAAGTATCAAAACATGCTGGTGGCTATCGATCCTAACCAGGACGATCAGCCGGCATTACGACGTGCTGTGTATCTACATCAACGGATTGGTGGCAAAATCAAAGCGTTTTTGCCGATCTATGACTTCTCATATGAGATGACCACCCTTCTGTCGCCTGACGAACGCACCGCAATGCGTCAGGGAGTGATCAGCCAGCGTACCGCGTGGATCCGTGAACAGGCCAAATATTACCTGGAAGCGGGTGTTCCTATCGATATTAAAGTGGTCTGGCATAACCGACCTTTCGAAGCCATTATCCAGGAAGTGGTCGCCGGTGGGCACGACCTGTTGCTGAAAATGGCGCACCAGCATGACAAGCTGGAATCCGTGATCTTTACCCCTACCGACTGGCACCTGCTGCGTAAATGCCCTTGCCCGGTGTGGATGGTAAAAGACCAGCCGTGGCCAGAAGGCGGCAAGGCCGTCGTGGCTGTCAACCTGGCGAGCGAGGAGGATTACCACAATTCGCTCAATGAAAAGCTGGTCAAGGAGACGATCCAGCTTGCCGAGCAGGTTAACCACACTGAAGTCCATCTGGTGGGCGCTTACCCGGTAACACCGATTAATATTGCTATCGAGCTGCCTGAATTTGACCCGAGCGTGTATAACGATGCGATCCGGGGGCAGCACCTGCTGGCCATGAAGGCGTTACGCCAGAAATTCAGCATCGATGAGAAAATGACACATGTGGAAAAAGGGTTGCCTGAAGAGGTGATCCCGGATTTAGCAGAACATCTGCAGGCGGGGATTGTGGTACTGGGTACCATTGGCCGGACCGGTATTTCTGCCGCATTCCTGGGCAATACCGCCGAACAGGTGATCGACCATCTGCGCTGTGACCTGCTGGTCATCAAGCCGGATGAGTATCAGACACCGGTTGAACTGGACGACCCGGAAGACGACTAAGTTCAGACATAAAAAAACCGCCGGAAACGGCGGTTTTTTTTGTCGCTGATTTACAGCGATTTCAGAATCGCATCGACACTGGCTTTTGCATCGCCAAACAGCATGTGCGTGTTCTCTTTGAAGAACAGCGGGTTCTGAACCCCTGCATAACCGGTATTCATGGAACGTTTGAAGACAATCACGTTCTGCGCCTTCCACACTTCCAGAACCGGCATACCGGCGATTGGGCTACGCGGATCGTCCTGCGCCGCCGGGTTAACGGTGTCGTTGGCACCAATAACCAGGACGGTGTCGGTATCGGTGAAATCATCGTTGATCTCATCCATCTCCAGCACGATGTCGTAAGGCACTTTCGCTTCCGCCAGCAGCACGTTCATGTGGCCTGGCAGACGCCCCGCTACCGGGTGAATGCCAAAGCGAACCTTGATACCACGCGCACGCAGCTTCTCGGTGATCTCCGCAACCGGATACTGAGCCTGCGCCACCGCCATGCCGTAGCCTGGGGTAATGATGACCGAGTGTGAGTTTTTCAGCATCTCTGCGGTATCTTCCGCGGTGATCTCACGGTGCTCACCCACTTCTTCGTCAGAACCGGTTGAGGAGCCGTCAGAACCAAAGCCACCCGCGATAACGCTGATAAACGAACGGTTCATCGCCTTACACATGATGTAAGACAGGATCGCACCAGAAGAACCGACCAGCGCACCGGTGACGATCAACAGATCGTTGCTCAGCATGAAGCCAGCTGCCGCCGCGGCCCAACCGGAGTAGGAGTTCAGCATGGAGACAACCACTGGCATATCGGCACCACCAATGGAGGCCACCAGGTGCCAGCCAAAGGCCAGAGCAATCAGGGTCATCACCAGTAACGCCAGCACCTGCAGGCCCACGCTTTCAGTGCGCACGAAGACCACCAGCAGCACAAAGGACACGACCAGCGCCGCCAGGTTCAGCTTGTGACGGTTTGGCAGCATCAGCGGTTTAGAAGAGATCTTACCGCGCAGTTTGCCGAACGCGACAATTGAGCCGGTGAAGGTCACCGCACCAATGAAGATGCCGAGGAACACTTCCGTCAGATGGATGTTGACCAGAATCGGTTCCAGACCGGGTGTGTGGTACAGGTAGCTGTTGAAGCCCACCAGCACCGCCGCCAGCCCCACGAAGCTGTGCAGAATGGCCACCAGCTCCGGCATCTCGGTCATTTCAACGCGTTTCGCCAGGCGAATACCAATCGCGCCACCGATAATCATCGCCACCAGGATCCATGCAACGTTGCCGGTGTCCGGCCCGAAGATGGTGGCAATCAGCGCAATCGCCATCCCGGCGATACCAAAGTTATTTCCCTGCTGAGACGTTTCGTGTTTGGAAAGCCCCGCCAGACTGAAAATAAACAGGATTGCAGCAACAATGTATGCGGCTGTGACTAATCCTCCAGACATATGCTACCCCTTAGCCTTTACGAAACATTTTCAGCATGCGCTGAGTCACGGTGAACCCACCGAAAATATTGATACTGGCGATCAGCACCGCGATAAAGCTCAGGAAGCTTACCCAGCCGCCGTGGCCAATCTGCAGCAGCGCCCCGACCACGATAATCCCGGAGATGGCGTTAGTGACCGACATCAGTGGCGTATGCAGCGCATGGGAGACATTCCACACGACGTAGTACCCCACCACACACGAGAGCGCGAAGACGGTAAAGTGGCCGAGGAATTCTTTCGGCGCGACATCTGCCAGCCAGCCAAACAGAATAATGACCAGCGCCATGATCGCGTACTTACGCCACGGAGAAGCCGGTTTAGCAGGCTCTTTAGGCTCAGGTGCCGCTTTCGGTGCCGCCTGAGGCTGCGCGGACACCTGAATCGGTGGCGCAGGCCAGGTGATTTCGCCTTCACGCACCACCGTTACGCCACGCACAACAACATCGTCAAAATCAACGGTGATGTTGCCGTCTTTCTCTTTGCAGAGCAGTTTCAGCAGGTTAACAAGGTTGGTACCGTACAGCTGAGAAGACTGGGTTGGCAGACGGCCCGGCAAATCGGTATACCCGATCACCTTCACGCCGTTAGCAGTGGTGGTCACCTGATTTGGCACGGTGTATTCACAGTTGCCACCGTTCTGCGACGCCAGGTCGACGATCACGCTGCCCGACTTCATTGAGTCAACCATCTCACGTGTAATCAGCTTCGGCGCGGGTTTACCGGGGATAAGCGCGGTAGTGACAATGATGTCGACATCTTTGGCCTGCGCGGCGAAGAGTTCCATTTCCGCTTTGATAAAAGCTTCGGACATGACCTTCGCGTAACCGTCACCGCTGCCCGCTTCTTCCTTGAAGTCCAGCTCAAGGAATTCGGCACCCATACTTTGTACTTGTTCTTTTACTTCAGGACGGGTGTCAAAAGCGCGTACGATAGCGCCCAGGCTGTTTGCCGCGCCGATAGCCGCAAGACCCGCCACGCCCGCGCCAATCACCATCACTTTCGCCGGAGGCACTTTCCCTGCCGCGGTGATCTGACCGGTAAAGAAGCGACCAAACTCATGCGCCGCCTCAACAATCGCGCGGTAACCGGCGATATTCGCCATGGAACTTAAGGCATCCAGCGACTGCGCGCGCGAAATACGCGGCACGGAGTCCATGGCCATCACGGTCACGCCACGTGCTGCCAGCTTCTCCATCAACTCAGGATTCTGTGCAGGCCAGATGAAGCTCACCAGCGTCGTGCCGGGATTCAGCAGTTCAATCTCGCTCTCTTCCGGCGCATTAACCTTGAGAATAACGGGCGACTGCCAGACTTCAGCACCGTCCACCACTTCCGCGCCAGCCTGAATAAAGGCCTCGTCATCGAAACTCGCCAGTTTGCCCGCGCCGCGTTCAACTGCGACGGTAAAACCCAGTTTAAGCAGTTGCTCCACCGTTTTCGGTGTTGCCGCTACGCGGGTTTCATTGGCTAACCGTTCTTTTGGTACCCCAATACGCATAGTTTTCCCTTCCATCGGTTTTTGATGATGGTTTGTCGATAAATGCCCGCGGTTTGTATCAACTTTCGCCAGCAGGACAGCGACGACATATGATTAACCCCAGAAAATAAAACAGTAACAAACTTTCTATAACCTACTGAAAATAACGCCCGTGATCTACCGCCAGAAAACACTATTTCTTACTTTATCTGTGAAAAATAAGTGATCTGCGTCGCTGACAGTGATATTTACCTTAAATTCATCGCTGAGACCGATAAATAGCGCAAGCGAAGCGGTAAAAACATGATATAGCGCCATTAGAGAACAACTTATTAACATTAAATTAACTTGTAAAAGTCATAAGCTTTATCAGTTTTGCTTGTCAGACGCCTGTTTTTTCAACATATCACTAAATGTTATCAAATCAGATGATTCAGTGAGCACAGGCTGTGAAAAATGGCGCAGACAGCGACGGGTTTTAAATGCCATAATCGGGACCGTCTCAAATTAACAACAATACCAGTACATGGTTTGCGCAAGGCGAAGGATTATTTTTATGAAGCTTAAGAACACACTCCTGGCGTCCGCACTTCTCTCCGCGACCGCCCTGTCTGCGAATGCCGCGACAGAGTTAACGCCGGAGCAAGCGGCAGCGTTAAAACCTTTTGACCATACGGTCATTGTGGGTCGTTATAATTCTATTGGCGATGCCGTCGCCGCCGCATCAAAAGCCGCCGATAAAAACGGTGCGGCCTCGTTTTACGTTGTTGATCAGTCTGACTCCGGCAACAGCGGTAACCAGCGCGTGACCATTGCGCTGTATAAAGACAATGCGCCGAAAGCTGACGCACCGAAAAACCGCGTGATTAACGGCGTCGTTGAATTACCGAAAGATCAGGCGATTGAGCTGGAACCTTATGACACCGTCACCGTGCAGGGCTTCTATCGCAGCCAGCCTGAAGTGAATGATGCCATCACCAAAGCCGCAAAAGAAAAAGGCGCGTACTCTTTCTTTATCGTGCGTCAGGTCGATGCTAACCAGGGTGGCAACCAGCGCATTACTGCGTTCATCTATAAAGAAGATGCGAAAAAACGCGTTCTGCAAAGCCCGGACGCTATTCCTGCTGATTCCGAAGCGGGTCGTGCGGCAATAGCGAAAGGCGGCGAAGAAGCGAAGAAAGTGGAAATTCCAGGCGTAGCCACCTCTGCCGCACCAAGCGCTGAAGTGGGCCGTTTCTTCGAAACGCAATCCACCAAAGGTGGCCGTTACTCCGTTACCCTGCCAGACGGAACCAAAATTGAAGAGCTGAACAAAGCCACTGCAGCGCAGATGGTGCCGTTCGACAGCATTAAATTTACCGGCAACTACGGCAACATGACGGAAGTCTCTTATCAGGTCGCGAAACGTGCGGCGAAGAAAGGGGCGAAGTATTACCACATCACCCGCCAGTGGCAGGAACGTGGTAACAACGTGACCATCAGCGCCGACCTGTACAAGTAACAGAACGGTTGACCCGAGGCGGCGCAATGCCGCCTTTTTTGTTACTTTTTTTTGAAATTCGGCCCCACGTCATTGCATGCTTTCGTGACACTCCGTAAAATCCCGCGCCTTAGTGTGATCCACCATTTTTATGCGCCTGTGCGAAATAATTATTCTGGATTTGGACCTTTCATAACAGGAAGCCAATGGAAAAGAAACTAGGCCTGAGTGCTTTGACTGCACTCGTTTTGAGCTCAATGCTGGGTGCGGGCGTGTTCAGCTTACCGCAGAATATGGCGGCGGTCGCCAGCCCTGCCGCACTGCTTATAGGGTGGGGCATCACGGGTGCCGGGATTTTGCTGCTGGCGTTCGCAATGCTGCTGCTGACCCGCATCCGCCCGGATCTGGATGGGGGGATTTTCACTTACGCCCGTGAAGGTTTCGGCGAACTGATTGGCTTCTGTTCCGCATGGGGCTACTGGCTGTGTGCGGTCATCGCAAACGTCTCCTACCTGGTGATCGTCTTTTCTGCGCTCAGTTTCTTTACCGATACCCCTGAACTGCGGTTCTTTGGCGACGGCAATACCTGGCAGTCCATTGTGGGCGCCTCGGTACTGCTGTGGGTTGTTCACTGGCTGATTCTACGTGGCGTACAGACGGCGGCCAGCATTAACCTGGTGGCAACCCTGGCCAAACTGGTTCCGCTTGGCCTGTTTATCGTGCTGGCCTTTATGGCGTTCCGTCTCGATGTGTTCAGTCTCGATTTCAGCGGTGTCGCGCTGGGCGTACCGGTCTGGGAGCAGGTCAAAAACACCATGCTGATCACCCTGTGGGTCTTCATCGGTGTTGAAGGTGCCGTCGTGGTCTCTGCCCGGGCGCGGAATAAGCGCGATGTGGGTCGCGCCACGCTGCTGGCGGTACTGGCGGCGCTGGGCGTGTATCTGATGGTGACGCTGCTGTCGCTGGGGGTGGTCGCGCGTCCTGAACTGGCCGAAATGCGTAACCCGTCGATGGCGGGCCTGATGGTGAAAATGTTCGGACCGTGGGGTGACGTGGTAATTGCCGCGGGGCTGATTATCTCCGTGTGCGGCGCGTACCTGAGCTGGACCATTATGGCGGCAGAAGTGCCGTTCCTGGCCGCAACGCACAAAGCATTTCCACGCCTGTTTGCTCGTCAAAACAAAAACAGCGCGCCGTCGGCCTCACTCTGGCTGACCAACATCAGCGTTCAGGTCTGTCTGGTGCTGATCTGGCTCACAGGTTCAGACTATAACACTCTGCTGACCATCGCCTCGGAGATGATTCTGGTACCCTATTTCTTAGTGGGTGCATATCTGTTAAAAATCGCCACACGTCCGGCGCACTATGTGGTGGGTGTCGGAGCCTGTATTTACGGCCTGTGGTTGTTGTATGCTTCCGGGCCTATGCATCTGCTGCTGTCGGTGGTGTTGTATGCACCGGGTCTGCTGGTGTTTATCTACGCCCGCCGCACGCATCAGTTAGAGAACGCGCTTAGACGCCGTGAGATGGCCTTAATCGGGCTGTTACTGGTTGCTGCCGTACCGGCAACCTGGATGTTAATGGGATAGAATCGCCTTTCCCATTGTTGAACTGAAAAGGAGAACACGATGGGAAACGCGCAGCAACGCCCAATACTGATTACTGGTGGAGGCCGTCGTATCGGCCTCGCCCTTGCCCATCACTTTCTCAATCTTCGCCATCCGGTCATCATCAGTTACCGCAGCGAATATCCCTCGATTGAGGGGCTACGCAAAGCCGGTGCGATCTGCATTCAGGCCGATTTCTCAACCGATGACGGTATTCTGGCCTTCGCTGAAAAAGTAAAATCTACCACCCCCGGGCTGCGCGCCATTATCCATAATGCCAGCGCCTGGCTTCCCGAAAAATCCGGTACGCCACTCAGCGATACGCTCTCCTGCATGCTGCAGATCCACGTCAATGCGCCCTATCTGCTGAACCATGCCCTGCTCGACCTGTTGCGCGGTCACGGACATGCGGCAGGTGATATTATTCATTTCACCGATTACGTCGTGGAGCGCGGCAGCGACAAGCACATCGCCTATGCGGCCAGTAAAGCCGCACTTGATAACATGACGCGCTCGTTCGCGCGTAAACTTGCCCCTGAAGTTAAGGTGAACGCCATCGCCCCGGCGATGATTTTATTTAACGAAGACGATGATGCGGAGTATCGCCAGCAGGCGCTAAATAAATCGCTGATGAAAATTGCGCCAGGTGAAAAAGAGGTTATCGATCTTATCGATTATCTGCTCACCAGTTGCTACGTCACTGGCAGAACCTTTGCCGTGGACGGCGGTCGACCGCTGCGCTAGTGAAAGCGGCTCCAGAAGAAGATAAGCACCCAGGCGCTGAGCCCCCAGCAGACAACGGCCCCGCTCAGCGCCAGGGGAAGTCGCATAAAACCGGTGAAGTACCACAGCGAAAGCAGATAAAGAAAATAAGGGATGATCGACCACATCCCGAACACGATAGTCGTACGCAATGCTTCCGTGCCTCGTTCTGAGGCGACAATATAGTGCGCTATTAACGCAAAGGTCGGGAAGAGTGGGATCAGCCCGGCAATATAATAATTCCTGGTTTTAGCCAGAACACCAATCAGTAACACCACCAGCGCACCCAACGCGGCTTTTATCACCAGCCCCATCTTTTTCCCTATAACAATCAAATAACACTATGAGCCAGAATAACGGAACTGGCGTTAATTATGAAAGATTAATGGAACGTTAAGGTTGTGCGGTGTATGTTGGCTTTTTTCACGATAACAGACGTTGTATGAATAAGATTGTTTATGTTGAAGACGAGCCCGAAGTGGGACAATTGATCGCCGCCTATCTGGGTAAACATGATATGGACGTCATTGTTGAGCCTCGTGGCGATCGTGCCGAAGAGGTGGTCTTACGTGAAAACCCGGACCTGGTGCTGCTGGACATTATGCTGCCCGGCAAAGATGGCATGACGGTCTGCCGCGATCTGCGCGCCCGGTGGGAGGGCCCTATCGTGCTGCTGACCTCGCTGGACAGCGACATGAACCATATTTTGTCACTCGAAATGGGTGCCAATGACTACATTCTGAAAACCACGCCCCCTGCCGTCCTCCTTGCTCGTCTGCGCCTCCATTTACGCCAACGTGCCAGCGTTGAACGAGAAGCGCCTGCTCAGTCGCTGACCCCGCACAAAGCGATGCGTTTTGGTACCTTGTCTATTGATCCGATTAACCGTCAGGTTCTGCTTTCTGGCGAGCTTATCGCCCTTTCCACCGCAGATTTTGACCTGCTCTGGGAACTGGCAACCCACGCCGGGCAGATCATGGATCGCGATGCATTACTGAAAAACCTGCGCGGCGTCAGCTACGACGGAATGGATCGCAGCGTTGACGTGGCTATTTCGCGCCTGCGTAAAAAACTGCAGGATAATGCCACTGAGCCGTACCGCATTAAAACCGTGCGTAACAAGGGCTATCTGTTCGCGCCTCACGCCTGGGAAACCTGATGCCGGTTCCCCGAACGACACTGTTTAAAACATTACGCAGACGAGGTCTGACAGTTGCATAAAATAAGAACACTCAGCCTGATCTGCTGTTTTGGGTTAACCGGATGCGTTGTCGCAGATATGGATTCAAGTAATTATGACTATGTTCCGTATATTCAGACTATCCAGAATCCCTGGACCCCGGGCCATACCAATGTGCAACAACGCCGTGAGGATTTGTACGCCTGCGGCGTTGATCGAAAGTATTCGCTCAATTCATGGGACGAAAACTTCAGTCGTAACCGCCTGCTGCCGGGCGAAACGATAGAACAGCAAGATTCCAGGATCCAGAAAATAGAAGACTGTATGAAATCAAAAGGGTACGTTCTGTGGGATTACTCACAATGCGGGCCCCGTAAAAAACCGAGCGGTATGTGTAACTAGTTTGGGTTTGCGTGTTTGTCTTCGACGCAGGTTGTTAACGTATTGATTTTCGGTGAGATTGAATGAAAAAGCTGTTCGTACAGTTTTATCTCCTGCTGTTTGTCTGCTTCCTTGTGATGACCATGCTGGTTGGGCTGGTCTATAAATTCACCGCCGAACGTGCGGGCAGGCAGTCACTGGATGATTTAATGAAAAGCTCGCTCTACCTGATGCGCAGCGAGCTGCGAGAGATCCCGCCACACGACTGGGCCAAGACCTTAAAAGAGCTGGATCTGAACCTGTCGTTTGATCTGCGCATCGAGCCGATGAAGGATTTCGATTTAGAGCCACCCGCCATGCAGCGACTGCGTGACGGGGACATTGTGGCGCTGGATGAGAAATATACCTTTATCCAGCGCATTCCACGGAGCCATTACGTTCTGGCCGTGGGGCCGGTACCTTATCTCTATTATCTGCACCAGATGCGCCTGCTGGACCTTGCCCTGCTGGCTTTCATTGCCATTTCGCTCGCGTTCCCGGTCTTTATCTGGATGAGGCCACACTGGCAGGACATGCTGAAACTGGAATCAGCTGCGCAACGTTTTGGTGACGGGCATTTTACCGAGCGCATTCACTTCGACAGCGGTTCCAGCTTCGAACGTCTTGGCGTGGCGTTTAACCAGATGGCCGATAACATCAATGCGCTGATTATCAGTAAAAAACAGCTCATTGACGGAATTGCTCACGAGCTGCGTACGCCGCTGGTACGCCTGCGCTATCGGCTGGAGATGAGCGAAAACCTGACGGAGGCCGAGTCTCAGGCGCTGAACCGCGACATTGGTCAGCTTGAGGGTCTCATTGAGGAGCTCCTGACCTATGCGCGCCTCGATCGCCCGCAAAACGAACTGAACCTCAGTACGCCGGACCTGCCCGGCTGGTTACAAACCCATATCGATGATGTCCAGAGCGTAAACCCGCAACGCACGCTACTGACACGCGTCACGCCCGGCGATTATGGCGCACTGGATATGCGTCTGATGGAACGCGTGCTGGATAATCTGATGAACAACGCCATGCGTTATAGCGAGAGCACGCTGCAGATTGGCTTAGATTTACAGGGTAGTCAGGCCTGTCTGACGGTTGAGGACGACGGACCGGGCATCGCCCCGGAAGCGCGTGAAACGGTGTTTGAGCCGTTTGTACGCCTCGACCCCAGCCGCGATCGTGCCACGGGGGGATGTGGCCTCGGGCTGGCAATTGTTTACTCCATCGCGCAGGCGATGGGCGGCACGGTGCATTGTGAAGAGAGCGCGCTCGGCGGCGCGCGCTTCTGCTTTAGCTGGCCGGTATATCACAACATCACCCTTCCCGTCCCTGCCTGACCTTTATCGCACGCTGGCCTGACCCGGCGTGCTGTGCTATATGATAAGTATGTTGTAACTAATGAAGAGTTATCATGGCGACGTACGATCTCATCGAAAGGCTGAACAGCACGTTCCGCGACATTGAACACGAGTTACTGAACCTGACCGAACGTTTGCAGACCTGCCGTCTGTTAGCCGCGCGGGTCTTTACCCTGCCGGATGTGGTGAAAGGCGCTGAACACGACCCGCTGGAAACCATAGAGGTACAGCAGCATATCGGCAAAGCGGCGCTGGAATTGACGCTGCGGCACTACCGTCGCCTGTTTATCCAGCAGCAGTCAGAAAACCGCAGCAGTAAGGCGGCCGTTCGTCTGCCGGGCGTAATCTGCCTGCAAACTGATGCAACAACGCGAGAAGCGCTGGAAAACCAGATTGCGCATATCAACACGCTTAAGGCGACGTTTGAAAAGATCATCACTGAAGAGTCGGGTCTGGCCCCTGCCGCCCGTTTTGAATGGGTACACCGACAGCTACCGGGATTAATCACCCTGAATGCCTACCGTACGCTCACGGTACTGCGTCATCCCGCCACGCTTCGCTTCGGCTGGGCCAACAAGCACATCATTAAAAACTTCACCCGGGATGACATTCTGGCGCAGCTGGAAAAGAGTCTGAAGGCACCGCGGACTGTCGCACCGTGGTCACGCGAGCAGTGGATTGAACGGCTTGAGCAGGAGTACCACAGCATCGCCTCACTGCCGGCGGATACACGGCTTAAGATTAAGCGCCCGGTGAAGGTGCAGCCTATCGCACGCGTCTGGTATTCCGGCCAGCAAAAGCAGGTACAGTATGCCTGCCCGACGCCGCTGATCGCACTTTATGATGCCGATCAGGGGGCCATTGTGCCGGATATTGGCGAACTGCTGAATTACGATGCTGAAAATGTCCAGCATCGTTACAGACCTCAGGCGCAACCGCTGCAGCTGATTATTCCGCGGCTGCACCTGTATGTGGCGCAGTGATTATTTCAGGCTGCCGACCATCGATTCCGGGCGTACCCATGCATCAAACTCAGCCTCCGTCAGGTAACCCAATGCCAGAGCGGAGGCTTTCAGCGTCAGCCCCTCTTTATGCGCTTTTTTCGCAATCTCGGCGGCTTTGTCGTAGCCGATATGGGTATTCAGCGCGGTCACCAGCATCAACGACTCATTAAGCAACTGGCTGATGCGCTCGCGGTTTGGCTCAATGCCTGACGCACAGTGCTCGTTGAAACTCTCCATACCGTCCGCCAGCAGGCGTATGGACTGAAGCACGTTGTGAATCACCATCGGGCGATAGACGTTCAGCTCAAAGTTACCGGATGCGCCGCCCATGTTAACGGCAACGTCGTTACCCATTACCTGGCAGCAGAGCATGGTCATGGCCTCACACTGGGTCGGGTTTACTTTGCCCGGCATGATAGAGCTACCCGGCTCGTTTTCCGGAATGCTAATTTCACCGATCCCGCAACGGGGACCCGAGGCCAGCCAGCGCACATCATTGGCGATTTTCATCAACGACGCTGCCAGACCCTTGAGGGCGCCGTGGGTATGAACCAGCGCATCACAGGTGGCCAGCGCTTCAAACTTATTCGGCGCCGTGATAAACGGCTGCCCGGTGATGGCCGCCAGCTCGTCGGCAACGCGCACCGCATATTCCGGATGGGTATTTAACCCCGTACCGACCGCCGTTCCGCCCAGCGCCAGCTCTGCAAGATGCGGCAGGCTGTACTCGATGTGCTTGAGGTTATGTTCTAACATTGCCACCCAGCCGGAAATCTCCTGGCCGAGCGTCAGCGGCGTGGCATCCTGCAGGTGAGTGCGTCCTATTTTGACGATATCGCTGAAAGCCTGCGCTTTCTCACCAAGGGTGGTTTTAAGCACGTTGAGCTGCGGGATCAGCTGTTCACGAAGCGCAATCACCGCCGCCACGTGCATCGCCGTCGGGAAGACGTCGTTCGAACTTTGGCTTTTGTTTACGTCATCGTTCGGGTGAACCTTACGCTCCATACCGCGCACGCCGCCCAGCAGTTCGCTTGCCCGGTTCGCCAGCACTTCGTTCATATTCATGTTGCTCTGGGTGCCAGAACCGGTCTGCCAGATGGCGAGGGGGAATTCATCGGGATGCTTGCCGGCCAGCACTTCATCGGCAGCAGTGATAATCGCGGTGGCCTTATCTGCCGCCAGCAGGCCTAAATCCTGATTCACTTTAGCGGCCGCACGTTTAGTGAGCGCCAGCGCCTGAATCAGCGAGACGGGCATTTTCTCGGTCGAAATACGGAAATGTTCCAGCGAACGCTGGGTTTGCGCGCCCCATAGCTTGTCAGCCGGGACATCGATCGCACCCATAGAGTCTTTCTCACGGCGTACCGTAGTCATTACTTTCTCCTTGATAACACTGTCGGGATTGCTCACATGCTTCAGAGATAAGTATTGATTGCTTTACAGAAAAGATATGGCGCTTTGTGCGCTCTTTGATGTGCCGGGTGACGTGAACGCCACCCGGCTATAGTAGATTACTTCACACACGCCGAACATTGTGAGGACTGGATCTGCCTGAAGAAGTCGTTACCTTTGTCATCCACAAGGATAAATGCCGGGAAATCTTCCACTTCAATTTTCCAGATAGCTTCCATACCCAGTTCCGGGTATTCAATGCACTCCAGGCTCTTGATGCTGCCCTGCGCGAGTACGGCAGCCGGACCGCCGATGCTGCCCAGGTAGAAGCCACCGTGTTTATGGCAGGCATCCGTCACCTGCTGGCTACGGTTTCCTTTTGCCAGCATGATCATGCTGCCGCCGTTGGCCTGCAACTGGTCAACATACGAGTCCATACGGCCTGCAGTGGTCGGGCCTAACGAGCCAGAGGCGTAGCCTTCTGGCGTTTTGGCCGGGCCTGCATAGTAAATCGGGTGATCTTTGATGTACTGCGGCAGCCCTTCACCATTGTCCAGACGCTCTTTCAGTTTCGCGTGAGCGATGTCACGACCAACGATGATGGTTCCGTTAAGAGAGAGACGGGTCGACACCGGATACTGAGACAGCTGCGCCAGAATCTCTTTCATCGGACGGTTCAGGTCAACGTGAACGGCTTCACCCTCGCCCGCTTTGCGCAACGCTTCAGGAATGTACTTCCCTGGGTTGTTCTCCAGTTTTTCGATCCAGACACCTTCGCGGTTGATCTTCGCCTTGATGTTACGATCCGCAGAACAGGAGACCCCCATCCCGACCGGACAGGAGGCGCCGTGGCGCGGCAGACGGATCACACGCACGTCATGGGCAAAATATTTGCCGCCGAACTGCGCGCCCAGGCCGAGGTTACGCGCTTCTTCCAGCAGTTCCTGTTCAAGCTGAACATCGCGGAACGCCTGGCCGTGCTCGTTCCCTTCGGTAGGCAGGCCGTCGTAGTATTTGGTCGACGCCAGCTTCACCGTTTTCAGGGTGCTCTCTGCTGACGTACCGCCAATCACAAAGGCAATATGGTACGGCGGGCAGGCAGCGGTGCCGAGCGTGCGCATTTTCTCAACCAGGTAATTCTTCAGCTTGCCCGGTGTGAGCAGCGCTTTGGTTTCCTGGTAGAGATAGGTTTTGTTCGCTGAACCGCCACCTTTGGCGATGCAGAGGAATTTGTATTCATCACCGTCCACGCTATACAGGTCAATCTGCGCAGGCAGGTTTGTGCCCGTGTTGACCTCTTTGTACATATCCAGCGCCGCGTTTTGCGAGTAGCGCAGGTTGTCTTCGGTGTAGGTGTTGTACACGCCGTGCGCCAGCGCCGCTTCGTCGCCGCCGCCGGTCCAGACGCGCTGGCCTTTTTTACCCACAATGATGGCCGTGCCGGTGTCCTGGCAGGTAGGTAAAATACCCTTCGCCGCGATATCCGAGTTACGCAGGAACTGCAGGGCGACGTATTTGTCGTTTTCGCTGGCCTGCGGGTCGCTCAGGATATCGGCAACCTGCTGCTGGTGCGCAGGGCGGAGCATAAACGAGGCGTCGTGGAAAGCCTGCTGCGCCAGTAACGTCAGCGCCTGCGGATCGACCTTGAGGATCTCCTGCCCTTCGAATTCAGAGACGGAGACGTGATCGCGGGTTAACAGGTAATATTCGGTTTGATCCTTACTGAGGGGAAAAGGATCCTGATAATGAAAGGGTTTGTTCGACATTGTTCTCTCACTTACTGCTTCAGTCTGATTATTTGGGCAGATGTTCCGCTGCCCGCTTAAAAGCGAGTCAGCTTATCCTACACAATTTTTTAACAAAAACTGAGACTAGTACGACTTTTTACATCCACAGGTTACTTCCATGTGGTTTATTGCTTTAATACCCAGAGTTAATTCCACCATTGAATCAGGGCTTGATAATGCAAAAACTCATTAACTCAGTGCAAAACTACGCCTGGGGAAGTAAAACTGCGTTAACGGATCTCTACGGTATCGCGAACCCAAACAACCTGCCAATGGCAGAACTGTGGATGGGTGCGCACCCGAAGAGCAGCTCAAAAATTGAAGACGCAAGCGGCCAGGTTCGCTCTCTGCGCGACGTGATTGATGCCGACAAAGCCACCCTGCTGGGTGACAAGGTTGCCAGCCGTTTTGGTGAGCTGCCGTTCCTGTTTAAAGTGCTGTGCGCCGACCAGCCGCTCTCCATCCAGGTTCACCCGAATAAAAAAGCCTCTGAGATGGGCTTTGCGAAAGAGAACGCGGCCGGTATTCCGTTAGATGCCGCCGAGCGTAACTACAAAGATCCTAACCACAAGCCGGAGCTGGTCTTTGCGCTGACCCCCTTCCTGGCGATGAACGCGTTTCGCGAGTTCTCAGAAATTATCTCCCTGCTGCAGCCGGTGGCGGGTGCTAACAACGCTATTGCCCACTTCCTGGAAAACCCGAATGCAGCAGGCCTGAGCCAGCTTTTCGCCAGCCTGCTGAACATGCAGGGAGAAGAGAAATCTCACGCCCTGGCCGTGCTGAAAGCGGCGCTGGACAGCCAGCACGGTGAGCCGTGGGATACCATCCGCCTGATTTCTGAATTCTACCCGGACGACAGCGGCCTGTTCTCCCCTCTGCTGCTGAACGTGGTGAAGCTGAACCCGGGCGAGGCGATGTTCCTGTTTGCTGAAACCCCGCACGCCTACCTGCAGGGCGTGGCGCTGGAGGTGATGGCCAACTCAGACAACGTACTGCGTGCAGGCCTGACGCCGAAATACATTGATATCCCTGAGCTGGTTGCCAACGTGAAGTTTGAGGCGAAGCCTGCGGATCTCCTGCTGACTCAGCCTGTTAAACAGGGTGCGAAGCTGGACTTCCCCATCCCGGTGGATGATTTTGCCTTCTCACTGCATGACCTGAGCCCGGCAGAAACCGCCATCGCGCAGGAGAGCGCGGCAATCCTGTTCTGCATTGAAGGTGAAGCAACGCTGCATAAAGGTGGCGAGCGTCTGGTGCTCAAGCCAGGCGAATCGGCATTTGTAGCGGCAAACGAGTCGCCGGTGAGCGTGAGCGGTACCGGTCGTCTGGCGCGTGTTTTTAATAAGCTATAAGCACTTACTGAATTTTTTAACAACTCTTGCTAAGCTAGTTGAAGACTTTACATCACCGGGCGGTTTCTACCGCCTGGTTTCATTTTAGGGATAGTCGCAATGAAAAAATCGGTCGTAGCGGTAGGAGTGATTGTAGCGTTAGGCGTGGTCTGGACAGGTGCCTCCTGGTTTACCGGGAAACAGCTGGAAAGCCGTCTGGCTGAGATGGTGGCACAGGCTAACGGAGAGCTTAAGCGTGGTGCGCCGGAAGCAGGCGTGGAGCTTGCCTACCAGAATTATCAGCGTGGTATCTTTACCAGCCATATGCAGGTGGTTGTCAAGCCTGTTGCCGGTAATGAAAATGGCTGGCTGAAACCGGGCCAAAGCGTGGTGCTGGATGAAGTGGTCAGCCACGGTCCGTTCCCGCTGGCACAGTTAACGTCTTTTAACCTGATCCCGTCGATGGCGTCCGTTCATACTGTACTGGTGAATAACGACTTAACCAAACCGCTGTTTGATCTGGCAAAGAATGAGTCACCTTTCGAGGTTAACACCCGCATCAGCTACGCCGGTGACACACGTTCCAGTATCGATCTGAAAGCACTGAACTACGAGAAAGATAACGAGAAAGTGACCTTTAGCGGGGGGAATTTCAAGGTTGATGCTGACCGCGATGGAAATGTCTTCTCCCTGACCGGTGAAGCAGAGAGCGGCCTGATCAATGCCGTCAATGAATACGGTCAAAAGGTTCAGCTGACGTTCAATAACCTGAAAGCCGACGGCGACAGCAAGATGACCGATTTTAAAGAGCGTATCGGTAATCAGACACTCTCTTTCGACAAGATTGCTATCGCGGTTGAAGGTAAAGAGATGGCCGTGCTAGAAGGCATGGAGGTGGACGGCAAATCCGACGTGTCTAAAGACGGTAAGAGCATCAATACCCAACTGGATTACGCCCTGAAGAGCCTGAAAGTGCAGAACCAGGATCTCGGGACCGGCAAACTGTCGCTGAAGATTGGCAATATCGACGGTCAGGCGTGGCATGAATTTAGCCAGAAATACAGCAAAGAGAGCCAGGCACTGCTGAGCAATGCCGCGCTGCAGCAGAATCCGGAAGTTTACCAGCAGCAGGCCATGGCGGTGCTGATGAACAACCTGCCCATCCTGCTGAAAGGCGAGCCAGTTATCACCGTGGCCCCGCTGAGCTGGAAAAACAGCAAAGGCGAAACCAACTTTAATCTGTCCCTGTTCATGAAAGACCCGGCAACCGCAACGGGTGAACCTCAGACCCTGGCGCAGGAAGTGGATCGCAGCGTGAAGTCACTCGACAGCAAGCTGACCATCCCTGTGGATATGGCGACCGAGTTTATGACCCAGATTGCGAAGCTTGAAGGGTATGGTGATGAAGATGCCGGCAAGCTGGCGAGCCAGCAGGTGAAAGGCCTGGCGGCAATGGGCCAGATGTTCCGCATCACGAAGATGGAAGACAACACCATTTCCACCAGCCTGCAGTATGCCAACGGTCAGGTCACGCTAAACGGCGATAAAATGCCGCTGGAAGATTTTGTCGGGATGTTTGGTATGCCTGCTCTGGGGATGCCGGAACCGGCTGAACCTGCAGCGCCGGCCGTGCCTGAAGCACCTGCTGCACCCGCTGCACCACAGCAGTAATCATCAAAACCCCTCTCTGAGGGGTTTTTTATTACCGGTTGCAGGTACTCAGACTGGTGCCACGAAATACTATTTCACCGTCACTAACCGTGCCGACACAATCTGGTGCCCGGCCTGCACGTCTGCTTTTTCGATGCGCTGCATAATCCTGTCCGCCAGCGTGTAACCCATCTCCCGGGCAGGTGTGGTGGCCCAGACAATGGGCAGATCGTCCAGCGCGTTTTCACCGACGTCGGCAAATGCCCCTAACGCCACCTGGTGGCCGAAGAAGGTTTCAACCCCACCCTCGCCGCTCTGACGCCCGGCGCGGATCAGGCCAAACCAGGCTCCCATCGCAATCACCTCGTTATAGCAAATCACGGCGCTTATCGTCGGGCTACTCCGTAATAACGCGTTTATCGCTTCCGCGGCTTTCTTCTGGCTGGATTCGCATTCCACCACCCATTCGCTGTGGAACGGGAGGCCGTATTTAATCAGCGTCGCGCAGTAACCGCCTACCCGCTCGGCTCGCGTCAGGGACGAGCTTTTTCCGCCAAGCCAGGCAATGCGCTGATGCCCACGATGAATGAGATGCTCCGTCAACATTTGTGCGGCCTGCATGTTGTCTGGTCGCAGGGTATCGGCTTCGTCCAGATAACTGGCGCGCGAGGCAAACACCAGCGGCACGCCTTTTTCGGCGGCGCGCTCGCACAAGTCATTACTCACACCCGACGCGCCGGCGACGATCACCCCGTCGACGCCCTGCGTAAGCAGCATATCCAGACGGGAAAGGAGCTGATCGGCCTCGCGACCGCCGTGAAGCAAAAAGACCATCCGTCCCTGCGCTTCAAGCGCTTCGGTCAGGCCCGCGGTCAGTTCGGCATAAAAGGGAGAGGTCAGATCACGCACAATCAAACCGATCACACCGCTTTGGCCGCCGCGCAGCGCTGATGCCTGGCGGTTACGTACAAAGCCCAGTTGCTCAACCGCCTCGTTAACCCGTTGCCCGGTCGCGGGAGAAATGCGTCCTTTCCCGCTGAGCACCAGTGAAACGGTGCTGACGGAAACCCCCGCCGCCAGCGCGACATCGTTGATGGTGATTTTTTTCGCTACAGCCATGTGTCGGCGTGACTCCCTGAAATGAGATCGGTAAAACGTTTTATCAATATGTAATCTTTATACTACCAGTCAAAGCCTGAGAATGTGATTCAGAGCGCACTAAACTTTGATAAAACGTTTTATCTTCTCGCAGCATTGAAGCAGATAAACTGATTTTAACAATAAAGGAGTCGTTTTATGACGGCGAAAGCAGCACAAAAAATATCGCTGTGGGAATTTTTCCAGCAACTGGGTAAAACCTTTATGCTGCCCGTGGCACTCCTCTCGTTCTGCGGGATCATGCTCGGGATCGGCAGTTCGTTGAGCAGTAAGGACGTCATCACGCTGATCCCGTTCCTCGGGACACCTGTGCTGCAGGCGATCTTTATCTGGATGAGTAAAGTCGGCTCCTTCGCCTTTAGCTTCCTGCCGGTGATGTTCTGTATTGCTATCCCGCTGGGTCTGGCACGCGAGAACAAAGGCGTGGCCGCCTTTGCCGGGTTTGTCGGTTATGCGGTAATGAACCTTGCGGTGAACTTCTGGCTGACGGCTAAAGGCATTCTGCCCACCACCGATGCCGCCGTGCTTAAAGCGAACAACATTCAGAGCGTTATCGGGATTCAGTCCATTGATACCGGGATCCTCGGCGCGGTGATCGCCGGGGTGATTATCTGGATGCTGCATGAGCGCTTCCACAATATCCGCCTGCCTGATGCGCTGGCGTTCTTCGGGGGCACCCGCTTTGTACCCATTGTAACCCTTGTGGTCATGGGTCTGTTTGGCCTTATTATTCCACTGATCTGGCCAGTCTTTGCGCTGGGGATTAACGGGATTGGCCGCATCATCAACGGTGCGGGCGATTTTGGTCCGATGATCTTCGGAACCGGCGAACGTCTGCTGCTGCCGTTTGGTCTGCAACATATTCTGGTGGCGCTGATCCGCTTTACCGAAGCGGGCGGCACAATGGAGGTGTGCGGACACGATGTGAGCGGTGCGCTGACCATCTTCCAGGCACAGCTGAGCTGCCCGACCACGCACGGCTTCTCTGAAAGTGCGACCCGCTTCCTGTCACAGGGTAAAATGCCGGCCTTCCTCGGCGGCTTGCCGGGTGCGGCGCTGGCCATGTATCACTGTGCTCGTCCGGAAAACCGCCATAAAATTAAAGGGCTGCTGATTTCCGGGGTCATCGCCTGCGTCGTGGGCGGTACAACGGAGCCAATCGAATTCCTGTTCCTGTTTGTCGCGCCAGTGCTGTATCTCATCCACGCGGTACTGACCGGTCTGGGCTTCACCGTGATGGCGGTGCTGGGCGTCACCATCGGGAATACCGACGGCAACGTCATCGACTTTGTGGTGTTCGGGATCCTGCACGGGTTGTCGACTAAGTGGTACCTGGTACCGGTGGTCGCCGCTATCTGGTTCGCGGTGTACTACGGCATTTTCCGCTTCGCCATCACCCGCTTTAACCTCAAAACGCCTGGGCGGGATACCGATACCGCCAGCAGCGTTGAGCAGGCTGTTGCAGGTACCGTGGGTAAGTCCGGCTATAACACCCCTGCTATTCTGGCGGCGCTGGGCGGTGCAGATAACATTACCTCTCTGGATAACTGCATCACCCGACTGCGCCTGTCGGTGGCGGACATGTCGAAAGTGGACACCAACGCCCTGAAAGCCAACCGGGCCATCGGCGTGGTACAGTTAAATCAACATAATTTGCAGGTGGTTATCGGCCCGCAGGTTCAGTCAGTGAAAGATGAGCTGGCAACCCTGATGCGTACAGTGGAAGCCTGATGCCTCACCCCCTCGCGCTGAGGGGGTTTTTCTTTAAGGACTTGAGTCATGTTCGATTTTTCAACCGTCGTGGATCGACACGGCACCTGGTGCACGCAGTGGGACTATGTCGCCGACCGCTTCGGCGCGGCCGATCTGCTGCCCTTCACCATCTCCGATATGGATTTCGCGACCGCGCCCTGCATCACCGAAGCGCTGCACCAGCGTATTCATCACGGGGTGTTTGGCTACAGCCGCTGGAAAAATGAAGAGTTTCTCGCCGCTGTGGCGCACTGGTTCCGGCAGCGCTTTAACAGCCACATTGATACCGACTCGCTCGTGTACGGGCCTTCCGTTATTTATATGGTGTCCGAACTGATTCGCCTCTGGTCAACTCCCGGCGACGGCGTGGTGGTCCATACCCCCGCTTACGATGCGTTCTATAAGGCCATCGAGGGGAATGCCCGCCAGGTGGTCGGCGTGGCGATGGAAAAACATGCCACGGGCTGGCAGGGAAATAGGGCCGCACTTGAGGCGGCGCTGGCAAAACCGGAAAACAAAATTTTGCTGCTGTGCAGCCCGCAAAATCCCACGGGTAAAGTCTGGACCCGTGAAGAGCTGAGTCACATGGCAGAACTGTGCGCCCGTTATGACGTGGCGGTGATCAGCGATGAAATTCATATGGATATGGTGTGGGGAGGCCGTCGCCATACGCCGTGGAATGAAGTGGCAGGCGGCAAATGGGCACTTCTGAGCTCTGGTTCAAAAAGTTTTAACATACCGGCGCTCACCGGTGCCTGGGGGCTGATTGGCGATAAAGAGAGCCGTAACGGTTACCTCAGCGCATTAAAAGGTCGTGACGGGCTCTCTTCCCCTTCCGTGCTGGCGCTGACAGCCCACATTGCTGCCTATCAGCAGGGAGAGCCATGGCTGGATGCGTTGCGGGCGTATCTGGAAGAAAATCTGGCGTACATTGCACGCGAATTACACCGCGCGTTTCCGACGCTCAACTGGCAGCCACCCGAAGCCACGTATCTGGCCTGGATCGATTTACGTCCACTCAACCTTGACGACAAAATGCTACAAAAAGTCCTGATTGAGCAGCAAAAGGTCGCCATCATGCCGGGATACACCTACGGCGAAGAGGGTAACGGTTTTGTCCGTCTGAATGCGGGATGCCCGCGTAGCAAGCTTGAGCAAGGGGTTCAGCGGCTGATCGCCGGCATAACGACGCTCCTGTAATCAGATTGCGCAACGGAATATTCCCTTGCGCAAATAGCTTTTTACCTCGTTTTGTTTTTATAATATGACGCACTTTAACCAGAAAAGAGTGCGACCATGATTGATACACGCCTGCCACTAACTGATATTCACCGCCATCTTGACGGTAACATTCGTGCCCAAACCATCCTCGATCTTGGCCGCCAGTACAATCTCACGCTCCCTGCACAAACGATTGAGACCCTAATCCCCCACGTTCAGGTCACCTCAAATGAACCGGATCTGGTCAGTTTCCTGAGCAAACTCGACTGGGGCGTGAAGATGCTGGCCTCGCTGGATGCCTGCCGCCGTGTTGCTTTCGAAAATATTGAAGATGCCGCCCGTAATGGCCTGCACTACGTTGAACTGCGCTTTTCGCCAGGCTATATGGCGATGACCCACAACCTGCCCGTTGCAGGCGTGGTTGAAGCGGTAATTGACGGCGTGCGCGAAGGGTGTAAAACCTTCGACGTTCAGGCTCGCCTGATTGGCATTATGAGCCGTACCTTCGGTGAAGCGGCCTGTCTGCAGGAGCTGGAAGGGTTACTGGCGCATCGTGATGCGATCGCTGCCGTTGACCTGGCGGGTGATGAACTCGGCTTCCCAGGCAGTCTGTTCCTTTCTCATTTCAACCGCGCGCGTGACGCCGGCTGGCACATTACCGTACATGCCGGTGAAGCGGCAGGCCCTGAAAGCATCTGGCAGGCCATCCGTG
Organism: Enterobacter sp. MEB024; assembly: GCF_030209635.1. Taxonomy (NCBI): domain Bacteria; kingdom Pseudomonadati; phylum Pseudomonadota; class Gammaproteobacteria; order Enterobacterales; family Enterobacteriaceae; genus Enterobacter; species Enterobacter sp. MEB024. Next base: position 169,701 of record NZ_JARVRQ010000002.1, on the reverse strand, counting down.
AGCTGGGTGCAGAGCGTATCGGTCATGGTGTCAAAGCCGTTGAAGATCGTGCCCTGATGGATTTCCTTGCCGAGCAGCGTATTGGTATTGAATCGTGTCTGACGTCCAATATTCAGACCAGCACAGTGGCATCACTGGCGCATCACCCGCTGAAAACCTTCCTGGAGCACGGTGTTCTGGCCTCACTGAACACGGACGATCCGGCAGTACAGGGCGTGGATATTATTCATGAGTATACCGTCGCCGCACCGCAGGCTGGCCTGAGTCAGGATCAGATCCGCCAGGCGCAGATTAACGGCCTGGACATCGCCTTCCTGACACCAGCAGAGAAACAGGCGCTGCGGGATAAGGTCGCCCGCGGCTAAGCCCGTTGCCGGGTGGGGTCGTCCCCTTACCCGGCTTTGCCAGAATCACGCCAGACAGAGCGTTGCGCGGTGTTTGGCTGATTCAATCCCCAGTTCAATCAATTCCATAATCTGAATCGCCTGGCTGGCCGGAACCGGGTTATCCCCCGTCCCGTTTAGCGCATCACGGATAGCAGCATAATACGCCGGATAGTTACCCGGGATCGTCAGTAACGTTTCTTCAACCCTCTCCTCGCCTTCCACCCGCGTCACAACCCCGTCCCGCATGTCATAGCCCCAGTCTTCCTGCGGCAAACGCTCGCCGTTTTTCAGGCGTTCTTCCTGAGGATCGAGACCAAACTTCACATAGCTCCCGCGCGTACCGTGAAGGATATAACGCGCTGATTCGGCGGCTGCCACCATTGTCCCGTGCAGTACAATACGCCGCTGCGGGTAACTCAAGACGGCATGAAAGTAGTCGGTGGTTTGCGCTCCGGGTCTGAGCTGGGCCAGATCGACCGTCATACTGACCGGCAGGCCAAACAAATTTACGGCCTGATCGAGAAGATGCGGCGCTAAATCGTACCAGATGCCGCTGCCCGGCCCGGCTTGCTCACGCCAGCGGTTTCGGACCTGAGGGCGGAACCGGTCAAAGTGCGATTCAAAAAAGAGGATTTCGCCCAGCGTACCTTCATTAAGGAGCGCTTTTACCGTCAGGAAATCACTGTCCCAGCGGCGGTTATGAAATACCGAAAGCACTCTGCCAAAACTTTTTGCCAGCGCATCCAGTTCGCGTGCCTGTGACAACGTCACCGTGAAGGGTTTATCAACAATAATGTGCTTACCGGCTTCCAGTGCGGCCTTTGCCAGCGGAAAATGCGTGTCATTGGGGGTGGGAATGACGATTAGATCAATATTAGGGTCGTTAAAAAGATGCTTAGGTTCAGAAACAACCGGCACGGAGGGCCAGTCGGCATGCACTTTCGTGGCATCGCTACTGGATACTGCCGCCAGCGCCATGCCCGGCGTCCCGGCAATCAGAGGCGCATGAAAAGTCTTGCTCGCGTAACCGTAACCAATAAGCCCGACGCGGATGCTATCACTCATAATGTTGCCCTCTTTTATGACTATCTTATTTCACACTGGCTACTCTGACGTTCTTACAGATTAATCATGTGCCATATGACGTAAAATAGCAGGCTATGCCGGTTGTTTTTGTTACATAGATTTAACGTTCTGATTTTGTTTAGGGGAACCGTTCCCAAAGCACTTGCCGCGGGGGAAACGGCGCTGTAACATTTGCAACCTGTATTTATGGATAAATTACACGTACCAGTCATGACGTCAATTATTAATCGAATCATTGAATTAGCGGGATGGATTGTCCTTGGGGTATCGGTCATTTTGCTTGGCGTTGCCAGCCATATCGATAACTACCAGCCGCCGGAGCCTGTCACCGTCGCCCAACCTAAGTAACCGGTTACCGCAATAAAGAGTGACATAATATGTCAGTTACTTATTGCCAGCCCTGGTGAACACGGTTAACCTTCTCTTCCAGGCATCGTCTGATGCCTGTACTTTCAGCAAAGAAAACTCCTAATTTAGTCGCGTTATCTGAGTGGGCTGTTTACGTCTTTATTAATCCGTTTATTATTCGGACGAATTACCTTAACTGGTATTACTCACTTTTATATGGAAACTTATTAATATGACAGTTCAGGACTATTTATTAAAATTTCGCAAGATCAATTCGCTTGAGAGCCTGGAAAAACTGTTTGACCATCTGAACTACACGCTGTCGGATAATCAGGAAATCATCAATATGTATCGCGCCGCTGACCACCGCCGTGCGGAGCTGGTCTCCGGTGGCCGTTTGTTCAACGTCGGTGAAGTGCCTAAGTCTGTATGGCGCTACGTTTTATAAGAAAGTAGCCATCCGCGCGAAATGTTATATACTCTCCGCCCTGCAAACTGGCTGTACAACATTTCGCGCAGATTATGGGAGAGTTCATGACCGCAACGCCTGGAGAACGAATTGGAGGCTGGTTAATCGCCCCACTGGCATGGCTGCTGGTTGCCTTATTAAGCGCATCACTTGCGCTGCTGCTTTATACCACCGCTCTGATTACACCTCATGCAATCCAGACCCTGATGTCGCAAAGTGTGCTTAATATTACGATGTGGTTTGTGTCGTTCGTTTTTGCAATCGGGATGTGGTACTACACGCTATGGCTGACCATTGCCTTCTTTAAGCGCCGTAAGGGTGTCCCTAAACACTACATTATCTGGCTGCTGATTTCGGTTCTGCTGGCGGTGAAAGCCTTTGCTTTTTCGCCAGTTTCTGATGCCCTGGCCGTTCGCCAGCTGCTTTTCCCGTTACTGGCCGCGGCGCTGCTGGTGCCCTATTTCAAGCGTTCGACGCGGGTGAAGAACACCTTTGTGAACCCGTAATAACCTTACAGATAACCTGTTGTCGCCTGCGGTGGTTTGTCCGATAATAGGCGGCTTTTTTATTTCAGGCTAAATAATGACCGATTACTTACTGCTCTTTGTCGGCACTGTGCTGGTTAACAACTTCGTCCTGGTGAAGTTCCTTGGCCTGTGTCCATTTATGGGGGTTTCCAAAAAGCTGGAAACTGCGATGGGCATGGGGCTGGCCACCACCTTCGTGATGACGATGGCGTCTATCTGCGCGTGGTTGATTGATAGCTGGATCCTCATCCCGCTGGATTTAATCTATCTGCGTACGTTGTCCTTTATTCTGGTCATCGCGGTGGTAGTGCAATTCACAGAAATGGTGGTGCGTAAAACCAGCCCGGCTCTCTATCGCCTGCTGGGTATCTTCCTGCCGCTGATTACCACCAACTGTGCAGTACTTGGCGTGGCGCTGCTGAACATCAACCTTGGGCATAACTTCATGCAATCGGCGCTGTACGGTTTTTCTGCCGCCGTCGGTTTCTCTCTGGTGATGGTGCTGTTCGCCTCGATTCGCGAGCGCCTGGCAGCAGCGGATATCCCTGCGCCATTCCGCGGTAACGCGATCGCCCTGGTGACAGCAGGTTTAATGTCTCTGGCCTTTATGGGCTTTAGTGGTCTGGTGAAGTTGTAATGAGTACTATCTGGATAGCCATCGCCTCTATCAGCGTGCTGGGGTTGGTGTTTGGCCTTATTCTGGGTTACGCCTCCCGCCGTTTCGCGGTAGAGGACGACCCTGTTGTAGAAAAAATCGATGAGCTTCTGCCGCAAAGCCAGTGCGGTCAGTGTGGCTATCCTGGCTGCCGTCCCTATGCCGAAGCGGTAGGCGTGCAGGGTGAAAAAATTAACCGCTGCGCACCCGGCGGTGAAGCGGTAATGCTGAAAATAGCCGCCCTGCTTAACGTTGACCCGCAACCTGTTGACGGCGATGAAGATGTGCAGGAGCCGGTTCGCGCCCTCGCCGTGATTGACGAAGCGAACTGCATCGGCTGCACAAAATGCATTCAGGCATGCCCTGTCGACGCCATAGTTGGCGCAACCCGTGCCATGCACACCGTCGTGGCGGATCTGTGCACCGGCTGTAACCTCTGCGTGGCACCCTGCCCGACGCAATGTATAACGTTGCGCCCGGTTGAACCGACTACCGAAAGCTGGAAGTGGGATCTTCAAACCATTCCGGTTCGCATCATTCCTGTGGAACAACATGCTTAAGTTATTTTCTGCTTTCAGAAAAGAGAAGATTTGGGACTTTGACGGTGGTATCCATCCACCTGAAATGAAAACCCAGTCCAACGGCACGCCGCTGCGCCAAATTCCGCTGGCGTCCCGTTACGTCATGCCGCTGAAACAGCATATCGGTGCTGAGGGTGAACTGTGCGTGAAAGAAGGCGATACCGTCCTTCGCGGCCAGCCGTTAACATTCGGTCGCGGACGTATGCTGCCGGTCCACGCTCCGACGTCCGGTACAGTGGTGGCGATCGCCCCCCATACCGTTGCACACCCCTCTGCGCTCTCCGAACTGAGCGTCATTATTGAAGCCGACGGAGAAGACCGCTGGATCGACCGTGACGGCTGGAGCGACTACCGCAACCGGAGCCGCGAAGCGCTTATCGAGCGTATTCATCAATTCGGCGTTGCCGGCCTGGGCGGCGCAGGGTTCCCTACCGGCGTCAAACTGCACGGCGGTGGCGATAAAATTCAGACCCTGATCATCAATGCAGCAGAATGTGAACCCTACATCACCGCCGACGATCGTCTGATGCAGGACTGCGCCGCGCAGGTCGTGGAAGGGATCCGCATTCTTGCCCATATTCTGCAGCCGCGCGAAGTGCTGATTGGCATTGAAGATAACAAGCCACAGGCTATTTCGATGCTGCGCGCCGTCCTCAACGGCAGCCACGATATCGGCCTGCGCGTTATCCCAACCAAGTACCCCTCTGGCGGCGCCAAACAGCTGACGCAAATTCTGACCGGCAAGCAGGTTCCGCATGGCGGACGCTCTTCGGACATCGGGGTGCTGATGCAAAACGTCGGGACAGCCTACGCCGTGAAACGTGCGGTGGTGGACGGTGAACCGCTGACCGAGCGCGTGGTTACGCTGACCGGTGAATCTGTCGCACGTCCGGGCAACGTCTGGGCGCGTCTGGGTACGCCGGTTCGTCATCTGCTGGAACAGGCTGATTTTTGCCCGGGCAGCGACCAGATGGTGATCATGGGTGGCCCGCTGATGGGCTTTACCCTGCCGTGGCTCGATGTCCCGGTAGTAAAAATCACAAACTGCCTGCTTGCCCCCTCCCCGACCGAAATGGGTGAAGAGCAGGAGGAGAAAGGCTGTATCCGCTGCAGCGCCTGTGCCGATGCCTGTCCGGCGGATTTACTTCCGCAACAGTTGTACTGGTACAGCAAAGGTCAGCTGCACGATAAAGCGCAGGCCCATAACCTGGCCGACTGCATCGAATGCGGTGCCTGCGCCTGGGTCTGCCCAAGTAACATTCCTCTGGTGCAGTACTTCCGCCAGGAGAAGGCCGAGATTTATGCCATCTCCATGGAAGAGAAACGCGCAGCCGAAGCGAAAGCACGTTTTGAAGCGCGTCAGGCTCGTCTGGAACGTGAAAAACTGGCCCGTCAGGCGCGTCACAAACAGGCAGCAGTTCAGCCCGGCGAAAAAGACCAGGATGCGATTAATGCCGCACTGGCACGCGTGCGGGAGAAAAAAGCGACGGCAGCCCAGACTGTGGTGATCCCGGCCGGTGAAAAACCGGATAACAGCGAAGCGATTGCCGCCCGCGAAGCGCGTAAAGCGGCTGCGCGCGCCCGTCAGGCAGAAAAAGCACAGTCAGCCTCCTCTGACGCTGAGATCGATCCGCGTAAAGCCGCCGTTGAAGCCGCCATTGCCCGCGCCAAAGCCCGTAAGGCCGGCGAGCAAAACGTGGTAGTTGAACAAGACGCGGAGGCCGTAGATCCCCGTAAGGCGGCTGTTGAAGCGGCGATCGCGCGCGCCAAAGCGCGCAAAGTCGGCGAGCAAAACGTGGTGGTTGAGCAAGAAGTGGAGGCCGTAGATCCCCGTAAAGCGGCTGTTGAAGCGGCGATCGCGCGCGCTAAAGCGCGCAAAGCAGCGGCGCAGACTGAAACCGCTACGCCTGAAGCCCCCGTCGACCCGCGTAAAGCGGCTGTCGAAGCCGCCATTGCCCGTGCCAAAGCGCGTAAAGCGGCGGCGCAGCCTGAAGCCGCTGAACCTGAAGCACCTGTCGACCCGCGTAAGGCGGCTGTTGAAGCCGCCATTGCCCGCGCCAAGGCCCGTAAAGCAGCGCAGCAGGAAGAACAGCAGCCGGCCGCAAACGACGACCCACGTAAAGCCGCAGTCGCCGCCGCCATTGCGCGCGTTCAGGCGAAGAAAGCCGCACAGCAAGCAGTTAACGAGGATTAAATGGTTTTCAGAATCGCAAGTTCCCCTTACACCCATAATCAGCGCCAGACATCACGCATCATGATGCTGGTGTGCCTGGCGGCGCTGCCGGGCATTGCCGTTCAGTGCTGGTTTTTCGGCTGGGGAACGCTGTTCCAGATAGTGCTGGGTTGTGCCAGCGCCTTAGGGGCAGAAGCCCTGGTGCTTAAACTGCGTAAGCTGGCGGTTTCCCGCATCCTTGCCGATAACTCAGCACTGCTGACTGGCCTGTTGCTGGCAATCAGTATTCCACCGTTTGCTCCGTGGTGGATGGTGGTGCTCGGTACGGTGTTTGCAGTCATTATTGCCAAACAACTTTATGGTGGGCTGGGCCATAACCCGTTCAACCCGGCGATGATTGGCTACGTCGTACTGCTGATCTCCTTCCCGGTTCAGATGACCAGCTGGTTGCCGCCGCATGACATTGCCGCGACGGTACCCGGCTTTATGGATGCCCTGCACGTTATCTTTACCGGCCATACCGCGCTCGGTGCGGATATGAACGCGCTGCGTATGGGCGTGGATGGCATCAGCCAGGCCACACCACTCGATACGTTTAAAACCTCCCTGCATGCCGGGCACTCCGTCGATCAGATTATGAAATCTGCCATCTTCAGCGGCATGCTGGCGGGCGCGGGCTGGCAGTGGGTGAACCTTGCTTATTTGCTGGGCGGGCTCTTCCTGCTGCAGCAGAAAGCGATCCGCTGGCATATTCCGGTCAGCTTCCTCGTGACGCTGGCGGTCTGCGCCACACTGGGATGGGTGTTCTCGCCAGAATCGCTCGCCAGCCCACAGATGCATCTGCTCTCGGGGGCAACCATGCTGGGTGCGTTCTTTATCCTGACCGATCCGGTAACGGCATCTACCACGAACCGTGGCCGCCTGATCTTCGGTGCACTGGCCGGCTTGCTGGTGTGGCTCATCCGCAGCTTTGGCGGTTACCCGGACGGTGTGGCATTCGCGGTTCTGCTTGCAAACATCACCGTTCCGCTCATCGACTACTACACGCGTCCGCGCGTGTACGGCCACCGTTAAGGGTTTCGCGATGCTGAAAACAATGCAAAAACACGGCGTCACGCTGGCCATTTTCGCCGCGGTCCTCACCGGACTGACGGCCCTGGTGAACAACCTGACCAAATCGACCATCGACGAACAGGCGGTGAAGCAGCAAAAAGCCCTGTTCGATCAGGTGATCCCCCCTGATTTCTACGATAATGACCTGCAGAAAAGTTGCTTCGTGGTCCAGGCACCTCAGTTAGGCAAAGGCCCGCACCGCGTCTTTATTGCCCGTAAGGGGGATAACGCGGTAGGCGCGGTAATGGAAGCGACGGCGCCCGATGGCTACTCCGGGGCGATTCAACTGCTGGTCGGCAGCGATTTCTCCGGTACCGTGTTGGGTACGCGCGTGACGGAACATCATGAGACGCCAGGCCTGGGGGATAAAATTGAAACCCGTCTGAGCGACTGGATTTTGCATTTTGCCGGAAAAGTGATCCACGGCGAAGCGGATCCTGCATTTGCTGTGAAAAAGGATGGCGGCGAGTTTGACCAGTTCACGGGGGCAACCATTACCCCACGGGCCGTGGTCAATGCCGTAAAACGAGCCGGGCTGTATGCGGAAACGCTGCCCGCGCAGATGAACAATCTTCCGGCCTGTGAGGAGTAATCATGAGCCAGGTTAAAGAGGTTATCGTCCAGGGATTGTGGAAGAACAACTCCGCGCTGGTACAGCTGCTGGGGATGTGTCCGCTGCTGGCAGTGACATCCACCGCCACCAACGCGCTGGGTCTGGGGCTGGCAACCACGCTGGTTCTCACCCTGACCAACCTGTCCATCTCTGCCCTGCGCCGCTGGACGCCATCGGAAATCCGTATTCCGATTTACGTCATGATCATCGCGTCGGTGGTGAGTATCGTCCAGATGCTGATTAACGCTTATGCGTTCGGTCTGTATCAGTCGCTCGGGATCTTTATTCCCCTCATCGTAACCAACTGTATTGTGGTCGGGCGCGCGGAAGCTTTTGCCGTGAAAAACAGCCCGGCGATGTCGGCTCTGGATGGTTTCTCTATTGGTATGGGGGCAACCGGTGCCATGTTCGTGCTCGGTTCAATGCGTGAGATCCTGGGTAACGGAACGCTGTTTGATGGCGCAGATGCGCTGCTCGGCGGCTGGGCTAAAGCGCTGCGCATCGAAGTCTTCCACACCGATACGCCGTTCCTGCTGGCCATGCTGCCGCCAGGCGCGTTTATTGGCCTCGGCATGATGCTGGCGATAAAATATCTGATTGATGAAAAACGTAAGCGCCGCGCGGCTGAGCGCAGCGTACAGGAAGGGATACCCGAGAAGGCCTCATGAATAAAGAAAAGCGCATTGCGATCCTGACCCGTCTGCGGGATGAGAACCCACACCCGACGACGGAGCTGAATTTTAACTCCCCGTTCGAGCTATTGATCGCCGTGCTGCTCTCTGCGCAGGCTACCGACGTGAGCGTTAATAAGGCGACCGCCCTGCTTTATCCGGTCGCCAACACGCCAAAGGCGATGCTGGAGCTGGGCGTGGACGGGGTGAAGTCCTATATCAAAACCATCGGTCTGTTTAACAGCAAGGCTGAGAACGTGATCAAAACCTGCCGGATCCTGCTGGAACAGCACGGGGGTGAAGTGCCGGAAGATCGCGCCGCGCTGGAAGCATTACCCGGCGTGGGACGTAAGACTGCGAATGTGGTACTTAACACCGCGTTTGGCTGGCCGACTATCGCCGTTGATACCCATATTTTCCGCGTCTCTAACCGCACGAACTTCGCACCGGGCAAGAATGTCGAGCAGGTTGAAGAGAAACTGCTAAAAGTGGTTCCCGCCGAATTTAAGGTGGATTGCCATCACTGGCTCATTCTCCATGGCCGTTATACCTGTATTGCCCGTAAGCCTCGCTGTGGCTCCTGTATTATCGAAGATCTCTGCGAGTACAAAGAGAAAGTGTATCCCTGATATCTTCCGCTTTCCGTTTTCTGACGCAACGCCAATTCCTTACCAAGAGAGGGTCTACCAGAAGACCTTCTTTTGACCATAATTTATCCGCCTTCCTTACCGCTTCCCTTATCACTTGTTCGAGCCTTTAACGCTCAAACAGGTTAATACTTTTTTCATAGCCGAAAATTTCTATACATATGTGATCAAGATCACCCTGATAACTTCGTGTTGAATTTTTGTTGTTAAAAGCGGCGTAAACCCTTTGCCAGACAAGATCAAACTCATCATGAGCAACACATAAGACCAGCTATTTTTCAGAATATGGGCTATATTACTGCAATAAACCTCAAATAGCAGAACATATCGCCATTGAGGGCAAAATACGGGTGAATGCCAGTCAAAAAAACTCCCTTTACAGATCGTATGAAATTTAACGCTGAATAACATTTGTATGAACCGCCGATTATAGCGGCCCAGTTATATGTAACAGATTATTACAAACGTATTGCCAGACGGTGCAGGATAGTGAACATTACCCGCCGTTTCTCCTCCCAATATAACTATAAGGCGGATGGACTACGGCCATCACGCGATGAACACCCCCGTTAATATGGGATGTAAAAAAAGAGGTATATGTGTCGACTGCAAACAATAAACCAACAGATGAAAGCGTAAGTCTTAACGCTTTTAAACAACCTAAAGCGTTCTATCTCATCTTCTCTATCGAGTTATGGGAGCGTTTTGGTTATTACGGCCTGCAAGGGATCATGGCGGTTTACCTGGTAAAACAGCTGGGTATGTCCGAAGCAGATTCCATTACGCTGTTCTCCTCTTTCAGTGCCCTGGTGTACGGTCTGGTCGCTATCGGCGGCTGGCTGGGTGATAAAGTCCTCGGGACTAAACGTGTCATTATGCTGGGTGCGATTGTCCTGGCCGTTGGCTATGCGCTGGTTGCATGGTCTGGTCACGATGCCGCTGTGGTGTATATGGGTATGGCGACTATCGCCGTCGGTAACGGTCTGTTCAAAGCGAACCCGTCTTCCCTGCTCTCTACCTGTTACAACAAAGATGACCCGCGTCTGGACGGTGCATTCACCATGTACTACATGTCCGTGAACATCGGTTCCTTCTTCTCCATGCTGGCAACCCCGTGGCTGGCCGCTAAATTCGGCTGGAGCGTTGCGTTCTCCCTGTCCGTTGTCGGTATGCTGATCACCGTGGTTAACTTTGCCTTCTGCAAACGCTGGGTAAAAGACTACGGCTCCAAACCAGACTTCGAACCGGTTCACATTGGCAAACTGCTGGCGACCATTGTCGGCGTGGTGATCCTCGCGGCAATCGCAACCTGGCTGCTGCATAACCAGGGCATCGCGCGTGCGGTTCTGGGTGTGGTTGCGCTGGGTATCGTGATCATCTTCGCGAAAGAAGCCTTCGCCATGCAGGGTGCCGCTCGTCGTAAGATGATTGTGGCCTTCATCCTGATGCTGGAAGCGATTATCTTCTTCGTTCTGTACAGCCAGATGCCAACGTCTCTGAACTTCTTCGCTATCCGTAACGTTGAACACTCAATCCTGGGTATCGCGTTCGAGCCGGAGCAGTATCAGGCCCTGAACCCGTTCTGGATCATGATTGGTAGCCCGATTCTGGCTGCTATCTATAACAAAATGGGCGACCGTCTGCCGATGCCGCACAAATTTGCTATCGGTATGCTGCTGTGTTCTGGCGCATTCCTGGTACTGCCGCTGGGTACGAAATTTGCGACTGATGCCGGTATCGTCTCCGTTAACTGGCTGATCCTGAGCTACGCGCTGCAGTCTATCGGTGAACTGATGATCTCCGGTCTGGGCCTGGCGATGGTTGCACAACTGGTTCCTCAGCGTCTGATGGGCTTCATCATGGGTAGCTGGTTCCTGACCACTGCGGGTGCCGCCATCATCGCAGGTAAAATTGCAAACCTGATGGCCGTGCCGGATAACGTGACTGACCCACTGGTCTCTCTGAACGTCTACGGTACCGTGTTCATGCAGATTGGTATTGCTACTGCGGTTATCGCGGTTCTGATGATGCTGACTGCGCCGAAACTGAATCGCATGACTCAGGACGACGACAAGACGGCGAAAGCGACCGAAACCGCATAATGTCACTGAGAAACGACTGAACAGAAGCCGCTAATGTATTAGCGGCTTTTTTTTTACCCGTTCGCGCACTAACATAGCTGAAACCTCAGCAAAAAGGAGTTACCGATGAAACTGTTCTACAAACCGGGCGCGTGCTCTCTTGCTTCCCACATTACCCTGCGCGAGAGCGGCAAAGATTTCACGCTGGATGGCGTTGACCTGATGAAAAAACGCCTGGAAAACGGCGATGATTTTTTTGCTATTAACCCGAAGGGACAAGTTCCGGCTCTGCTGCTGGATGACGGTACCCTGCTGACCGAAGGCGTGGCGATTATGCAATTCCTCGCCGATAGCGTGCCCGACAGGCAATTGCTGGCACCGGTAAGCACGGTTTCTCGCTACAAAACGCTGGAGTGGATGAACTACATTGCGACCGAGCTGCACAAAGGCTTTACCCCGCTGTTCCGTCCGGAGACGCCGGAAGAGTACAAACCGACCGTACGTGCTCAGCTGGAGAAAAAACTGCAGTACGTTAACGCATCGCTGAAAGACGATCAGTGGATTGGAGGCGCGCGTTTTACAATTGCCGATGCCTATCTGTTCACCGTGCTGCGCTGGGCGCGGGCCATTAAGCTCAACATGGACGGGCTGGACCACATTGCATCGTACATGGATCGCATAGCCGCGCGTCCTGCGGTGGCTGCAGCGCTTAAAGCAGAAGGGTTGAACTGACCGGCGCACTGTATTGCCGGGTGGCGCTGTCGCTACCCGGCCGACAGGAACGTGAATCGTTATAACCGGGTCGCGCTGAAGTAATGCTCCGGTTTCGCGATACGATCCTGTGCCGCGACCACCTGCAGTTCATACTCCTGCATCTCTTTCGTCGCCTTCATGATTTCGTACACTGCAGCAGTCACATGCTCAAGCGCATCCCGCAGCGTGGCCCCCTGAAGTAATTTCACCAGCAGCAAGCCGCTTGTCACATCACCGACACCCACCGGCTGACGCATGCCGAAGTCCACCAGCGGACGGCTGATATGCCAGGCTTCGTCTTTCGTCACCAGCAGCATCTCAAAACGGTCCCTGCTCAGCCCTGCGCGCGCGAGATGTTTCACCAGGACAATCTCCGGCCCCTGGGCTATTAGCTCGCGAGAAGCGCTTACCGCCTCTTCTACGCTATTCACCGGATGCTCGCAGAGAATTTCCAGCTCAATCAGGTTCGGCGCAATAATATCGCTGGCCGGCAGCGCGTGACGCACATGGAATTCAGCCACGCCGGGGGCCACGATACAGCCTTTCTCCGGATGCCCCATAACAGGATCACAAAAGTATTTCGCCGCCGGGTTTGCCGCTTTCACCTGGCGGACAATGCCCAGGATATGCTCTCCCTGCTCTGCCGAACCGAGATATCCGCTCAGTATCGCATCACAGCGTTTTAGCTGATCGATATTGGCAATGCCCTGCACAATGTCGGTGAGGTGCGAAGGCGGCATCACGCAGCCGGTCCATTGACCGTATTGTGTATGGTTTGAGAACTGCACGGTATTGAGGGGCCAGACGTTGGCACCGAGGCGGCGCATCGGAAATTCCGCGGCGCTGTTGCCAGCATGCCCAAAGACAACGTGGGACTGAATGGCGAGGATGTTCTTCATTTTTACTTACCAAACCCTGAAAAAACAAAAGGGGCGTGGTTTCCCACGCCCCTGGATACTTTTAATTATTTCCAGCAGACCAGACAGTAGTTTTTCTTACCGCGACGCAGAAGCGTGTAGCGGCCATACAGACGATCGCTGTCAGCGAAGGTGTATTCCGGGTCGGCCTGTTTTTCACCGTTAATGGTGATAGCGTTCGAGGCGATGGTTTTACGCGCCTGACCGCGGGATGGCTGCAGCTCGGAGTCCACCAGCGCCTGCATCAGGTCGGCACCTTTTTCCATCTCAACCATCGGCACGCCATCCTGCGCCAGCTGTTCGAAGTCCGCTTCGCTCAGATCGCTCAGCGTCCCGTTGAACAGGCTTGCAGTAATGCGTTTTGCCGCGGCCAGACCTTCTTCACCGTGAACCAGTTTGGTCACTTCATCAGCCAGTACGTACTGAGCACGTGGTGCTTTACCGCTGGTTTTGTCTTCTTCTTCCAGAGCGTTGATCGCCTCAATGTCCATAAAGGTGAAGAACTTCAGGAAGCGATAAACATCGGCATCCGCCGTGTTAATCCAGAACTGGTAGAATTTGTACGGGCTGGTTTTCTTCGGATCAAGCCATACCGCGCCGCCTTCGGTTTTACCAAATTTGGTGCCGTCGGCTTTGGTGATCAGTGGAACGGTCAGACCGAAGACCTGGTTCTGGTGCAGACGACGCGTCAGATCGATACCCGACGTGATGTTGCCCCACTGGTCAGAGCCGCCAATCTGCAGGCAGACGCCGTGCAGTTTATTCAGGCAAGCAAAGTCATAACCCTGCAGCAGGTTGTAGGAGAACTCGGTAAAGGAGATGCCCTGGTCGTCACGGTTCAGACGCTGCTTCACCGCTTCTTTGTTAATCATCTGGTTAACAGAGAAGTGTTTGCCAATGTCGCGCAGGAAGGTCAGCACGTTCATGCCGCCAAACCAGTCATAGTTATTGGCCGCAATCGCAGAATTGTCACCGCAGTTAAAGTCGAGGAAAGGCGCAACCTGTTTGCGGATCTTATCCACCCACTCCTGCACGGTGTCTTCGGTGTTCAGTTTACGCTCGGCAGCTTTAAAGCTTGGGTCGCCAATCAGACCGGTCGCGCCGCCAACCAGTGCGACAGGCTTGTGGCCCGCCATCTGGAAGCGTTTCAGGCATAACAATGGAACAAGATGCCCCAAATGCAAGCTGTCAGCGGTAGGATCGAAGCCGCAATAGAGCGCGATCGGGCCTTGCGCCAGTCGCTCTGCTAACGCTTCCTCGTCCGTCACCTGAGCCACAAGGCCCCGCTCTTGCAATTGTTTAATCAAGTTACTGCTTGCCATCAAATTCTCCATGTATAAACGACTGCACCTTTGCCGGTACACGACTTTTCGCCTGATGCGAAAGGTACATAGAATAAAGCGCAAGCGCGGCCTGCGCTAGCGCTTAAATCAACAAATTTCGGCGATTACGGTGCCAGCCTGTCGATTTTCCAGCCGCCATTTTCACGCTGGTATAAAAAGCGGTCATGCAGACGGTGTTCGCCGCCCTGCCAGAATTCCATCTGCTCGATCGGAATGCGGAAGCCCCCCCAGAAACTGGGCAACGGAACTTCGCCCTGCTGGAATTTCTGCTTCAGTTCGAGGAATTTGCTTTCAAGCACGCCACGCGCCGAAATACGGCTGGACTGTTTTGAGACCCAGGCGCCAATCTGGCTGTCACGCGGACGGCTGTGGAAATACTTCACCACTTCCAGCGTGGAGAGACGCTCTGCTTTGCCGGTGACCATCACCTGACGCTCCAGCATATGCCACGGGAACAGCAGGCTGATACGAGGATTGTTTTCTAAATGGTGTGCCTTACGACTGCCCAGGTTGGTGTAAAACACCAGGCCTTTCTCGTCATAATGTTTGAGCAGGACGATACGCTGATACGGTTGACCGTTTTCATCTACCGTTGCGACAACCATTGCCGTTGGGTCGGCGAGTTTCGCTTCGCAGGCCTGTTTCAGCCAGCGTTCAAAAAGCACGAGGGGTTCGGCGGGAAGATCCTGGCGACGCAGGCCGCCTTTGGTGTATTCACGGCGCAGATGCGCAATTTGCTGCAGTTCGTCGTTATCTGACATGGCGTTAGCTGACATTGACATTGGGTGGCGCTATTGTGCGCCGCCCCTGTAAAAATCTCAACGCTTCGGATTTTCGAGCTGGCAATTGTTCAGCACAATACGGTCGCGTTTGTAGACGGTGGCACTGTCGCCTTTCGACCAGAAGACATAAATTCCGTCCGTGTAGCGTGCGCCGGAGGCAGAAATGCCCTGCTTGAGGGTGAGCAATTTGTTGTCGTAGACAAAACTGGCTTCCTGACGCGGATTGTTCAGCTTAACGGTCAGCGGTTTTTCATCACAGCGATACTCCAGGGTATCGGTCTGCATGCGATCAAGGAACTGGTTGTAGACGCTGCATCCTGACAGCAATAAAGGCGCGGCAATAAGAAGAAGTTTTTTCATGGGCGTATTCCGAAGACTTTCCTGGTCCTGGAGGGCATGGCTGCCCTCCTGTTTCATTCCATTCTAACGACCACACGCAGCGCTGAATTTCAGTTAACTCTGATTATGACGTGGATTCGCCGGGAAAATGGCCCCGAGGACGCTGGCCTCACGTGCGCCAGTCACCGACGGCAAATTGCCCGGAAGCCCGGCAATGGTGCGCCAGGCAAGCCAGGCAAAGGCCAGCGCTTCCATATCATCGCCGCTGATGCCGGCTTCATCGGTGGTCGTCACCTCGGTACCTGGCAATAACCCGGCAAGACGTGCCATCACCAACGGGTTACGGCTGCCACCGCCGCACACCAGCAGGCGTTCGCATCCACCGCTGAGAAGAACCTGTTCCGATATCGAAACCGCCGTTAACTCGGCGAGCGTCGCCTGGACATCCTGCGGTGCAAGCGCCGGGAACTGCGCCAGCTGACGTTCGAGCCAGCCATAGTTGAAATATTCGCGCCCCGTGCTTTTGGGCGCCGGTAAAGCGAAGTACGGATCGCTTAGCATGGACTGCAACAGCGGGATGATCACTTTGCCTTCGCTGGCCCACTGCGCGTCTTTATCATACGCCTGACCACGCTGACGCCAGATCCAGGCATCCATCAGCATGTTACCCGGGCCGGTGTCATAGCCGCGTACGGGTTGATCCGGGATAAGCAGAGACAGGTTGGCAATACCGCCAATGTTCAGCACCATTCGGCGCTCTGTCGGATGGGTCAACAATGCCTGATGAAAAGCGGGCACCAGCGGCGCGCCCTGCCCGCCAAGCGCAATATCGCGACGCCGAAAATCACCGACTACGGTTACGCCCGTCTTCGCCACAATCTGGTTATTGTCGCCGATTTGCAGGGTATGCGGTGCGTCGCCGACCGGCTCATGCCAGACCGTTTGTCCGTGACAGCCGATGGCGACGACATCCTGCGGGCGAAGCTTTTCTTTATGCATCAGGGCCAGTACCGCATCGGCAAACAGCGCCCCCAGCCGCACATCAAGCTGACCAAGCTGAGAAAGCGTCAGTTGTTGCCCCTGACAGACACTGAGAATGTCCTCTTTCAGCGCCAGGGGGATAGGCCAAGTCAGGCTCGCCTGCTGTGCCACCATGTTTTCATCAATAGCGGCCAGAACGACGTCTACGCCATCCAGACTGGTACCCGACATCACACCAATGTAGCGACCCGATTTCATACGCTTTCCTTACGTTGCGTGGGCTAATGCTCTCCACTCAACCATAAACAGCGCCGCTTTGCTATCCGGCGATAATATTTTTTAACAATCTCAGACAGGTAACCTGCCGGGTGCCCGTTTATGTCTCGTTAAGTTAAATTCAAGTACAATTTTCTTATTGTTAGTGCAAAGATATGAACTATGGCCCCTTATGCCATATAATTTAGCCATAACGGATGCCCGCTATCGGGCGTTTTTGGTGAACAGGAGATTCAAATGATTTTACGTGTACTGGGCGTTTCGCTGATCGGTTTAACCCTTGCAGGCTGTGTGAATGACAGTTCACTTTCTGGCGACGTGTACAGCGCTTCTGAAGCCAAACAGGTTCAGAGCGTCACTTACGGTACCGTTGTTAACGCACGTCCTGTACAAATTCAGGGTGGCGATGACAGCAACGTGATGGGCGCCATCGGCGGTGCTGTGCTGGGTGGCTTCCTCGGTAATACCGTAGGCGGTGGCACAGGTCGTTCGCTGGCCACAGCAGCAGGTGCCGTTGCGGGTGGTGTTGCAGGCCAGGGCGTTCAGGGTGCAATGAACAAAAGCCAGGGCGTAGAACTGGAAATCCGTAAAGATGACGGCAGCACCATCATGGTAGTACAGAAACAAGGTAATACCCGTTTCTCTGCCGGCCAGCGCGTTGTTCTGGCGAGCAACGGAAGCCAGGTCACCGTTTCTCCACGCTAATTCAAACTGGATGTGGTCATCAGACCACATCCATTTAACGAATCCGTTTAGCGAAGCCAGTAAACAAATCTATTTACATATAATATAATTATCAGCAATATATTTACGAAAAACATTCCCGCCATGAATCATTAAGCGCGGTATATCTTGTTCCTGCGCAAAGTATTTACCCTCCACGCCTGTTACTCTCTTTCTTACTTTACATTTTTTAATTTTATTATTCCGTCAAATCCCTATGCTTGCACTACAACGATATTTTAAGAACCCTTATATTACATTCTGTTTTGGATGCATCGTCGTCGTTGGAATATTACAAGGTCTCTTTGTAAAACTGGTCGAATTAGTCCCTTCATTCTCACCGCTGCTATTCCCGACACTAACCATATTTTTGCTGGTATTCCACCTGTTTATTGCCTGCTTCATGGTCATGAAATACTGGTGTGACAGACGGCGGTTGTACCTTATCGCCCTCGCCTCGGCCTTCGCCGGTTCGACGATGCTGATGGCCGGTACCCTGTCCAGCTTCCCATCATGGCTGGATCTCTATCAGTTCAATGTTGTCGACTATAACGACGCCATGATCTTCTTTATGTTCCGTCATATTCTTATGGCGGTGCTGATAATAGTCTCAGCCTTGCTCTATTCTATTCGGGATTATCCCCTTTCACGCCCCGCGCATATTGCCGTGGTTATCGGTACACTGCTGTTTACGGTTTCTATGGTCGCCCTGGCCTGGTTCTGCTCCAGCCACTCGGCACTGATAACGCTGGATCTGGTGGATAATGAAACCCGGCAATTTATGGTTCTCTGGAGCCAGGTCATAAATATCTTTTTGATTCTTCTCTGGGTTGTGGCATTAGCAACGTTAATGACGATTACCCGGGTGCGGAATCTTTTTTGGGTTGGCGGTAATTTCTTATGTGTCTGTTATGTCCTGACGCTCTCATTACTGTTAGCCGGCGGACATGCTGAGGACACGTCCTGGTATCACGCTCGCTTATTCGAAACCGTGGCGACGCTGATGATTATTTTTGTCCTGCTGTACGACGTCTTTAACCTGTATCGTGACTCGCACATGAAGTATCAGCAGTCTTATCAGAACTCGATCCGCGACCCGCTGACGCGCCTCTACAACCGCAGTTATTTTTACGACGCCTTAAATCAGGCACTCAGCATCAGCAAAGCCAACCACCCTGTGTCGGTTATCGTCAGCGATCTCGACCGTTTTAAGCGCATCAACGACTGCTACGGCCATCTGCAGGGAGACAAAGTATTGCAGTTTGTCGCCAACCTGCTGATGGATTCCGTCCGCCCGCAGGACATCGCGGCACGTATTGGCGGGGAAGAATTTGTCCTGATGCTGACCAATACTTCGTCGGAAGCAGCGTACCAGGTGGCTGAACGCATACGGCTAAAGCTGAGCAGTTTTGATAAGGTCAGCAGCGGGGGTCAGTTACCTGAATCCATCACGATTAGCATGGGGGTGTTTACCGCCACCTCTCCGACGACGACCGCTGAAGCGTGCGTGGAGAATGCTGACAAGGCGATGTATGAAGCGAAAGAGACCGGGCGTAACCGTGTCGTTGTATCGAGGTAAAAAAGGCCTTGCAGCAGCAAGGCCTTGTGATGGTGTCAGTCGCGTGACTGCAGCTCATGGATGTTCTGCTCGAGGCGTCCAATGAGGCTGATGAGCAGTTCAAGCTCTGCGGGTGAAACCCCGGAAAGGATTTCGCCGCGCGTTTTGGTGATAACGGCTTCCATTTCAGTAATGATAGGGGCCGCTTTCTCAGTGAGCTTAATCCGCTTAGCGCGACGATCGCTGGCGCAGGTTTGCCGGGAGATGAGTCCTTTCTCTTCCAGTTGGTCAAGCGTACGTACCAGTGACGGTTGCTCAATGCCGATCGCTTTTGCCAGTTGAATTTGTGACTGGTCGGGTGGCAGCTGATGAATGTTATGCAGCGTGACCCAGTGCGTCTGTGTCAATTCCAGAGGTTTCAGGCGATGGTCAATCAGAGCACGCCAGACGCGTACCAACCTTGCCAGATCAGAACCTAATGGCGATTCCAATTTCATCTCCTTATAATTAGCTTGCTAAGTTATTATACTGATTTTAGAATAGTGTGCAGCATTTGTATTGGCAAAACAAATGCAATACTGCATTCATCGAACTTAAAAGGATGACTTACACTGAATTGTGATGTTCCATCAGATTAAGACTCGCCCTCGCGGCATTTTGTTCACTGCAAAGGATCTCTGCCCGTGACGTTTTTTCAAAGCTCCGTGGGACTCCCCCTTCAGGACCTGATTTTCGGTGCGTCAGTCTACTTTCCGCCCTTGTTTAAGGCCGTCCTGGTCGGCTTTATGATTTGGCTCATAGCCCATCGCCTGCTTCGCGACTGGATGTACTCCGGCGAGATTTGGCACCCCATGTTAATGGACCTCTCCCTGTTTGCCCTTTCCGTATGTCTGGGCCTTGCTGTCTTGATTGTGTGGTGAATATGCCCCTGAAAACGCTGAAGTACTTTTCCACGCTGATTGTTCTTGCCCTGGCCCTGGTTGCCGGGTGGTGGCTCTGGAATTTTTATATGCAGTCACCCTGGACACGTGACGGCAAAGTGCGGGCTGAGCAGGTCAGCATTACCCCACAGGTGTCGGGCAGCATTACGACGCTTGTCGTGAAAGATAACCAGTACGTTAAAAAGGGTGACGTGTTATTCCGTATCGACGACACCCCCTATCATATTGCGATCCTTAACGCCCAGGCACAGCTGGCGAAGGCCCAGTCTGATTTAGCAAAAGCCAATAACGAAGCCAATCGCCGCCGGCATTTGTCGCGCAACTATATTTCCGCAGAAGATTTAGATACTGCCAATATCAACGTTAAGGCCATGCAGGCGAGCGTGAACGTCGCGGAGGCTACGCTCAAACAGGCGCAGTGGGAGCTGACACAAACCGTTATTACCGCGCCAGTCGATGGATGGATCACCAACCTGTCAGCCCGCGTGGGGAATTATGCCACCGCCGGGCAACCCGTTTTCGCCCTTGTCGACAGCCACTCGTTCTATGTGGTGGGTTATTTTGAAGAGACCAAGCTTCGCCATATTCGCGAAGGGTCTCCCGCTACCCTTACGCTTTACAGCGGCTCGCAGCGGTTACAGGGTCACGTCTCCAGTATTGGCCGCGCCATTTACGATCAGAGTGTTGAAATGGATTCAGGCCTGGTACCGGACATTAAACCGAACGTGCCGTGGGTGCGTCTGGCCCAGCGCGTACCGGTTCGTGTGGAGTTTGACCATTTACCGCAGGGCATAACGCTGGTCTCCGGCACAACCTGCACCGTCGCCATCGGGACCCGTTGATGAACCTGCAGGCCTTCACCTGGCGAAATACGCCGTGGATGAAAGCGACACGTCCGCAGTGGCGCTATGCGCTGCGTAATGGCATTGCGATGTGTCTGGCGCTGACTGTCGCCTATTACCTCAACCTTGATCAGCCCTACTGGGCAATGACCTCTGCCGCGGTGGTGAGTTTCCCCACCGTCGGCGGGGTGATCAGCAAAAGTCTTGGACGTATTGCCGGCAGCCTGTTGGGTGCCACCGCAGCGTTAATCATTGCAGGTCATACGCTGAACGATCCGTGGCTTTTTTTGTTGAGCATGGCGATATGGCTGGGCTTTTGTACCTGGGCCTGCGCGCACTTTACGAATAACGTTGCCTATGCCTTCCAGCTGGCCGGCTATACCGCCGCCATTATCGCCTTTCCGGTGGTGAATGTGCTCGATACCACCGAGCTGTGGGACATCGCACAGGCGCGCGTCTGTGAAGTGATTGTCGGTATTCTGAGCGGCGGTTTCATGATGATGATACTGCCGAGCACCTCCGATGGCACCGCGCTTATTACTGCCCTGAAGACCATGCATACCCGTTTACTGGAGCACGCAAGTCTGCTCTGGCAACCGGATACCAACGACGACATCCGTCTTGCGCACGAAAAGGTGATCGGCCAGATCCTGACCATGAATCTGTTACGCATTCAGGCCTTCTGGAGCCACTATCGCTTTCGTCGTCAGAACACCCTGCTGAACTATCTGTTGCATCAGCAGTTGCGTATGACCAGTTCAATCTCCAGCCTGCGCCGGATGCTGCTCAACTGGCCCACGCCCCCTGCACATACGCGCGCCGTGATTGAAACGCTGCTCGCGGCGCTTGCACGCCCGGATGCCGACATCTACACCGTCGCGAAGATTATCGCCCCGCTCGCGCCGGTTGATGAGTACGATTACCGTCACCGCGCCTTCTGGCAGCGTCTCAACTATTTTTGCCGGTTGTATCTGCGCAGCAGCCGCTGGATTAACGCCGTGGAAAATGCCACCCCGGTCACCGAGTTCGCTGTCCCCGGTAGCCCGGCGCTGGCACGACACACAGACTCGATGGAGGCACTGTGGAGCGGTTTTCGTACCTTTTGCGCGCTCACGCTGGTTGGCGCGTGGAGTATCACCACCCAGTGGGAGTCAGGCCCTGCGGCCCTGACGCTTGCTGCTATCAGCTGCGTGCTGTACTCCGTCGCCGCGTCACCGTTCAACTCCCTCACGCTGCTGCTGCGCACCCTGGTGCTGCTCTCGCTGTTTAGTTTTGCCGTGAAGTTTGGGTTGATGGTGCAGATAAGCGACCTGTGGCAGTTCCTTCTGTTCCTGTTCCCGCTGTTAACCACCATGCAGCTGCTGAAGCTGCAAATGCCCAAACTCGCGGGGCTGTGGGGACAGCTGATTGTATTTATGGGCTCGTTTATCTCCGTCACTAACCCGCCGGTTTATGACTACGCCGATTTTCTCAATGACAATCTGGCGAAGATCCTTGGCGTTGGGCTGGCATGGCTGGCATTTGCGGTGTTACGTCCGGGTTCAGATGCGCGCAAGAGTCGCCGGCATATCCGCGAGTTACGCAGAGGTTTTGTCGACCAGTTGAGTCGAAAACCGCATTTACGTGAAAGTGAGTATGAATCGCTGGTCTATCACTATGTCAGCCAGCTCAATAACAGCCAGGACTCCCTTTCGCGCCGCTGGCTGTTGCGCTGGGGCGTGGTGCTGTTGAACTGCTCTCACGTGGTCTGGCAACTTAGGGCATGGGAAACACGGTCCGACCCGCTGTCGCAGGTTCGTGATGTCTGCATCACCCTGCTACGCGATGTCATGAGCGAACGCGGTGTCCAGCAGCGTCCACTGGAAACCACGCTTGCTGAACTTCAGCGAATTTGCGATACCCTTGCGCACCATCACTCGCCTGCAGCACGAGATTTAGCCTCGATAATCTGGCGCCTGCACTGCTCGCTGTCGCAGCTGGAACAGGCACCGGCTCCGGGTACAATTGGGGATCACATCACCCCGCAGGCATAGCGAGCCCCGCCACCGCCAAGCGGTTTTGGCTGATCGGACATATTGTCGCCGCCGACATGGATCATCAGCGCCTTGCCTTTCACTTCATCCAGCTTTTTCAGCCGCGGCGCGACGACGGGATCCGTGGCTTTTCCGTCGTTATTCACCACCAGCACCGGCAAATCGCCCAGATGTCCCATACCGTCAGGACCTTCATGCTTACCGGTATGTTGTGGGTCGAGGTGGCCGCCTGCCGCCTCCGCAGCCGAGGCTTTTCCCTCTTTTAAGGCGGGCTGACAGCTACCGTTGGCATGGACATGGAAACCATGTTCGCCAGGAGGAAGGGCTTTGAGATTGGGCGCGAATTCCAGTCCCTTGTCGGTTTCAGTGATTTTCACCGTGCCGATGGACTGACCTACACCCTGAGAGGTGACGAGATTCATTTCCACTTCATCACTGGCCGCCTGCGCACCTGCACAGACCACCAGCGTGACGAGAGCCAGAGTAAAACGCTTCATATGACCTCCACGGGTTGTTTTTTGCCACTTAAGTTTATACCAGGGGCAAAGATTTCACCGGAAAGTCACGTTTTACCGGTTACGGTACGTCGTAACCCAGCGCCGCTTTGCGGATGCGGAACCACTGCTGACGGGTCATCTGCAACTCTTCCGCGGCGATGGCGGCGCGTACGCGTTCAATTTTGCCCGAGCCAATGATTGGCAGTGGTTTTGACGGCAGACGCAGGATCCACGCGTACACCACCTGTTCGATGCTCCCGGCATTCAGTTCGCGGGCAATGGTCTCAAGCTCAGTGCGCAGCGGCTGGAATTCATCATCATTAAACAGACGTCCGCCGCCCAGACACGACCACGCCATCGGTCGGATACGCAATTGCTGAAGCTGATCGAGCGTGCCATCCAGCAGCAGCGGCTGATGAACCGGAGAAATTTCAACCTGGTTGGTGGCCAGGGTAAACGGCAGACGAGACTGCAGCAGCGCAAACTGTGCAGGGGTAAAGTTTGATACACCGAAATGACGCACTTTGCCGCTTTGATGCAGATTCAGAAACGCTTCGGCCACCTCATCGGCATCCATCAACGGATCGGGGCGGTGGATCAGCAACAGATCGATATGATCGGTCGCCAGGTTAACCAGCGACTGTTCGGCGCTCTTAATGATGTGCGCGCTGTCGGTAATGTAATGGCCGAGAGCATGTTCCGGTTTTGCCGTCGTGGCAATCCCGCATTTGGTGACGATCTCCATGCGTTCGCGTAACGCAGGAACCAGTTTGAGTGCCTCGCCGAACGCGGCTTCACACTGATAGCCACCGTAAATATCAGCGTGATCGACCGTGGTGATCCCTAAGTCGAGATGCTCTTCAATAAAGCTTGCCAGCTGGAGGGGGGACATATTCCAGTCCATAAGGCGCCAGTAGCCCATCACAAAGCGGGAGAATTCTGGCCCCTGGGGGGCAAGGGTAATTCGCTGAACCATAACATTTTCCTCAAGGACGTGATGTCATGAGTATACGCAATTACCGTGTTAAAACAGTGAAGGTTGCTGGGGTTCTTCGGTGTCACCGGCTTTGTTTGCGCGTATTTTGCGCAGAAGTCGCTGCCGACAGAGACGGAGCACCTCCTGTTTCTGCGTGTCGCTGAAGTGTTGCCAGTTAAAACGCTCATCGCGCGTGCGCATGCAGCCACGGCAATATCCGCGTTCATCCACCTGACAAATACCCCGGCACGGGCTCTGGATGGGGAAAAACTCCAGTTGCTCTGCCACACTCACCTCCCGATAACGACTATCACCTACAGTGAAGACGCTAAACGTCCCACGTGCAAGGGCTTTACCACAGTTTTGTGGCATTAAGGTTTCACTAATCTTCGTTCTCTATACTCGCCCCATCATTAAAATTGCAGGTTTTCTGATCGATGTGGCTAATCAAAAAGTTACAATGTAACGATATAAAATTTACTCTGGGCTGTGCACTTTTCTTTACCGTATTAAACGCGCTGTTTATTCAGCGTAGCTGGGCAATTATCGCGCCCGCGCATATCCATGACGTCCTCTTTGCCGCGTCCGTTCCATTGGTGCTGTTTTGCGGCTGGGTCATTGTTTTTAGTCTGCTTAATATCCCGTTTATCCGTAAGCCGCTGCTGATTGTCTTGACCGTCGGATGCGCCGCCGCGACTTACTTTATGTATACCTACGGCGCGGTTATCGATCAGAACATGATTGTTAACGTGTTCGAAACCAACTCTCAGGAAGCCACTGCCCTGGTGACGCCGCAGATGATCCTGTGGATTGTCGTTGCCGGTCTTGTTCCGTCCGTGGTGCTGGCCATGATCCGCATTCGCACCGGGAAATGGTGGTACGCCCTGCTGACCCGTTTTGCCGCAATGCTCGGCGCCCTGCTGGTTATCATCCTCATCGCCGCCCTGTTTTATAAAGACTACGCGTCGCTGTTTCGCAATAACAAAAGCATCGTCAAAATGGTGACCCCCGCTAACTATGTCAGCGCGATGGTCAAATACAGCAAAATGCGCTGGTTTGCAGGCGATCAAACGCTGGTCCGAATCGGTGAAGATGCCCATAAAGGGCCGCTGATTGCAGGCCAACAAAAGAAAACCGTTCTGGTGCTGGTCATCGGCGAAGCGTCACGCGCCGCGAACTACTCCTTGAATGGCTACGGGCGTGAAACAAACCCCGAGCTGAAAAAGCAGGATGTGATTAACTTCCCGCAGGCCTCCTCCTGCGGCACCGAAACGGCCGTTTCCGTGCCCTGCATGTTCTCCGGTATGACGCGCAGTAAATACGATGCCGACCTGGCCCATCACCAGGAAGGGTTGCTGGACGTGCTCGCCCATGCGGGGATCAATATGCTGTGGCGTGACAATGATGGCGGTTGTAAAGGCGCCTGCGATCGCGTTCCCCATACCGACATGACCCAGTGGAAACTCGATCAGTTCTGCAAAGACAACTCCTGCATTGACGATGTGAACTTCACCCGTCTGGACAATGTTCTGGATGGCCTGAAGCAGGACTCCGTACTGGTCATCCACCTGATGGGCAGCCACGGCCCGGCATACTATCGCCGTTATCCGGATAATTTCCGCAAATTTACGCCAACCTGCGATACCAATGAAATTCAGGATTGCGATCACCATGCGCTAATGAATACCTATGACAACACCATCCTGTATACCGACAGCATGGTCAGTAAAACCATCGATGCCCTGAAAGCGCGTCAGGCGAGCATGAATACCGCCCTGATTTACCTTTCGGATCACGGGGAGTCGCTGGGCGAAAGCGGGATTTATCTGCACGGCACGCCGTATCTGCTGGCACCAGAGCAACAAACGCACATTCCGTTTATGTTCTGGTTATCACCAGACTATGCGAAAAATTTCGGCGTCAACGCGCAGTGTTTACGTGACCATGCAGCAAAAAATGCGGTTTCGCAGGACAATTTGTTCTCTACCGTATTGGGTATGATGGACATTAAATCAAAGGTTTATCAACAACAGCTGGATATTCTGAACGCATGTCGCCACTGAACACGCTTGCAATAGACCGAACGGTCTATTAGAGTGCGGCCATGAGCAGAAATACAGAACACGATACCCGAGAACATTTACTGGCGACCGGCGAGCGACTTTGCATGCATCGCGGGTTCACCGGTATGGGGTTGAGCGAGTTATTAAAAACCGCTGAGGTACCGAAGGGGTCGTTTTATCACTACTTCCGGTCCAAAGAGGCGTTTGGCGTGGCAATGCTGGAGCGGCACTATGCCAGCTACCATCAGCGCCTGGCAGCGCACTTTGCCACGGGCGAAGGTAATTATCGCGATCGTGTTCTGCACTTCTATCAGGAAACGCTGAACCAGTTCTGTCAGCAGGGCATCATCAGCGGTTGCCTGACGGTAAAACTTTCTGCCGAAGTGTGCGATCTTTCAGAAGATATGCGCACAGCAATGGATAAAGGGGCACGCGGGGTTATCGCCCTCATGGCACAGGCGCTGGAGAAAGGCCGCGATGAAAAAACGCTGACTTTTCCCGGCGAACCTTTAACCCAGGCGCAGGTTTTATACGCCCTCTGGTTAGGCGCGAACCTGCAGGCCAAGATTTCTCGCAGTGCGGTGCCGCTTGAAAGCGCACTGGCACATGTAAAAAGCAGCATTACTACGCCTCGCGTATAGCAGGCGTTTTTATTTACGTAATTACTAGACGACTGGTCTACTCAGGAGCCTTTATGTCCGCTGAAAAATTATTTACCCCCTTGAAAGTGGGTGCCGTTACCGCGCCAAACCGTGTGTTTATGGCCCCGCTTACCCGTCTGCGCAGCATTGAGCCGGGTGATATCCCTACCCCGTTGATGGGTGAATATTACCGTCAGCGCGCAAGCTCTGGCCTGATCATCACCGAGGCCACTCAGATTTCTGCTCAGGCTAAGGGTTACGCTGGCGCACCAGGTCTGCACAGCCCGGAACAGATTGCCGCGTGGAAAAAAATCACGGCTGGCGTTCACGCTGAAGAGGGTCGTATTGCCGTCCAGCTGTGGCATACCGGTCGTATCTCTCACAGCAGCATCCAGCCTGGCGGTCAGGCACCGGTTTCCGCCTCTGCCCTGAGCGCGAACACCCGCACCTCGCTGCGTGATGAAAACGGCAATGCGATCCGCGTTGATACGTCTATGCCGCGCGCTCTTGAACTGGACGAGATCCCGGGGATTGTTAACGATTTCCGCCAGGCCGTGGCGAATGCGCGTGAAGCCGGCTTCGACCTGGTTGAACTGCACTCCGCGCATGGCTATCTGCTGCACCAGTTCTTGTCACCGTCCTCTAACCATCGTACCGACCAGTACGGCGGCAGCGTTGAAAACCGTGCGCGCCTGGTGCTGGAAGTGGTGGATGCCGTATGTCAAGAGTGGAGCCCGGATCGCATTGGTATCCGCGTGTCCCCGATTGGTTCTTTCCAGAACGTTGATAACGGCCCGGACGAAGAAGCGGATGCCCTTTATCTGATTGAAGAGCTGGCAAAACGGGGTATCGCGTATCTGCATATGTCCGAGCCAGACTGGGCCGGTGGTCAGCCTTACACTGAAGCCTTCCGTCAGAAAGTACGCGAACGCTTCCACGGTGTGATCATCGGTGCAGGGGCATATACCCCTGAGAAAGCTGAAGATCTGATTAGCAAAGGTTTGATCGACGCCGTTGCATTTGGTCGCGATTTTATCGCTAACCCTGATCTGGTCGCCCGTCTGCAGCAGAAAGCCGCGCTGAACCCTCAGCGTCCGGAAAGCTTCTACGGCGGCGGCGCTGAAGGTTATACCGACTACCCTACCCTGTAATCTCTTCATTGCTCATTGATAGCGGCGACCTTTCGCCGCTATACTAAAACATCGTTTCTGTTCAAATAGATATTCTATTCCATTGGTTAATGAGGAAATTATGCGCCTACTTCACACCATGCTGCGCGTTGGCGATCTGCAACGTTCTGTCGATTTCTACACTAACGTACTGGGTATGAAACTGCTGCGCACCAGCGAAAACCCGGAATATAAATACTCGCTGGCGTTTGTGGGTTACGGCCCGGAAACGGACGAAGCGGTCATCGAACTGACCTACAACTGGGGCGTGGACAGCTATGAGCTGGGCACCGCTTATGGTCATATCGCGCTGGAAGTGGACAACGCAGCCGAAGCCTGTGAACGTATTCGCAGCAACGGCGGTAACGTGACGCGCGAAGCTGGCCCGGTCAAAGGCGGCACCACCGTGATCGCGTTTGTTGAAGATCCGGACGGCTACAAAATCGAACTGATTGAAGCCAAAGACGCTGGTCGCGGTCTGGGCAACTGATCCCGCAGGGCGCAACATGCGCCCGTACTTTTACTGCATCCCCATCCAAAATTTGCCATAATGCGCACTGCTTTTTTCCCCATGTAAGAGACCCTGATGTCCGATAACGCTCAATTTAGCGGTCTGTGCGACCGTTTTCGTGGTTTTTATCCTGTTGTGATCGATGTTGAAACAGCCGGATTTAACGCTAAAACCGATGCGCTGCTTGAAATTGCCGCCATCACGCTGAAGATGGATGAACAGGGATGGCTTACACCGGACACCACGCTGCATTTCCACGTTGAACCGTTTGAAGGGGCCAACTTACAGCCCGAAGCGCTGGCCTTTAACGGCATCGATCCGCATAACCCGCTGCGTGGTGCGGTAAGTGAATATGACGCGCTGCACGCCATTTTTAAAATGGTGCGTAAAGGCATGAAAGAGAGCAACTGCAGCCGCGCCATTATGGTGGCGCATAACGCCACGTTCGATCACACCTTTACCATGGCCGCCGCCGAGCGCGCGTCGCTCAAGCGTAACCCTTTCCACCCGTTTGTGACCTTCGATACCGCGGCACTGAGCGGTCTGGCGTTGGGACAAACGGTATTATCAAAGGCCTGTATTACGGCAGGCATTGAGTTTGACGGTACGCAGGCGCATTCCGCACTTTATGACACCGAGCGGACGGCGGAGCTGTTTTGCGAAATTGTGAACCGCTGGAAGCGTCTGGGCGGCTGGCCACTGCCGATGGGTGACAGTGAAGAATAAAAAAAAGCGACCTCATGAGGTCGCTTTTTTGTCTTCGCAGATAACTTACTCCGCGTCTGGCTCTTCCGTTTTGTACTTCGCAGCCGTTTCTTTGATCAGCTGCTGCAGTTCGCCGCGCTGATACATTTCGATCAGGATATCGCAACCGCCGACCAGCTCACCGTCTACCCACAGCTGTGGGAACGTCGGCCAGTTAGCGTATTTAGGCAGCTCAGCGCGGATGTCCGGGTTCTGCAGGATATCAACGTAAGCAAAACGCTCACCACAGGCAGACAGCGCCTGAACCGCTTGCGCGGAGAAGCCACAGCTTGGCAGCTTCGGAGAACCTTTCATATACAGCAGAATCGGGTTTTCAGCGATCTGGCGCTGGATTTTTTCAATAGTGGTGCTCATGTCTTGCTTCCTTTAACTTCTGTTACGGCATTCGTCTGTCATTGTAGCGGTTCAGACTGCCATCGGAAAATAACATTTTTGTCACGTCTTTCTTATTTTACCGCGAGTGATGAAAAGTTGCATTGCAAATGGTGTTTAACCCTGCGGCACTCAGGGTTTTGTTTAGGGAGTGAACAATAGTGCGACAGATTGATGAATTTTTTTGCACTTGCTAACGAAACAGGATTGTAGATTGAAAAATGCTATTAACTTATCGGGTTTTTATAGATTAGAATCGACGGGCTTTGTAAATCATTCGCGGGTATTATTGATGACCTGCATTTATCAGGGGACTGCCCAGTGGCGCGGATAAATAAAATCTCGATCACGCTCTGTGCTTTACTGTTTACAACACTCACTTTCACGCCAGTGGCGAACGCCTCTCAACAGGCGCGGCACTCTGTTGTACAAAAAACGCATCTGGCCAAAACCACAGACCGTAAGAAAAAAACCACCAGCAAGAACGACAAGAAAAAGACCACCACCCAGACTAAAAAGACCACCTCCAGCAAGACGAAAACAAAACCTTCCCGCACTGCCCACGCAACCAAAAGTAAAGCCTCGCAAACTGCAGCTAATCTCGTGACGGAAAAATGCATCCCCCGCAAAGGTCATAAAGCGAAATGCACGAAGGTCACGAAAATAGCGGAAGTGCATAAGGTTCGCGTGCAGAAAGCGCAAAAAACGGCGTTGAATAAACTGATGGGGCAGATCGGCAAACCCTATCGCTGGGGCGGCAGCTCACCGCGTACCGGTTTCGACTGCAGCGGCCTCGTCTATTACGCCTACAAAGATCTGGTGAAGTTCCGAATTCCACGTACCGCCAATGAGATGTATCACCTGCGCGACGCGTCACCGGTCAACCGCGGTGAACTGGAGAATGGCGATCTCGTCTTCTTCCGCACTCAGGGGCGCGGCACGGCTGACCACGTTGGCGTATATGTAGGCAACGGGAAATTTATCCAGTCCCCACGTAGCGGCCAGGACATCCAGATAACCTCTCTCAGTGAAGACTACTGGGTACGTCACTATGTCGGCGCACGCCGCGTGATGACGCCAAAAACCATTCGCTAACCCCTGCCCTGCCACAGCCGTGGCAGGGTAAGTTCCTCTTTTGCATACCCTTTCAATTTGCTATTCTGTCCCTGTTGTCTGTGTGGTTATTGGCAACATAAAAAACAATAAGGAGAGAAGCAATGTCGTTCGAATTACCTGCACTACCATATGCAAAAGACGCCCTGGCCCCGCACATTTCTGCGGAAACCCTGGAGTATCACTACGGCAAACATCACCAGACGTACGTCACCAATCTGAACAACCTGATCAAGGGCACCGATTTTGAAGGCAAAACGCTGGAAGAGATCGTCCGCAGTTCAGAGGGCGGTGTCTTTAACAATGCCGCTCAGGTGTGGAATCACACCTTCTACTGGCACTGTCTGGCACCGAATGCAGGCGGCGAACCTACGGGTGAACTGGCTGGCGCGATTAACGCGGCATTTGGCAGCTTTGCTGATTTTAAAGCGAAGTTTACGGATGCTGCAGTCAAGAACTTCGGTTCTGGCTGGACGTGGCTGGTGAAAGACGCGGATGGCAAACTGGCTATCGTTTCCACCTCGAACGCGGGTACGCCACTGACCACCAGCGCAACGCCGCTGATGACCGTGGACGTCTGGGAACACGCTTACTATATTGATTACCGTAACGCGCGTCCGAACTACCTGGAGCACTTCTGGGCACTGGTTAACTGGGCGTTTGTGGCGAAGAACTTCGCCGCGTAAGAGACACGCAGAAGGGGTTGCCCTTCTGCGTTTTTTCATTATTCAGCAGCGCACGCTGCTTCCGGCTGTTTACGGCCAGACATCATCACTAATAGCAGGCCGAGCGCGGCAATTATCGCCCCCATCACCGGCACAAAGCTGTATCCCAGGCCACCAGAAATGACGGCACCACCGGCAGCGGCACCGAGCGCATTGCCAAGGTTAAACGCGCCAATATTGACCGACGACGAGAGACCCGGTGCCTCATGGGCAACGCGCATCACGCGCATCTGCAGCGGCGGAACCACGGCAAAGGTCGCAGCCCCCCAGACAACCATCGCCATCGCCGCCCCGGCTTCATTACGCGCCAGCCACGGAATGGCGATCATGATGACAATCAGCAGCGTTAAAAAGCCTTTCAGCGTCCCGCTCACGGAACGATCGGCGAATTTCCCGCCGAGATAGTTGCCTATAGAGAACCCGACACCAATCAGCACCAGCATCGCGGTCACAAAGAGAGGCGTCGCGTGGGTGATATCGTGCAACACCGGTGAAATATAGGTGTACAGGGTAAACATGGCGCCCGCCCCCAGTACGGTGGTCAACAGCGCGGAGAGCACCTGCGGGCGCATCAGTACCGACAGCTCTTTGCGGACGTCAGGACGTTCACCAGCGCTGCCTTTCGGCAAGGAGAAGTACAACGCCACCATGGCGATAACACCCAGCACGGCCGTCGCCAGGAACGACATGCGCCAGCCGATCGCCTCACCCAGCCAGGTTGCGGCAGGTACACCGCCAATGTTGGCAATCGTCAGACCCATAAACATGGTTGCCACGGCACTCGCCTGCTTGTGTTTTGGCACTACGCTTGCGGCCACAACCGATCCCAGCCCAAAGAACGCGCCGTGGTTAAGACTGGTCAGAATGCGGGACAACATCAGGGTGGTGTAATCCGGAGCAATCGCGGAGAGCACGTTGCCCAGCGTAAATATCGCCATCAGGAAAATCAGCGCATTGCGGCGCGCGCGGTGTGAAAGCAGAAGCGTCATGAGTGGTGCCCCCACCATCACGCCAATGGCATAGGCGCTGATGAGCATCCCGGCCGCCGGGATAGAAACATCCACGCCCCGGGCGATAACAGGCAGTAACCCCATCGGGGAGAATTCAGTGGTGCCAATCCCAAAAGCGCCAATCGCCAGGGCAAGCAGGGGAAAATTGATTTTCATGCGTCAACTCCGGATGCCGTGTCATGTCGTGACACAGAACAAAGAAGCCGAAAGCATGACATCAATCACAAAAAATGAGAAGTTAACAAATTGGCAAAAGATTTTTGCCGCAGGCGTAACAATCAGGAAAACTGAGAGGGAGAGAGCTCTCCCTCCGTGTAAATCAGTGCAATGCAGCCGTCAGACCCGCCGCAACAATCAGAGCCAGTACAATAACGGTGGTCACCAGCGAAAACTTCAGATCGTAGCTCATCAATTTTTCTCCTTTTAATCTCCCCACGAAAAGTGAGCCTGCTCATTTTTACACAGTTTAGTTCAAAAATCTTCCTGGATTTAAACTGATAACCACTTTAGCTCTTCCCCTTTTCATCAAGATAGGACAAAATTCCACGCTAAATTTATTAGCGTACCGGCCATTGACCCCCTCCTGACGTCCTGTGTCGTTTTCCCGGCGTGCCGCAATTCAAGATTGCGTGATAAGGGTGAGAGAAGGCAAACGTTTACCTTCAAGTTTTTCAGGAGTTTGGGATATGGTCTGGAGTGACATTTAATGGCAACAATTAAAGACGTAGCAAAACGCGCAAACGTTTCCACTACAACCGTATCACATGTAATTAACAAAACCCGCTTTGTGGCGGAAGAGACGCGCAACGCCGTCTGGGCGGCAATCAAAGAATTACACTATTCACCGAGTGCGGTGGCGCGCAGCCTCAAAGTTAATCACACCAAATCCATTGGTTTGCTGGCAACCAGCAGTGAAGCGGCCTATTTTGCCGAGATCATTGAAGCGGTCGAGAAAAACTGCTTCCAGAAAGGCTATACCCTGATTCTGGGCAACGCGTGGAACAGCATTGAAAAACAGCGCGCTTATCTCTCCATGATGGCGCAAAAGCGTGTTGATGGCCTGCTAGTGATGTGTTCAGAGTATCCGGAGTCCGTGCTTACCATGCTGGAAGAGTACCGCCATATTCCTATGGTGGTCATGGACTGGGGCGAAGCACGTGCAGACTTCACCGACTCCGTCATCGATAACGCGTTTGAAGGCGGCTATATGGCAGGCCGTTATCTGATTGAACGCGGTCACCGTGAGATTGGTGTGATCCCGGGTCCACTGGAGCGCAACACCGGAGCCGGGCGTCTGGCCGGGTTTATGAAAGCAATGGAAGAGGCGCTGATTACCGTGCCGGAAAACTGGATCGTGCAGGGTGACTTTGAACCGGAATCCGGTTACCGCGCAATGCAGCAGATTGTCTCACAGTCGCATCGCCCGACAGCCGTTTTCTGTGGCGGTGACATTATGGCGATGGGAGCTCTCTGTGCCGCCGATGAACTGGGTCTGCGCGTGCCGCAGGACATTTCCGTGATCGGGTATGACAACGTGCGCAACGCGCGCTTCTTTACCCCGGCGCTGACCACCATCCACCAGCCAAAAGACTCGCTGGGTGAAACGGCCTTCAATATGCTGATGGACAGGATCGTCAACAAGCGTGAAGAGTCTCAGTCCATTGAAGTTCACCCGCGTCTTATCGAACGCCGTTCCGTTGCGGATGGTCCGTTCCGCGACTATCGTCGTTAATCTTTTACGGGGCCAGTTATACTGGCTCCCGTAGCCATTCCCGGTTAAGCGTCTCACTGTCTCCCAGGTAATCCAGAAGCCAGGCCATTGCGGGCGACACATCATTTTGTTGCCAGGTGAGGCAACAGGCCGCATCCGGAAAAGGATTTTCCAGCGTCAGTTCAACCCATTCACCGGTGTCGATTCGGGGCCGTGCAAAATGGCCAGGGACCATGGCAACGCACAGCCCGGCGCTGAGGCATGTTGCTGAGGATTCCCAGTCCGGCGCAACCACCCGTCGCTGGTTATCCAGCAGCCAGGTAATGCGTTTGGGCAACGAACGCGAGGTATCTTCCAGCACCAGCGAGGGCCAGTTATGGAGCGTTTCGTCGCTGAGCGGCCCGTCCAGGTCAGCCAGCGGATGATCGCTTGCCACCACACATTTCCAGCTGAGCATGCCCATGTCGCGAAAGGCAAAGCGTCCCCCAACCGGAATCGCCTGCGTGGCACCGATCGCCATCTCTGCCCTGCCATCCGCCAGCGCATCCCAGACGCCGTTAAACACTTCCTGGGATAACCGCAATTCGACATCCGAGAAATGGCGATAGAAATCGACAATCATCTGCCGGGTACGTTCCGGTTTTACGATGTTATCCACGGCAATGGAAAGATGTCCTCGCCAGCCGTTAGCGATCTGCTGACACTGCTCGCGGGTGATCTGCATTTTTTTGATAACAGAACGCCCTTCCTTCAAAAACCATGCCCCGGCGGGCGTTAATTCCACATCACGGTGACGCCGTTCAAACAGCGGAACGGCCAGCCATTCCTCAAGCTGACGCACCGTATAGCTGATTGCCGAGGGGACGCGGTGCAACTCCTGCGCTGCACCGCTAAAGCTGCCGTTGCGTGCAACAGCATCGACCACTTCAAGAGAATAATCTGACCACATTTTCTGCCTGCAAAAATTTTGAATGCACTCGCCAAATATTAGCGTTTCACAAGCTGCTTTGCACTCCCTACACTCTGCGCAAACATAGACCTGCCTCCCTCAGGAGAAAAAAACAATGCAACCCAGGAAAGGATTTTTAGTCTGGCTCGGTGGTTTAAGCGTGCTGGGCTTTTTAGCCACTGATATGTACCTGCCCGCCTTCGCCGCAATGCAGGAAGATTTACAGACCCCGGCGGCAGCCATCAGCGCCAGCCTGAGCTTATTCCTCGCGGGCTTTGCCTTCGCGCAGCTGCTCTGGGGGCCGCTCTCTGACCGCTTTGGCCGTAAACCGGTGCTGTTGCTGGGGCTGGCTATCTTTGCCGTCGGCTGTCTGGGAATGTTATGGGTACGCGATGCAACCTGGCTGCTGGTGCTACGCTTCGTGCAGGCCGTTGGCGTCTGTGCTGCCGCGGTGACCTGGCAGGCGCTGGTCACCGACTACTATCCGGCCAACCGTACAAACCGCATTTTCGCCACCATTATGCCGCTGGTAGGGCTTTCGCCTGCCCTCGCCCCGCTGCTCGGGAGCTGGATCCTGGCGCATTTCGACTGGCAGGCCATTTTCGCTACGCTGTTTGCCATCACGCTGGTCCTGATGATCCCGGCATTCACACTCAAAGCGGCACATAAGAAAGAGACGCCTGCTGACACAACACCGGTGACCTTCACCTCTCTGCTGAGCACCAAAGCGTACCGCGGTAATGTCCTGATTTATGCCGCCTGCTCGGCGAGTTTCTTCGCGTGGCTGACCGGTTCGCCGTTCATTCTTCACGATATGGGTTACAGCCCGGCCGCCATCGGTCTGAGCTATGTCCCGCAGACCATCGCGTTTCTGGTCGGGGGTTATGGCTGTCGCGCGGCGCTGCAAAAATGGGAAGGTCAGCAGATGCTGCCCTGGCTGCTGGTACTCTACGCGCTGAGCGTGATCGCCACCTGGGCTGTGGGCGTTATCCCGGGCGCAGGTCTGGCAGAAATTCTGATTCCATTCTGCGTGATGGCCGTGGCGAACGGTGCGATTTACCCTATCGTCGTAGCCCAGGCGTTACGTCCGTTCCCACAGGCAACAGGTCGTGCGGCCGCGCTTCAGAATACCCTGCAGCTGGGTCTGTGCTTCCTGGCAAGCCTGGTGGTCTCTGCGCTGATTGCCACGCCGCTCCTGACCACCACCAGCGTCATGCTGGTTACGGTTGCGTTGGCCCTTCTGGGATACCGTATGCAGTCAGCGGCACAACGTGAGCAGGATGACCGCACAGAGGTGAAAACCTCGCATGCATAATCGCCCCAGAAATTATGTTAAATATCAGTGATTAGGTTGCTAAGAATTTTCTATTGAATCACCAAATTTTGAGGCCTATACTAAATTTGGTTCGATTAAATACGATAAATATTAAGTGTTAACGGGAGCCGGAGCGCTCCCGTTTTACCATGGAAGGCATTTCGGCAAGGGTTATCTCCCTTCCTCTGTTCTACGTCGGATACTAGCCTCACGGGGAAATACCGTGAGATTTCTCACAAACCATAAAAAGCGTCTACGCTGTTTGAAGGTTCTGATCACAGTAAGGTGATGGAGAAGCTATGAGTTCATCGTGTATAGAAGAAGTCAGCGTTCCGGACGATAACTGGTCCCGGATCGTCAGTGAACTGTTAGGTCGCGCAGGCATCACTATTAATGGATCTTCGCCATCCGATCCACAGGTTAAGCATCCCGACTTTTTTAAACGCGTATTGCGAGAGGGATCGTTAGGCCTGGGGGAAAGTTACATGGACGGCTGGTGGGAGTGTGAACGGTTGGATATGTTTTTCTCCAGCGTTTTACGCGCCGGTCTGGAAAACCAGCTCCCCCGTAATCTGAAAGATACATTACGTGTCGCCTCCGCCCGGCTGTTTAATCTGCAAAGCAAAAAACGGGCATGGATCGTCGGCAAGGAGCATTACGACCTCGGTAATGACCTGTTCAGCCGCATGCTCGATCCTTTCATGCAATATTCCTGCGCCTACTGGAAAGAGGCCTCAACCCTTGAAGAAGCCCAGCAGGCGAAGCTGCGTCTGATTTGTGAAAAACTGCAGCTACAGCCGGGCATGCGTGTGCTGGATATCGGCTGTGGATGGGGTGGTCTGGCCTATTTTATGGCGAAGCATTATGGTGCCAGCGTGGTCGGTGTGACCATTTCAGCCGAACAGCAAAAAATGGCACGGGAGCGCTGCCAGGGCCTTGATGTGGATATTCGCCTTCAGGATTATCGCGACCTGAACGAGCAGTTTGATCGCGTAGTCTCCGTCGGCATGTTCGAACACGTGGGGCCGAAAAACTATGACACCTACTTCAGCGTGGTGGACCGTAACTTGAAACCTGACGGCATCTTCCTGCTGCACACCATTGGTTCTAAGCGCACCGACAATAACGTCGATCCGTGGATCAACAAATACATCTTTCCGAATGGCTGTTTGCCGTCCGTTCGCCAGATTGCTAACGCCAGTGAACCTCATTTCATTATGGAAGACTGGCATAACTTTGGCGCGGATTATGACACCACGTTGATGGCATGGCATTCACGTTTCCAGGAAGCCTGGCCAGAAATTGCGGACAACTATTCTGAACGGTTTAAACGGATGTTCAGCTATTATCTCAATGCCTGCGCAGGCGCCTTTCGCGCGCGTGATATTCAACTTTGGCAGGTTGTTTTCAGC
This sequence comes from Enterobacter sp. MEB024, assembly GCF_030209635.1. Taxonomy (NCBI): domain Bacteria; kingdom Pseudomonadati; phylum Pseudomonadota; class Gammaproteobacteria; order Enterobacterales; family Enterobacteriaceae; genus Enterobacter; species Enterobacter sp. MEB024. Next base: position 131,634 of record NZ_JARVRQ010000002.1, on the reverse strand, counting down.
CGAGGGATAGAACACGGTTTGCGGGTCGCACGCTAAAAAAAACCCCGGATTTCCGGGGTTCATTTTATTCTTCTTCTGCGGTCTTTATTATTGCGGCTTCTTTTGCCGCCAACAGCCGCTCAACGGTATCCACAACCGCCTGAGTCTGCGGATCGATTTCGATATTAACCCGATGCCCCAGTTTTTTCGCCCCCAGGGTTGTACGCTGGAGAGTTTCAGGAATTAAATGCACGCAGAAACGGGTCGGCGTCACTTCCCCAACCGTCAGGCTAATCCCATCAATACCAATAAATCCTTTATACAGGATGTATTTCATTAATGAAGGATCCTGCACTTTAAACCAGATTTGACGGTTATTTTCCGAGGTGACAATCTTCGCCACTTCCGCGGTGGTCATAATATGGCCTGACATCAGATGGCCGCCAATCTCATCGCTGAACCTGGCCGCACGCTCTACGTTTACGGTATCCCCCACCACCAGCTCGCCCAGGTTGGTGATGCGCAGCGTCTCTTTCATTAAATCAAAGCTAATCTGGTTCCCGTTAATTTCGGTTACCGTCAGGCAACAGCCGTTATGTGCAATCGAGGCGCCAGTTTCAATGCCATCAAGCATATATTCCGGAAGCTCAACCACATGAGTTCGGAAATTAGGTTTTTCATCAATGGACACCACTTTGGCGGTGCCCTGCACAATACCAGTAAACATGCTTACAACTCCTGTTTTTTCCGGACGGTGGTGACACCGTTTAATCCCACCACAATAACAGTTGGAAAAACAGGTTGCCAGCGGAGCGCATTTTGTGGCGATTTTTTCACTAGATAAATAGCTAAACCCCGCTACAATAGCTGGCACCCCCCTGCATTTTCTTCTTGCTGCCAGTTACGGCGGCCTTTTTAGTCTCTCAAATAACTAGAATATAAAGGTGTTCACGTGCAGAAGTACATGAATGAAGCGCGCCAGTTATTGGCACTGGCTATACCAGTGATCATCGCGCAAGTAGCCCAGACCGCAATGGGATTTGTGGATACGGTAATGGCGGGTGGCTACAGCGCCACCGATATGGCCGCCGTGGCAATAGGCACCTCGATCTGGCTTCCGGCCATCCTGTTTGGCCACGGCCTGCTGCTCGCCCTCACCCCGGTTATCGCTCAGTTAAATGGCTCAGGGCGACGTGAACGTATTGCCCATCAGGTTCGACAGGGGTTCTGGCTGGCAGGATTTGTCTCCGTGCTGATAATGGTTGTGCTGTGGAATGCCGGTCATATCATCCGCACCATGCATAATATTGACCCGGCACTGGCTGACAAAGCCGTCGGCTATCTGCGGGCCCTGCTGTGGGGTGCGCCTGGCTATCTGTTCTTCCAGGTCGCGCGTAACCAGTGTGAAGGCCTGGCGAAAACCAAGCCCGGAATGGTAATGGGCTTTATCGGCTTGCTGGTGAATATTCCGGTGAACTACATCTTCATCTATGGTCACTTCGGTATGCCGGAGCTCGGCGGCGTCGGCTGCGGCGTGGCGACGGCTGCCGTCTATTGGGTGATGTTCTTCAGTATGATCTCCTATGTGAAACGTGCCCGTTCAATGCGCGATATCCGCAATGAACGTTCGTTCAGCACGCCGGACTGGAACATCATGACGCGTCTGGTGCAGTTAGGCCTGCCGATTGCGCTGGCGCTGTTCTTTGAAGTGACGCTGTTTGCCGTGGTCGCCCTGCTGGTTTCTCCGCTCGGCATTGTGAATGTAGCCGGTCACCAGATTGCGCTGAACTTCAGTTCCCTGATGTTCGTATTGCCGATGTCGCTGGCCGCAGCGGTGACCATTCGCGTGGGCTTTCGTCTGGGGCAAGGTTCGACGCTGGATGCGCAAACGGCGGCCCGCACGGGGCTTGGCGTCGGTGTCTGTATGGCCATCTGTACGGCACTGTTTACCATCACGCTGCGTGAGCAAATTGCCCTGCTTTACAACGACAACCCGGAAGTGGTGGCCCTGGCCTCCCATCTGATGCTGCTTGCCGCGGTGTACCAGATCTCCGACTCCATACAGGTGATTGGCAGCGGCGTACTGCGTGGGTATAAAGATACGCGTTCGATCTTCTTTATCACCTTCATCGCTTACTGGGTGCTGGGTCTGCCGTGTGGTTATATCCTGGCGCTTACCGATCTGGTGGTTGACCGCATGGGGCCGGCAGGATTCTGGATGGGCTTTATCATCGGCTTAACCTCTGCGGCAATTATGATGATGCTGCGCATGCGCTTCCTGCAACGCCAGTCATCCTCGGTAATATTGCAACGCGCTGCACGTTAAATACGCAGTAGCCGCCAGCTGGCGGCTACTTTCTCTTCACTTTGCGCGGTAATAAAGCAATCGCGTGAAATCAGAGAGAAAAATGCATTTTCCCTCTTGCCTCAACGATGCTGTGCCGCTAATATTCGTCCCCGTTGTCACCGACAACACGTTGCGTTCATAGCTCAGTTGGTTAGAGCACCACCTTGACATGGTGGGGGTCGTTGGTTCGAGTCCAATTGAACGCACCATTCTGCGTCCGTAGCTCAGTTGGTTAGAGCACCACCTTGACATGGTGGGGGTCGGTGGTTCGAGTCCACTCGGACGCACCATTTCAGTCCTGAAATGGTGCAAATCCTCTTCTTAACCCCTGATTTTTCTTAATACCCCAATTTCATCATTATTCTCCTGCTACGCTTTTCTTATGGAAAAAAAACAGGAAGACTGTCGATGAAGAAAATCGCCATTATCGGCTCCGGCCCTACAGGGATTTACACCTTTTATTCTCTTCTTAAGAACGCGTCGCCGCTCTCTGTCTCCGTTTTTGAACAGGCAGACGAAGCTGGCGTGGGAATGCCCTACAACGACGACGATAACTCTCGCCTGATGCTGGCGAACATTGCCAGCATTGAAATCCCGCCCCTTTTTATGACCTACCTCGACTGGCTTAAGCGCCAGAGTGAAGCCCATCTGGCGCGCTTTAAGGTTGATAAAGCCACCTTGCATGACAGACAGTTTTTGCCCCGTATTCTGCTGGGCGAGTATTTTCGCGACAGTTTCCAGACAATAGTACAGGAAGCTAAGAGGCGGGGATTTCAGGTTGAGATCCACACGTCTGCCAGCGTCACCGATGTTGCCCCGTCCTCCTCCGGCGTGACGCTTTCGGTCAATGACACACCGTTTCCAGAACGATTCGATCTCGCCGTGATCGCCACCGGGCATGTCTGGCCAGAAGAAGAGGAAGCCACGCGCGCGTATTTCCCAAGCCCGTGGTCAGGGTTGATGGATGCCCGCATCCGCCCCTGCCGCGTCGGTATTATGGGAACATCCTTAAGCGGGCTGGACGCGGCGATGGCCGTGGTCATGCAGCACGGTGAATTTCGCGACGGCACGTTCCTCCTCGATAAAGGAAGTGAAGCGTTAAAAATTGTACTCATGTCCAGGACCGGGATTCTGCCAGAGGCCGATTTTTACTGTCCTATTCCGTACGAACCGCTGTCGGTATTAACCGAATCGGTACTCGAAGCCGAAATCGCCAAAGGATCAGACGGTCTGCTTGACCGCATTTTCGCCCTTATGGTGAAAGAGCTTGAACTTGCCGACCCGGCCTGGTGTGAGAAAATATCGCTGCGCATGCAGACGGCGGACAACCTTCGCGAAGCGTGGTTTGAGGATCGAAAACAGCACGGTCCGTTTACCTGGGCTGAAGAGAACCTGAATGAGGTCGAGCGGAACAAACGTGACCGGCGCACGGTGGCCTGGCGCTACACCGTGCTTCGGCTGCATGAAGTGGTCCAGGAGATGGTTCCTCAGCTTACCGAAAAGGACGCTGAACGCTTTAAAAACGGGCTGGCACGCGTCTTTATCGACAACTATGCCGCCATTCCCCCGCAGTCCATTCGCAGGCTTCTCGCGCTTCGTGAGGCCGGCATCATTAGTGTTGTGGCGCTGGGTGATGATTACACGCTGGATATTGGCAGCGCGCAGACGGTCATCGCCACTAAAGAGACGGCCTACCGTTTCGACGTCTTTATTGATGCCCGCGGGCAAAAGCCGCTTAAAACAAAAGATCTGCCCTTCCCTACGCTGCGCAAGCAGCTACAGGCGACGGGCGATGAGATCCCGGATATTGGCGAGGATTACACGTTAAAAGCGCCGGAAACGCTTCGCGGACGCATTGCATTTGGCGCAATCCCGTGGCTGATGCACGATCACCCTTTTGTTCAGGGACTGGCGGAATGTGCAGAGATAGCAGAGGCGATGGCAAAAGCCGCAGAGAAAACCGCATCGGGTTCAAGAAGGAAATTACCGTACAGTGATGACTGACAGGGCATCCGTGCCCTGCAACGCGGGATTACTCGAAGTAAACCTGCGGGTTATCGGATAAAGAGACAAAGGTTTTCGTCTCTTTATCCAGTGCAAGAATTTTGCCGCTTTCAATGTCATACACCCAGCCGTGAAGACGGATGGCGTTGTTGCGCAGGCCCACCGCCACTGACGGGTGAGTCTTAATGTTGCTCAGCTGCGCAAACACGTTTTCCTGCACCATCGCATTCACTTTATCGATTGGCTTATCCCAGGTTTTCTTCTCAACCACCGCTTTTGCCGCATCGGAATAGCGTAACCAATGAGAAACCGCCGGCATAGGTTCGAGGTCCGCATTGTCGGCAATGGCTTTCATCGCCCCACAGTTGGAGTGGCCGCAGATAACAATATCGGTCACGCCCAGCGCAACAACCGCGTATTCAATCGTTGCGGATACACCGCCTGGCTCAGGGCCGAACGGTGGCACGATGTTGCCAGCATTACGAATGACAAAGAGTTGTCCTGGCTCTTGCTGAGTGACCAGTTCTGGGACCAGACGGCTGTCAGAGCATGAGATGAACAGCGCTTTGGGATTCTGGCTGGACGCTAAACTGCGGAAGAGCTCTTTACGTTGCGGGAAAATCTCTTTTTGAAAGCTGAGAAAACCTTCAATGATATGTTGCATAGCAATTTCTCTTTTATCTGTTTTAGTTTAGGTATGATCGGGATCACACAAGTAAAGTTTACCCACCGGACTTTACTTCAGACAAGCAATATATTTCTGGCCCGACCGCTGCACAATCTCATCCGCATTCGCCAGGATATTTTGCCCTTCAAAAGCGCCGTACAGGCGAGCGAATTTTTTCCCCACCAGCCGCCCGGCCACGTCTTCGACGCTGCGGGCGGGCAACGGCAGCATATTCGGATAGCTCCACATAAACGAGACAGCATCTTTGCCCGGCGTGACCTGTAGAATATCGCCTGCCAGTAAGACACCATCACCCTCCTGCCAGTGCAGCACCGTTCCGCCAGCGAAATGTCCTCCGAGGCGTAATAACGTTACCGCGGGGAAAATGTCCAGCGTATCGCCCTGCCAGAAGTGGAGCATCGGGCTGTCGCGCATAACCCACTCGCGATCGTTCGCGTGCAGGTAAACCGGCGCATCGAAAGCCCCGGCCCACTCCTGCATCGTGGTGTAGTAGTGAGGATGTGAAATCGCGATCGCGCTGATGCCACCGAGCGCCGCGATGATGGTTCTGGTTGCCGGGTCGAGATTCGCAATGCAATCCCAAAGGATATTGCCGTGGGGGGTACGCAGAAGCAGCGCGCGCTGGTTGATGGCAAAAGCGGGCACCGTTTTGATGCTGAGCAGCTGCGGCTCAAGCTGCTGCCATTTATTGCTGTGTGTGGCCGTCACCGTCGCAAAATCACTCCACGCCTGGCCGCTGGCCGGAACATACTGGCGTTCATCCTCGCACACAGGGCATCGCGCCGGCGTTGCGTCATAAGAGGTACCGCAGGTTTTACACAGTGTAATCATGAGCTCTCCTCAGCGATAAAGCACTGAGTATGGCAGGGATTATCGTTATGTGCTGCGCGGTACATTGCCGGCTCTTTTTGCCCTATACTGTGCCAGTATCAAAAACCGAACAAAGCAGGTGCCATATGGAAATTGATCTCGAAAACTTGGTCTTTAACGGGCTGGATGAAGCTGAAGAGCGTAACGCGGAACGTCTCGACGACGCTGATAAAAAAGCGCAGTCGATTATCGCCGATGACGACTGCGGTGATGCCTGCAAGATCTGATGATAAAGCACCGGAAAACCCGGTGCTTTTTTATATTATTTCTTCAGCCCGTCAATCGCCGCCTGCGCGCACGCTTCATCCAGATGACCACCCGGCGCACCGCCGATCCCTATTGCGCCGATCACCTCATCCCCCTCTTTCACCGGCAGACCACCGGCCAGCAGCAGGAAGCCCGGAATATCACGCATGTTTTGTGCGCCGGCATTGCTCTGCGCGGCTTCCATAACCTTGCCTGACGCATTTTTTGCACTCAGCGCGGTATAGGCTTTCATTTCGCTGGCTTTTACCGTGTGTGGCCCGGCATTGTCGGTACGCTGCACCGCTTTGACCACACCGGCGCGGTCCACCACGGTTACCGTCACCTGGTAGTTTTTCGCTACGCAGGCCTGAATGGCGGAGGTCGCCAGCGCGTTGGCCTGCGCCAGGGAGAGATTTTTCTGGTTCAATGCGTCGGCCTGTGCCGTCAGGCTTACGCTACCGGCGACAAGCGCGGCTGCCATCATTACTTTTTTCATCGCACGTCCTCGAATGATTGAATACCGTTCGATCGTACTCAGACGCGCGATGAAGCATAATTCGGTTGATTACGCAATTATCCTGGTAGTTATACGGATTGTAATTTGTCGTAATCGCGGATTGCCTGCACCAGGCTGGTCACGCCAAGCTTGGCGAACGCCGCGGCCCGGTGCGCTTCAACCGTTCTGGGCGAGAGGTTCAACTGCAGGGCCACCTCTTTATTGCTGCGTCCTTCCATCAGCACCGCCAGCACCTCGTGCTCACGCGCCGTCAGTTGTTCGAAACGCGCTTTAATCCGCGACGTTTCCTGCCAGCGGGTCAGTCGTCTCTGGCTCTCTTCGAAGGCGAGCCCTACCGTTTCAATGAGCTTATCGGCATCCAGCGGCTTGGTGAAAAATTCAAAGACGCCATTGCGAAAGGCGCGGCGGCAGGCATCAACGGTGCCGTGTCCGGTCATGACGATAACCGGCAACAGCGGCCAGGGCCATTTGCCCTCCTCCAGCCAGGTCAGCCCGCCTTTTCCCGGCATGCGCATATCCAGCAGCAGACAGCCGACGAGCGCCGCGCGCCCACCGTGCGCTGACGTAAACGCGTCCACGCTTTCAAACCCATTGACCTGCCAGCCCATTCCCGAGAGTAAGAAGGCCAGCGACTCACGGATGGATTCATCGTCATCAATCAGCCAGACTGTGTTATCCACGCGTATTTACCTCTCCACTCGCCAGTTGTAACCGGACCTGCGCCCCGCCCTGGGGCGCATTGCCCAGCGTGATTGATCCATTCATGCGCGTCATCAACGACTCCGTTAACGTCATTCCCAGCCCTATTCCTTCCGTCCGTCCGCTGTAAAACGGCATAAAGGCGTTCTGCAAGGCCTCCGGGCTAAAGCCAGGTCCGCCATCGGTGAGGGTGATATAAATCCAGTTTTCCCGTTTCTCGCTGGTTATTTTCACCCACCCTTGCGCGCACTCTTGCTGGGCCTGAATGGCATTACTGAGCAGATTATGCAGCACCTGTTCAAGCCAGAGTCGGTCTGCCAGAACCCGCGTGGCACCTGCCGCGAACGCATGGCTCACCGTGATATGCTCAGAGCGGCGTTCATGTTCCAGGAGATCGACCACCTGCTGCCAGCACGGTTTCAGGTCGATGTCGCGCAAGGTGACTTTTTCCTGAACCACATGTTCGCGAAAGCGGGTTAAGAGCGCGCTGATACGCTGGGTTTGTACCAGCGCGGCAGCCAGCGCCTGCGATACGGCCTGCGGATTCGCCTGCAGTTGTTGGCGCTGAGCACCCTGAATCCAGGTCTGAACGGCAGTCAGCGGCTGGTTAATCTCATGCACGATCCCAGCGGTGATCTCTCCCAGGGTGTTGAGCCTTGCATGCTGGTAATAGTGTGCGCGCTGTTCGGCGTGCTGGCGCTGCCGCCGTTGCCAGAGCAGCAGGCTGGCCGCGGCGATAAGCACCGCCCAGCCGAAGAACAGGAACGGATATACCCACCAGGAGACGGCCAGCCAGTGCGGCTTTGCCGTGGCCATAAGGGTAAAGGGTTGTGTGGGTTGCGTGAAGGTCCGCTGCCAGTGCCAGAAAGCCCCGGCAGGGGGCGCGTTATCTGCGTCATTGAAGCGAATGGCAAGTGCATCAAAGGTATGTTGGGTGCTGAGCAGCGGCGCAAGATCGATAAGTACGCGGATCTGACGCCAGGGATTATACAGCCAGTACTGACAATCGCGGGTCGATTCCACACGGGCAGCGTTCAGCGCACGGCCTGAGGTTTTCTCAAGGGCGAGGATGTGCGGGAATTTTTTGCGCAGAGCCGCGAGGTCTTCCTCGCCGTTGAGTAACGGCAAAACAGATTCATTTTGCGTCAGCACGGCGCTAAGGGTGGAATAGCGTGTCGAAAACTCACGATCGCGTTCCCAGAACTGGCGGCGGATCTGTTCGGCATAGAGCAAAACGCCGCTGATGAGGCACACCAGCAGCCAGACAATAACCGTGCGCCTGAAAAGAGTGTTATTCATTCCGTTAACGGGTCAGGAGATTCATCCTGCCGACATTAGCAGTTAACCGTTGTCAGAACAAAATTTCGCACAGCTCATTCCAGTACATTTCGCGCGTGCGGCGCAGTTCAGCGTGACGTTTTATCATGGAACCACTCCGGATCAATGTTGGCAACGTCCACGCCATACAGGCTGGCGACAGGCAGTACGGACTCAAGAACACGTTGCGCGCTGTTCTCCGCATTCGCTGGTCGGGTCGCAAAAAACCGCCGTAACGTGTTTATCCACTTTTTCATCGTCTTTCCCCCTTTCGCTTCACTTGCCCTAAGTTAAACACCCAACACCCGCACAGGGGAAATACCAAAATCCACTGTCGATGTGCAGGATTTGCAAATAGCCCTCCATTCTTTTACTCGCCATTAACACCTTGTTCACTAATGCTTTTTTGCTTATAGCAAAGAACGATTTCTTATTTGGCGAGAGCTTTCGCTTATGGGAGCGTAACGGGGTAAAACAAAAACAACGGGATGAACAATCACTATGGCAGCAAACGCGAAAGGGTTTAAAAAAAGGACACTGGTGCTGGGCTTACTGGCGGCAGGCGGTCTGTTCTCAATGCAGGTGCAGGCCGATCAACTGGCGGATATTAAAGCCGCAGGCGTGGTCAAAGTTGCCACCTTTGATGCCAATCCGCCGTTTGGCTCCATCGATGCAAAGACCCATGAGATTATCGGCTACGACGTCGATTTCGCCAGAGCGCTTGCCAGTGCACTTGGCGTGAAGCTTGAACTGGTCGCCACCAACCCGGCTAACCGCATTCCCCTCCTGCAGTCCGGTAAGGCAGATTTGATTGTGGCAGATATCACCATTACCCCGGAACGGGCGCAGGTGGTTGATTTCTCCCTTCCCTATTTCGTGACCGGCCAGCAGTTCCTGGTACCGGTAAAAGCTGCCGATACGCTTGATGCCTATAGCCGGGCGCGCATTGGCGCGGTAAAAGGCACAACGGGTGAACAGGCGCTGCACCAGCGTTTCCCGCACGCCCGCGTGCTCTCTTATGACGATATTCCGCTGGCGCTGACGGCCCTGCGCAACGGTAACGTGCAGGCTATCACTCAGGACAGTACGATTCTGGCCGGTCTGCTGGCGCAGGCGCCGGACAAGGCGAACTTCAAAATCCTGCCCGATCTGCTCAGCAAAGAAGAGATTGGCGTGGGGGTAAAAAAAGGCGAAACCGCACTGCTGAAAGCCGTCAACGACGAGCTTGTTAACCTTGAGAAGAACGGTCAGGCGGCAAAAATCTATGACGTCTGGTTCGGTCCGGATACCCCATCCCCACAGCCTCGTGCCTTTAAAATAGAAGCTCAGTAATATGCTCTCAGCGCTTTTTTCACACTCCGCGGCCGGTGCCGCGGATTTTTCACATCTGGAACACGCCAGCGTCGAGTTTCGCGATGTGCAGAAACATTACGGTAACCATCAGGTCTTAAAGGGCATTAACCTCACCATCACGCCAGGTGAAGTGGTGGCCATTCTCGGGCCTTCGGGTTCCGGTAAATCCACCCTGATCCGGCTTATCAATCAGCTTGAAACCCTGAGCGGTGGCGAGATCCTGATCGATAACAAATCCACCGGACGGCTCTCCGGTACCGCGCTGCGTCAGTTGCGCAGCCGCGTCGGGTTTGTGTTTCAGCAGTTCAATCTTTACGCCCACCTCACCGCCAGTCAAAACATCACTCTGGCGCTGGAGCATGTTCACGGCTGGAAGGCCCAGCCAGCTCAGGCGCGGGCGCTGGCACTGCTGGAAAAAGTGGGGATGCTGGAAAAAGCACACCATTTCCCTGCCGAGCTTTCCGGCGGTCAGCAACAGCGCGTGGCGATTGCCCGCGCGCTGGCCTCTTCACCACAAATCATTCTGTTCGATGAGCCAACCTCCGCGCTTGACCCGGAGATGATTGGCGAAGTGCTGTTCGTGATGAAGGCGCTTGCGCACAGCGGGATCACCATGATTGTGGTGACGCATGAGATGCAATTTGCCCGGGAAATTGCCGACCGGATTGTGTTTATCGACGCCGGGCACGTTCTTGAAACCGCGCCACCGGAGCAATTTTTCAGGCAACCGTCGCACCCACGCGCTCAGCGATTCCTGCAAAAAGTCCTGAACCCGCTGCATCAGGAGCATCTCTAATGCCCACACTTGACTGGCAGGGCGTGCTGACCGGACAGCCCCTGCAGTGGATCGCATCCGGATTTCTCACCACCCTGTGGGTGACGCTCGCGGGGATGCTGCTGGCAACCCTGCTCGCGCTGCTTTTTCTGCTTCTGCGCCTGACGGGTGGACGTGTCGGGAACGCGGTCGTCAGTAGCTGGGTGTCGCTGTTTCGCAATACGCCGCTGCTGGTGCAACTGCTGTTCTGGTATTTTGCCGCCTGGAACGGGTTACCACAGGCGTTCCGGGATGCCGTGAATGCGGATCACCGCTGGTCCGTTTTGCCCGGTGACGTCTGGTGGTTTACCCCCGAGTTTTTATGCTCTGCATGGGGGTTAGGCGTATTCACCTCGGCTTTCTTGATTGAGGAAGTGGCATCGGGACTACGTTCAGTCCCTGCCGGGCAACGGGAAGCGGCGCTCGCACAAGGATTTTCCGCGTGGCGCTTGTTTCGTTACATCCTTCTGCCGCAGGGGCTGGCCAACGCCTGGCAACCCGTTGTCGGGCAGTATCTCAATCTGATGAAACTCTCATCGCTCGCCAGCGGCATTGGCTTTGCCGAACTGACCTATCAGGTGAGACAGATTGAAAGCTACAACGCCCATGCGCTGGAGGCGTTTACCGTCGGCACCGTCCTGTACCTGCTTACCGGCATGCTGATGGGGACGGTGCTGGTGCGCCTCGGCCCAATCTCAGGGAGGGGAAACCATGCTTGCCGGACTTAATGTCATTACCGATAACCTGGATTACCTGCTCTGGGGACGTGCGGCAGTTGGTGAGCCTGGCGGGGTCTTGCTCTCGTTGCTGATGGCGCTGGGCGCGGCGGCTCTCGCCCTGCCCGGTGGAATTGCTCTCGCGTGCCTGGCCTGGCGTTTTACGGGGCTTGTGCGCAAGGCGCTCTTTGTATGGGCGGAGTTAATTCGCGGGATCCCGTTAATCTTTGTGATTTTCTGGATGTGGTATCTGCTGCCGCTCATCACCGGCGGCGATCTCCCGGGGGCGCTCACCGTCACGCTGGCCCTGGCCTGGTTTACCGCGGCTTCGGTTATGCATTCAGTACTGGCCGGACTCAGCGCCTTACCGTCAGGGCAGTACGAGGCCGCCCTGTCTCAGGGTTTCAGTACCCGGCAAACGCTGTCGCGCGTGCTGCTGCCGCAGGCGCTGCGCAATATTCTGCCGTCACTGGTGGGGATTTTTATCAGCCTGCTGAAGGATACGTCGCTGGCGTTTATTGTGAATGTCCCTGAGCTCACCACGGTGGCCGGCCAAGTGAACAACCGGGTGCAAATTTACCCGGCAGCCATTTTTATCTTTACGGGTGTGGTCTACTACCTGCTCTGCTGCTCCCTTGAGCAGCTTGCGAAACGCTGGCGCTTCAACCGGCCAGTGCTTTAACCACGGTTTCCATCGCCTGGGTGGTTAACTCGCTACGTTTTACGCGCTGGTTCGCCAGCGCCGTACGCAGCACCCCCGCAATGACAATATGCTTCGGCTCCTGCCCCAAATCACGCATCTCCAGAACGACCTTCCCGACCACCCGACACATCTCCTGATACAGCGCTTCGTCTTTGGTCACATTACCCATCGTCATCACTCCATTGCCCTAAACTCTCAGCTTAAATGATTCATCGCCCGGATACAAAAAAGAAGCCCGGCGAGAGTCCCGCCGGGCTTCATTCGTAAAATCAATAAATTAGTTGTTTACCGGGATCACTGCGCCTTTGTATTTGGTGCGGATCCAGTCCTGGATCGCTTTGGAGTGCAGAACGTTCACCAGCGCGACGATATCTTTCTTCTTCTCGTCACCACGATGAACGGTAATGATGTTGGCATACGGGTTATTTTCACCACTCTCTACCGCAATCGGGTCATGTACAGGATCAAGGCCCGCATCAATCGCGTAGTTGGCGTTAATCACGACCGCGTCACCTTCGTCGTTGTTGTACATCTGTGGCAGCAGAGAGGCTTCCACGTTAGGCGTAAACTGCAGTTTTTTCGGGTTTTCCACGATATCGCTGATACGCGCGGTCACTTTGTCGATGCCCGGCTTCAGTTTGATCACCCCCTCTTTTTCGAAGATAGAGAGAATACGGCCCTCTTCAGATACAGCATCACGCATGATGATTTTGCCGCCCTGCGGCAGATCTTTCAGGGATTTGTATTTTTTGGAATAGATCCCGATTGGCTCGATGTGGATCGCGCCCGCGCTGACAAAATCATAATCCTTATCACCGGCGTGATCTTTCAGCACGCTGTTCAGGTAAGGAATATGCTGGAAATAGTTAGCGTCAATATCATGACCCGCCAGCGCGGTGTTGGGCAGAATGTAGTCCTGGAAAGGTTTGATCTCCAGATCGATACCCTGCTTCGCCAGGATAGGCTTCGCCTGCTCCAGAATTTCGGCGTGCGGCGTGTTGGATGCCCCCACGGTCAGGGTATCAGCCCAGGTGGCAAAGCTCAGGGCGCTCAGGGTTGCTGCGGCGATCAGTGTCAGTGTTTTTTTCATGATGATGGTTCCTGTGTGTTATTAGAGATTATCGTTTATCTAACAGTGAGGTCAGGACGTCGCCGCAGAACTGGATAATGAAAACGATGATCAGAATGGTCACCGTCGCCACCAGCGTGACGTCGCCATGGTTGCGCTGGAATCCTTCCAGATAAGCCAGATTTCCCAAACCGCCTGCGCCAATCACCCCCGCCATGGCGCTGTAACTCACCAGCGCAATCAGCGTTACCGTAATACCTGATACCAGTGCAGGTGATGACTCCGGCAGTAAAACCCGAAACACCAGGGTGCTCAGTCGTGCGCCCATTGAGCGCGTGGCCTCAATAACCCCCTTGTCCACTTCACGCAGGGCAATTTCGACCAGGCGAGCGTAGAACGGTGCCGCACCGACAATCAGAGCCGGCAGCGCCGCGTTGGCGCCAAGAATGGTGCCGACAAGGGTTTTCGTGAACGGGATCAACAGCACAATCAGAATGATGAACGGGATAGAACGAAACACGTTCACCACAATTGAAATCACGCTGTAGACCGCGCGGTTGTGGAACAACCCGCCGCGCGCGGTTAAAAACAGCGCCAGGCCAAGGACGATCCCAAGAACAAAGGTTGCCACGCCGGAAAGCGCAGTCATGTACAGCGTTTCCAGCGTCGCCGCCCAGAGTTGCTCCCACTTCAGATGAGGAAAAAGCGTCTCAGCCATGTTTAATTACCTCGCCTTCAATATCGCTGTGCTTCAGGTCGGCGAGGATATTGCTCAGTTGTTCATCCGATGCCACGACGTGTACCCAGAGTTGCCCAAATACGCCGTGGGCCGTTTGGGTCATTTTTCCGTGCAGAATGTTAAACGGCAGGCCGTAGCGCAGAGTCAGCTCGCCCACGATCGGCTTATGGGTGCTGTGGCCCGTAAAGGTCAACCTGATGACGCTACCTTCAAGGTCCGCTGCCAGCTCCGTATTAAACGTCTCTTCCTCGGCATACTGGCTCACCTGGCGGACAAACTGCTGAGTGATAGGCTGCTGCGGACGGGTAAAGACGCTCAGCACCTCCCCCTCCTCCACCACTTTGCCGTTCTCCATCACCGCCACGCGGTCGCAAATTTTGCGCACCACGTGCATCTCGTGCGTGATCAGCACGATGGTCAGCCTGAAGCGGCGGTTAATGTCCAGGAGCAGATCGAGGATTTGATCGGTGGTCTGCGGATCGAGGGCTGACGTGGCTTCATCGCAAAGCAATACGTCGGGGTTATTGGCCAATGCACGCGCAATCCCCACACGCTGTTTTTGCCCGCCACTCAGCTGCGAGGGATAGGCGTTCTCGCGTCCCTTCAGCCCAACGAGATCGACCAGTTCGGCCACGCGGGCCTTAATGTTGGCTTTTGGCACACCGGCGATTTGCATTGAGAACGCAATATTCTCACTCACCGTGCGCGACCAAAGCAGATTGAAGTGCTGGAAGACCATGCTGATCTTCAGACGTGCCTGGCGCAGTGCTTCGCCCTTTGCGGCAGAAATGTCCTGTCCGTTGATGGTCACACTTCCGCGAGTGGGTTTTTCCAGTCCATTCAGCAAACGAATAAGAGTACTTTTACCCGCGCCGCTGTAACCGATAATGCCGTATATCTGCCCCTGCTCTATCGTCAAATTGACGTTATCAACGGCTGTGAGTGCAACCTTCCCGTTGTCAAAAACCTTCGAAATATTGCTGAGTACAATCATTCTTATGTGTAATCCGTCCCGCACATGGCGGTTTAGCAGTATGGATGTCCAAATGATAGTAAACAGGCGTTATCACCTTTTAAATGAACAAAAAGGAATTTGTTATAACTTGCAGGAATAAATAGCGATTTTCGTACCGGCAAGCATTTAGACCAATTTCAGAAATGATTATCTGCCATGTGCATATCAGCGGTTCATCACCTGATGAAAACGGTTAATTTTGCAGCATTTTTGACTGATATAGCCATCCTCACATCCAGAGCACTTTACGTCTTGCTATCCCTCCATCCAAAAACGACATTTATATTCTTTTCTGTTCTAAAACGGAGTGAAGGATTCTTTAAGGGGTTAATTCCCCCGCCCTATCATCCTGTCATGACCTCCTGAAAGGAAAACACCATGACGATTTACCACTCCGTCACCGAACTGATTGGCCACACCCCGCTTATCCAGCTGCATAAGCTTGATACCGGTCTCTGCTCGTTGTTTCTGAAGCTGGAAAACCAGAACCCGGGCGGTTCGATTAAAGACCGCGTTGCACTGTCGATGATTAACGAAGCGGAGCGCAACGGCCAGCTCCAGCCAGGCGGTACCATCATTGAGGCGACGGCGGGAAATACCGGTCTTGGCCTGGCCTTGATCGCCGCGCAGAAAGGCTATTCGCTGATCCTGGTGGTGCCAGACAAAATGAGCCGCGAGAAGATTTTCCACCTGCGGGCACTGGGGGCTCAGGTGGTACTGACCCGCTCCGATGTCAATAAGGGCCACCCTGCCTACTATCAGGATTACGCGCAACGTCTGGCGAATGAACTGCCGGGGGCGTATTACATCGATCAGTTTAATAACGAAGCCAACCCGCTGGCGCACCGCACCACCACCGCGCCTGAACTGTATGAACAGCTTGACGGTAAGATTGACGCCATCGTCGTCGGCGTGGGGTCTGGCGGGACGCTGGGTGGGCTACAGGCGTGGTTCGCTGAGCACTCACCGCAGACTGAATTTGTGCTGGCCGACCCGGCCGGTTCGGTCCTGGCCGATCAGGTAGAAACGGGACGCTATCAGGATGCTGGCTCGTGGCTGGTTGAGGGGATTGGTGAAGACTTTATTCCTCCGCTGGCACACATCGAAGGGGTGAATCGTGCCTGGCGCATCACCGATCGCGAGGCTTTCACCACCGCCCGCGAGCTGCTGAAAACGGAAGGCATCCTGGCAGGCTCCTCCAGCGGCACCCTGCTGGCGGCTGCGCTGAAATATTGCCAGGCACAGACCACCCCGAAACGGGTTGTGACCTTCGCCTGTGACAGTGGCAACAAATATCTCTCAAAGATGTTCAACGATGACTGGATGCGCCAGCAGGGTTTGATCTCCCGGCCGCAGGCTGGCGATCTCTCCGACTACATCGCCCTGCGCCACGATGAAGGCGCAACCGTCACCGCCGCGCCGGATGACACCCTCTCCACCGTACTGGCGCGGATGCGTTTGTATGACATCTCCCAGCTGCCGGTCCTGGAGAACGGCCAGGTCGTGGGCATCATCGACGAGTGGGATCTTCTGCGCCATATCGGTGGCGATGGCGACCGCTTCTCGCTTCCCGTGACCGCGGCAATGACCCGTCAGGTGGAGTTCCTCGATAAAAACGCCCCGGAAAGCGCCCTGAACGCCATTTTCGATCGCGGTCTGGTGGCGGTCATTAATGACAATGACCGCTTCCTGGGCCTGATTACGCGCAGCGATGTTCTTACCGCCTGGCGCAACCGTCTTCAGCAATAAAGGAATACATGATGAAAAATCTGGCAACCCTGAGCGTACACAGCGGTGAGTTTAACGATCGGCATGGCGCGGTCATGCCCCCGATTTACGCCACCTCCACGTTTGCGCAACCGTCACCCGGCGAGCACACCGGCTATGAATATTCGCGCAGCGGCAATCCGACCCGCCATGCGCTGGAAACCGCCATCGCCGAACTGGAAGGCGGGACCCGCGGCTATGCCTTCGCTTCCGGCCTCGCCGCCATCTCTACCGTGCTTGAACTGCTGGATAAAGACAGCCATATCGTCGCCATTGACGATGTCTACGGCGGGACCTGGCGCCTGATTGAAAATGTGCGTAAACGTAGCACCGGCCTGCAGGTGAGCTGGGTCAAGCCGGACGATTTGGCCGGTCTTGAAGCCGCCATCCGGCCGGATACGCGAATGGTATGGGTTGAAACGCCAACCAATCCGTTGCTTAAACTGGCGGATCTGGCGGCTATCGCCGACATCGCCCGTCGTCATCACGTCATCAGCGTGGCCGATAATACCTTCGCGTCGCCCGTCATCCATCGCCCGCTGGAAACGGGTTTCGACATCGTCGTGCACTCTGCCACCAAATACCTGAATGGTCACTCGGACGTGGTCGCCGGACTGGCGGTTGTGGGAAATAACGCCGCGCTGGCGGACAAGCTTGCCTACCTGCAGAACGCGGTCGGCGGTGTACTGGATCCGTTTAGCAGCTTCCTGACGCTGCGCGGTATTCGTACGCTGTCGCTGCGGGTAGAAAAGCACAGCACCAACGCGCTGGCCATTGCGCAATGGCTGGAGCAACAGCCGCAGGTCGAAAAGGTATTTTATCCGGGGCTGGAATCACACCCGCAATATTCGCTTGCCCGCACGCAGATGGCGCTGCCGGGCGGCATGATTTCTCTGGTGGTGAAAGGCGATGCGCAACGGGCCACAGAGGTGATCCGCTCACTGAAATTATTCACCCTCGCCGAAAGCCTGGGTGGCGTGGAAAGTCTGGTCAGCCAGCCTTACAGCATGACTCACGCTTCGATTCCGCTTGAACAGCGGCTGGCCAACGGCATAGTACCGCAGCTGATTCGCCTGTCCGTGGGCATTGAAGATGCCAAAGATCTGATTGCCGACCTCAGCCAGGCGCTGAAAAACTAAGCAAAACGCGGCAGGTCACGCACCTGCCGCGATAAGATGTCATCTAACCTTAACGCCTTGATAACAATCTCATGTGGATCTGCACAGATTATTTTTGAAACGCTGTTTTCATTTTCCTTTTATCTTAAAATCAGCGTATAATGCGCGCCTAATCCCTGGTGAATGGTTTCAGCGCTTGGAATACAAAAAACAACGTACAACTACTCCTCTCCTTCGTTGGGCTGTCACTCAGGCACACTTTCTTCTGCACGCTCATTTGATGTCTCCTATCCTTAGTGCGTGTCATATACTCTTTTGCAACACAGGTTTGACTCCGCGGCGGTGCGCCCCCGGAGCGAGATTTCCATATCCTTCCCAACTTAAAGACTAAGACTGTCATGAAAAAGACGAAAATTGTTTGTACTATCGGCCCGAAAACCGAATCTGAAGAGATGCTGAGCAAAATGCTGGACGCCGGCATGAACGTTATGCGTCTGAACTTCTCCCACGGTGACTATGCTGAACACGGTCAGCGTATCCAGAACTTGCGCAACGTGATGAGCAAGACCGGTAAAAAAGCAGCCATCCTGCTGGATACCAAAGGTCCAGAAATCCGCACCATCAAACTGGAAGGCGGTAACGACGTCTCTCTGAAAGCGGGCCAGACCTTCACCTTCACCACTGACAAGACTGTTGTCGGTAACAACGAAATCGTTGCGGTCACCTATGAAGGTTTCACCAGCGACCTGTCCGTTGGCAACACCGTGCTGGTAGACGATGGCCTGATCGGCATGGAAGTGACCGCCATCGAAGGTAACAAGGTTATCTGTAAAGTGCTGAACAACGGCGACCTGGGTGAAAACAAAGGCGTTAACCTGCCAGGCGTTTCCATCGCGCTGCCAGCCCTGGCTGAAAAAGACAAACAAGACCTGATCTTCGGTTGCGAGCAAGGCGTCGACTTCGTTGCGGCATCCTTCATCCGTAAACGTTCCGACGTGGTTGAAATCCGTGAGCACCTGAAAGCGCACGGCGGCGAGAAGATCCAGATCATCTCCAAAATCGAAAACCA
This sequence comes from Enterobacter sp. MEB024, assembly GCF_030209635.1. NCBI lineage: Bacteria > Pseudomonadati > Pseudomonadota > Gammaproteobacteria > Enterobacterales > Enterobacteriaceae > Enterobacter > Enterobacter sp. MEB024. Next base: position 112,604 of record NZ_JARVRQ010000002.1, on the reverse strand, counting down.
GGAAGGCCTGAACAACTTCGACGAAATCCTCGAAGCGTCAGACGGCATCATGGTTGCACGTGGTGACCTGGGTGTTGAAATCCCGGTTGAAGAAGTTATCTTCGCGCAGAAGATGATGATCGAGAAGTGTGTTCGCGCGCGTAAAGTGGTTATCACCGCAACGCAGATGCTGGACTCCATGATCAAAAACCCACGCCCAACCCGCGCAGAAGCTGGTGACGTGGCTAACGCCATCCTCGACGGTACCGATGCAGTCATGCTGTCCGGCGAATCCGCGAAAGGTAAATACCCGCTGGAAGCCGTTGGCATCATGGCGACCATTTGCGAACGTACTGACCGCGTGATGACCAGCCGTCTGGACTTCAACAACGACAGCCGTAAACTGCGTATTACCGAAGCAGTCTGCCGCGGTGCGGTAGAAACCGCTGAGAAACTGGAAGCGCCTCTGATTGTGGTTGCCACCCAGGGCGGTAAATCTGCTCGCGCAGTCCGTAAATACTTCCCGGACGCGACGATCCTGGCGCTGACCACCAACGAAACCACTGCCCGTCAGCTGGTGCTGAGCAAAGGCGTGGTTGCGCATCTGGTGAAAGAAATCGCGTCTACCGACGATTTCTACATTCAGGGTAAAGCGCTGGCGCTGGAAAGCGGCCTGGCACAGAAAGGCGACGTTGTGGTCATGGTTTCTGGTGCGCTGGTACCAAGCGGAACCACCAACACAGCATCTGTTCACGTGCTGTAATAATTCCCGAACGAATTAATTTTCATAAAAAGCGTCCTCCGGGACGCTTTTTTTATTTCATGCATTAGCCAAAGTCATTCAAAAAGCAAATCGGGTTTCTCTATTTAATTGCGAATTATCTAAGATGAATCCGATGAAAAATGCCTTTTTTTACAGAGCTTTTTGCCAAAAAAGGGCCGATTCGATGCTTCTTTGAGCGAACGATCAAAAATAGGCGTATTCCCATCAAAAAAATATTCTCAACCTAAAAAACTTTGTGTAATACTTGTAACGCTACATGGAGATTAACTCAATCTAGAGGGTATTAATAATGAATCGTACTAAACTGGTACTGGGCGCGGTAATCCTGGGTTCTACTCTGCTGGCTGGTTGCTCCAGCAACGCTAAAATCGATCAGCTGTCTTCTGACGTTCAGACTCTGAACGCTAAAGTTGACCAGCTGAGCAACGACGTGAACGCAATGCGTTCCGACGTTCAGGCTGCTAAAGACGACGCAGCTCGCGCTAACCAGCGTCTGGACAACCAGGCTACTAAATACCGTAAGTAATAGTACCTGTTAATAAAATGGCGCACATTGTGCGCCATTTTTTTTGTCTGCGTCAAACCCCTACTGCGTCACCTTCTCACCGTCATCTTCCGCGACCACAGCGGATGTCCGACTGTTCTGTACTGACAACACGTTCTGACGCGCTGACGCGCCGTTATCGGCCGACACGGCTACCGGGATCCCCGCGCGGCGTGACAAGGCTTTATCGATAAGCGCTTTATCACTTCCTGACTGCGAGACAAACGTCGCAAAGTCTGCGGAATGCGAAATGGGTGTCATCTGGGGGTTTTCACCCTCAACCTGCGCCAGCGGACGATGCACTTCAATATAGCGTTTACCGTCAGGCTCAACGGAGAACTTCACCGGCTCATTAATGATTTGCACCCGCGTGCCGACCCGCACCTGCTCAAACAGCGCTTTGATATCCGGCGCGTTCATGCGCATACAGCCGGAGCTGACCCGCAGGCCGACGCTGTCCGGCGCACTGGTGCCGTGTATCAGGTATTCCCCGTGCCCCACGCCTAAACGCAATGCAAAGCGTCCTAGCGGGTTATTTGGCCCGGCCGGGACCACGGGCGGCAATTTAATACCCTGCTCCAGAGAGCGCGCTCTGATGCCCGGTGTTGGGGTCCAGGTAGGATTAGGGATCTTCTGGCTGACCCGGGTGGTGGTGACCGGCGTTTCAAGTCCCAGTTGCCCAATGCCGAGCGGGAAAACCTGAACGATGTTTTCGCCCGGCGGGAAGTAGTAAAGCCGCAGCTCCGCCAGGTTCACGACAATCCCCTCACGGGGCGTGTCGGGCAACAGCATCTGCGAAGGGATCGTGATCACCGTCCCCGGCGCAGGGTTTACCGGCGCAATAGTATTATTGGCTTCAAGGATAAGCTGTGCTGCAGTATTAAACCGGCGAGCGATGGTCTGAAGTTTATTATCCCCTTCCTGTATCGTGTAGGTTTGATTTTGCCCAATCAGACGGCTGCCTGCGGGCGGCAACGGGTAATCCATCGCGCGGGCCGAATTAAGAGCACCGAGCGAACCCAGGAGTAATAGAGTTATTAGAGACGCGCGCTTCATGCTGAGATTCCTTATTCACTGGCCGGATGCCAGAAAGCTGAAAAACCAGCGAGGCGGGAACCACCTCGCGAAACAGAATGAATGCTGTTCTGTAAGTCTAGCTAAGGATTGCAGCTTTGGCGCGGATGGCGCGAATCATCGCTTCCAGCCCCTGGGAACGGGACGGGGTGAGGTGTTGGGTCAGGGCCATTTTTTCAAACCACGGGCGGACATCAAAAGCGACAATATCCTGCGCTGACATCTGGTGATAGAGAATAAATACCACCGCAATAAGCCCTTTCACAATAGCGGCATCGCTGTCGCCCTGTAATTCGATCACGCCGTCGCGCGTCTGCTCCATCACAATCCAGACCTGGCTCTGACAGCCCTGAATAATATTTTCCGGGTTGTGTGCCTCTTCGCTGAGCGGCGGTAAACGCTGACCCAGTTCAATGATATAGAGGTACTTCTCTTCCCAGTTTGCGCAACGCCCGAAGTTACGCAGTAATTTTTCTTTATCCGGCAAATCTGCCATCTTTCGCCTCTCCGTTAGCCCAGCAACTGGTGAATGCGTTTAAGCCCCGCCACCAGCCTGTCGACCTCTTCCATTGTGTTGTACATCACCAGCGATGCGCGGCACATTGCCGGCACCTGGTAAAACGCCATCAACGGCATAGCACAGTGGTGTCCGGTACGCACGGCCACGCCGTAATTATCGAGGAAACTGCCCACATCGTATGCATGGTGTTTACCCAGATTGAACGCAATCACCCCCTGGCGGTCCGCCGGGCCATACAGGGTTAGCGCCGGTACGCTGGCAAGCTCCTGCAGCGCGTAGTGCATCAGCAGGTGTTCGTACTCCTGAATCGCGTCAAGGCCAACAGACGTAACATAGGAGATGGCTGCCCCCAGCCCGATAATCCCGCCGGTATTTGGCGTGCCAGCTTCAAAGCGCCACGGCGCGCGTGCATAGGTGGTCCCTTCAGAGAGACTGACGGTCGCGATCATAGAGCCGCCCCCTTCCCACGGTGGCATCGCCTGCAGAATATCTTCTTTCACGTACAGCACGCCAATCCCGGTCGGCCCATAGAGCTTGTGCCCGGAGAAGACGTAGAAATCGCAGTCCAGCGCCTGGACGTCGACCGCGTGGTGCATGACCGCCTGCGCACCATCAATCAGCACCTTCGCGCCGGCCTGGTGGGCTTTCTCAATAATCGCTGCCACCGGGTTCTCGGTTCCCAGCACGTTAGAAACCTGGGTCACGGCCACCAGCCGCGTACGCGCATCCAGCAACGCGTCAAGTTGCTCAAGCTGCAGGGTGCCATCAACGTTCAATGGGATCACCCTCAGTTGCGCACCGACACGCTCACAGAGCATCTGCCACGGCACGATATTGGCATGGTGCTCCATCTGGGTGATGATGATGTTATCCCCCGCGTGGACCTGCGCGTTGCCCCAGCTGTTGGCAACAAGGTTGATCCCCTCGGTGGTACCACGCACAAACACCAGTTCCTCTGGCGAGCGTGCATTGAGGAAAGCGGCGATTTGGGTACGCACATTTTCCATACGCTGGGTCGCCTCCGCACTCAGGGTGTGGATCCCCCGGTGCACGGCAGCATAACCGTGGCGGTAGAATTCCGCTTCCGCTTCGATCACCTGATTCGGTTTCTGCGCGCTGGCCGCACTGTCCAGATACGCCAGGGGCAGACCGTTCACTTCACGGGTCAGAACCGGAAAATCTGCCCGTACTTTCTCTACGGGAAAACTCATGCTTCGCCTCCAGGCAGACGCTGCCCGATACGGGCCAGCACCTGCTGTTTTAACAGGCCATCGTGCAGCGCTTCCGTCAGTTCAGCGGCAAACGCATAGATAATCATTTGCTGCGCCGCCTGCTGGTCGATACCGCGGGAGCGTAAATAGAACATCTGTTCGTCATCAATTCGCCCGACCGTCGCGCCATGGCTGCACTTCACGTCATCAGCATAGATTTCAAGCTGTGGTTTGGTGTCCACTTCCGCCAGGCGTCCCAACAGCAGGTTGTTGTTGGTCATCTGCCCGTCGGTTTTAATCGCGTGCTGCGCCACGTTAATCAGGCCGTTAAACACCGCCCGCCCTTTGTCGCTGACAATGGTTTTGTGCAGCTGGCGACTGTTACAGTAGCCTTTGTTGTGCTCAAGCCAGGTGCGTGTATCGCAAACTTGCGTTTTAACCGGCATCGCCAGGCTGTTGATGCGAAGCGTTGTATTCTCGCCGTTAAGCTGCGTGCTGGTGTTGTGGCGCAGTACCGCGCCGCCCAGCAAAAAGCTGTGGCTGTATGCCGCGGCATCTTGTCCAAGCAGCATGTCATTATGCGCAAAGTGGTGGCTCTGCGGGTTTTCAAACGCCAGTTTGATATGGTGAAGTTGGGCATTGGCGGCAACATGCATTGTCAAACGCGCCCCGGTAAAGTGCCGGGCTTCGTTGAGGCTGACGTAATGCTCAATCACCGTGGCCTCCGCCCCTTCCGCCAGCTCAAGATGGTGGCGGTAGTGAGCAGTGTTGATCTCGTCGCCGTCTGCTCCCTGGGTGATGTGCATCAGCAGCAGCGGTTTTACCGGACGCTGGTTACGCTTAACGCGAATATGCGTCACGCTCCGCGCCAGGCTCTCGGTGAGGTGCAGGAAGACCTCGGGCTGTACCGGGGTGCTCAGGCTCTGACGGTCATCGTTAATGGCAATCTCAAACCCGCTGTCCTGGGTGCTGTCACTCAGCTCAGGGCGGAACTGACCATCAACGAAGACCAGACGCACGGCATCCACGGTCAATGCCAGAGCATCGCGCTGCGCCGGGCTGATGTCTGCCAGGCGGGTGACAAACTCGCCGTTCAGCAGGCCATCAAGCGGCGTGTATTTCCAGTTCTCCTGCTTGCGTGACGGCAAACCTAGACGCAGCATCTGCTGCAGGTGCTGTTGCGCCTGTTCCGAGCGCGTATTGCCCTGCGCTTCAAACAGACGGTGCCACTGCTGGAGCGCATTACTGCTGTTCGGTAAGCCAGCCATAACCCTGCTCCTCCAGTTGTTTAACCAGCGTGAAATCACCGGATTTCACAATACGCCCCTGGTAAAGCACATGGACGTAATCCGGCTTGATGTAATCCAGAATACGCTGGTAGTGAGTGACGATGATGAACGCGCGTTTGCCGTCGCGCAGGGAGTTCACCCCGTCGGCGACAATCTTCAGGGCATCAATATCCAGACCGGAGTCGGTCTCATCCAGAATACACAGTTCAGGCTCAAGGACCGCCATCTGCAGAATGTCGTTACGCTTTTTCTCACCGCCTGAAAAACCGACGTTGACCGAGCGGGTCAGCAGGTCTTCCGGCATTTTCAGCAACTTAATCTTCTCTTCCATCAGGTCCTGGAAATCAAAGCGGTCCAGCGCCTCCAGTCCGCGATATTTACGTACCGCGTTCAGCGCCGTTTGTAGAAAGAACTGGTTACTCACCCCCGGGATCTCCACCGGATACTGGAAGGCCATAAAAATACCTTCACCGGCCCGCTCTTCCACCGACATCTCCAGCAAATCTTTGCCGTTAAACTCGACCGCCCCGTGGGTCACTTCGTAATCTTCGCGTCCTGCCAGCGTCGCGGAGAGCGTACTTTTCCCGGAGCCATTGGGCCCCATAATGGCGTGGACTTCACCCGGTTTGACGTCAAAATTGAGACCACGCAGGATCTCTTTGTCTTCCACGCTAACCTGTAAATCTTTAATACTTAACATTTGCTTTCCTTAACCGACGCTGTGTTCAAGACTAATGGCGAGGAGTTTCTGGGCTTCAACGGCAAATTCCAGCGGCAGTTCAGAGAACACATCCTTACAGAAGCCGTTCACAATCATTGAGATGGCATCTTCCTCACTGATCCCGCGCTGCAGGCAGTAGAAGAGCTGATCTTCCCCAATACGTGACGTCGTCGCCTCGTGCTCAAGCTGGGCGGTATTGTTACGGCATTCAACGTACGGGAAGGTGTGTGCCCCGCAGTCTGCGCCAATTAACATTGAGTCACACTGGGTAAAGTTTCGGGCATTGGTGGCCGTCGGCATGATTTTGACCAGCCCACGATAGCTGTTCTGACTGTGCCCGGCGGAGATGCCTTTAGAAATAATGGTCGACCGGGTGTTTTTACCGATGTGGATCATCTTGGTACCCGTATCTGCCTGCTGATGGCCGCTGGTCAGCGCCACGGAGTAGAACTCACCGATCGAGTTATCCCCACGCAGAATACAGCTCGGGTATTTCCAGGTGATCGCAGAGCCGGTTTCCGACTGGGTCCAGGACATTTTGCTGTTTTCGCCTTCGCACAGCGCACGCTTGGTCACGAAGTTCAGAATACCGCCGGTGTTGCCATCGCCCGGGAACCAGTTCTGCACCGTGGAGTATTTTACCTCGGCATCTTTATGGATGATGACTTCAACCACCGCGGCGTGAAGCTGGTAGCTGTCACGGACCGGTGCGGAGCACCCTTCAATGTAACTGACGTAGCTGCCTTCATCGGCCACCAGAATGGTGCGTTCGAACTGACCGGTTTTTTCGGCGTTGATGCGGAAATAGGTCGACAACTCCATCGGGCAGCGAACGCCTTTTGGCACGTAGATAAAGGTGCCATCAGACGCTACCGCCGCGTTTAGCGCGGCAAAAAAGTTATCGTTACTCGGCACCACGGTGCCGATGTACTTTTTCACCAGCTCAGGGTGCTCGTGAATCGCTTCGCCGAAGGAGCAGAAAATAATCCCCTGCTCTGCCAGTTTTTCACGGTAGGTTGTCGCCACTGAGACGGAGTCAAAAATGGCGTCCACCGCCACCTCTTTCCCTTCGCGAACGGGCACACCCAGTTGGTTAAATGCCTCTTCCACTTCTTTGCTCAGGAAGCTGTTGTCCGCACCGGTTTGCTGCACCGCGCCAGGCTGTGAGGCGCAGGTGTCGTCGCAACTCCCGCAGGATGGCGCAGAGTAGTAGCTGTAATCCTGATAGTTCAGCTTGTCATAATGCGCTTTCAGCCAGTGAGGTTCTTCCATTTCCAGCCACGCCCGGAAGGCGCTCAGACGAAACGCCAGCATCCACTCAGGTTCATTGCGTTTGGCCGAGATCGCCCGGACGACATCTTCATTGATGCCTTTCGCCAGTTCATCGGTCTGCAGCTGGGTAAAGAACCCCTCTTTATAATTGAGGTGGCCGCCACTCCAGGTGTTAACATCACTCGTTGCTTCAGTATTACGAGACATAGTACCGCCTATACCCCAAAGCTTTCGCCGCACCCACATTCGTTCTGGGCTTTCGGGTTATGAAATTTGAATAACTGGTTTAAACCTTCACGTACGTAGTCCACTTCCGTGCCGTCAATAAACGGCATGGCCTGCAGGGCGACATACAATTTTGCGCCGTCAGTTTCGAATACCAGATCATCTTTCTCGGGTTCTGTGACGGTATCGAGCACGTAACCGAATCCTGCGCAGCCGGTCTGTTTCACCCCCAGGCGCACGCCGAGGATCTCTGGCTTTTTCGCCACAAGTTCGTGAATATGTGCCGCCGCCGCTGGCGTGAGCGTTAAGCCACGCCAGGCGAAGTCGGCAGGATTGAAGGTTTCTGAATGCAGTTCCATAGGTCCACCTCATCTAATAAGCCCCAGGGCATAACACCATGTTAGTGATAACGATTATCACTTCAACCCTCTGTCAGCAGGGGCATTGGGCTAAATCGCCCTTTTTGCATACTTTTATTAAGCATAGACCCTGTCAGCGGATGCGGGCGGGATGGATTTAATTGTGCAATACTTTGAAAAATAATGGGTTATCGAATCAGAAAAGTGGAGTAAAGGGGAAAAGTAAAATATGCATCGGAAATGCCTATTTTTAAGATAGATTTTATCCAGAGAAACGACGGGCAAAAAAAAAGGCCTTCAAGGCCTGCGGAAATTAATGATGAAAGGAGACAACAAAACCCTGTTCACGCCAGTGGTCAAGCAGTTCCTGCTGACGCGGCGTCGGCGCTTTACCGGTCCAGACGAAAATTCTTTGCCCAGGAAAAAGCTCCGGACGAGGGGAATCAATCGGGTCGGCCAACACGTCAATATGCCACCCCTTTTGTGCCAGACGCGCAGCCTCAAGCCACAAGTGGGTGCGGTCATCACACTCCCAGCCAATAAGCAGAGCATCTTTACCGGCTTTCTTACGTGACTCCGCCAGGCTTGCGACAGCAAACTCTATCAGCACACCGTCAAGCAGGCTCGCCATATGACGCACCGTATTTTGATCCTGATTCATTCGCTGACGAACGGGAGAAATAATATTATCGATAAGCGCATCCATCGCGTGATCGCGGCGGAACTCGCCTATTTTGGCGCGCAGCTTTGCCGGGCTGGCATAACGCAAAACCGTCATCATCTCTTCCTGGATTGATGCCCAGTTACCCTGAGTCATCACTTCTTTGTTTTCCAGCAAGCCTTTGACTTTGCCGACCGAAACGCCGCTTTTCATCAGGCGTTTGATCTCTTCAATACGCAGGATATCTTCATCGTCAAACTGACGATGGCCCCCTTCGCTTCGCTGCGGCTTCAACAATCCATAACGGCGCTGCCAGGCACGCAGCGTAACGGGGTTGATACCGCATCGTTCGGCCACTTCGCCGATACTGTAATAGGCCATTAACTCCCTCACGCTTAGAACTTCCATACCCAACCAGACCAACCTTATCAGATTGTACAAACCATTTGTATAACTAAGGCCTCTTTTTGAGCGGGTGAAGGGTATACAAGTTCCTTCACCCGTTAATGTATTGTTGTACAAATTTTGCCGCGCGTACAGTCAAGCTTGCAGGTTTATGTACAGCTTTCTCAAAATTCAAACTTCTTCTCTGGCCACGCGATCGCCGGAATTCCCCCGTGACGCGGGCTGGCAAACAGATGCCCCTGGAACTGGGAAATGCCTGCAGACTCCAGCCACATCCACTCTTCAGGCTTCTCAACGCCGACGGCACAGAACTGGATCTCCAGCGAGGAACAACAGGTGATAATCGCCTGAATGATGGCCTGCCGCGGGCCGCTTTTGTGCACATTCGCGACCAGATCGCGGTTAATCTTAATTCTGTCAGGCTGGAATTGCGCCAGTAACTGCAGACCGGCAAAACCGGCACCAAAGTGATCGATGGTTACGCTGATACCGGCACTTTTTAGCTGCCTGACCGAATGGGTAAACTCTTCAAAACGGGAAATCGCTTCGCTCTCGGTGAATTCCACCACAATCTGCTCCGGCACAAATCCATTCGCGTCAATGGCCGTCAGCAGGAAATCCACGGCGCCAGGCACGTTGACCAGCGTCATGGGCAGCAGGTTAATGGATAATGTCTGATCCTGTAATCCCAGAGCGCTCGCCATGGAGAGCGCAACCTGCTTGCTTTTCAAATCAGAGGCGTACACCTCTTCACGAGGAATTTGGGCAAAATAGGTTCCGGGGGATTCACCGGTGGGCGTGCGGATCAAGGCCTCCCAGGAGACGACCTGCTGCATAAACGGATCCACGATAGGCTGGAACGCAAAGCTGCAATCCGCACCTTTAGCCACCACCTCCGGTTGCGCCGATAAAGGTGTCTCTTCCGGGATAAAATCCCAGGCATCTGCAGGGGGCAGTTCAAAGTAGTTGGCTTTCTCCGTGGCCTCCACGAAGGTGCGGAAAAACTGCAGGGCGCGATCGCTATATGTCAGCTGATACCTGCTGGTGCCTTTGTCGAGAACCTGCTGAAGCACCTCTTCCCTGTCGAACTGACGCAAGTCAAAAAGCTCCATGCCAACCTTGCCGAAGCGTCGGGAGGGGCCGTGATCGCGCATCAGCTCCACCACGTTATGGTGGCGGGTGTCCTGGCAAATCTGCTCGTAAATGAATGAAACGTTTTCCGCTGGGCCTTCGAGCAACTGAAAAAAATGCGTGCCGTTAAACAGCAAGATCCCCGTGACATTGGATTGCCGGTTTTTACTATTTGCAGCAGCTACCATGTTTTCCAGCGCTTTCACTGGAACGTCCTCGCAGATATGACTGCGGTATATGATGGTTGTAAGCATGCTTATCCTGAAGGGGGTTAGGGGTTGGCCACAAAAACACGTCGGTAAACATCTGTTATAGCATATTAATTACGTGACAAATAATTTACATCTCAACCATTTACGGCACCTAACGCATCCGTTTCCTGCGTTGTACAACTTATCCATCACCGTGCGTATTGTACAATATATCCTGTAACGGAAATGCTTCATTTTCATGACCCAACCACCTGATAAACATAGAATTTATAAAATATATCACAATTATTTTAAAAAATTGTACATTTTCTATGTACAGATTTGGAAATTGTGTATACCTTAAATGTAACGTTAGTGATTACATTTTTTTACAGGAGCGAAACATGCAGCAGAAGGATTATGTCGCAGATTCAGCAGCAGCGATCGCGCACTACTTCGAGAAGGCCGCGCTTCCTACCCAACAGGAGACGCTCGGTCAGGTCGTGGTTGAGATTCTTAGCGACGGGCGAAATCTGAATCGCAAATCGCTCTGTACCAAACTCTTAAGCCGCCTCGAAAAGGCCGATGGGCCTGAAGAGGAACAGCATTACCATATGCTGCTTGGTCTGCTTTTCGAACGGTAATGTTATGAACAGCAGTGATGCAGACCGACTGATTGACCAGCTTATCGGTGAAGCCGTTCTTTCTCTCTTGAAAGAGCGAGGCCCCGTCACAACCGAAGCTCTGGTTCAGCGTCTGCGGGATATGAAAGCGCATGAAAAGGATCCCCAGCGGCGGGAGACACTTGCGATGGTGATTGCCGACATCGGTTCAAACAACATCGCCCTGAAACGTCGCAGAACCGCGCAAGGACGAACGGATAGAGAGGGATCTCTCAACGTTAAAAGAGACAATGTAGTGCCGTTATTTGGAAATGGAAAACCGTCCGATCCCAGGAAAATACATTGACTGCAATTTTACAGCTACGGTGAGAACAAATGAGACAAAATATTCAGCTTCAACCCGAATACCATTCCGCTTTTTTAGAAAGCGCGCTGTCGGAATATTTCCGTCACGCAGGCGATCGTTTTGCTGAAGAGTCCGCTGTTTTTTCTACTGCAGTACGCTGTGTTCTGGCTTCTGAAGGACACCTGTCCAACAAAGCGATCATTTTGTGGCTGATCCAGACGCTGGAATCCACAAACGACGTTGTGCAGGCAGATGTCATTCGTAAGACCCTGGAAATCGTTGTGGGTCACACCATGGACGATCTCTAAAAACCCTCCCCTCTGTGAAGGCTAACGTGTCATCGTCAAAACTGACGATCGGGCTGACGATGACACGTTCCCTCCTCGTATAACACCCTGTAAAACCTACAAAGTAAATATGGCATGGTTCCTGCTTACTCCCGTTTACGGGACTGGGCTACCCAGTCAACTTTGCTTCATTTCTTAACAGGTCTGTTATTGATGAAAAAAATCGCCAGCGTCTGCCCCTACTGTGGTGCAGGCTGCAAATTAAACCTTGTCGTCGAAAATAACCGTATCCTCCGTGCCGAAGCGGCCGAAGGCGTAACAAACCAGGGCACCCTGTGCCTGAAAGGCTTTTATGGCTGGGACTTCCTGAACGATACGCGTCTGCTTACCCCCCGTCTGACTCAGCCCATGATCCGCTACCACAAGGGAGAGGCTTTTACACCCGTCACCTGGGAAGAGGCTATCCGCTATACCGCCCATAAACTCAGGAGCATAAAAGAGCAGTATGGCCCACGGTCCATCATGACCACCGGTTCCTCCCGGGGAACAGGGAATGAAACGAACTATGTGATGCAAAAATTTGCCCGTGCGGTGCTGAATACCAACAACGTGGACTGCTGCGCGCGCGTCTGTCACGGCCCTTCTGTTGCCGGGTTACAGGAAACCCTCGGCAACGGTGCAATGAGCAATTCCATTAACGATATTGAAAACTCAAAATGCCTGCTGGTGTTTGGCTATAACTGCGCCGATTCGCACCCCATCGTCGCCCGTCGGGTCTTAAAAGCCCGCGAAAATGGCGCGAAAATCATCGTCTGCGATCCCCGTCGCATTGAAACCGCACGCATTGCCGACCAGCACCTGCAGCTGAAAAACGGCAGCAACATGGCGCTGGTCAATGCGTTTGGCTATGTCCTTCTGGAAGAGGAGCTGTACGACAAAAACTACGTCGCGCGCTTTACCGAAGGGCTTGACGCTTATCGGGAAACGGTCAAAGACTACGCGCCCGAAAACGTCGAACATCTCACCGGCATTCCAGCCCGGGATGTGCGTCAGGCGATGCGGACGTTCGCGGCTGCGCCTTCCGCCACCGTCATGTGGGGCATGGGCGTAACGCAGTTTGGTCAGGCTGTAGACGTGGTCAAAGGTCTCTCCAGCCTGGCGCTGCTGACCGGAAACCTTGGTCGACCTGCCGTCGGCGTTGGGCCAGTACGTGGTCAAAACAACGTTCAGGGCGCGTGTGATATGGGCGTTCTGCCCAATATGTTCCCGGGGTATCAGGACGTTACGGACCCGGCGGTCCGGCAGAAATTCGCCACTGCCTGGGGAATCGATGTCGGGATTATGGACAAAGAGGTTGGAACGCGTATCACCGAAGTCCCTCACCTTGCGCTGGAAGGTAAGGTAAAAGCCTATTACATCATGGGCGAGGATCCGCTGCAGACTGAAGCCGATCTGGGGCTGGTGCGCCGCGGTTTTGAAGCACTCGATTTCGTGGTGGTTCAGGACATCTTTATGACGAAAACGGCGGAAGTGGCGGATGTTCTGTTACCTGCCACATCGTGGGGAGAACACGGTGGCGTCTTTACCTGTGCCGACCGTGGTTTCCAGCGTTTCGGTAAAGCCATTGAGGCCAGCGGCAACGTGAAACGGGACTGGGAGATCATCAGCCTGCTTGCTACCGAAATGGGCTATCCGATGCATTACACATCCAACCAGCAGATCTGGGACGAGATGCGCGAGCTCTGTCCGCTATTCTATGGCGTGACATATGAAAAAATGGGTGAAATGGGCCATGTGCAATGGCCGTGTCCAACGCTCGATCACCCGGGTACGCCGTATCTCTATAAAGATAACCAGTTCGATACGCCGAGCGGCAAAGGCCAGCTTTTTGCGGCAGCCTGGCGCGCGCCAGCCGAGATCCCGGACGAAACGTATCCGCTGGTGCTCTGCACCGTGCGTGAGGTCGGCCACTACTCCTGCCGTTCAATGACCGGCAATTGCGCCGCGCTGCAAAGCCTTGCCGACGAGCCAGGCCGTGTACAAATGAACCCCCTTGATGCGGACAACCTGGGCATTAAAGACGGACAGCTGGTGTGGGTGCATTCCCGTCGGGGCAAAGTCATTACCCGTGCCAGCATCAGCGAGCGCATCAACGCCGGTGCGGTTTATATGACCTACCAGTGGTGGATTGGTGCCTGTAACGAACTGACGCAGGATAACCTTGACCCGGTCTCCAAAACGCCAGAAACCAAGTATTGTGCGGTTAAGCTTGAGGCAATTGAAGACCAACGCTGGGCGGAAGACTTTGCGGCGTCGTCTTATCAGACCATGAAGACGCGGTTAATCACGGCGGTGAACGTCTGAGGAAAAAGAGGCTCGCCACGGCGAGCCTCGTTATACGTTAGCCAATCAGCAGCAGGCACGAGAGGTCGTCCCCACCGTTAATCTTATCGATAGCAAAATCCATACGGGCATCAATGGTCTGATTGTGCAGGGTCTTTTCTGAGAAGCTGGCGATGGTTTTCATGACCATCTGCTGGTCCAGTTGTTCATCCATTGATTTGACGCTCAGGAAAACTTTCAGGTAGAAAAAGTCCAGAACGATGCGATAAAACTGACGCATAATGGTGGCGGTATTCTTACCCGGGAAATAGCCGCTGTAGAGTTTGTACAACAGATAGTTGCGTAATACGTACGGCTCTGACAGACAGGATTCCTGGCAAAGTTTCCCCCACTGCTGGTTAATCGCGTCGAATTTCTGCGCCAGCCTGGCGGGATCGCTGTCATGGCTGAAATTCAAAAAGTTAGCAATTTGACGATGCCCTTCGTTGATATACCCATCCCGTGCAGAATCTCGCGCCACGTTCGTGCCGAGGATCGACAACGCCAGATATTTCATCGCATTTGATCGCCCGACATTGCTTTCAGAGAGCAGCGATTTACCGCTCTGCAACGCTTCCAGCAAGGCTTCGTAAAAGCGTTCAACCTGCTCATACTGATTGTGCAAATCGAAGTTCACATGCTGTAAGGTCAGGATCAACTGAGCCAGCGCCATCAAATTTTCTTCAACATTCCTCGCTGGCGACTGGATTATTTTCCACGCAAGGAGATGAATGACCTGGCTGCTTTGAGGCATAGACTGGCGCTGACCAATCAGATTGGTTTTATAAACGGCCAGCAGTTCATCCTGCTCCTGCAATAACATCGCATCGGGGTCGAAGAGAACCCGCCTGACCACTTCCGGACATGAAAGGGTCATGCTGTGGCGAGTTTCATCAAGATAGCGGGTGGAGCTTCGGGGATAAGTACTGCAGGTGTGCGATAAGGCACTTTCACCTAAATCACGGTGTACCATACAGAGCTTATTTTCATCGATAAACGGACACTCCCCATTTTCATCCAGTTTAATACGGGAATAGTTTACTTTGCCTTTACGCTGCAGAATCAGATTGTCTTTGGCTATTGCAGCGATACCGGGATGCGTTGATGAAAGATATTTTTGATGTGTTTTTTTATCAATGGAAATTGTCCAGCCGCGGCAGCAGGAAATTAAACATTCCGGCCCCACACACTTGAACCTGGTCACAAAAATCGGCTTTAGGGTTTTATGAATTTGCATCGCTAATTAATCGTTATATAAAACGTAAAAATAACATGCTGCAGATGCAACTCTAAAGTTTCATAACCGAACACTTGTTTCCGTTATTCCTGTCATCAATAAAAGTGCCTTTACGCCTCCAGACAGGGGCGGTCCTGGAAACCCTGTCTCACAGAATCACGAAAAATATTGGGGGTGCCGTTTTTCTTCACCATCCTGTTGAGCAGCGCGATAAGCTCATAATCACTTCGCAGGTTAAATTTTTGCATGATCATGTATTTGTGCGCAAAAACGGTCTTATAGCCGATCTGTAACGCGTCTGCCGTCTGCATAACGGATAAGCCTTTATACAGGTTCATGACGATGCGTATTTGCTGCGGTGATAATATTTTATGCTCGCAATCGAAACAGGACGTTTTCTGCAGCACATGCCCCTTCAACTGCGTTTTACGCCACGCGCACCATACCGTCTCACCAATCATGTCAAGAGAGGCCCTGCGGGAGATGAAAATAATATCCTGATAACAGGATTGCGACGCCGTAGACCGTTGCTCATCGTCAACCCAGCCGATCACAATGCCTTTTTGCCGTGACTGTAATTCCGGAAAACAGGTCAGGGTTTCTCCCTGGCATAAAGAGAGGACAATAATATCCGCCGTGCTGACGTTATGCGGCGTCATTTCATAATCAAAGTGAATACAGTCATTAAAATTACGCCAAAAGAAATCCATAAAAAAATACTGCAGACCAGACTGAAATAACGAATCCGTCTCGCTAATTAAAATATTCAACATAGACCACACCGACGGGAAGCAAAAATGCGCGTGAAATCCCGCGCGACTTAATTGTATTGCAGCGTAATGACCACCACTGCGCTGAGGGTGCCGGGCGTCGCCCTGCCTCCGGTGGATATAACCGCAGCCTGCATGGCCATCTTCGCCGTCCGGTCTGAGGCGACATATTCCGTCATGCTGGAGCCGTTCCCTTTCAGTATGCCACTTCCGGCCTCGCGCATTGCTATCGCCACGTGGGTGGCCGTACCGCGGTTAATGTAATAGTCGGCGCCGGCAACAGGGTCGGGTGTACCCGTAAAGGTAGCGGTGACGCTACGCGTCCCCACCGGACATTGGGTAAATAACAGATCAAACGTAACCGGGTCTGAGGATGATCCTGGCGTCACCATATTACTCGCCTGGATATTGCCCAGATTAATATCGAGATTCGTATTGCCGTTATTAAACAGGCAGGGTGAGGCCACGATATTTCCGGTGACCCCGATATTTACGCTGTCTGCACATAGCGCTTTGCCGCACAGTAAACCCGACACAAGCAACGCCGCGGGAATTATTTTCATCATCTCACCGGTTATTGATAGGTTATCGTGAGCGTGGCTGACGCATTTGCCGAGCCTGATTCCACGGTGGTTAACGTCTGGTAATAGCGCGCGGTTAACGGGAGCGTCTCCTGTCCTCCCGCAGACTGTTTTAATAACAGGCGACCGTTCATTACCAAAGGAGAACCGTTATAAAGTAGCTGAACCCCTACCCCTTTTGCCGTACCGGCATTCCCCTGACCGGTTAATGCCATGACGCTGGTATTGGCGCTGTCCGGATTTTGCATACCGCTGAGTGACACACTGATATTGGTGCCGGCACTGCAGGTTAACCCCAGATTTTGCGTATTTTGGGCGCCGGATGGCGTGGTTCCAATAACGGAGCCAAACGATGAGGCCGGAATATCGCCTATCGGGAACGTCAACTGCGCCGTCGTTATCGTGCATGCCAGCGCATTAATTGTGCCGTCAGTTAACTGGACCGTCAGACCGTCACGATAAACACCGTCACTTCCCTGAAGCGCCACGGTTCCGATAACCCCCGGCGTTAAAGCGCCCGACGTTACCGGGCCGGTCACCACCAGCTCAACTTTTCCACCAAACCAATCCACATACGACGTCACCGCGTTATACGAAAACGTGTAAGCCGGGTTTTCAAAATAATTCCCCGAGGAAAAGCGAATACCAATACCGCTGACATTGGTGGCATAAACATGGTTACCGTAGCTGCTCAGGTTCCCATTGTTATATCGCATACTGAATCCCAGCATCAGCGGGTTAGAACATCCCGTTAAATAGGTTCCCGTTGATGAGGCGGCGCGAGAAAAAATAATGGTGCCCACGGGGGCATCACGCTGCACGTTAATCGTGCCCACAGATATCGTCGATATTTGCGGCGTGATGGTTGTACAGGTGCCGGCACGGGCGCTATTCCACCCGCTCAGTAAACAGAGCAGGATCAGAGATAAAGCAAATTTCATTTTTAACCTTCCTGGCGGCAAAGCGCGTTAACGTCAGTTATTCCGCCGTAGGTGGGTTGTGCAGGCAGGCTAAACTGCGCGCGGCACTGCTGACCGGGTTGATTTCCCCAGGTTGCCACGATTTCTCCCTGTCCGGGCAGTCCCGTTAAATAGACCTGACCACGGTCGCCCACAATAAAGCTGCTGTTGCTGTCGCCTTTGAGCGTGACAACTGCACCAAACGGAACGGCATATTGCCCGTCGGACAGGGTCATTAGCACCCGGCGCCCGATTTTAGACACATAATCGGCTTCCACTATCGCCCCGCGGGTCGGTGTTACGGTGCGCGTATTAATCTCAAGTTCCACGTCATTCGGCATAGTTTCCGGCTCAAGAGTGATGTCGTTTTTTCGGTATACCGACAGATTATTAACCACCGTATACCCGCGGTAATCCGTACGAACCCCGGGTTGATTGCGAATATCGACACCGTGTGCACCCGGCGCTTTCACCAGGATATTGGTTTCACCGAGCGGCTGCGAAAGCGTGATGCCGTCACGGTGAGCAATGACGCCCCCCTGCAACCCGTAATTCAGGCGCTCGCTGTGTTTGTCGTAGCTGTAGCCCGCGACAATTTCGCCATAGGTGCCTTTATAGTCGCCGTTCAGGTTGCCGGTATTTCCCGTGCCCTGTGTGCCATAACCTTGCTGCACGTTCCAGTTCAGGGCGCTGTTTTCCAGAGACACGCCGTTCAGCCCGACCACGTGCGTCGTGCCGTTGTGCTTACTGGCGTTCATGCCATAGTTAGCCCAGGTACGCGGCAAGAATTTGTCCAACGGTACGCTGACGTTAAAGGCCAGCAACCGATCGTGGTCCGCGTTTTGCGCGCTCCCGCGTCCATTCTTGCTGTAGGTCCAGGTCAAACCGTAACTGACGTTGTTCCAGTCATTGTTGTAGCCCACGCTCCAGGAGGCCATCGCCTGACCAGAATTCCAGTAATCCTCGCGTGCGGCGCTGAGCGTCAGTGAACCCAGCGCGCCGCCCAGCGTCTGGCTCATGGTCAGTTCAGCACGGTTACGCCGCCGGTCCTGCAGGGCACTGCTGTCGCCGTAGGAATCCAGCACGTCCTGCATCCCGTAATAGCCACGGGTTGAATATCGGTATCCCGCAATTGAAAAGTTTGTCCCGGTCTTCGCCATATTTTTGCTGTAACGCGCGCGCAAGGACTGACCGGATGTTTTGTCGGTGTTATTCGGCGTTGACCAGGCCTGGGTCACGTCGGCAGAGATCGCGCCGATATCCCCCATGTTTTTACCGATGCCAAACGCCACTGAACGGTATTTATCAGACCCCTGCATCCCACCGTAAAGGGTGATGCCGTGCTGAATCCCATAAATACCGGTGATTTGACCAAAAGACGTTTTCTCCACGCGGCTGTTGTAGGCGCGATACTGACCGGCCGTCACCGCATACTTCAGTCGTCCTTCCCGCTGCAGGACCGGCAGCGAGGCATAAGGCAGCGTGAAATGCTGCTCACTCCCGTCAGCCTCTTTAATGGTCACATCCAGATCGCCTGCGCCGCCGGTGGGATACATGTCCGAGATTTCAAACGCGCCTGGCGCCACGTAGCTCTGATAAATTTGATAACCATTCTGGCGGACCACCACCTGCGCATTGGTTCGCGCGATGCCGCGGACCACGGGCGCATAACCTTTAAGAGAGTCCGGCAGCATGTCATCATCCGAGGCCAGCTGACCGCCGCGAAATGGCATACTGTCGAAAACATCCGCCGGTGCGGTACTGTCCCCGATAATCAGCTGTGCTTTCAGCGGAATGACGGCGCGCTGCGCATAGGTATACACGTTGTCCCACCGATCCTCACCGGTGGAATCCCGTGACCAGGTGGTGTAATTACGTAAGCGCCACGGCCCGATATTGACCCCGGGGCGCAGGTTGGCGTACTGGCTATCATTCTGGCTGCCGCGAGTGTTCTTCGCCCACGCGTTTGCGCCGCTCAGACTGTAATTAAGCATGGCGGCATTAATCCCCTCATCCCACATCTCTGGCGGAACCGCGTCCCTGGCTGGCAGGTCGATGGCGGCCTGAGGAATACTGATCACCAGCCGCTGTGCGCCAAACTGAAAATCGCTGCTGGCCTGCGGGATCGCCTGAAGGTTTGCGCATTCACCGTTGTTCGCCGCCAGCTGCGGGAAAAGCGTGGTTCTCACGCCCCACTGTTTTAACTGGTCAAGGCTCAGGCACGGCCGGAGGACGTCATTGCCCTTTTCGTCTTTTACTGCAGTAAAGGTGATATCGCGGGTCGCCATTAGCTGGTCATCAAGAACAATATCGACGTGATAGGTGCCGGGTGCCTGCGATCCGGATTCAAATGCCGATAAATCCGTTCTCCCTCTTCCTGGATTATCAAGTTCAACCAGTTCGGCATTAAATGTCTCACCGGCAAAAAGCGCCTGCGATGAACCTGCAAGTATTAATCCGATCACTGTCGCCAGGGGTGCAGGTCGAGCCCGAAAATAGTGTATTGCCATCGCTTTTAACTCATTTATGACAGGCAATGCCCGCGTTTCACCGGTTATAAGGTTGCCTGATGCGCGCCCCCAGGGCTGCCGAAGTCATTAATCACTTTAAACGTCAGTACACTGCCGCTGGCCCCCTGCGGTAACGTGAAACGGACTGAGCCACCGGGTAAGACATACGACACGTCATCGATTTTTTTACCCCCAAGGGTGATTTCATTAAAATTGATGACATACGCGGTCGGGTTATTAACCTGAAGTTCATTCCCGGTTCTGCGCCAGCGTAATTGACTGGCCTGTTCGTCAGGCGTGGACGCGTGCAGCTCAGCGGGCCGATAAATCAGTTTGATGCGCGTTTTAACCGCAATTTGTAATGCGTTCATCTGCGTTGAGGCAGACGGAATCGCTTTAATATTCAGCCAGAATAAACTTTCCCGATCCTGAGGCAGTGCCCCCGTCATCACGATGCGCTCAACGTTTTTTTGCCCGCCATCCAGACGATACAAAGGCGGCGTAATAATAAATGGCACCTTGCCTGACGCCCCTTCCTGCACGTCGATCCATGACTGAATTAAATACGGCGTACCATCAGGGTTATTCACACTGAGTGACGTTTCCTTTTTAGCGCCATCAAAAATAATGCGCGTACCACCAATAATGACGCCGGCATGAGCCGTTGACAGCATCAGAGATAACAACGCTGTTGCCAGTAAAGGGGTTCTGAAAAAATACATTCTGTTCCTCATAAAATTGGGGGCCGGGGCGGCCCCGACGTTCAGGCAAAAGAGCTAGTTATAAACCACCGAGAAGTTGGCGACAGAATTCGCCGGGCCTGCCGTGACGCTGGCCGTGGTCGAAATATACTGGGCATAGAAATTGAGCGTATTGTCTGCGGAGCTGCTGAGCATGTAGGTGTAACCATTGCTGCCATGCAGAGGCAGGTCGGCTTTATCCGCGGTCATCAGGTTGATCGCCACGCCCGTTGCAGCCCCCGCCACGGAGGTGTCAATCGCCAGAAGATTGCTATTAGACGCATCCGGAGTACCGTCAAAGCGCACTTTGGCATTCGTGACCGAGACCGGACAGTTTTTCAAAATAATATCGAATTTCGTTGCCGCGGTTCTCGCCCCCGTCGCGGTAAACTCTGTTTTATAATAATCCCCAAGTACAACCACCTGGTTCTGCGATGCCACATCAACATCACAGGCAGAATCCAGAATATTTCCGTTAAAATTAACTGTACCTGCAGCGGCAAACGCATTGGCCATTGTCAGTACGGAACCTGCTGCGATCGTTGCCAGAAGAAGTGTTTTTTTCATCATGCTATATCCTGTATCACTTTATTTATTATTAACATTCAGACAAAAAGACGCGTCGGTTTTTTCACCCGCTTAATGTTTTGCCTTTTACAGACAGCAGCGAAAAAAATGAAATAACTTTATTTCATTAAACGTCTGAAGACGCATATGACTTGCTGTCGATGAAATAAAATTTATACAACTCCGTTGACGTCGACAATCATTTTCGGAGTCTTTCCGTAGACCCGTAATTAACAAAAATAAAACATTGTAAATAAGGAATGCCTTATGCATATAACAGGCAGTCTATTAATAGACCGGAGTGTTAAGATCATTAAATTCAAAATGTTAGTCAGGATAATATTGAAAGTCTACTTTTAGACCTGTGCTGCATATTCCCGTAGTCGCTGTTTTTTAAGATAATTCTCTACGCCGGTCACCCATGATCGCAATGAAAGCAGTGGAGCACCTTATGAACACGCGAATGACAGCGGTCCTCACCGATGTAAAATCTACCGTACTGGATTTAAAGCCGTATGCCCATATTGATAAGTTAATCAGTACTGTGCTGCCTTTTACGGAAAGGCATATTCTCGCGAAAGGCGAAATTATTCAGTATCACAATAATGATGTTCGCCTCTGTTTTTTGCTGTTACACGGCAGCGTTGCGCTGCATCGTCGTGGCGATGGTATTGTTTTAAACTCAGAGTCCTCACCTTTTATTCTGGGTGTCAGCAGCCAGTTCTCCTCTGAACATCTGTACGTCAGAGCGCTTGAAACCTCAGAAATAGCGCATGTCTCTCTGGATAATTTTAATAAGATCGTGGCGGAAAAAAACTTATGGGAACATTTTTCAAAGCTACTCATCTATACCGCCTCCCGGGTATACGAGCACTGCGCGCAAATATCGCAGATGTCAGCCTATGACATTATCCGGTTCCAGCTGGTCGAACTGATGCAGGAGCCAGATGCCGTACGGAAAAACATCACGGCGGCAGCGTATATCAAGAGTCGAACCTACCTTTCACGCAGTGGGATTATGCGTATTCTCGCGGAACTGCGTACCGGAAAGTACATCACGATGGAGCGTGGCGTGCTGCTGGAAATCCGTCATTTACCACGTAAATACTGATTGGCCTCGTGTTTACGATAAGGAGTAACGCTATAATCAGGGGGGTTATCGCTACGGGTTATAGGTTATGTCCTCTACTGAAAAAATGCATCGTGGTTCTCCTTACGCGCGAGAACTGATTTCATTCCTGCAACCCTACTGTACCACGCGCAATGTTGCTCCCGGCGAACAGCTGGATCTCCAGGTGAATGGCCAGAGCGTGTGCTATTTGATCCTCGAAGGCACCGTTGCTATCTACCGCAGAAGCGACAACATGATGCTCACCACCGCACGTAGCCCGGCGCTTTTTGGCCTCGCCAATCTGACAGACATCTACTTCAATGATTATCTTAAAACCGTGACCCCCTGCCTGACGGGTATGCTTACCACCGCTCAGGTGGAAGCCGTTATCAAAGAGAATGGGTTATGGGGGTTGTTGTCTAAGCACCTGATGTTTGTTTATAACCGGCTATACAATAATGTGATGCCTCAGGGCGCGCCCACGGCCTATGAGATGATTCGCCAGCAATTGATAAAGCTGATGGATGAAGATGAGAGTTATCGCAACGCCATCACCGCAGAGCGGTATATTCGCGAAAAAACCCAGCTGTCGCGCAGCGGGGTAATGCGTATTCTGGCGGATTTGAAAACAGGCGGGTTCATTGAGATAGAAGATGGCAGGCTCGTTAAAATCAATAAACTGCCTGCCCGGTACTGAATGTCAGATACAAAAAAGACCGCTGACGCGGCCTTTTTTTTACTGTCACGATCAATGGACGTGAACGCCCAACCGCCAGGCAAAGTAGATCTCTTCTTTAAGCTCATTTGAAGAGAGCGCCAGCAAATCTGTGAACTCCAGTTCAAGCTGTTTCAGCTTTTTCAGGTACTGCGCCGGAGACAGGTTGCTTTTATCACGACGTAAATATTCAATTGCCAGCTGTGTTGGGGTTATTTCAGTATCCATGATGTCCTCGCTTATGTACAAAACCTGACCAGTATATCACAAGAGGCTGGCTAGTTTTTGACCAAAGGCAAAACATCTGAAAACTTTACACGACCGCCGTCGTCAGTCGCGACGAGCAACAGAGCCGATCCTGCTCGTCAAGAATGTCAATCTGCCACACCTGATGGCGGCTACCGGCGTGTAGCGCGCGACAAACGCCGCGCACCCGTCCACTTCGCACCGAGCGAATATGGTTCGCGTTCACCTCCAGCCCGACGACCTTTTGCTCCCCTTCGGTGCAAAGATAGCCCGCCACGGACCCCAGGGTTTCGGCCAGCACGACGGATGCGCCGCCGTGCAATAAACCAAACGGCTGATGCGTGCGATGATCGACAGGCATCGTGGCCTCCAGTTCATCCTCGCCAATACGAGTGAACTGAATGTCCAGCAGCCCTACCATACTCCCCTCGCCCATGGCATTCAGCGCCTGCAGCGTCACGGCTCGTTTCCAGATCATCCAATTATCTCCAGTAAGGCCTGTAATGGGTGACGCACCCCGTTCCCTTCAACCCGTTTCACCTGGCTTCGGCAGGAGTAGCCCGTAGCCAGACAGCGGTTCCTCGGCAAACGCTGCATCGCCTGATGCCACGACAACTCATAGATACCGAGCGAGTTCGCGTGGTTTTTCACTTCGTGCCCGTAGGTACCTGCCATGCCGCAGCAGCCCACGTTGACGCTCTCAAGCTTCGCGCCGAAGCGGGCAAAGATGGAAGCCCACTGCGCGGGTGCGCCCGGCAGTGCCGTCACTTCCGTGCAGTGGCCGAACAGATACCACGATTCACCGCTCACATCCTTCACGGTCGCCTGTTGCAGCGCCGCCGGCAGCCACTCGTGCACCAGCATGACGTGGAAATCACCGCGTTGCTCCCCCAGCGTCTGCTTATACTCATCGCGGTAGCAGAGCACCAGCGCCGGATCGACACCGACCATCGGCATCCCTAGCTGCGCCACCCGGTTGAGGAAGTCAGCGGTTTTCCGCGCCGTTTTCGCAAAACGGGTAAGGAAACCTTTAATGTGCTGCGCTTTGCCGTTTGGTGAGAACGGCAGTACCACCGGCTGATAGCCCAGTTTTTCTACCAGACGGATAAAATCGGCTACCACCTGGGCATCGTAGTAGCTGGTAAACGGATCCTGCACCACCAGCACCACCTTGGCTTTCTGCTCAGGGGTCAGCGCCTCAAGCTGCTCCAGCGTCATGTTCGCCGAGCGGTGCCCCACGAGCTGACGCTGTAGCGAAGGGACTGACAGCAGCGGCAGGTCCACCATCCCGATATGTTTTTCGGAAAGCTTTCGCACCAGCGGCTGATTGATGAAGAAGTTAAAGGTCTTCGGCGCACGCGCCATCAGCGGGGCATAGCTCTCCACCGTCGCCACCAGATGGTCACGCATTGGACGCAGATAGCGGGTATGGTAAAGCTGCAGGAACCGTGAGCGAAACTCCGGCACATCAATCTTGATCGGACACTGGGTTGAGCAGGCTTTACAGGCCAGGCAGCCGGACATGGCCTCCTTCACCTCGTGGGAGAAATCATACTCGCCTTTGTTCGCATGCCAGCTGTTGCGGGTACGTTCAATCAGCGAGCGCAGACTGGCGCGTTTTTCCGGTAATTCCTGTTCCAGCTTCAGCGGATCAACCCCGCGGTCGGCCAGCAGACGCAGCCATTCGCGGACCAGCGTTGCGCGGCCTTTGGGCGAGTGAATGCGGTTACTGGTAATTTTCATCGACGGACACATTGGGCTTTTCACGTCGAAGTTGAAACACAGACCGTTACCGTTACACTCCATTGCACCGCGCCAGGAGGCGCGCACCGCAATCGGGATTTGTCTGTCATAGGTGCCGCGCTTGACGGCGTCCACCTGCAACATTGGGGCATCGACGCCCTCTGGCGGGCAAATTTTACCCGGGTTGAGACGGTTATCCGGATCGAATGCCGCTTTGACCTTACGCAGCTCAGCGTAGAGCGCTTCACCGAAGAACGCCGGGCTGTACTCCGCGCGGAACCCTTTCCCGTGTTCTCCCCAGAGCAGACCGCCATATTTCGCGGTCAACGCCACCACATCGTCGGAGATCTGCTTCATCAGGATCTCCTGCTGCGGATCGCACATGTCCAGCGCAGGACGCACGTGCAGCACCCCGGCATCCACGTGGCCGAACATGCCGTAGCTCAGACCGTGGCTGTCCAGCAGGGCGCGGAACTCAACGATGTAATCCGCCAGATGCTCAGGCGGGACGCAGGTGTCTTCAGCAAAGGGAATCGGTTTGGCAGCCCCCTTCGCGTTGCCCAGCAGCCCCACCGCTTTTTTACGCATCGCGTAAATACGCTCAATGCCGGAGAGTTCGCTGCAAAGCTGCCAGCCAATCACCCCACCTTCGCCTGCTGCAATCAGTTCGTCCAGCCGCTGACAGAGCGTGGTGACCTGGCTTTCAATCAGCGCTTCGTCATCGCCGGCAAATTCAACGATGTTAAGACCCAACATCTCTTTATCAGGTACGTCGGTGATAAGCTCACTCACCGAGTGCCAGACGATGTCTTCCCGAGCCAGATTAAGCACTTTAGAGTCGACGGTTTCCACCGACAGCGCCCGCGCGTCAACCATAAAGGGTGCATTTCGCAGGGCAGAATCGAAGGAGTTGTATTTGACGTTCACCAGCCGACGCACTTTCGGCAGCGGCGTAATGTCCAGCCGCGCCTCGGTAATAAATGCCAGCGTCCCTTCGGAGCCGGTCAGCACGCGGGTTAAATCAAACTGCGTCAGGTCATCGTTAAAGACATGACGCAGATCGTAGCCGGTTAAGAAGCGGTTCAGTTTAGGGAATTTGTCGAGGATCAGCTGGCGGTTATCGCGACAGCGCTCAAGCACGGTGCGGTAAATCCGCCCGTTGGCCGTGTTGTCTTTACCCAGCGTTTCCGCCAGTTCGACCGGCATCGGCTGGGTATCCAGGATATCGCCGCCCAGCAGCACCGCGCGCACGCCAAGAACGTGATCGGAGGTTTTACCGTAGACCAGCGACCCCTGCCCGGAGGCATCGGTGTTAATCATCCCACCGATTGTCGCACGGTTGCTGGTAGAGAGCTCGGGGGCAAAGAAGTAACCATAAGGCTTGAGGTACTGATTAAGCTGATCTTTGATGACGCCCGCTTCGACACGCACCCATCCTTCTTCGGGATTGATCTCAATGATGCGGTTCATATAGCGCGACATATCAATGATGATGCCCTGGTTCAGCGCCTGACCATTGGTGCCGGTGCCGCCGCCGCGTGGCGTGAACACCAGCGAGGTAAACCGCTCCTGCGTTGCCAGTCGCGCAATAAGCGCCACATCGGCCGTTGAACGGGGAAACACGACTGCATCGGGAAGAAGCTGGTAGATACTGTTGTCGGTCGCCATTGTCAGCCTGTCGGCATAATGTGTGGCGGTATCCCCTGTAAAACCCTGTTGCTCCAGTGCCTGCAAAAAATTAAGCACCAGCTGAACGACGCCAGGTGCCTGAGAAATCTGTGGGATCATTACTGTCGACCCTAATTAGAGGTGTGAAATCGTTTGCGTGTATCGTAAAAGTTTTATCACATTTTTTTCTTATACGCTCTGCAGAATTACAGGCAGAATTCGCCTGTCAAAAATCGCTGAAATCATTAATGATTAGAGAATCGCGGTTTTCCGTTCCCGCCAGCCACGCTGGTGTTCAATTAAGGAAAGTTTCATTTATGGTCAATCTTCGCCAGCCCAGGGATGTTGCGCAAATTTTGCTGTCGGTGCTGTTCCTGGCCCTCATGATTATTGCGTGTTTGTGGATCGTTCAACCCTTCATTCTCGGCTTCGCCTGGGCTGCAACCGTTGTGGTTGCCACCTGGCCTTTACTGTTACGGTTACAGAAACTGCTCTTCGGACGTCGTGGGCTGGCGGTCCTGGTGATGACGTTGCTGTTGTTCCTGCTGTTCATTATTCCCGTTGCGTTGCTGGTCAACAGCCTTGTCGACTCCAGCGGCCCGGTGATTCGCGCCGTGACCAGTGGCGATCTGACGCCGCCGGATCTCGCCTGGCTTAACAGCATTCCGGTTGTTGGCGCAAAACTTTACAGCGGCTGGCATGGCCTGCTGGAGATGGGTGGCAGCGCGCTGATGGCGAAAGTGCGCCCGTATATTGGCACTACCACCACCTGGTTTGTGGGTCAGGCGGCGCACATTGGCCGCTTTATGATGCACTGTACGCTGATGCTGGTCTTTAGCGCCCTGCTGTACTGGCGCGGTGAGCAGGTAGCTTTAGGCGTGCGTCATTTTGCCACTCGCCTGGCGGGCAAACGGGGTGATGCCGCGGTTCTGCTGGCGGCGCAGGCCGTGCGCGCGGTTGCGCTTGGCGTCGTGGTAACGGCGCTGGTTCAGGCGGTGCTGGGCGGTATTGGTCTTGCGATTTCTGGCGTGCCGTACGCCACCGTCTTCACCGTGGTCATGCTGATGACCTGCCTTGCGCAACTGGGTCCGTTGCTGGTGCTGGTACCCAGCATTATCTGGCTGTACTGGACCGGCGATACCACGTGGGGCACCGTTCTGCTGGTCTGGAGCTGCGTGGTCGGCACCATGGATAACGTTATTCGTCCCATCCTTATTCGCATGGGCGCAGACCTGCCGCTGATCCTTATTCTCTCAGGCGTAATTGGTGGATTGATTGCCTTTGGGATGATTGGTCTGTTTATTGGTCCGGTGCTTCTGGCCGTGACCTGGCGTCTGTTCTCCGCCTGGGTGCACGAAATCCCGCCTCCGGGAACGGACCCGGACGTGATTTTGAGCGAACTGGAAGAGCTGGAAGATAAGAACAAGCAGTAATGGACAGGCCGGGTAACGCAGTCGCGTACCCGGCCTACATATTCCCCTTCAATACTTAAACGTTGCTAAAGTATTTATTCGTTGCGCACTGGTCAGACCCGATATTACGGCTCTAAGTCCCCTATTAACCTCAAGAAATCTTTACGTCTCTTTAACTATTGAGACGAATCTGATCGACGCTAAAAGCTGACATGCCTACTATTAGGACACGGTTATAAATCAACACCTTGATTTATAAGCATGGAAATCCCCTGAGTGAAACAACGAATTGCTGTGTGTAGTCTTTGCCCATCTCCCACGATGGGCTTTTTTTTATCCTGATTACGCGCGGCTGACGTCACAGGTGCTGAGCATCCGCCATTCCGTTGACAATACACGGGTTTCCCCGGTCACATTGACCGTCACCACCTCGCGAATATCCGCCGACGATGCACCAATCTGCAGCTTAAATTCACCCGGTTCGACGATCCGTTTGCCGTCACGACGGGTAAAGTTGAACATCTCAACGGGCAACGTAAAGGTGAGCGTGGCGGTTTCACCCGGTGAGAGCGTGACGCGCTGGAACGCCTTCAACTCCTGCAGTGGCCGCACCTGCGTGGCGACGTTATCCCGGACATAGACCTGTACCACCTCGCTGCCGCTGCGCTCACCGGTATTGGTGATATCCAGGCTTACAACCACCTCGCCGTCGATCGGAACGCGGGGTTCAGCCACGCGCGCCGTTCCCCAGCTAAACTGCGTCCAGCCGAGACCGAAGCCAAAGGGATAGCGGGAGCCAAAATGGAAAGCGAACGGTGTGCCGCCACTTTTGAGCTTGTGGTTGTAGTAATAGGGCATTGCTCCCGCGCTTTTCGGCACGCTGACCACCAGACGTCCCTGCGGTTCAGCGCGGCCCGTTAATACATCCGCAATCGCCCAGCCGCCCTCCTGCCCTGGCGCCCAGGCCATCATCAGCGCGGCGACGTTATCTTGCAGCCCCTGAAGGTTGTAAGGCCTCCCGCCGGTCATGACCACGATAACCGGCTTGCCGGTGGCTACCAGCGCAGCCAGCAATTGTTGCTGTACGCCCGGCAGATTCAGAGAGTCGGTATCAGAGCCCTCCCCGACGGTTCCGCTCTGGAACAGCCCGGCGAGATCGCCAACGCAGGCCACCACCACGTCACTCTCCTGTGCGGCTTTCACGGCTTCAGGGATCAGGTCGGTACGCTGCGAAACCGGAGATTGCTGCATGGGTTTACCGCCGCTGTCACCCGGAAACACCGGCGCACCCGCCATCCGTTTTTCGATAATGTGACAGCCTTTGGCATAACGTACCCGCGAGGCCCCCAGATACTGCTCGAGCGCCGCGCGCGGTGTCGTGACCTGCGAGGTCTCTTCCACCATGTCGCTAATAATTAAGTGCACCGGAAAACTGTAACCGCTGAGGAGCGCCAGCGGATCGTCTGCCGTTGGCCCGACGACCGCCACGCGAGGGTTGCCGCCGAGGGGCAAAATGCCGTTATTCTCAAGCAGCGTCAGCGAACGGGTCGCCACTTCCCTTGCAACCTGACGCGTTGCCTCATTTTGCAAATCGATGCCCTGTTCATCGGCATACGGTTTTTCAAACAAGCCAAGACGGAATTTTTCGGTCAGGACGCGTGCCACTATTTCATCGACTTTCGCCATGGAAATCAGTCCGCGCTCAACGGCTTCTGCCAGATGACGCGCGCAGTCATCTTTTGGTAGTTCGACATCCAGCCCGGCATTGAAGGCCAGCGCTGCAGATTCGGCGGCATCGTGCGAGATGCCATGATGCTGGTGCAGCAGGCTCACGCCGCCGTAGTCCGCAACGATGATCCCATCGAACCCCCACTGTTCACGCAGCACGGTTGTCATCAGGAAGTGGTCGCTGTGTCCGGGCTGGTTATCGATATCGTGATAGGCAGGCATCACCGAACCGGCATTGGCCAGCTTCACTGCCATCTCAAACGGCAGCAGGAAGGTGTCGTTCAGTTCGCTAAAGCCCAGATGCACCGGCGCGTGGTTGCGTGCCCCTTCGCTGAAGGAGTGGCCCACATAATGTTTGAGCGTTGCCAGAAGATCGCGCTTATCGCCCTGCAAACCCTTCACGTATGCCGTAGCCATCACCCCCACCAGCCACGGGTCTTCTCCGAAGGTCTCTTCGGTGCGTCCCCAGCGAACGTCGCGAGAGACATCCAGCACCGGGGCCAGCCCCTGCTGGCAGCCAACAGAACGTGCTTCTTTGCCAATCTGTTCTGCCGCACGCTGCACCAGCTGCGGATCCCAGGTCGAACCGTAGTTCAGCGACGACGGGAACAGCGTGGCATCTTTGCACAACAGCCCCACCAGGCACTCTTCATGGAACAGCGCCGGAATACCGAGGCGCGTCTCTTCCATCATCATGCGCTGCAGGCGGTTAGCGGCACGCACGCCTGTTTTCGCATCAACGATATGGGTGCCCAGTGGACGCGTAATCTGTCCCACCCCCAGTTTCAGCCGTTCGCTAAGCGCAGCCTGTTCGCTCACACCCGCGAATTCATCGCTCAGATCGCTGCGTTCGCGGTGGTTACCGTTTTCATCGAGGATCAACCAGTAGGCATGCATCTGGGCGAACTTCTCTTCCGGGGTCATGCGTGCCAGTAGGTCGGCGACGCGTTCATGCACGGGACGTCCCGCGTCCTTATAAATCGCAGTCATGTGTTACTCCTGTATTGCGGAATGGGTGGCCGGGGTGAGTTGTCCTGTCTCGTCTCGCACCTCGCGTTTGCTGGCCAGCTCGCGGGCGATGGAATTGACGAGCTTGCTGTTGAGTTTGTAAATGGTCAGCAGCGCGACCATACAGAGGAACAGCACGCAGGGGATGAGGGTGAAGAGCGCATTAATGGTAGAGAGCACGTGCGGTGCCTGGGTTGCCTGACCGGGCGCATAATCCACCATCCCGAGAACCCAACCGACCACCGCCCCGCCCAGCGCCAGACCAAATTTGATGGCAAACAGCGCGGTAGAAAAGACCAGACCATCCAGACGACGGCCGCTGCGATGCTCCTCATAATCGACCACATCAGAGAACATGGTCCACTGCAGCGGCGTGGTCAGGTTCTGAATAAAGCTAAAGATAATGTTGAGGCCAAAAATCAGCCAGATCTGCGAAGGCGGCAGAAAGAAAATCAGCGCGCCGAAAATCACGAAGGAAATAATGGTCCACTGATAGGCACGGACGCGGTCAAATTTCCCCAACAGACGTTCAGATAATAATGCCCCCGTTAAGGACGCCACCATCCCGGAAACAATAAAGGCAAATACCAGCTCCGGGCGCAGAAGCACATATTTCACGTAATACATGGTGGCAGAACCACGCGTCACCACTGCGGTTAACAGCAAAATATTAAACAAGAAAACAATTCGCCACTGGCTATTTCCGGCCAGCAGTTTTAAATCGCCGATCATCGAACCCGAGGTGTCATTGCGCGGGGAATAACGCTCGCGGGTCATCAGGAAACAGCAGAAGAAGAGAGTAATACCCAGCAGGCCCATCATGCTCATGGCATAGAAATAGCCTTTCTGAACGTTGCCCTGGCCTAACAGCGAGACCAGCGGTAAGGCGATCACCGTCACAATCAACCCGCCGATGAACGACAGGCCGAAGCGCCAGGACTGCAGCGAGTGACGCTCACGCGGATCCAGCGTCAGCGCCCCGGGCATAGCGCAATACGGGACGTTAATCGCGGAATAAATAAGGCTTAAGATGGCGTAAGTGACGCAGGCATAGACGATTTTCGCCGTCGGCCCGACGTCCGGCACATAGAAGGTGATAAGGCAGCTTACGCCAAATGGGATGGCAAACCACAGCAGCCAGGGACGAAAGCGACCGTGCCGCGTCTGGGTGCGGTCGACCAGCGCGCCGATGCAGGGGTCGACAAAAGCATCCACCACGCGCACCACTAAAAACATGGTACCCATGATGGCCGCCGGCAAACCGAAAACATCCGTATAGAAATAGGCGAGAAATAAGGTTGCCGTTTGCCAGACCAGCGCACTGGCCATATCACCTAAGCCATAACCTATTTTATCTTTGGTACGCAATACAGAGGAGATTGTCATTGTTATTTGCCTTTTTATCAGGTTAAAACGTATTTCAACCAGTTGCGCATCAGCGAGGGAAATGCGCGGTAAGGCTCAAGTATTAGCAACGCTTTGCGCGCTAACAATTGTCTAAATTAACAGACAAATTATGATATTTGGTTTTTTACTTTATTTGTGATGGGGAGCAAATAAGGCATGAAATAAAAAAAGGCGAGGAATATATCCTCGCCTTTTTCTGGTGCTGATGGCGTTACTTGTTGAGTTCGGCCAGGCTCAGCCAGGTTTGCACCACGGTGTCCGGGTTCAGGGACAGGCTGTCAATCCCCTCTTCCATCAGCCATGCGGCAAAGTCTTCATGGTCAGACGGACCCTGACCGCAAATCCCGACATATTTACCCTGTTTCTTCGCCGCGCGGATGGACATCGACAGCAGCGCTTTCACCGCCTCGTTACGCTCATCAAACAGTTCAGAGACCACGCCGGAGTCACGGTCAAGACCGAGCGTCAGCTGCGTCATGTCGTTCGAGCCGATAGAGAAGCCGTCGAAGTACTCCAGGAACTGCTCAGCCAGCAGGGCGTTGGACGGAATTTCACACATCATGATAATCTTCAGCCCGTTTTCGCCGCGCTTCAGACCCTGACGTGCCAGCTCCTCCACCACCGCTTTCGCCTGATCCACGGTACGCACGAACGGGATCATGATCTCAACGTTGGTCAGTCCCATGTCGTTGCGCACGCGCTTCACGGCGTCACATTCCAGCGCGAAGCAGGCACGGAAGCTGTCGGAAACATAACGTCCGGCGCCACGGAAGCCGAGCATTGGGTTCTCTTCTTCTGGCTCGTAACGCTCACCCCCCACCAGATTCGCGTATTCGTTTGACTTAAAGTCGGACAGACGCACGATCACGCGCTTCGGATAAAACGCCGCGCCCAGCGTGGCGATCCCCTCGGTCAGACGACCGACGTAGAACTCTTTTGGCGAGTCGTAACCTTTCATCATCTCGCGGATTTCGTTCTGCAGCTTCGCGTCCTGGTCGTCGAATTCCAGCAGCGCGCGCGGGTGAACGCCAATCATACGGTTGATGATAAATTCCAGACGCGCCAGGCCAACGCCTTCGTTCGGCAGGCAGGCAAAGTCAAACGCACGGTCCGGGTTACCAACGTTCATCATGATCTTCAGAGGCAGATCCGGCATGGTATCGACGCTTGAACTCTTCACGCTGAAGTCGAGAATATCGGCATACACGTAACCGGTATCACCTTCCGCACAGGAGACGGTCACTTTCTGATCGTCCTTCATGCGCTCGGTCGCGTCACCGCAACCGACAACGGCAGGGATCCCCAGCTCACGGGCGATGATTGCCGCGTGGCAGGTACGGCCACCGCGATTGGTGACGATGGCCGCTGCTTTCTTCATGATCGGTTCCCAGTCCGGGTCGGTCATGTCGGTCACCAGCACGTCGCCTGGCTGAATGCGGTTCATCTCGCTGATGTCATGGATCACTTTGACAGGACCGGCACCGATGCGATGACCAATCGCGCGGCCTTCCGCCACGATTTTGCCCTGTGCGTGCAGGGTATAACGCTCCATCACCTGACCGCGGGAGCGGACAGTTTCCGGACGCGCCTGCACGATAAACAGCTTGCCGGTGTTGCCATCTTTGGCCCATTCGATATCCATCGGACGGCCGTAGTGTTTTTCGATCTGTACCGCCTGTTTCGCCAGCTCCTGCACTTCTGCATCGGTCAGGGAGAAACGGTCACGCATTTCCTGCGGTACGTCTTCAATCTTAACCTGCTTGCCATGCTCCTGCGTCGGGGCATAGATCATGCGGATTTTTTTCGAGCCCATCGTGCGGCGAACGACCGCCGGACGGTTTGCGGCCAGCGTCGGCTTATGAACGTAGAATTCGTCAGGGTTCACCGCGCCCTGTACTACCATCTCACCCAGACCCCACGCCGAGGTGATGAACACCACCTGGTCGAAGCCGGATTCGGTGTCGATGGAGAACATCACGCCGGAAGAGCCCACGTCGGAGCGCACCATGCGCTGTACGCCAGCAGAAAGCGCCACGCCGCGATGGTCATAGCCCTGGTGCACGCGGTAAGAGATGGCGCGGTCATTGAACAGGGACGCGAAGACGTGCTTCACCGCCACCAGCACGGCGTCATAACCCTGGACGTTAAGGAAGGTTTCCTGCTGTCCGGCGAATGACGCATCGGGCATATCTTCCGCGGTGGCAGAAGAACGCACGGCAAACGACGCCTGGGCATCATCCGCTGATAGCTGGTTGTAGGCTTCGTGAATGGCTTTTTCCAGTTCCGGCTGGAAAGGTGTGTCGATAATCCACTGGCGGATTTGGGCACCGGCTTTCGCAAGCTCGGTCACATCATCAATATCCGTTTTATCCAGCAGGTCATAAATGCGCTGGTTTACACCGCTCTGGTCTAAAAACAGGTTAAAGGCATCGGCGGTTGTGGCAAACCCGTTCGGTACGGAGACACCCATACCCGACAGATTTGTAATCATTTCACCCAGGGAGGCATTTTTGCCCCCAACTCTGTCTACATCATTCATGCCGAGTTGGTTATACCAAAGCACCAGCGGTGACGAGCCATTGTTGGACATCGAAACAATCCTTTTGTGATATTTGATCGGAGTAAGAAACACCTGACTACGTATTTATACTGGCATAATTATTTCCGCTAAAAAAACGGTGAATCGTGTAAGCAATTTAAATTTTCAACTTTTCGGATACTTTCCCACCATCCGCTAACCCGATGATTCCTATATATTCAGCCAAAAACCCTAAAAATAAAGTCGCTAATTGAAAAATGAAATCCACTTTTCAGGAAAATCAAAAACACCGTTTCATTTATAATTAGGATAAGTTCTTTGCTGTGTAATTTACTTTTTTAATTTATGCTTTCAGACAATTACGTACGATATTCAGGGTGGGTAAAATGGATAATGCTGTCGATCGCCACGTTTTTTATATTTCTGATGGTACGGCGATTACCGCCGAAGTGCTGGGACATGCGGTGATGTCGCAGTTCCCCGTTTCGATTAACAGCATCACGCTGCCGTTTGTGGAAAATGAGAGCCGTGCAAAGGCGGTGAAGGACCAGATTGACGCCATCTTCCAGCAGACGGGGGTCCGCCCGCTGGTCTTCTACTCCATCGTGATCCCTGAAATTCGCGCAATTATTTTGCAAAGTGAAGGGTTCTGTCAGGATATCGTTCAGGCGCTGGTGGCCCCGCTGCAGAGCGAACTGAAACTCGATCCGACGCCTATCGCTCACCGAACGCACGGGCTGAACCCCGGCAACCTGACCAAATACGATGCGCGTATCGCCGCCATTGATTACACCCTGGCGCACGACGACGGTATTTCGCTGCGTAACCTCGACCAGGCGCAGGTGATACTGCTTGGCGTCTCGCGTTGCGGGAAAACCCCGACCAGCCTTTACCTGGCGATGCAGTTCGGTATCCGCGCCGCCAACTACCCCTTTATTGCTGACGACATGGACAATCTGGTGCTGCCGGCCGCCCTTAAGCCGCTCCAGCACAAGCTGTTTGGCCTGACCATCAACCCGGAACGGCTAGCGGCAATACGTGAAGAACGCCGAGAGAACAGCCGCTACGCCTCAATGCGCCAGTGTCGAATGGAGGTTTCCGAAGTGGAAGCGCTGTACCGCAAAAACCAGATCCCGTGGCTAAACAGCACTAACTATTCGGTAGAAGAGATCGCCACCAAAATCCTCGATATCATGGGACTCAACCGCCGCATGTACTAACATGCTAGTACAACAACTCAGAATCGGGTATCATCACCACATCCTCGGCGCGCAGACGCGCCGAACTTGAATTCAGCAGGGATTGGTTTAAGGTGATGCCCATCACTTCCCGGTAGTCTGCCGATGAAGCAAAAATTTTTCTGAGACATTTCATGAATAAAACCGATGAACTCCGCACTGCGCGCATTGACAGCCTGGTCACACCGGCTGAACTGGCACAGCGGCATCCTGTTTCCGCGGGTGTAGCGGAACATGTCACGGCATCCCGCCGTCGCATTGAAAAAATCCTTAATGGCGAAGACAAACGTCTTCTGGTGGTGATTGGCCCTTGCTCCATCCACGATCTGGATGCCGCAATGGATTATGCAAAACGGCTTCAGGGGCTGCGGGACAAGTACCAGCATCGCCTTGAAATTGTCATGCGCACCTACTTTGAAAAACCGCGCACCGTCGTGGGCTGGAAAGGGCTGATTTCCGACCCGGACCTGAACGGCAGCTACCGTGTTAATTATGGCATTGAGCTGGCGCGTAAACTGCTTTTGCAGGTCAATGAGCTGGGCGTACCGACGGCCACCGAGTTTCTCGATATGGTGACCGGACAGTTTATCGCCGATCTCATCAGCTGGGGCGCTATCGGTGCGCGCACCACGGAAAGTCAGATCCACCGTGAGATGGCCTCTGCCCTCTCCTGCCCGGTTGGTTTTAAAAACGGTACCGATGGCAACACGCGAATTGCCGTTGACGCGATCCGCGCATCGCGTGCCAGCCATATGTTCCTGTCGCCGGATAAGCGCGGTCAGATGACCATTTATCAGACCAGCGGCAACCCATACGGGCATATCATCATGCGTGGCGGGAAAAAGCCTAATTACCACGCGCAAGATATTGCTGCGGCGTGTGAAACGCTGGCCGAGTTCGACCTGCCGGAACACCTGGTGGTGGATTTCAGCCACGGCAATTGCCAGAAACAGCATCGCCGCCAGCTGGATGTGTGTGATGAGATCTGCCAGCAGATCGTCAGCGGTTCAACCGCCATCGCGGGCATTATGGCCGAAAGTTTTATCCGGGAAGGCACGCAAAAAATCGTAGCCGGACAGCCAATGGTTTACGGCCAGTCGATCACCGACCCGTGCCTGAGCTGGGAAGACAGCGAACTGCTGCTGGAGAAACTGGCGGCAGCGGTCGATTCACGTTTTTAGTCCTTGCCTTTTACCCTCTCCTGCGGGAGAGGGTCTACGTTCGCGCACGGCCACATCCTCTTCTGTTTTGATCCCATCACAGTTTTTTCACAAAAACGCTTGCCGTGAATTTTCACTTTGTTGATAATGATTATCATTGTTACATTGATTGTTATTTATAAACATTATGTCACGTACGGATAACAACGCGGCAACGCCCGAAAACACACACACAGCACCTGCCCCAGCGCGCACCGATCGTCGGATCGACAGTAAAAGCCTGCTGGGGGACGAGGGACGCGTGATCATCGAGCATGACGGCCAGCTTTATCTGTTGCGCCAGACCCATGCCGGGAAGCTGATCCTCACCAAATAAATACCACAATACCTTCGCCAGCCACCCAGGTGATCCCCAGGCAGCCAGCGCTTTCGATTCTTTATGGAGAGTTGCTATGCCACACCTGCATTCCGCATTTTTGCGCCCGTCCTGCCTTGCGCTATCCGTTGTCAGCGCCCTGCCGGGCGTCACGTTTGCGGCCACAGATGACATGACCGTTATCGCCACCGGCAACGCCCGCAGCGCCTTCGAAGCCCCGATGATGGTCAGCGTGATTGACACCGCGGCCCCGGAAAACCAGACCGCCAGCTCGGCCGCCGACCTGCTGCGCTACGTCCCAGGCCTGATGCTTGACGGCACCGGGCGCACCAACGGTCAGGACGTCAACCTGCGCGGTTACGACCGTCGCGGCGTGCTGGTGCTGGTGGATGGCGTGCGCCAGGGGACCGACACTGGCCACCTGAACAGCACGTTCCTCGACCCGGCCCTGATTAAACGTATCGAAGTGGTTCGCGGCCCGTCAGCCTTACTGTACGGCAGCGGCGCGCTGGGGGGCGTGATCGCGTATGACACCGCCGATGCAAATGACCTGCTGGAACCGGGCAAAAACAGCGGCTACCGCGTGTTTGGTACGGGCGCGACGGGCGATCACAGTCTGGGCATGGGGGCCAGCGCTTACGGGCGTACCGAAACCCTGGACGGACTGGTTGCCTGGTCGAGCCGCGATCGCGGCGATCTGCGCCAGAGCGACGGTGGAACAGCACCGAATGACGAATCCATCAACAACATGCTGGCAAAAGGCCGCTGGGCCATCGACCCGGCCCAGACGCTGAGCGGATCCCTGCGCTATTACAATAACGCGGCGCAGGAGCCAAAAAACCCGCAAACCCCCGCCGCAGACGCCAGCAGCAATCCCATGACCGATCGCTCCACCATTCAGCGAGACGCTCAGCTGGGCTATCACCTGGCTCCCCAGGGCAACGACTGGCTGAATGCCGATGCGAAACTCTACTGGTCTGAAGCGCGCATTAACGCCCAAAACATTGACGGCACCGGCGAGTTTCGCAAGCAGACCACCCAAGGTGGCAAAGTGGAAAACCGCACCCGTCTGTTCAGCGACACGTTTGCCTCACATCTTCTGACCTATGGCGGCGAATACTACCGTCAGGAGCAACATCCGGGGGGCACCACCACCGGCTTCCCGGAGGCTAAAATCGATTTCAGCTCCGGCTGGCTGCAGGACGAGATCACCCTGCGCGACCTGCCGGTCACGCTTCTCGGCGGTACCCGTTACGATAATTACCGCGGGAGCAGTGAAGGATACGACGATGTGAACGCGGACAGATGGTCCTCCCGTGCCGGACTGACCGTCAGCCCGACCGACTGGCTGATGCTGTTCGGCTCTTACGCACAGGCCTTCCGTGCGCCGACCATGGGTGAAATGTATAACGACGCCAAACACTTCTCCATCGGCCGCTTTTACACTAACTACTGGGTACCGAACCCGAACCTGCGTCCGGAAACCAATGAAACGCAGGAATTTGGCTTCGGACTGCGCTTTGACAACGTCATGCTTGCTAACGATGCGCTGGAGTTCAAGGCCAGCTACTTCGACACCAAAGCCAAAGACTACATCTCCACCAGCGTCGATTTTGCGGCTGCGACCACCATGTCCATGAACGTTCCCCACGCCAAAATCTGGGGCTGGGACGTGATGGCGAAATACACGGCCGACCTGTTCAACCTCGACGTCGCCTATAACCGCACCCGGGGAAAAGATACCGATACGGGCGAGTATATCTCCAGCATCAACCCGGATACCGTCACCAGCAAGCTGGATATCCCGGTGGCGCAAAGCGGTTTCTCCGTCGGCTGGATCGGCACCTTCGTCGATCGCTCAACCCATATCAGCAGTAGTTACAGCGAACAGCCTGGCTATGCGGTTAACGATTTCTACGTAAGCTATAAAGGCCAGGAGCAGCTCAAAGGGGTAACCACGACGCTGGTGCTGGGTAACGCGTTCGACAAGGCGTACTGGTCTCCTCAGGGCATTCCTCAGGACGGACGCAACGGTAAGATTTTTGTGAGTTACCAGTGGTAATCCCCACGCCCCGGCCTGCCGGGGCCCTTATTCGAAAGGAAGAGACAATGAATCACTACACACGCTGGCTTGCGCTGAAAGAAGAAAACCCGGGTCAATACGCACGTGACATCGCAGGCTTAATGAACATCAGCGAAGCAGAGCTGACCTTCGCCCGCGTGGGCCACGACGCCTGGCGCCTGCACGGCGACATCCGCGAAATCATCGGCGCGCTGGAAGCCGTGGGCGAGACCAAATGCATCTGTCGTAACGACTATGCAGTTCACGAGCAGGTGGGCGCGTTTACGCATCAACACCTTGGCGGCCACGCCGGGCTGGTACTGAATCCGCGGGCGCTGGATCTGCGCCTGTTTCTCAACCAGTGGGCGAGCGCGTTCCACATCAGTGAAACCACCGCCCGCGGTGAGCGGCAGAGCATTCAGTTCTTCGACCTTCAGGGCGATGCCCTGCTGAAAGTTTACACGACCGATAACACCGATATTTCTGCCTGGGGCGACCTGCTTACGCGCTTTATCTTTGCCGATAATCCGCCACTGGCGCTGAAGCATGCCGATGTCCCTGCCCACAACGAAAAGGCTGATGCCGCCCTCGTTGACCAGGAGTGGCGCGCCATGACCGACGTGCATCAGTTCTTCGGCCTGCTGAAGCGCCACAATCTGAGCCGCCAGCAGGCGTTTCGTCTGGTGGGCGACGATCTGGCCTGCAGGGTAGACAACACCGCTCTGGCACAGCTGCTGGAAACGGTCCGCCTGGAGGGGAATGAAATGATGATCTTCGTCGGCAACCGCGGCTGCGTGCAGATCTTTACCGGCGTGGTGGAAAATGTCGTCCCGATGAAAGGCTGGCTCAACATCTTCAACCCAACCTTTACCCTGCATCTGCGGGATACGTCCATCGCCGAAACATGGGTGACGCGTAAACCCACCGCTGACGGGCACGTCACCAGCCTGGAGCTCTTCGCCGCCGACGGGACGCAAATCGCTCAGCTGTACGGTCAACGCAGCGAAGGTGAACCAGAGCAGCGTCAGTGGCGCAGCCAGGTCGACGCCCTGACCCGAAAAGGGCTGGCCGCATGAAAAAATGGCTCGCCCTGCTCTGCGCCCTGCCGCTGGTGACGTTCGCGGCCACACCGCAGAAAATTGTCGCCCTGGGGGGTGACGTGACTGAGATTGTTTATGCCCTTGGCGCGGGATCGTCACTGGTTGCCCGCGACAGTACCAGCCAGTGGCCGCAGGCGGCGAACGCCCTGCCCGACGTCGGCTATTTGCGCCAGCTTAACGCGGAGGGGATCTTATCCATGCGCCCGACGCTGGTGCTGGCCAGTGCTCAGGCACAGCCCTCTCTGGCGTTAAAACAGGTCGAGGAAAGTCACGTCAGTGTCGTCACCGTTCCCGGCAGTCATGACCTGAGCGTGATTGACGAAAAGGTGCGAGTCATTGCCGAAGCGACGCATCGCGAAGCACAGGGGGACGCATTGCGCGCTACGCTGCGCCAGGCGCTGGCAGCCCTGCCCACCTCGCCACTCGACAAACGGGTGCTGTTTATCCTCAACCACGGCGGGATGACCGCGATGGCTGCCGGACAACAGACCGCCGCGGATGCTGCCATTCGCGCAGCGGGTTTGCAAAACGCGATGCAGGGCTTTACCCGTTATCAGCCGCTGTCCCAGGAAGGCGTGATTGCCAGCCAGCCTGACCTTGTGGTGATTTCGCAGGATGGCGTAAAGGCATTGGGTGGCGAAGCGAATGTGTGGACACTTCCCGGCCTGGCGCAAACGCCGGCGGGACGGAACAGGCAGGTGCTGGCCATCGACGATATGGCACTGCTGGGCTTTAGCGTGCGCACGCCGCAGGCCATACAGCAATTGCGCACCCGGGCGGAGCAACTGCCCTGATGTCCAGACGGATCGCGTTGTCGCTGTGGATGCTGGCCGCCATCCTGACGGTCATGACGCTGGCGGCCTCCGGGGCTGGCGCACTGCATCTGCCGGTCAGTCTGCTGTGGCGCGGCAGTGATGAAACCCTGCGTCAGATCTGGCTGACCATTCGTCTCCCCCGGGTCCTGCTGGCGCTGGTCACCGGCGGCTCGCTGGCGCTGGCAGGCTGCGTAATGCAGGGGCTTTTTCGTAATCCGCTGGCGGATCCGGGGCTGCTTGGGATCAGCAGCGGCGCGGCGCTGGCCGTGGCATTGTGGGTGGTTATTCCCCTCTCGCTCCCCGCGCTGATGATGCTTTACGCTCCCATGATCGCGGCATTTGGGGGGGCGCTGGCGGCCACCTTCGTCATTTTTGTCCTTAGCCAGCAGCGTAACAGCACACTTTCACGTCTGTTACTGGTAGGCATTGCCCTCAATGCCCTGTGCGGTGCGGCAGTCGGCGTACTGTCATGGCTCAGCAATGATGCCCAGCTTCGCCAGCTCTCCCTCTGGGGCATGGGCAGCCTGGGTCAGGCGCAGTGGTCTACGCTGCTGGCCGTCACCTCGCTGATGGTGCCAGGCGTTCTGATTATCTGGCGTCTTGCCTGCGCGCTCAATTTACTGCAGCTGGGTGAAGAAGAAGCGCACTACCTTGGCGTGGCGGTGGCGACGGTACAGCGGATCCTGTTGCTGTGCAGCGCCTTACTGGTTGCCGCCGCGGTTGCCGTCAGCGGGGTGATTGGTTTTGTCGGTCTGGTGGTGCCGCACCTGATACGGATGTGGCTGGGCGCCGATCACCGGGCCGTGATCCCCGGCTCCGTACTGGCCGGGGCGTCGCTGCTGCTGGTTGCCGATACGGTGGCGCGCACGCTGGTCGCACCGGCTGAAATGCCGGTCGGTTTACTGACCAGTCTCTTCGGTGCGCCGTGGTTCCTGTGGCTCATTTTTCGTCGTGGAGGCGCACATGGCTGAACGTTACTGCGCGGAACGTCTTGTTTATCAGGTCGGGCAACGGACACTTATCAACGACGTGTCGCTGGCGTTATCTCCGGGGGAAATGGTGGCGTTGATTGGGCCTAACGGTGCCGGAAAATCGACGTTACTGCGCCTGCTCACGGGCTATCTCACGCCTTCTGGCGGGCAATGCAGCCTGGCGGGTACGCCGCTTGAGGCGTGGCACCCGCAAAAGCTTTCACGCCGCCGGGCAGTGATGCGCCAGAATACGCAGCTCGGTTTCGACTGGCCGGTCGACGCGGTGGTGGGTATGGGCCGCGCGCCCTGGACGCGTTACCCGGAAGCCCCGGTTGTCGAAGCCGTAATGGCGATAACGGGCTGCCTGCCCCTCGCAGACCGACACTTTTCGGCCCTCTCCGGTGGCGAGCAACAACGGATCCAGCTCGCCCGCGCCCTGGCGCAGCTCTGGCATGACGGCGGGCCACGCGGCTGGCTGTTTCTCGATGAACCCACTTCCGCGCTGGATCTTTACCACCAGCAGCATCTGCTGCGGCTGTTGAAATCCCTGACCCGTCAGGGCGATTTTCACGTGTGCGTGGTGCTGCACGACCTCAATCTGGCAGCGCTGTGGGCGGACCGGATCCTGCTACTGCATAACGGCACGCTGGTTTCTCAGGGCACGCCGGAAATGGTTTTACAGGCCGACGCGCTGGCCCGGTGGTATGGCGCTCAGGTATACGTTGGCCCACATCCGGTTCACGCCTCGCCGCAGGTGTTTCTCGCCCCCTGACCGGGCTGATAAAAATCTTTCAGCGTCTCAAGCAGGGCATGCGCCGCTTTTGAAAGCTGCGTATGCCCGGGGTGGATCACGCCGATGCATTTTTCAATCGGCGGGTTATCGAGTGGAATACAGACCGCGCCTAACGAGGTCATCTGCGCCTCGCACAGTGCCGGGACCGCACTGCCGCCCAGACCGCTGGCGACCATTCTGCCCACCGTCACCAGCTGATGGCTCTCCAGCGCCACATCCAGTTTACGACCGCTGCGGGCCAGCTCCTCTTCCATCATCAGACGAACGGCCGAAGGGCGCTGCAGGGTAATGAAATCCAGCGTCAGTAGCGCCTCCCATGAAAGGCGTTTTTTGGCTGCCAGAGCGGATGATTTCGGCACAATGGCGACAAATCGATCGAGACCCAACGGCGTAAAAAGCAGGTTATGGGTCGGCGCCGGTTCAAACGCGATCCCCATCTCGACCCGCCCTTCCCGCACCATTTCAATTACCTGCTCGTTGATAACATCGTGCACGGTGACGTTGATCCCGGCGTGGCGATCGCGAAATGCCTTGAGCACCTCCGGCAGGACATTCG
The DNA here is from genome assembly GCF_030209635.1 of Enterobacter sp. MEB024. Taxonomy (NCBI): domain Bacteria; kingdom Pseudomonadati; phylum Pseudomonadota; class Gammaproteobacteria; order Enterobacterales; family Enterobacteriaceae; genus Enterobacter; species Enterobacter sp. MEB024. The sequence continues at coordinate 68,588 of NZ_JARVRQ010000002.1, read as the reverse complement.
CCGCAAATGACGGCATCGCCGCGACTGAGATTTTGCCGCGCTGCAGCGTAAAGCACTGATGCATGGCCTCTTCGGCGTTATCCCAGTCCGCCAGCAGCTGCCGCGCCATCGGTAAAAAGGTTTCCCCCTCCTGCGTCAGCGCCACCTTGCGGGTGCTGCGCTGCAACAGCGGTCCCCCCAGCGCCTCCTCCAGACCCTTGATCGTCAGGCTGAGCGCCGGCTGGGAAAGATTCAGCCGTTCACTGGCATGCGCGAAATTCAGAGTGTGAGCTACCGCTAAAAACGCGCGTAACTGTTTGACACTCATTCTCATTTTTCACCTTGTTAACTAATTGAAAAAATTTAGTTAACAAGAAATTAATAAAAAAACCAAATGAGTGGGTCACAAATTCAAAATTAACAAATGAGTCGCCGCCCCTAATGATACCGGCACGGATAACGGGAGGGATGATTATGGCGGGACTGGATAAGCGCGTCAGCAGCTATGCGCAGGCGCTGGACGGGCTGACGGACGGAATGACATTGCTGGCAGGCGGCTTCGGCCTGTGCGGCATTCCTGAGAACCTGATTGCCGAAGTCAGACGCCGTCAGGTGCAGGGGCTGACGGTGGTTTCAAACAACTGCGGCGTCGATGGTTTTGGTCTCGGGATACTCCTTGAGACGCGCCAGGTACGAAAAGTGGTGGCGTCGTACGTGGGCGAAAACGCGCTGTTCGAGCAACAGGTGTTGAGCGGCGAGCTGGAAGTGGAACTCACCCCGCAGGGAACCCTGGCAGAAAAGGTTCGCGCTGGCGGAGCGGGTATTCCGGCGTTTTACACGACCACCGGCTATGGCACCCCCGTGGCTGCTGGCAAGGAAGTTCGCCAGTTTGCCGGCAAGCATTATGTCCTCGAAGAGGCCATCACCGGCGATTTTGCGCTGATCAAGGGCTGGAAAGCGGACTGGTACGGCAACGTTATCTATCGCCATACCGCGCAAAACTTTAACCCGCTGATGGCCACCGCGGGCCGGATAACGGTGGTGGAAGTGGAAGAGATCGTCGCCCCGGGCGAACTGCCCCCGTCGGCCATTCATACCCCGGGGATCTACGTCGACAGGCTGATTGTCGGCCAGTTCGAGAAACGCATTGAACAGCGCACGCTGCGCGCAGAGGGAGTCTGAAGATGTTAACCCGTGAACAGATGGCCATGCGCGTCGCCCGAGAACTGCGCGACGGTTACTACGTCAACCTGGGGATAGGGATCCCGACCCTTGTGGCGAACTATATTCCGGCGGGAATGGACGTAATGCTCCAGTCTGAAAACGGCCTGCTGGGGATGGGAGCCTTTCCGGATGAGCAGAGCCTTGACGCCGACATGATTAACGCCGGTAAGCAGACCGTCACCGCGAGGATCGGTGCCGCCATTTTCGACTCGGCCCAGTCGTTCGCCATGATCCGGGGCGGTCATGTTGACCTGACCGTACTCGGGGCGTTCGAAGTGGATGTCGAAGGCAACATCGCCTCGTGGATGATCCCGGGCAAGATGGTGAAAGGGATGGGAGGCGCGATGGATCTGGTCGCCGGGGCGCAGAACATCATTGTGGTGATGACCCATGCCGCAAAAAACGGCGAGTCAAAACTGCTGCCGCGCTGCACGCTGCCGTTGACCGGCGCTGGCTGTATCCGTCGGGTGTTAACCGACCTTGCGTTGCTGGAGATTGAAGACGGCGCGTTCATTCTGCGGGAATACGCCCCCGGCGTCAGTATTGACGACATCGTCAGTAAAACAGCCGGGAAAATCATCGTGGCGGACGACGTGCGCGAGATGCGCTTCAACTGAGGAGTGAACATGAATGAGGTCATGATTGTCGGGGCCACGCGAACCCCTGTAGGCAGTTTTCGCGGATCGCTCTCCTCCCTTTCCGCGGTTGAACTGGGTGCCGTAGCGGTTCGTCGCCTGCTTGAGAACAGCCAGCTGTGCGCAGATCAGGTAGACGAACTGATTTTCGGTCAGGTGCTGACGGCAGGGTGCGGACAAAACCCTGCCCGTCAGACCGTTCTCACGGCCGGATTGCCCGTCAGTACGCCCGCGACAACCGTCAATCTGGTGTGCGGTGCTGGCTTAAAAGCGGTGCAGCTCGCCGCGCAGGCTATCCGCTGCGGCGATGCCGACGTGGTTATCGCTGGCGGCCAGGAGAGCATGAGCAATGCCCCTTACCTGCTGGACGGTGCGCGGTCAGGGTTGCGTTTTGGTCATACAGGGTTGCAGGACAGCATGATAACGGACGGCCTGTGGGACGCATTTAACGATTATCACATGGGCATCACCGCGGAAAACGTTGCCCGCCAGTATGGCATCTCCCGTGAGCAGCAGGACGCTTTTGCCGCCCGGTCGCAGCAAAAAGCGGCGTCGGCCATTGCGCGCGGTCTGTTTAACGCGGAGATGGCTCCGGTCACGGTGAGCGAGGGTAAAAAGCCGCCGCGCCTGGTCAACAGTGATGAACAACCCCGGCCGGGAACCACCGCTGAGCAACTCGCTCAGCTGCGCCCTGCCTTTCGTCGTGAAGATGGAACGGTGACAGCGGGTAATGCCTCAACCCTGAACGATGGTGCCGCTGCGGTACTGTTGATGAGCGGTGAAAAAGCGCGGGAAAGCGGGTTACCGATCCTGGGACGGATCGTGAGTTATGCCGTGACCGGCGTTGATCCCTCGGTGATGGGCATCGGGCCGGTCAGCGCCTGCCAGACGGCTCTGGCCCGGGCAGGCTGGGCGCTGGATGAAGTGGACGTCATTGAAGCAAATGAAGCCTTTGCCGCGCAGGCGCTGGCCGTTGGCAAACTGCTCGGCTGGGATGAACGCAAGGTGAACGTTAACGGTGGTGCGATTGCGCTTGGCCACCCCATCGGCGCCTCTGGCTGTCGGATCCTCGTCACGCTGCTGCATGAGATGCAACGCCGCGACGCGAAAAAAGGGCTCGTCACCCTATGTGTGGGAGGTGGGCAAGGCATTGCGTTAACCCTTGCGCGCTAACCGCGCCCGGACATCTCGTTGGTACCCGAATATAACAATGATAGTGAGGAGTCATAATGAGTGTGTTGATTGCCCTGGCGGCGCTGGCATTGCTGATGCTTGCGGCCTATCGCGGATACAGCGTTATTCTGTTTGCCCCCATCGCGGCGCTGGGTGCCGTGCTGCTGACCGATCCGGGGGCCGTCGGCCCGACGTTTACCGGTCTGTTTATGGAAAAGATGGTCGGCTTCGTCAAGCTCTACTTCCCGGTGTTCCTGCTGGGTGCCGTGTTTGGCAAGCTGATTGAGCTTTCCGGTTTCTCACGCGCTATCGTCGCTGCAGCGATCCAGATCCTCGGGCGCCGCCATGCGATTCCGGTCATTGTGCTGGTGTGTGCATTGTTAACGTACGGCGGCGTTTCGCTCTTCGTGGTGGCCTTTGCCGTCTATCCTTTTGCGGCCGAACTGTTCCGCCAGAGCGGCATCCCCAAACGTCTTATCCCGGCGACCGTGGCTCTGGGTGCGTTCTCGTTTACCATGGACGCCCTGCCCGGTACGCCGCAGATCCAGAACATTATCCCCACCAGCTTCTTTGGCACTAACGCCTGGGCCGCGCCGTGGCTTGGGCTGATTGGCTCGCTGTTTATCCTCTGTTTTGGCCTGCTCTGGCTGGAGCGTCAGCGGCGAAAGGCGCTCAACAACAATGAAGGTTACGGTTCCGATCTGAAAAATGAACCTGAAACGCCGGACAACATTAATCTGCCCCATCCGCTGATCGCCATTTCCCCTCTGCTGCTGGTCGGGATCCTCAACCTGCTGTTTACCCGCTGGATCCCCGGCTGGTACGGGACGCGCCATGAGCTTATCCTGCCCGGGCTGGCGAAGCCGATTGTCACCGAGGTCAGCAAAATCACCGCCATCTGGGCCGTGGAAGCGGCGCTGATCGCGGGTATTGTCATGGTACTGCTTTTTGGATTTCGCAATATCCGGGGACGGCTGGCAGAAGGCAGCCGGACGGCGGTCAGCGGCGCCATTCTGGCGGCAATGAATACCGCGTCTGAATACGGTTTCGGGGCGGTGATCGCTGCGCTGCCCGGTTTTCTGGTCTTATCCAAAGCGCTCGCCGCTATCCCGAACCCGTTGCTCAACGAAGCCATCAGCGTGACCGTGCTTGCCGGGATCACCGGTTCGGCGTCGGGCGGGATGAGCATCGCCCTTGCGGCCATGGCCGATACGTTTGTCGCGGCCGCCCACGCAGCCAATATCCCTCTGGAGGTTCTCCACCGCGTGGCCTCGATGGCCAGCGGCGGCATGGATACGCTTCCCCATAACGGGGCCGTGATTACGTTGCTTGCCATTACGGGTCTGAGCCATCGTCAGGCGTATGGCGGCATTTTCGCTATCACCCTCATCAAAAGTCTGGCGGTGCTTTTTGTCATTGCCGTGTTCTATCTCACCGGCATTGTGTAAGGAGAATAAAATGAATCTGAACGGTAAAACCGCACTGGTGACCGGCTCGACCAGCGGTATTGGACTTGGGATCGCTGGCGTGCTGGCGAAGGCTGGCGCGCAGTTGATTCTTAACGGTTTCGGCGACAGTGAATCGGCAAGAGACGAAATCGCGAAACGGGGTAAAACGCCGGGCTATCACGATGCGGACCTGCGTGACGTCCAGCAGATTGAAGCCATGATGCACTACGCCGAAACCCGGTATGGCGGAGTCGATATTCTGATCAACAACGCCGGTATACAGCACGTCGCACCTGTTGATGCGTTCCCGGTGGAGAAATGGAACGACATTATCGCCATCAACCTCTCTTCCGTCTTTCACACCAGCCGGCTGGCGCTGCCTGCGATGCAGGCGAAAAACTGGGGACGCATCATTAATATCGCCTCCGTGCATGGGCTGGTCGCGTCGAAAGAGAAATCCGCCTATGTTGCCGCCAAGCATGGCGTGGTGGGCTTTACCAAATCCCTGGCGCTGGAGACCGCCCGCACCGGTATTACCGCCAATGCCATCTGCCCGGGCTGGGTGCTGACCCCGCTGGTGCAGCAGCAAATCGACAGACGTATTGCCGATGGCGTCGCACCGGATGTCGCTCGTGAGCAACTGCTGGCAGAGAAACAGCCCGCCGGTGAGTTTGTTACGCCGGAACAGCTAGGCGAGCTGGCGTTGTTTTTGTGCAGTGACAGCGCCGTACAGGTCCGCGGCGCCGCCTGGAATATGGATGGCGGATGGGTCGCACAGTGACCGCGGTATCGGCATAAAAAAACCTGGCACCGCAAGGTGTCAGGTTTTGTCCGCCCAGGCTAGCTCGAACAGCTCACTTCCAGGCGTTTTCCCCAGTCCGGCGGACGGCTGACATAGTCGTCATCACGGTCAGCAAACGGCGTACGCAGAGCCACATGCAGGCGATGTAATTCGTCATACTCCCCCTGCTCTGCCTGTTCAATGGCCCGCTGCGCCAGCCAGTTGCGCAACACCATCGCCGGGTTCGCCGCGTTCATTTGCGCCTGCCGGGTTGCGTCGTCGACCTGCTCTTGCTGCAACCGCGCACGGTAAAGCGCAAACCAGTCGTCAAAGCCCTGCCTGTCAATGAACTCGTCGCGCAGCGGTGAGGCACTACTGTGTTGCTCAGTCTGGCTCAGCATCCGGAAGGTGCGGGTGTAATCGCTGCCTTCACGTTCCATTAGTGCAAACAGAGCGTTCAGGATGTCGTTATCGCCCCTCTCCTGCGTCACCAGCCCCAGCTTGTTGCGCATCAGCACGCCGTATTCGCGCAGTAAAATGTCCTGGTAGCTGTCGAGCGCATCATTCAGGGCATCAACATCGATAAACGGCGACAGAGTTTGCGCAAGGCGCTGCAGGTTCCACAGGCCAACAGCCGGCTGATTGTCGAAACTGTAACGTCCCTGATAGTCAGAATGGTTGCAGATGCACCCCGGCTGATAGTCATCAAGGAAGCCAAACGGACCGTAATCAAAGGTCAACCCGAGAAGCGACATGTTGTCCGTGTTCATCACCCCATGGGCAAACCCGACCGTCTGCCAGCGGGCAATCATGGTTGCGGTACGGGCTACCACATCGCGGAACCAGAGAATGTATTTATCGGCCTCGTCCTGGAAATGAGACCAGTGATGACGAATGGCATAATCCGCAAGCTGGCGGACTTTTTCCGGCTCACGACGATAATAAAAGTGTTCAAAGTGGCCAAAACGCAGATGGCTTTGCGCAACGCGCATGAGCATCGCCCCTTTTTCCATCGTTTCACGCGCCACCGGGGTGTCACTGGTTACAATCGACAGTGCGCGGGTGGTGGGGATCCCCAGCGCATGCATCGCTTCGGATGCCAGACATTCGCGAATAGTCGAACGCAATACCGCGCGCCCGTCGCCCATTCGCGAGTAAGGGGTCAGGCCGGCACCCTTCAGGTGCCAGTCCATCGTCTCTCCGTTGGGCAGCCGTTGTTCGCCCAGCAGGATCCCCCGGCCATCGCCCAGTTGTCCTGCCCAGACGCCAAACTGATGTCCGCTATAGACCTGAGCCAGAGGCTGCATACCGGCAAGCAGCGCTTCGCCTCCCCAGACGCCAGCGCCGTCGGAGGGCTGAAACATCTCAGGTGGAACAGCCAGCTCATCTGCCAGCCGATCGTTATGCCAGATAAGACGGGAATTTTGTAACGGTGTGGGTTTGAGTGCGGTATAAAAACCCGGCAACTCGTCATGCCAGTGAGCAGTAAAAGACAGGGTCATAGGTCCTCCTGCTTTTAGTGTAGAGGGTTTACCCGGACTTAAACACGGGCGAAAGAGAGGGTTATCACTGAACGAGCGTGGTGACGTGCTCTGCAGAGACGGCTGGCCAGAGCGCCCCCTGCATTGCGCCAAAGTTAAAGGACAAGACGCGCTGCAATAAACCGTGGTCATCAATGCCGCCGACGAGCACGGACTGACAGTGAGGCGTTATTTGCCAGAGGATTGCGCGCATAAAAGGCTCAAAAGAGAGTTCAGAAGCACGCTGCTGGATAAATCCCTTGTCGAGAATGACCCGTTTAAACAATCCATCATAAACGGCTTTCAACGACGCTGCGCCTGCGCCAAAGTTTGCCAGCACCAGCGGAAAATGGATTGCCATTCTCGCCAGTTGCAGATCGTCCTTCCCGTTATTTAAACCTGGATAATTCTCATTAACAGTAAACTCAAGAAACGGATAACGTTCAAGTATTGAAACAGCGTTCCCATTACTTAATAAAAATTCAACAATTACAGGTGTAATATTGATCCATGCAATTAACTGATGCTGAATAAAAAACAGTTTACAGGTATCAAGCAATTGCAATTTCTCGTTAAACAACGCTAACTCTTCTTCAGCCGAAAGCCGCGGGATAACGAGTTCGGTGGGGATCCGAACGTGGGTACCGACGCCAGTAAAGTTAACCAGAACCTCTAAACCTTTAAGCTCGCCGGCGCTATTACGGGCAGGCAGAAGCATCAGTTCAGACTGGTAAGCATTATCTAGCGTAATAATCATTGCACTCGCCCCGCATTAAAGATGAGAGAGGACATCCTGGAGCAATTGCCGACACAATTCCACTGTCTTGATTTTAATAAGATTAATTTCATTAGTTCCGTATTATTTTTCAGATTTATCCCTGAATCTAAAATAATCTTATCCTGGTTGCTCAGTAATAGCCAGTTTTAGATAAAACAGACACCTGAGGAGATAAGTCATTTTTCGTAAATTTAACTTTAAACCTCTTATTTGAGAAAAAATGGCATGATTTATTAGTTATCATGCCATCATAAGAGACTGCTCTTTGACAGACTAAATACGTCGTGCCTGCCAGAAGTTTTTACGCCAGTAAACATTATCGAGCGACGAGCGCATCACCCCACGACTGGTCGAGGCGTGAATAAACTGATTATCGGTATCATAAATACCGACGTGAAGCCCACTATCACCCGAGCCGGTTTTGAAAAAAACCAGGTCGCCGGGCAGCAAATCATCTTTATCGATTTCCGTGCCAATTTCCGCCTGTTTGCGTGTTTCGCGCGGAAGCTGTAAATCAAACTTATCGCGAAACGTCATCAGAACAAAGCCAGAACAATCTACGCCCCCACGGCTCATGCCGCCATAACGATAGGGCGTGCCGCGCCAGTTGCTCAGCTGATCGTTAAGGCTGGCAATGACGGTAATAGAATCTGAAAGCCGCGGGTTAGGCGGCGGCGCACGATGGCTACTGCATCCCGCAAGAAATAACGCGGCCATCAGGAGAAACCAGAATCGCATTTTCAGACGAATCCTCTGCTTTTTTTGTTCTTTTCGTAATTTAGCGTGCAACGGCGTTAACAGGCAAGAAACGGTTACTCCTGCGCAGTAGAAATCAGCATCTTATGCCCTTCTATATCCAGCCTGCGGAAAGACATATTGTACGCGCGGGCAAGATTTGGCGGCGTCAATACCGCATCGCGCGTGCCGCTGGCAATCATCTTTCCTCGCGCCAACAGCCACACCCGGTGGGCGTGACGCAGCGTATGGTTCAGGTCATGACTGCTCATGACCACGCCGATCCCTTTTCTGCTCAGGGAGCTTAACAGGGTATCCAGCGCGGCCTGCTGTGCCACATCCAGACCGCTCATCGGTTCATCCAGAAGCAGCAGTCTGCCATGTGGATTGCCGGCCGGGTGAATCTGCAAAATGACGGCCGCGAGACGCACGCGCTGCCACTCGCCCCCGGAAAGCTGGCTGGCATGCCGGGACAGTTTATCTTCTAGCCCTAATCCCGCCGCCACCTCAGTGAGCAGCGACGTATGCTGTTTATCGTGCAGATGCAGCATCAGGTAGTGCCAGACGGGCATCGCAAAGGGCGGGACCTGCTGCTGCACCAGATAGCTGCGCCTGTGCGCCAGCGAGACTGGCGACCAGTCAGCAAGGTTATGCTCCAGCAGGGTTATCTCCCCCGCGCCGGCGGTCAGCCCCGCCATGCGCGCCAGTAAGGTGCTTTTTCCTGCGCCGTTCGGCCCGACAAGATGCAGGATTTCGCCTGCATTGATGGCACCGGTTATCGGCTCCAGACGCCCCGTATCGGCGATGTCCGTGAGCTGCATCAGCAACGTCATTATTTCGCCAGCGCCAGCTTGATAGACTCCATCACAATCGGATCTTCAGGCGTCATGTCCGGTGAAAAACGTTGCACCACCTGTCCGTCACGACCAATAAGGAATTTTTCAAAATTCCACAGGATATCGTCCGGATAGAGCGGCGCGCGTCCTTTACTGGCCATGCGCTCATAAAAACCGCTACCTTCCGGCGCAACGGCGGTCGGCGCGGCCGCCACCAGCTTGGCATACAGGGGATGGCGATGTTCACCGTTAACGTCGATTTTGCTGAACATCGGGAACGTCACACCGTAGGTGGTGCTGCAAAACGTTTTGATTTCGTCTTCGCTGCCCGGCTCCTGGCCCAGGAACTGGTTGCACGGGAAGCCCAGCACGGTGAAACCGTCTTTCTCCCAGGCTTTTTGAATGTTTTCCAGCTGCTCGTACTGTGGCGTCAGGCCACATTTGGAGGCCACATTCACGATGAGCAGCACGTTGCCTTTATAGCTTTCCAGCGTGGTTTTCTCACCCTCAATGGTGGTCACTTCGGTATTCAAAATATCAGACTGCATAGCATTCCCTCAGGTTATCTTACGGGTAGTGATTTAACGTCCGGATTTTAATAGTAGCCAGATAAATACCGGCGCGCCCAGCGTGGCGGTCACCACGCCTATTGGCAGCTCAGCGGCTGTCAGGGCGAGCCGGGCGATGATATCCGCCACCAGCAGCGTTACCGCCCCGGCAACCGCCGAGGCCGGCAGTAAGGTTCGATGGTCGGTGATCCCGCACAGACGCAGCATGTGCGGGATAACCAGCCCAATAAAGCCAATCGCCCCGGCCAGTGCCACGCTCACACCAACCAGCCAGCCAATGGCAATGACCAGCACGTTACGCCAGAAGCCTATCGGCATGCCAAGCTGGCGGGCCGAGGTTTCCCCCAGCGCGAGAATATTCAGCGGCTGTGCCTGCAGGCATGCCCACAGCAAGACCGGTATCAGCAGGGCCATCAGCCAGCCCTGGCGCCAGTCTACGCCCCCGAAGCCGCCCATCATCCAGTACATCAACTGACGCAAGTCAAAGGACGTGGAGAAGTACACCGCCCAGGTCATCAGCGCGCTACAGATGATCCCCAGAGCCACCCCGGCAAGCAGCAGCCGACTGGTTGATAAGTGCCGTCTGGCAAAGCGCAAAAGGATTACCGTTATCAGCAACGCGCCGATAATGGCGCTGAGGCTAATCCCCCATGAGGAGAGTTCCCCCCCGCCCAACATCACCGCCGCCACCAGCCCTACGCCCGCGCCATTCGACACACCGAGCAGCCCGGGCTCCGCCAACGGGTTATCAAATAATGCCTGCATAATGGTGCCGCACAGTGCCAGCGCGGCGCCCACCAGGATCACCGCCAGCGTGCGCGGCAGACGGATTTGCCAGACGAAAAGCTGCCCCTCAGGCTCAAACCAGTGTTCAGGCCCTATCCACTGTTCCCCGGCGCACAGGCTAACGCCTGCGGTAACAATGAGCAGCAGCACGAGCAAAAACAGGTGTCGTTGATCTAAACGGTGCTGGCGATGGGCATAATCAAGCATGGACATGGTTTTAGTAGCGTGTGATGTAATTGATTTTACGGCGGGTTTACCAAAGAGCGCAAAGAAAAAAGGCCGCGTGAGCGGCCTTTTTAGTTAGTTCATATTACTCTGCTTTGGGCGTTGCGTTTTCGACACGGCTTTTTAACTTCTGGCCGGGTCTGAAGGTCACCACGCGGCGGGCTGTAATCGGAATATCTTCCCCCGTCTTTGGGTTACGGCCCGGACGTTGGTTTTTGTCACGCAAATCAAAATTGCCAAAACCGGAGAGTTTTACCTGCTCACCATTTTCCAGAGCACGACGGATCTCTTCGAAAAACAGCTCTACCAGCTCTTTGGCATCTCGTTTGCTAAGCCCAAGCTTATCAAACAGATATTCTGACATTTCAGCTTTTGTAAGCGCCATAGGTTCAATCCCTCAATGATGCCTGGAATCGCTCTTTTAATGCCTCTACACATTTGGCGACGGTAGCGGCAATCTCCTCTTCTTCGAGTGTACGGCTGGTATCCTGAAGGATAAGGCTAATAGCGAGGCTCTTGAAACCTTCTGCTACGCCCTTGCCGCGGTACACGTCAAATAAGTTTACGCCAACTACCTGATTTACGCCAACTTTCTTACATTCGGCCAAAATATCTGCTGCGGGCACATTTTCCGCGACCACAACCGCGATATCACGGCGGTTTGCCGGGAAGCGTGAGACGTCGCGGGCCTGAGGAATGACGCGGTCTGCAACCGGGCTCCATTCCAGCTCGAACACGATGGTACGGCCGTTCAGGTCCAGCTTGCGCTCCAGCTCAGGATGAACAACGCCAATGAAACCAATGCGTTTGCCGTCTAAATAGATAGCCGCGCTCTGGCCTGGATGCAGCGCAGGGATCGCTTCTGCACGGAATTCAATTTCAGATAATTTACCGGTCAGATCGAGAATTGCTTCCAGATCTCCCTTCATATCGTAGAAATCAACCGTGCCTTTTGCCAGGTCCCAGTGCTCTTCGTAACGGTTACCGCTGATGGCACCAGCCAGCATGAGATCCTGACAGATGCCTAAATTTGCCTGATTATCCGGTACAAAGCGTAAACCACTTTCGAAAATTCGCACGCGGTTTTGCTGACGATTCTGGTTGTAAACGATAGTCCCCAGCAGACCGGTCCACAGGGACAGGCGCATCGCGGACATTTCGCTGGAGATTGGGCTTGGCAGAATCAGCGCTTCCTGGCCCGGATGGATCATCTGCTGCAGTTTTGGATCAACAAAGCTGTAGGTGATCACTTCCTGATAGCCTTTGTCGTTCAGCATGGTTTTCACACGCTTAAGAGACAAATCTGCTTCACGGTGGCTTCCCATCACCAGACCCGCCTGAACAGGCTCATCCGGGATGTTGTTGTAGCCGTATACGCGAGCCACTTCTTCCACCAGATCTTCTTCGATCTCCATGTCGAAACGCCAGGATGGCGCAACGGCTTTCCACTCGTCCTGCCCTTCGGTCACGTCACAACCCAGGCGGCGAAGGATATCGCTGACCTGTGCGTCAGCAACATGGTGACCAATCAGACGATCCAGCTTGCTACGACGCAGGGTAATGGTCGCACGCTTCGGCAACGTCGCTTCGTGGGTGACGTCGATAACCGGGCCCGCTTCACCGCCGCAGATGTCGATCAGCAGACGCGTCGCACGCTCCATCGCTTTGTGCTGCAGTGCCGGATCGACGCCACGCTCATAACGGTGAGAGGCATCGGTATGCAGGCCGTGACGACGTGCGCGACCGGTGATAGAGAGCGGGCTGAAAAACGCACACTCCAACAGAACGTTTTGCGTTTCATCGTTTACACCGGAGTGTTCGCCACCGAAGATACCGCCCATCGCCAGCGCTTTAACGTGGTCCGCGATCACCAGCGTATCAGCATTCAGTTTTGCTTCGCTGCCGTCGAGCAGAACCAGGGTTTCGCCCTCTTTCGCCATACGCACCACAATACCGCCTTCGATACGATCTTTATCGAACGCGTGCATCGGCTGCCCCAGCTCCAGCAGAACATAGTTGGTCACGTCAACGACGGCGTCGATAGAACGAATACCACAGCGACGCAGCTTCTCTTTCATCCACAGCGGGGTTGGTGCTTTTACGTTGATGCCTTTCACCACACGACCAAGGTAGCGTGGGCACGCCTCAGCGGCTTCAACCTGAATCGGCAGTGTGTCACTGATGGTAGCGTCAACCGGTACGATTTCCGGTACGTTCAGTTCAGTCTGGTTCAGCACGGCCACATCGCGGGCCACGCCGATAATGCCTAAGCAGTCCGCACGGTTTGGCGTCACGCTGATTTCAATGGTGTTGTCATCAAGTTTCAGGTATTCGCGGATGTCGGTACCAATAGGCGCATCAAGCGGCAGCTCAATGATGCCATTGTGATCGTCGGAAATACCCAGCTCAGAGAACGAACACAGCATGCCTTCAGACGGCTCACCGCGCAGTTTCGCTGCTTTAATTTTAAAATCGCCCGGCAGTACAGCCCCCACGGTCGCCACGGCCACTTTCAGGCCCTGACGGCAGTTTGGCGCGCCGCAGACGATATCCAGCAGGCGATCGCCGCCTACGTTAACTTTTGTCACACGCAGCTTGTCAGCGTTAGGGTGCTGACCGCACTCAACCACTTCGCCCACAACGACGCCATTGAAAGCGCCAGAAACCGGCTCAACACCGTCAACTTCCAGACCCGCCATGGTGATCTGGTTGGAAAGCGCTTCGCTATCAAGCGTGGTGTTCACCCATTCGCGTAACCACAGTTCACTGAATTTCATTGTTCTGTCCTGCCCTTATTTAAACTGTTTGAGGAAACGCAGATCGTTTTCGAAGAATGCACGCAAATCGGTCACGCCATAGCGCAGCATTGTCAGACGCTCCATGCCCATACCGAACGCAAAGCCGGAGTAGACTTCTGGATCGATACCTACGTTGCGCAGAACGTTTGGATGCACCATGCCGCAGCCCAGCACTTCCAGCCATTTGCCGTTTTTACCCATCACGTCAACTTCCGCAGACGGTTCAGTGAACGGGAAGTAGGACGGACGGAAACGAACCTGCAGGTCTTCCTCAAAGAAGTTGTTCAGGAAATCGTGCAGCGTACCTTTCAGGTTGGTAAAGCTGATGTTCTTATCAACAATCAGGCCTTCCATCTGATGGAACATCGGGGTATGGGTCTGATCGTAGTCGTTACGGTACACGCGGCCCGGTGCGATGATGCGGATCGGGGGTTCCTGTTCCTTCATGGTACGGATCTGAACGCCCGAGGTCTGAGTACGCAGCAGACGGGTGGCGTCGAACCAGAAAGTGTCGTGGTCAGCACGTGCCGGATGATGGCCTGGAATGTTGAGGGCGTCGAAGTTGTGGTAATCATCTTCGATTTCCGGGCCAGTCGCCACGGTAAAGCCGAGCTCACCGAAGAAACTTTCAATGCGATCAATGGTGCGGGTAACCGGATGCAGGCCACCGTTTTCGATACGGCGCCCCGGCAGGGAGACATCGATAGTCTCTGCCGCCAGACGCGCATTCAGCACCGCGCTTTCCAGCTCAGCTTTGCGCGCGTTCAGTGCCTGTTGCACCTGCTCTTTGGCTTCGTTAATGACCGCACCCGCTGCCGGGCGTTCCTCTGGCGGCAGTTCACGCAGGGTTGTCATTTGAAGGGTCAAATGCCCTTTCTTACCGAGATATTCGACGCGGACATTGTCTAACGCGGCAACATCTGAGGCCTGATTAATGGCGGCTGTTGCACTGGCAACCAGCTCTGCGAGATGTGACATGATTTTCCTCATTATGTCGGTGCAGACACCGATTTGGTGGAGTTATTCTCTCGAATTTAGACACAAAAAAAGCCTCCATCAGGAGGCTTATCTGGCGCTGTTTTTCGTTTCATCTTTCACGCGCTAGCCTCCTGAATTCAGGTGCTAAAGTAAAAGAAGAAGCGGAAAATAGCAGCATTCATGCTTGCGTTACCTTGTGTGGTAAAAAACCGTTAAGACCTTATTGAAAAGGTTGCACGGGTAAAAGTCAATCTTCTGATGGTGTTAAATGAAAAGAGGGAGCGAAGCCCCCTCTTTCAACTGGCTTATGCCAGTGCTGCTTTCGCTTTTTCGACCAGAGCGGTGAACGCTACTTTGTCGAATACTGCGATGTCAGCCAGGATCTTACGGTCGATTTCAACAGAGGCTTTTTTCAGGCCGTTGATGAATTTGCTGTAAGAAATACCGTTCTGACGTGCTGCTGCGTTGATACGCGCAATCCACAGTTGACGGAACTGACGCTTACGTTGACGACGGTCACGGTAAGCGTACTGACCTGCTTTGATAACAGCCTGGAAGGCAACGCGGTATACGCGTGAACGCGCACCGTAGTAGCCTTTAGCTTGTTTCAAAATTTTCTTGTGACGTGCACGTGCAATTACACCACGTTTTACGCGAGCCATATGTGCTCTCCTGTATCTATATTCTTAGTAAAAAATTAAACGTTAACGGCTTATGCGTACGGCAGGCACGCGATAACCAGACCCAGATCGCCTTTAGAAACAAGGCCTTTTGGACGCAGGTGACGTTTACGCTTAGTAGATTTTTTGGTCAGAATATGACGCAGGTTTGCGTGCTTACGCTTAAATCCACCACCACCGGTTTTTTTGAAGCGCTTAGCAGCACCGCGTACGGTCTTAATTTTTGGCATCTTAATTACTTCCACTTCGCATTGTTAAATAAACGAAACATAGGCGAACAAAACCTATGAGACCCGAAGGCTCCACAGGTTTTGCTGCTTGAAGGCCTTACTGTTTCTTCTTAGGAGCGAGCACCATGATCATCTGGCGGCCTTCGATCTTCGTAGGGAAGGATTCGACTACTGCCAGTTCACTCAGATCGTCACGGACGCGGTTAAGCACTTCCATACCAATCTGTTGGTGGGCCATCTCACGACCGCGGAAACGCAGTGTGATCTTGGCCTTATCGCCATCTTCCAGAAAGCGAATCAGGCTGCGGAGTTTTACCTGATAATCGCCATCGTCGGTACCAGGACGGAATTTAATTTCCTTAACCTGGATAACTTTTTGCTTTTTCTTCTGTTCCTTAGAAGACTTACTCTTTTCATAAAGGAACTTGCCGTAGTCCATGATACGACAAACTGGCGGTTCGGCGTTAGGGCTGATTTCAACTAAATCTACTCCAGCTTCTTCAGCCTTTTCGATCGCTTCTCTCAGACTCACAATCCCCAGCTGCTCGCCTTCCAGACCTGTTAAGCGAACTTCCTGGGCGCGAATCTCGCCATTGATACGATTCGGACGTGCCGTTTGAACTCGTTTTCCGCCTTTAATACCTTATTCCTCCAGTTGTTGAAGACTGCGGCTGCGAATCTCTTGTTGCAGCTTCTCAATCACTTCACTTACGTCCAGGCTCCCCAGGTCTTTACCACGGCGGGTGCGAACGGCAACTTTGCCTGCTTCCACCTCTTTATCACCACAGACCAACATATACGGGACACGACGTAAAGTGTGCTCGCGGATTTTAAAGCCAATCTTCTCATTTCTCAAGTCTGCTTTTACGCGAATGCCCGCATTTTGTAGTTTCTGCGTCAATTCTTTAACGTATTCAGCCTGAGAATCGGTAATGTTCATCACCACGACCTGCACTGGCGCAAGCCAGGTTGGGAAGAAGCCGGCAAACTCTTCAGTCAGGATGCCGATGAAGCGCTCCAGAGAACCGAGGATTGCACGGTGAATCATAACCGGTACCTGACGTTCGTTGTCTTCGCCAACATAAGAGGCGCTTAAACGCTGCGGCAGGGAGAAGTCCAGCTGTACAGTACCGCACTGCCATGCGCGATCGAGGCAGTCATACAGGGTAAATTCAATTTTCGGACCGTAGAATGCGCCCTCGCCCAGCTGGTATTCGAACGGAATGCCGTTCTCTTCCAGCGCCACGGCGAGATCCGCTTCTGCGCGATCCCAGGTCTCATCGCTACCGATACGTTTTTCCGGACGCGTTGAGAGTTTGACAACGATCTTCTCGAAGCCAAAGGTGCTGTACATATCGTAGACCATACGAATACAGGCGTTAACTTCATCACGAACCTGATCTTCAGTACAGAAGATATGCGCATCATCCTGAGTAAAGCCACGAACACGCATCAGACCGTGCAATGCACCTGATGGCTCGTTACGGTGGCAGCTACCGAACTCTGCCATACGCAGCGGCAGATCGCGGTAGGATTTCAGACCCTGGTTGAAGATCTGAACGTGGCCAGGGCAGTTCATTGGCTTAATGCAGTATTCACGGTTCTCAGAAGAGGTGGTGAACATTGCATCTTTGTAGTTGTCCCAGTGGCCGGTTTTTTCCCACAGCACACGGTCCATCATGAACGGGCCTTTCACTTCCTGATACTGGTACTCTTTCAGCTTGGAGCGTACGAACGTTTCCAGCTCACGGAAGATAGTCCAGCCGTCATTGTGCCAGAACACCATACCCGGCGCTTCTTCCTGCATGTGGTACAGGTCAAGCTGCTTACCGATTTTACGGTGGTCACGTTTAGCCGCCTCTTCCAGGCGCTGCAGGTAGGCGTTAAGGGCTTTTTTATCGGCCCACGCGGTACCATAGATACGCTGCAACATCTTGTTGTTGCTATCGCCACGCCAGTAGGCGCCCGCGATTTTCATCAGCTTAAAGTGATGACAGAAGCGCATGTTCGGGACGTGCGGTCCACGGCACATGTCGACGTATTCTTCGTGATGGTACAAGCCAGGCTTGTCATCATGAGAGATGTTTTCATCAAGAATAGAGACTTTATAGCTCTCGCCACGCTTCACGAAGGTTTCACGCGCTTCGTGCCAGCTGACTTTCTTCTTAATGACGTCATAGTTAGTTTCGGCGAGCTCGTGCATACGTTTTTCGAGCGCGTCGATATCTTCCTGAGTCAGGGTATGGTCAAGATCAACGTCATAGTAGAAACCGTTGTCGATAACCGGACCGATCGCCATTTTGGTGTTCGGCCACAGCTGTTTGATCGCATGACCTAACAGGTGCGCGCAGGAGTGACGAATGATCTCCAGACCTTCTTCGTCTTTCGCTGTGATGATAGACAGCTGCGCATCGCTTTCAATCAGGTCAGATGCATCAACCAGCTCACCATTAACACGGCCAGCGATGGTTGCTTTCGCGAGTCCAGGACCAATGTCCAGGGCAACATCCATTGGGCTTACAGCGTGGTCGTAATGGCGTTGGCTGCCATCAGGAAGAGTAATTACAGGCATTTTATATCCTTATTTGCAGTGATGCCCCACACATAAGAGCATATACAAAGAAAATAATCGTGATTTGACAATAGATTACGACACCATCTGACCAACAATCGTCAAATTGGCTCGCGATCATTCACCCACCGAAAATCAGATAAATGCGGATTTACGGCAAGCCCTGCAATGGTAACACTAACAAAAGAGAGATTGCACCCTTTGCGGACAGATTGCTGCGCTGGCACTTTCGCATGAATTTGCAGGGCGCATATCTCCGGTGCTCGCATTCCAGAGATGCTGGGCTACTCTTGAACAAGTCTTTAAACCCAAAGGTGCATACAATGAACGTATCAAGTAGAACGGTTGTGATATTGAACATCCTTTCAGCCACCGGTTTATTGTTGATTCTTGCAGAACGATTCCACTGGTTCTAACCGAACCGGAAGCAGGCATAACCTGATTCACCACTGGAGAAGGGGCATTTCCCCGCCCTGTTTGGTAGACTGTTCGCATCAACTTACAAGGATCAGGTTATGCCAACAAAACGATTTGCCGTAAAACACTGGAAAATGGTACTGGTGCTGATTGCCATCTGCGGCGCGATGCTGCTTCTGCGTTGGGCGGCAATGATTTGGGGCTGAACGGGGATATAAATAACTGCGCAGGGAATAACGTCGTTATCCGTAATACCCTTTTGCGGGTATTCATCTTGCGGGTATTCATCGCCAGGACGAAATACGGACGATAGGTTTACGTCAAATAGGTTTACCGCGAAAAAACCGGTACCACAAAATCCGGTTTTTTTGGCGCGTTGAATTAGCGTTTAAACGTCAATAACAACACGGCAAAACCCATCAGGACCATTCACCTGCAACCAGTTTATGGACGTCAAAAGCATCATTCATAGACTGACCGGTGGACTGAGAGGCTGGCGCGATGTTAGACCCGACTTCAACGTCAGCGGCTTTCGCAATGCCGATTTGGCTGTGGGTCTCACTGGCTGTCGGGGTGGTTTCATCAGCAGCAAATACGCCAAAAGACAGTGCGGAAAGCACCATCGCTGCTGCGGCAGTTTTGATTTTTTTCATAATGTTTTTTCTCTTTCTACATTTAATACTAATAATGCTAAATACCTTAAGGCCGAATTCTGCCCGTGCTAAGAGTGTAGATCCAGATCACACTTTTGCCTAGCCTGTTACGTTATCAATTCGTGTCAAATAAGCCGCAAATTAATGAAAATGCATTATGAAGAAATTATGGAGATATCAGCAGACCAGATATTTCAAAACAGTGTTTAATATAAAACAGCACAGTTTCAAAAAATAAAAAACGGGCCGATAGCGTAATCGGCCCGAGAATATTACATTTTATAACCCAGTGAAACCGTGGTTCTGCGGTCGGTATGATCCGGAGCAGAATCAGGAGGAGAAGAGTTCCAGGTGACGTTGTAGGCCACTTTCAGGCCAAAGTGTTCGTTGATGGCCACGTTCAGCGCTGTTTCTGAGTTCAGCGTCGTATCGTCGGCACCAAACACAGACACCCCCTGGGTAAATTTGGTGTTGTCAGTCATCTGCCAGGCATAGGTGCCGGAAGCGTAACCGAGCGGTTGAGTTTTGGTTTCGCCGTCGGTGTACTCGTCGTAGCGCACACCTGGACCGAATTCAAAACGTAAACTGTGTACCGGACCGTTCAGGAACTGACGACCGTAACCGGCAGTGAACACATCACGCTGGCGATAGCCGTTGTAACGGTCAGTTAACCAGCTGGCCTGACCAAACAGGTAGTCAAAGTCGGTCATGTTGTAACGGCTACGTCCGCCAACCGCATATTTCTCGGAAGAGCGTTCGTCATTCGCGGAGGTGTTACTGGCATTTCCCCACAGAGACCAGGCGGTGGTATTACCGTACCAGGTCAGCGTACTGTCCGCCGTGAGAGAGGAGCTTTTCGTGTTACCGGATTGTGCAAGATAGCCAGCGTTCAGGTTACCTTCAAACGGTTTTTGCGCGGTGGCTGGATCGTCCATGACAGTAAAAACGGAATCATCTGCGGTCGCGTTCATTGCAGCAAACACGCCACCCGCCAGCATCAGTGCAGCGGGTACTGTCTTCAAAAGCTTCATTTTATTAAGGAGTCCGTACAACAAAAAAAGAGACCACACGGTCCCGGAAACTTTCTTGAGGATCAATGACAAGGCGTCCAGAGAAAGGTAACAAATTATAAAAAGCCGCAAATAACATAGCAATGATTTCTTATTTCATTTTTTGAATAAGAACGATCTCAAAAAGCGTTTTATTTTATATAAGCCGCAGCAGACTTTATGTCAGTATTCATATTTAAAATCATACTGTTATTTACATTGCCTTCCTGACAAATGGTGCCAGACTAAAAGGAACCCACGCTAAAAGGAGGTAATGATGGTTTCTATCTACACCCTGACGCTCTCCCCTTCCCTCGACTCCGCCACCCTGACGCCCCAGATTTACCCGGAAGGTAAATTGCGCTGCAGCGCCCCGGTGTTTGAGCCCGGCGGCGGCGGTATCAATGTGGCGCGAGCCATAACGCACCTCGGTGGAAAGGCGACAGCAATTTTCCCCGCAGGCGGCGCGACCGGTGAGCACCTGGTCTCTCTGCTGGCCGATGAACAGGTGGCCTCGCAGTCCGTCGAGTCCAAAGACTGGACGCGGCAAAACCTGCATGTGCACGTGGAGTCCAGTGGCGAGCAATACCGTTTCGTCATGCCGGGTGCAAAACTCAGTGAAGATGAGTTTCGTCAGCTTGAAGAGAAGGTGCTGGCCATTGAGAGCGGTGCTCTGCTGGTGATAAGCGGCAGCCTGCCGCCCGGTGTCAGCACGGAAAAACTGACGGCGCTGATTCGGGCCGCGCAGCAACGCAGTATCCGCTGCATTGTCGACAGTAGCGGCGAGGCGCTGCAGGCAGCCCTGACGCCGGGCAATCTTGAGCTGGTTAAACCCAACCAGAAAGAGTTAAGCGCGCTGGTGAACCGCGAGCTGAACCAGCCGGACGATGTCCTCACCGCCGCGCAGGAGCTGGTTCACAGCGGCAAAGCGCGACGGGTCGTGGTCTCCCTTGGCCCGCAGGGTGCCCTGGCCGTGGACGAAACGGGGTCCGTTCAGGTTGTTCCGCCGCCGATGAAAAGCCAGAGTACCGTGGGCGCAGGTGATAGCATGGTTGGAGCGATGACCCTGAAACTGGCTCAGGGTGCTTCGCTACTGGAGATGACACGCTACGGCGTCGCAGCGGGTAGCGCTGCCACCATCAACCAGGGCACACGTCTCTGTTCGCTTAGCGACACGCAAAAAATCGTCGATTACCTGTCCCGAAATTAATCCCCCTTTTCCCCTTCTCTGTGAAGGGGAAATACGCGGCATAGTCGCCAAACGCAGCCTATCGACTATGCTAAGAAAACTTCCAAGATAACAATGAGGTGAATTATGAGCAGTGGTGACATCACCCGCTACGTCGTTACCATCAACATTCATCAAGCGTCGCTGACCGAGCTTAATGAGCTCAACAACGCCTTTACCCGGGCCAATTTCCTGCTCACACTCACGGATGACGAGGGCAATATCCATGATTTAGGCACCCTGACGTTTGGCCTGATCAGCGCCCTGAGTAAAGAAGAGGTTCACGCTCTGGCGGCCAGTCTGGTCGAAAGCGTGACCGACAAAGCGGCAGAAATTGATCTTGATACCTGGGAAAGCTGGCAGAAAAAAGAACAATAAGTGCCCTGCATGAATTTAAACCGCTCAGGTGTGCGTTAGTTCGTATTTTTTTACCGCAATTATGCGCTAACTTTATGATCTGGCAGACAACATGGGAGAGACAACATGTGGCAGGCTATCAGTCATCTTTTAAGTGAGCAACTGGGTGAAGGTGAAATTGAACTGCGGAACGAACTGCCAGGCGGAGAAATCCACGCCGCATGGCACTTACGCTACGCCGGGCGCGATCTCTTTGTTAAATGCGATGAGCGAGAGCTGCTTCCGATTTTCACCGCCGAAGCCGACCAGCTGGAACTGTTGTCGCGCAGTAAAACGGTGACGGTCCCGCAGGTCTGGGCCGTGGGCAGCGACCGCGACTACAGTTTTCTGGTCATGGAATTTCTTCCTGCCCGCCCGTTAGACGCCCATAACGCCTTCATTCTCGGCCAACAGTTAGCGCGACTGCATCAATGGAGCGACCAGCCGCAGTTTGGTCTCGATTTTGACAACGACCTCTCCACCACTCCACAACCTAATGCCTGGCAACGACGCTGGTCGACATTCTTTGCTGAGCAACGCATTGGCTGGCAGCTGGAACTGGCTGCGGAGAAAGGTCTGGAGTTTGGCAATATCGATGCCATCGTCGAACACATTCAGCAGCGTCTGGCATCCCACCAGCCTCAGCCGTCTCTGCTGCACGGCGATTTGTGGTCAGATAACTGCGCGCTGGGTCCTGACGGCCCCTATATCTTCGACCCGGCCTGTTACTGGGGCGACAGGGAGTGTGACCTGGCGATGCTGCCACTGCACCCTGAGCAACCGCCGCAAATTTACGACGGGTACCAGTCCGTGCTGCCTCTGCCGCAGGGTTTTCTTGAGCGCCAGCCGGTGTATCAGCTCTACACACTGATGAACCGCGCCATTCTGTTTGGCGGAGAGCATCTGGTCAATGCCCAGAGGGCACTTGAACGTGTGCTTGCCGCGTAATGGCGGGACGGGTGGCTATGTCGCCACCCTTATCGGTTACAGGAATCCCAACAGCGAAAAGAAGAAGTAACCCGCCACGATGATAATGACTGGCAGGATATACAGCGGGAAAATTTGCAGGAAAATGGTGTGACGCGGCACAACAATGCGGGACTCAATCTGCTCGCGGCTCATCCCTTCCGGGCCTTTCGCCTGTTCGAGAATCATCTGGTCTTCCACACCTTCGCGTAAAAAGCGCGTCTGACGGCTCATGCGTGCGCCAGAGGCCTGCAACGCCATACCAATAAAGATCAGCGCGTAGATCACCCAAAACCCGAGATTCAACTGCTGATGAAAATTCGGCGTCGGCGAATTGAACCAAAAGACATTCAGAAACGGCGTGTTAAAACGCATCATTTCAATCATGACATGAGCAAAATCAAGCATTACCGCATTAATACCTGGCTGTTTTTCACTGTGATCGTACATAAATTTGAGCACAGAGATCAGCGTCGAAATGACGGCTGGAATAAAAATTACCCAGCCAGCAATACGTTTTAAGACAGCAATGCGTCCAGCTTGTTGATACGTCATCAGTTCCCCTTCATAAAGACGCGTTATTTCTGCCTAAGTCTACCTGCTGACCATCATTTTCGCCCGCTCTTTAAAGGCAATATGCTAAATTGCAGAGTGCACTTAGCATTTATCGTCTGTCGTACACCCTGGATAAGGAGACGTTGTGATGTCGACACCGCGCCAGATTCTTGCCGCAATTTTTGACATGGATGGATTACTGATCGATTCCGAACCGTTGTGGGATCGCGCCGAACTGGACGTTATCGCCAGCCTGGGCGTTGATATCAGCCGCCGTAATGAACTTCCGGATACGCTTGGTCTGCGCATCGATATGGTGGTGGACCTGTGGTATGCCCAGCAGCCGTGGGTAGGACCCGATCGCGACGAAGTGACCGCGCGCATTATCAGCCGCGCCATCTCACTGGTGGAAGAGAGCAAGCCCCTGCTGCCCGGGGTGCGTGAAGCCGTCGCGCTGTGTAAAGCGCAGGGGTTGAAAGTTGGCCTGGCGTCAGCTTCACCGCTGCATATGCTGGAAAAAGTGCTGACCATGTTTGAGCTGCGCGACAGCTTCGACGCGCTGGCCTCAGCGGAAACGTTGCCATACAGCAAGCCGCACCCGCAGGTCTATCTCGACTGTGCCGCTAAGCTCGGTCTTGATCCCCTCTGCTGTGTCGCGCTGGAAGATTCCGTTAACGGAATGGTGGCCTCGAAGGCCGCGCGCATGCGTTCGATTGTTGTTCCCGCGGAGGAAGGCCGACACGATCCCCGTTTTGCCCTTGCCGACGTAAAGCTGAACTCACTGGTTGAGCTGACGGCGCAGCACCTGCGCGGCGAGTAACCCGCCCCTTTCAGGCAGCGTCAGGCTGCCTGCCTTAAAAACAAAACATCGTTTCATTTTGTTTGCTTTTCTTATCCCCCGCTTCTATCCTTAGCGTCAGAATGACAATAACCTTACTTCTGAGGCGCGTATGATACTGGATAACTTCACTCTGTCAGGAAAAGTGGCCATCGTCACCGGATGCGATACCGGTCTGGGACAAGCCATGGCCATTGCGCTGGCGCAGGCGGGATGCGACATCGTGGGTGTTAACCGCAAAGCGCCGGAGGAAACGGCTGCCTGCATTAGCGCACTCGGAAGGCGGTTCAGGGCGATTCGGGCCGACCTCAGTCAGCAGGAGAGTCTTCAGAACGTTGTTGACAGCGCGGTTGCTGAGATGGGGCGAGTCGATATTCTGGTGAACAATGCCGGGACCATACGCCGTGAAGATGCTCTCGCGTTCAGCGAAAAGGACTGGGATGACGTCATCAACCTGAATCTGAAATCGCTTTTTTTCCTCTCCCAGGCCGTGGCTAAACAGTTTATTGCGCAGGGCCAGGGCGGGAAAATCATTAATATCGCCTCGATGCTCTCATTCCAGGGCGGCATCCGCGTGCCCTCTTACACCGCGTCCAAAAGCGGCGTGTTGGGGATCACGCGTCTGCTGGCGAATGAATGGGCGACACACGGCATCAATGTTAATGCCATCGCGCCGGGCTATATGGCGACCAACAACACTCAGCAACTGCGAGATGACCAGCAGCGCAGCCAGGAGATCCTCGACCGGATACCTGCCGGGCGCTGGGGAGTTCCGGAAGACCTGCAGGGACCGGTGGTCTTTTTAGCCTCCGCCGCCTCGGATTACGTGAACGGTCATACGTTAGCCGTCGACGGGGGCTGGCTGGCGCGCTAGGCGCGTTTGTGACATACAGTTACACCGTCACCTCTTTCGTCTACTGTATAAAAACCCTATACTGTATGAATTGACAGTTTTATGGGTTTTATCATGACGGCGGAAGGCCATCTGCTTTTTTCCATTGCGTGCGCAGTTTTTGCCAAAAACGCTGAACTTACCCCTGTGCTCGCACAGGGGGACTGGTGGCATATTGTCCCGTCCGCCGTGTTGACCTGTCTGCTGCCCGATATCGACCATCCAAAGTCATTCCTGGGACAGCGGCTAAAGTGGATATCAAAACCCATCGCCCGCGCGTTTGGTCACCGTGGGTTTACCCACAGCCTGCTGGCCGTATTCGGCCTGCTCACCCTGTTCTATTTAAAAGTCCCTGAGAGCTGGATAGTGCCCGCCGATGCTATCCAGGGAATGGTGCTGGGTTATTTAAGCCATATCCTTGCCGATATGCTGACGCCTGCGGGCGTGCCGCTGCTCTGGCCATGCCGCTGGCGTTTCCGTTTGCCCATTCTTGCGCCGCAGAAAGGTAATCAGCTTGAGCGTGTGTTGTGTATGGCGCTCTTTGCCTACGCCGTCTGGATGCCGCAAACCTTGCCCGAAAACAGTGCAGTGCGCTGGTCATCCCAGATGATCAATTCGCTGCAATTTCAGTTTAATCGGTTCATTAATCACCAGATTGAACACTAAGCACACAAATTATTTCCATTTGTCATAACCCATTCCATTTGGATATAAGCGCCACATCACACTTCTGATAATCTTGCGCCAACAGGATCGGTAAAAACCGACCGTATAATAAATCAGGAGAACGGGGATGAATTTTCCACTCATCGCGAACATTGTGGTGTTCGTTGTATTGCTATTGCTTCTCGCGCAGGCGCGCCACAAACAGTGGAGCCTCGCGAAGAAAGTGCTGGTTGGTCTGGCCATGGGTGTCGTGTTTGGTCTGGCGTTGCAGGCTATTTACGGCTCCGATAATCCAGTTCTGAAAGATTCTATTCAGTGGTTCAACATCGTCGGTAACGGCTATGTCCAGCTGCTGCAGATGATCGTTATGCCGCTGGTGTTTGCCTCTATTCTGAGCGCCGTTGCCCGTCTGCATAACGCCACCCAGTTGGGTAAAATCAGCTTCCTGACCATCGGTACGCTGCTGTTTACCACGCTGATTGCAGCTCTGGTCGGTGTGCTGGTCACCAACCTGTTCGGGCTGACCGCTGAAGGTCTGGTCCAGGGTACGGCTGAAACGGCGCGTCTTACCGCGATTCAGACCAACTACGTGGGTAAAGTCGCTGACCTGACGGTGCCACAGATGGTGCTCTCTTTCGTGCCGAAGAACCCGTTTGCTGACCTGACCGGTGCCAGCCCAACCTCCATTATCAGCGTGGTGATCTTTGCGGCCTTCCTCGGTGTGGCGGCGCTGAAGCTGCTGAAAGACGACGCGCCGAAAGGCGAGCGCGTGCTGGTGGCTATCGATACCTTGCAAAGCTGGGTAATGAAGCTGGTCCGTCTGGTGATGCAGTTGACCCCTTACGGTGTTCTGGCGCTGATGACCAAAGTGGTTGCCGGCTCTAACCTGCAGGACATCATTAAGCTGGGTAGCTTCGTCGTCGCCTCTTATCTGGGTCTGGGCATTATGTTCGTGGTGCACGGTATCCTGCTGGGCGTCAATGGCGTTAGCCCGCTGAAATACTTCCGTAAAGTGTGGCCGGTACTGACCTTTGCGTTTACCAGCCGTTCCAGCGCCGCGTCTATTCCGCTGAACGTTGAAGCGCAGACCCGTCGTCTGGGCGTACCGGAATCTATTGCCAGCTTCTCTGCCTCCTTTGGTGCCACCATTGGTCAGAACGGTTGCGCAGGTCTCTACCCTGCAATGCTGGCGGTAATGGTTGCTCCGACCGTGGGTATCAACCCACTGGATCCCGTTTGGATTGCCACGCTGGTCGGGATTGTTACCATCAGCTCCGCAGGCGTTGCGGGTGTTGGCGGTGGCGCAACCTTCGCCGCGCTGATTGTCCTGCCGGCCCTGGGTCTGCCGGTGACGCTGGTTGCCCTGCTGATCTCCGTTGAGCCGCTGATCGACATGGGTCGTACTGCGCTGAACGTGAGCGGTTCCATGACCGCCGGTACGTTGACCAGCCAGTGGCTGAAGCAGACCGATAAAACCATTCTGGAAAGTGAAGACGACGCTGAACTGGCGCACCGTTAATCACGGATGAATAAAAAAAACCGCCTGATGGCGGTTTTTTTTTGGCTGTTATTCTTCAATCTCTTCATCCTGGCGGACCTGGTTCGCCCATCGCTGGGCCGACTCCGGCCCCGAAAACGCGGGCGAACGGCGGAAGTGTTCTCCCATCAGAACAAACGCTACGTATTTACCGCGCAGTTGCCAGACATCACGAAAACCATCCACCTTCAGGGCGTGTTCGGGCGGCGCGGGTTCGACGCGGGGCACGTAGCTAATGACAGGGCGGTTTTGTTGACGAAAAGGTTTCATAAGCGACGGGTTCACTAAAGCACATTCTGGAAGCAGGAAAATTCTATGATAGCCGATCCTCCCCCCACGCGTCGCGCCCTGCATCGCTCTGATAGCGCATTCCTTAACCAGGTCATCTGAAAACTCTTAGTTCGCCCGCCCTTTCGCCACATTGTTCTATAGTTAACAAGGTTTTTAGCAATGGATAAAGGAGAAGCGTGCAATGTCGAACAAAGATAAAACACATCAATCACCCATTCATGGCACTGAAGAATCTCAACCAGGCATGGACTCTCTGGCCCCAGCGGATGGCTCTCACCGCCCATCCCCCGGCCCTTCCGCACCTGGCGAACAGCCTACCGCGCCGGGAAGTATGAAATCCCCGGATACCGGAAACGAGAAGCTGAAATCCCTTGAGTCCCACCGTAAAGGCGGCGAAGGTTTTGCACTTACCACCAACCAGGGCGTGCGCATTGCTGACGATCAAAACTCGCTACGTGCGGGAACGCGCGGACCGACCCTGCTGGAAGACTTTATTCTGCGGGAAAAAATCACCCATTTTGACCATGAACGTATACCTGAGCGCATCGTTCACGCGCGTGGCTCCGCGGCACACGGCTACTTCCAGCCCTACAAAAGCCTCAAAGAGATAACCAAAGCGGATTTCCTTTCCGATCCGGACAAAATCACACCGGTCTTTGTCCGCTTTTCAACCGTGCAGGGCGGCGCGGGTTCGGCAGATACCGTGCGTGATATCCGCGGCTTCGCCACCAAATTTTATACCGAAGAGGGTATTTTCGATCTCGTCGGCAATAACACCCCGGTGTTCTTCATTCAGGATGCGCATAAATTTCCTGACTTTGTCCATGCGGTAAAACCGGAGCCCCACTGGGCCATACCGCAGGGACAAAGTGCGCATGACACCTTCTGGGATTATGTCTCACTGCAACCAGAAACGTTACACAACGTGATGTGGGCGATGTCAGACCGGGGCATTCCGCGCAGCTACCGCACGATGGAAGGGTTTGGTATTCATACCTTCAGGATGATCAACGCGGACGGGAAAGCCACATTCGTACGCTTCCACTGGAAGCCTGTGGCGGGCAAAGCCTCGCTGGTGTGGGATGAAGCCCAGAAGCTGACCGGGCGCGATCCAGACTTCCACCGTCGTGAGCTGTGGGAGTCGATTGAAGCCGGTGACTTCCCGGAATATGAACTGGGGTTACAGCTGATCCCGGAAGAGGATGAGTTTAACTTCGATTTCGACCTTCTCGACCCGACTAAGCTGATCCCAGAGGAGCTGGTGCCGGTTCAGCTGGTGGGTAAAATGGTGCTCAACCGTAACCCGGACAATTTCTTTGCCGAAAATGAGCAGGTCGCGTTCCACCCGGGGCATATCGTTCCGGGGCTGGATTTCACGAACGATCCCCTCCTGCAGGGGCGATTGTTCTCCTATACCGATACGCAGATCAGTCGCCTTGGCGGGCCCAACTTCCACGAAATTCCGATTAACCGTCCAACCTGCCCGTACCACAATTTCCAGCGCGACGGGATGCATCGCCAGGATATCGATACCAATCCGGCTAACTATGAGCCGAACTCCATCAACGATAACTGGCCGCGCGAAACGCCGCCGGGACCGAAACGCGGTGGTTTTGAGTCGTACCAGGAGCGCATCGATGGCAATAAAATCCGCGAGCGTAGCCCGTCATTCGGCGAGTATTATGCCCAACCTCGCCTGTTCTGGAACAGCCAGACGCCGATCGAGCAACAGCACATTATCGGCGGCTTTAGCTTTGAACTGAGCAAAGTGGTGCGGACTTACATCCGCGAGCGCGTGGTCGATCAGCTCGCCCATATCGATATTCAGCTTGCCCAGAGCGTGGCGGATAACCTTGGCATTACGCTGACGGATGAGCAACGCAATGCGGCCCCACCGAAAGACGTTAACGGCCTGAAGAAAGATCCGTCCCTGAGTCTGTATGCGGTGCCGGGTGGCTCGATAAAAGGCCGGGTAGTGGCCATTCTGCTGAATGACAAAACCCGTGCCAGCGACGTGCTGGGGATTATGCAGGCGCTGAAAACCAAAGGCGTTCACGCCAAACTGCTCTATTCCCGCATGGGGGAAGTGACCGCCGACGACGGTTCAGTGCTGCCGGTTGCGGCCACCTTTGCCGGAGCACCATCGCTCACCGTTGATGCGGTGATTGTGCCGTGCGGCGACATCGACAGTCTGCTGAACAATGGCGATGCGATTTATTATCTGCTGGAAGCCTATAAACACCTGAAGCCGATCGCCCTGTCCGGCGATGCGCGACAGTTTAAAGCGCACCTGAAGGTGGCTGAGCAAGGTGAAGATGGTATTGTCGAAGGCGATAACGTCGATGATGCGTTTATGACGAAGCTGTTCGATCTGCTCGCAGCGCACCGTGTGTGGTCACGCAGCAGTAAGATTGATCGTATACCGGCATAAAAGAAAAGCCGGGTCTGGCTTTGCCCGACCCGGCGTTGATTGACATCGTTTACTCAGCCCGGCAGGCACCGCGCCTACGGGCTATTTTCATACATCCTCAAAGGTGCCCAGACGGTACCCACGCTCGGCAATGGCGTATTTCAGCGATGCCGACGTCAGCACATCCAGTTCCGCCAGTCGCGGCCAGCAGTAGGCACTTTTACGCACAATGTTATCGACAAACGCCGGGTGTGCCATCACTTCCAGCGACCGTTCCCCGCGCGTGGCGGACTCATCCAGCACCTGCAGGAACAGCGCTTCGCTAATCTCGTCGCCGTAGAACGCGCTACTGAACCCGTCCGTTGTGGGCACAGAAGACAATGACAGCCCGTGCAGCGCCTGCACCTCACGATCCACGCGCATTGCCACGCCTTTGCGCTGTGTAAATTCCGCCACTGACGGGAAAAGTGCCGGGATCATATGCACGTGATGATGGCTGTCAATATGCGTGGGTTCACGGCCAAAGAGATCGACGAAACGGTTGAACTGACAGTCCAGCTCGCGGGTAATCTCCTCGAGCGGCAGCGTGCCCTGCTCTGCCTGCTCCCAAATCCATTTGCCCAGCTGTCCGTCCCGCGTCAGTCCTGGCATCGGTGAAAGCGGCATCCCGAGCGTCAATACAAAGTGCATGCCGACGCCCAGCGCTGGCACCTCGCGGCTGAGCTGAGCTGCGTGTTCAACCGCATCACCATTAACCAGTGCTGTTGTTGAGGTCACCACACCCCGGCGGCAGGCTTCAATAATGCCGTAGTTTTGACCTTTTGAGAGACCAAAATCATCAGCATTGACGATCAGCAGGTTTTCCATCACACATCCTCTCAGTGCTGTTTGAATTTCAGCTTCTCAATCGTGGCGGCAAAATTAGGCAACCATTTTTCATGCGCCAGAATCATTTCGCTGGCCAGTTGCTCGGCATCGCGATCGGAATGGACCAGTGGGCTGAGATTGAGCGCCAGAAGAACGTCATTGAGTTCACCGCTCAGCGCCGCATTGCTGGCTGCCACTTCAAACCCTTTGATGGTGTGGATCAACCCCATCACTTTATCATCAAAGTAGGTAATCCGTGGATGCGGCCTGGCGCCATCACGTCCCAGAATGCAGGTCATCTCAACGGCCCAGTCAGCCGGGATGTTGTCGATATGACCGTGATGCGGCACATTGAGGTAGTGCTCGGCCTGCTTGTCGTTGTAAATGGCGTTGATCACTTCACACGCCGCATCGGAATAATACGCTCCGCCGCGCAGCTCAAGCTCTTTCGGTTTCACGTTCAGGTTCGGATCTTTATACAAATCAAACAGCTGCTTTTCAACTTTCTGCACCACCTGAGCGCGTGCGCCACCCTTATAGTACTCACCCATCTCGATGGCCAGCATCTCTTTCTGTTTGAAGTAGTAAAGCAGGTATGAGCAAGGCAGCAGATTAAGCGAGCGGATCAGCCCTTCGCTGAACGGCAGGTCAAAGATGTTTTTCACTGACGCAGCGGTCAGACGTCCGGAGGCTACGCCGTCAAGCAGTTCGCTAAAGCGAGACTGACCATTCACGATGACATCTTTGATAAACACCATGTGGTTCAGGCCAAAGAGATCGATAGAAAGATCGTCGGTATCGGTCAACTCCAGCACATCGCTGATGAACATCTTCATGCCAATCGGAATATTACAGACGCCGATAAAGCGTTTGAAATCGGTGTGGCGATAGACAGCCTCGGTCACCATCCCGGCCGGGTTGGTGAAGTTAATCACCCACGCGTTGGGGCAGATCGCTTCCACATCGTTGATGATGTCAAAAATGACCGGAATGGTACGCAGCCCCTTGAACAGGCCGCCCGCGCCGTTGGTCTCCTGCCCCAGATAGCCGTGGCTCAGTGGAATACGTTCATCCATTTCACGCGCTTTGAGTTGACCGACGCGCAGCTGAGTCGTCACGAAGTCGGCATCCTGCAGCGCCAGGCGACGGTCGAGGGTTTTATGCACGGTCAATGGCACACCGGCTTTCGCGACCATCCGCTTGCAGAGCTCAAAAATGATATTCAGTTTCTCCTGACCTTCCTCAACGTCCACCAGCCATAATTCGCTGACCGGTAATTCATGATAACGTTTCAGGAAACCTTCGAGTAATTCCGGGGTATAACTGCTGCCGCCGCCAATGGTTACGACTTTTAATTTCTTCTGCATAATATCTCCCTTAGCATATCAGGTTAATCGCCTGCAAGGTGTAGCGTACTCTTCCCGCTCTGTGGGCAAGCAATCAAGGCAATATTTGTGGCGGGTAAATCCGCCGAAATTTAATTAATTACCGTCAGGTTCTTCCGGTAACTGTTCGGTGTGAACGAAGTCAATTTCTTAAAGGTCTTAATAAACAAGCTGGGGCTACTGTAGCCTGACTCATAAGCAATATCGGTAACCGAGTAGTTGGTTATTTCCAGCTGTTTTTTAGCAAAATTAATGCGGATTTCATTAATAATTTGAACTGGCGTTTTACGATAATAACGCTGAGTTGCTCGGGTCAGATATTCCTGTGATTTACCGGACAAAGCGACCATATTTTCCAGCGCATTTTCGCTGAATTGTCCTTTATCGTGCATCAGTTCAACCGTACTGCGCAGCCACTGCGGAATATCATCGCTTACCTGCTGCTCTTCACGATGATGGCGCAGACGGTTCATCACATAAAACGTCACCGTTTCAATAAACTCATCAAATTCATTCTCGCGAAAGTTAAGCGAGGCGATAACCGTTTCAATCCAGGTCATGAACTCGTTTTTGATGCGATAGACCTGCGAGGCCACAAAGCAGAACGGCACCAGCGGCAGATAGTGTTTCTCAAAGAAGCGTCTGCTGACACCTACGTTAAGAATGCGGGTTGCACCAAATTCATAAAAGCTCTGGTGATGGGACCCCATCGGCAGGAAGACGAAATCTCCCCGCTCAAGCAGGACGCGCTTGCCGTTGATTTCCTGGTAGTAGCGACCGGTCAGAACAATCGTGAACTCATAGTAGTCATGCTGATGCAGACCGCTCGCGCTCTCCGTCTTGTTGTAAATAATCACGTGAAAATTTTTGCCATTAAACAGTTGCTGTTCAAGTGCGGTTTTTATTTCCATCGCGCTGACCTCCTGCTGCAAAATCTGCCTTACTGCATCTTCTCGTGAAGCTCAATTAACTCGGCCACCAGTTCACGTGCCAGCATCGACGTCATCAGATGATCCTGCGCATGCACCAGCACCAGACTGACCTTCATCTTGCCTTCACCCTGGTCACTTTCGATAAGCTTTGTCTGCACCAGGTGCGCTTCGTTCAGCGCCGTACGGGACTGTGCCATCATGGTTTTCGCGGCTGCGAAATCACCCTGCTTGGCCTGCTTGAGCGCGGCATACGCCAGGCTACGCGCCTGCCCGGAATTGATGATAAGCCCCATCACCACCTCTTCCAGATCGTTCTCTGCGGTTTCTTCTGCGACAATACTGTCCAAATCTAACATTTTTAAGCTCCTTTTGGCTGGCGCGGGTTGCCCCGCGCCGTGCAATTTTAGAATTTCAGTGCGAGGGCGATATCCTCTTCGCTCTCTTCTTCATCGATAACGGTTGCAGCTTTGTTTGCTATCGCCACGAATGGCATATAGAGCAGTGTTGCAATCCCGAGGTTGAATATCGCCAGCAGGAAGGCAGCCACGCTACCGTTGGTGTTGAAGAACGCCCCCAGACCCGCCGGCATGGTCCACGGCGCAATGTTGGTGACGGGTGGGATAATGCCCAGGTAATAGGCCGTCAGGGTTATGGCCGCCAGCAGTGGCTGAACCAGAATGAACGGAATGAACATTACCGGGTTCATGATGATTGGCAGACCAAACAGAATCGGCTCGTTAATCTGGAAGATGCCTGACGGCAGCGCCAGCTTCGCAACCTGACGATGGTCAGCGCGACGAGAAACAATAAAGACCGCGATGATCAGACCCAGCGTCGCCCCGGTACCCCCCAGGAAGATATAAGAGTCAAGCATCGGCTTCGCCCACACATGGAAGGTTTTACCGGCTGCCAGCGCCGCGTCAACGGAGCCGTACTGCTGGTAAAGTGCAACGTTTTCCAGTGCCCATGGGGTCATGATACCGCTGTCCAGCGCCGCCAGTGCCAGTGAACCATGCACGCCAAAGAACCACAGCAGGGAGGTGAAAATCACATACGCCCAACCGACCACGCTACCCATTGACGCCAGCGGCGTTGAGATAGAGTCCATGATGATCTGGTGGAAGTTAGTGCCCCAATGAGAGAGCGCCCAGGCGATAATCCCCATGATGGAGAGAATAATGAAGCCTGGAATCAACGCGGAAAATGAACGAGAAACGGACGCCGGCACGCTATCCGGTAAACGGATAACCCAGTTGCGACGAATAATAAAGGTGAACATCTCCGCAACCACCAGACCGATAACGATACCGGAGATGATATTAGCGCCCCCCAGCCAGTTGGCCCCTACGGCATAGGCCTCACCGACGCTGTATGGCGTCACGGTCATAAAGGCGGCAATGGATAATAAACCTGCGGCCAGCGGATCCACTTTCCGCTCTTCCGCCAGTGCCATGCCAATAAAGAAAGGTGCCATCAGCGACATAATACCTAACGTACCGTTATATACGTTGCCGCCGATGGCTTTTAAACCATTAAGGGTTTCAATTGTGGAAGCGTCTAATCGAATTCCTAATGAATAAAAAAAGGAACCTTCACCAAAGCTCAGAAAAACGTTGTTAATTAAAACGAACATTGCCCCAGCCAGCGTCAACGGCATTAATCTAATAAAACCGTTTTTGATGGCATTAACGTGAGGCTGCTTTCCTATTTTAACAGCAAAAGGAAGGAGTACCTTTTCAAGTGAAGCGATGACTTTACTCATAGGAAAATACCCTTAAATGCCGCAACGCAGGTTACGGCGTATTGTGTGTGAAATAACTCTTTGACGGGAAAAATAAAAATTAATTAGCAGCTTTTTTAATTGCTGCAACAGCAGCTTTCAATACACCTAAACCATCAATCTTGCCGTACAATCCCGAATCGATCACTTCGACCGGTTTATTGGGTAACAGACGTTGAATTTCGGGCAACATATAGGCAATTTGCGGCCCCAGTAAAACGACGTCGGCTGTCTGGCCCTTTTCGCCCGCCAGCGTTTCCGGAAACGCTTCGATTACCACCGGGACTTCATACTTCTCAGCCTGAGCACGCATCTTTGACACCAGAAGCGAGGTTGACATGCCTGCTGAGCAGAACAGATAGATATGTTTCTTTTCCATAGTAACTTCCCTCTCGTATGACTACCTGCCATCGCGCTATCACTCGACTCGCTATCCTGGCAGACAGGTAGTTTGCTTACTGTTGTTTGTCGTTGGAGTGAGTATACGCAATGGTACAGACAGGAGATAATTCTGCACAGGGGCAAATTGTCTCTCATTGACCTGGCGTGTTGACTACCTTCACATTTCAGGCAAATAATTCGCGAGAAGAAATAAGATTTACGTATGTATAAAAAAACCGGCCCAACGGCCGGTTTGTTAACATACTCAGGCAAGAAGGGTTACTGCGCCTTAGGTGCCTGCGGATCGGTATCGTATTCAGTACAGGTCTGGTAACCGGAGTTGATCACATGACCGGTCTCATCCAACGCAACGAAGTAGGTCTCTGCCTTACCATCACGTTGACCCAGGATATAGGTCTGGCAGGTACCGCGTGCATGAATCATTGTCACTTCAGAAGAAGGCTTGCCGGCAATCGCAGCCACCTGCGAACGGGTCATGCCTTTTTTGACATCTTTCACTACGGGCTGTGTAAACTGATCTTTGGTGCGGTCGTAGGCCGTACACCCTGCCAGCATAGTCAGTACCGCCGCTGCGCTAAGAATTCCTGCTACGTTCTTGTTCATATTCCGTCCTCTTGTTTATCAGCGTGTTATCTAAGCATGGAATAAAAAGTACTATTGTTCAACTTTGTGAATTCCGC
Organism: Enterobacter sp. MEB024; assembly: GCF_030209635.1. Lineage (NCBI taxonomy): Bacteria > Pseudomonadati > Pseudomonadota > Gammaproteobacteria > Enterobacterales > Enterobacteriaceae > Enterobacter > Enterobacter sp. MEB024. The sequence continues at coordinate 32,697 of NZ_JARVRQ010000002.1, read as the reverse complement.
CAGACGAATTTCGGAAAATTCTAATAAAACAACGATAACCTGCTAAATCGCCGCAATTTAACGCACTCGAAACTGTGATCCTTGTCGTTTCTCGTTCAAAGGGTTAGTTTTAACAGTTAACACAATCTGTTTATGTTCTGCATATGGAGGGCGTGATGGCTCTGCAACAAGAGATTATTCAGGCGCTGGGCGCGAAGCCCGCGGTAGACGCACAAGAAGAGATCCGCCGCAGCGTGGATTTTTTAAAGTCTTATTTAAAAACTCACTCGTTCCTGAAATCCCTGGTGCTGGGCATCAGCGGCGGTCAGGACTCAACCCTGGCCGGTAAACTCTGCCAGATGGCGATTTCAGAGCTCCGCGAAGAGACGGGTGATGACGCGCTGCAGTTTATTGCCGTGCGTCTTCCCTATGGCGTGCAGGCCGATGAACAGGATTGCCAGGATGCCATCGCCTTCATCCAGCCCGATCGCGTGCTCACCGTCAATATCAAAGGATCGGTGCTGGCCAGCGAGCAGGCGCTTCGCGAAGCAGGCATTGAGTTGAGCGATTTTGTCCGCGGCAATGAAAAAGCCCGTGAACGTATGAAAGCGCAATACAGCATTGCCGGGATGACCAAAGGCGTTGTGGTCGGTACCGACCATGCGGCAGAAGCCATCACGGGTTTCTTCACCAAGTATGGCGACGGCGGTACCGATATTAACCCGCTCTTCCGTCTCAACAAACGTCAGGGTAAGCAGCTGCTTGCCGCGCTGGGTTGCCCGGAGCACCTTTACAGGAAAGCGCCAACGGCAGATCTGGAAGACGATCGCCCCTCCCTGCCGGATGAAGCGGCCCTGGGTGTCACCTATGACAATATTGATGATTATCTGGAAGGCAAAAAACTGGATGAAGGTACCGCGAAGATCATTGAAAGCTGGTATCTGAAAACCGAGCACAAGCGTCGCCCACCGATCACCGTGTTCGATGATTTCTGGAAAAAGTGACACTCTGGCACCCTCTCTCTGGGGAGGGGGTGTTCTCCCGCACCGTCCGTTGCGCCATCCGGCTCTTTTTTAACCAAACCGGCTCTGCTACACTGTATGCCTGAACAGTATATGGAGTAGTATGTGAGCAGGCGTCAATCCGCCCCGCGTCTTGAGTTTGAAGCGGCGGCTATCTACGAATATCCCGAACATCTTCGCCCCTGGCTTGAGGAACTGCCTAAACAGCCGGGCGTGTATATCTTTCACGGTGAGAGTGACACCCTTCCGCTCTACATTGGCAAAAGCGTAAATATTCGCAGCCGGGTCATGTCTCATCTGCGTACGCCAGACGAGGCGGCAATGCTGCGCCAGTCGCGACGCATCACCTGGTTTCGTACCGCCGGAGAGATGGGCGCGCTCTTACTGGAAGCCCGGCTGATCAAAGAGCAACAGCCGCTGTTCAATAAGCGTCTGCGCCGCAACCGGCAGCTCTGCTCCCTGCAGATAAACGCCGGTAAGCCGCAGGTTGTCTACGCACGCGAAGTCGATTTTTCTCACGCCCCCAATCTCTACGGGCTGTTCGCAAATAAACGGGCGGCTCTGCAGGCTCTGCAAACGCTGGCCGATGAGTTACAGCTGTGCTACAGCCTGCTAGGCCTCGAAGCAACCACCCGCGGGCGTGCCTGTTTCCGCTCAGCGTTGAAGCGCTGCGCAGGTGCCTGCTGCGGGAAAGAAAGCATTGAGGAACACCACGCCCGGCTCCTCGCAGGGCTGGCAGCGCTTAGCGTTAACTGCTGGCCGTGGGAGGGTGCCGTTGCGCTAAAAGAAGTTGGTGACGCGATGACCCAGTATCACATCATCAATAACTGGCTCTGGCTGGGTGCTGTTGACGATGTAAACGATGCGGCAACCTTGCTGCGCACACCCGCCGGTTTCGACCACGATGGCTACAAAATTCTCTGCAAGCCCGTGCTAACCGGCAAGTATGAGGTCATAGAGCTTAGTGCCCCGGCAGCCAGTTAATTTCGCTGAATAATAAGGTGCCCTGAGCCTCCAGCAGGCGGAGAGTATGGACGCCCTCCTCCCAGCTGGCGCCCTGATCGGCCGTCAGCAACTTATCGCCAAGCTGCCACGCCCCGCTTAACACGAACGCGACGCCCCCGCGGGAGCCGAACGTGGTAAAGGTGCGGTCAGCGACACGCACTTTCGCCTGACAACGGTCACGCCGGGTCATGATGTTGAAATCCATCGACATCCGTCCTTCGGAAAGCAGCGCTTTCACCGGCTGATCGCCGGAAAAATGGTATGGCTGATGATGTTTCAGGGTATGGCAGAACGCCTGACCGGCATCCAGCGTTACCTCACCCCCTTCAAGCAAGGTAATCACCCGATCGACACCGGGAAAAGAGGAGAATTCGCCATTGCTGGCGATGGTCGCGATACTGGCACGCCAGTAAAAATCGCGCGTTGCGGGCGGAAAACAACAAATTTCCCGCGTCTCGCCTGCGCCATTGCGCCAGAGGCTGACCGGCATCTTACGGATATCAAAGAACTCCATCACCACTCCTGAAAGGCACAACCTGTGCCAGGGCAAGGATATCGCTATCGTTGCTGTCTTGTTTGTTATCGTTGGGTTTTCACAGACACAGTATCGGCAGCAAAGCGGGCAGGCCTTAGCGGAACGTTAATAAAAATTATAACGCCATGACTCTGCAAACATTCTCTGAAGCGACTACAGGAGAATACCGCTCTGGCGGCGGCAGACAAGAGGGCAGGAAAGAAAAACCGCCGGTCCTGTCCACAGCGTTAGCGCTTTTGTGGACAGGATCCCGGCGGTCTTAAGATGTTGAACCGATTATTCAGTTGGTGCTGGCATTTTACCTTCCATTGCTGGACGTTCTGTCAGACGCTTCTCAAAATTGGCATTAAATTGTTTTTTCTGTTCCGGCGTCAGAATGTTGTAGATCTTGTTCTGGGTTTCCATATGCGCCAGCATGCGGGCTTTATGCTGCTCAGCCATTTTGTCGATCTGCGCTTCGGCTTTTGCTTTATCGAAGCTGTCGCTGGCGATGATGTCATGCATCGCGCGGCGTTCGTCCAGTGACGGACGTTTCATCTGGTCGCGCTGGCTTTTCATGATGTCGCGGACCTGCTGTTTCTGTGCATCCGTCAGGTTCAGATCTTTAAACATCATCATCTCGTGGTGCATACCCGGCTTGCCTTTATGATGCATCATCATTTTGCCTTCGACAGGCGCGGCAGTGGTGGTGGTCGCGGTATCTGCAGCGAACGCCATGCTGGTAGCGCCCAGAGCCAGGGTAGAAGCAACAAACAGTGCAGTAAACTTACGCATAATTTATTTCCTTACTTTCAGTTATTCTTCGGCGCTATGCCGTGTTGACGAGATTAACTTTACGGGGTTTATCGTCAATTAATCAGAGCAACAGTAAAACAATGAAAGTGTAAAAAACAAATTACCGCCAAATGTGGAGGAATTAAGGATAAAGGATGGAGAGTTGCAACGAAAATATTCAAGATGATGATTTTCAAAGCAATTTAAAAAAGTATAGCGAAGTGAAGACCAATAATAAAGCAATTCACCAGGAATATTCTGCAATAGTTGTCATTGCGCTTTAATCGCTAAGAAAAATATTTTGACGTTCCCCTCTCAGGCAATGAGAGGGGAGATGTTCAGGACACTTTTTCCAGCATCAGCCCGGCGCGCAGGCCAAACGCTACTGATGGATTAGGGAACAGAACATATTCAGTGGTTTTCTGCACCTCGTAACGCTCGTCGCCATCTTCCGCCAGCAGAACGCCTTTGCGAAAAGGGGTGAAGTTCAGCGTGTGGGCGGCCATATGCAGCCGGAAGGCCTCGCTGCGGCGAGTGATCTGCTGTACGACCCGATAACGCACGACAGTCTGTTGCGTTGGCTCGGGTGCCAATCCCCCGAGCAGCGCGCGAAGCGCAAGATGTGTTGGCGCGAAGCGCGTGAGATCGTTCTGGCCAAACGGTAGCGCTTTTCCCAGTTCCAGCGTGCAGGCCAGCGCGCCGAAATGCTCACAGGTGAAATGGGTAAATGTGCCCCCCGGCGACTGATGAAACACCAGAGCCTCCAGCCCGGCGTCGCCCAGCCAGCTCAGAAACGCCTCATCCCACGGCTGGTTACGCTGGGGCAGAACACCAAAGCGCACATGATAAGAGGCGCGAATTGCCGTATGCAGGTCGAGATGCCAGCGCACGGGACCGGCCGCGGCGAAAAATGTGGCAACCACGTGCTCAAGCCACTGCGCCCGCGACGTTTCATCGCCCGGCACAAACTGTGACCAGCGGCCGCCAAACATGCGGTTAAGGTCGCTCTCAAGATAACGTTTGTTTTGCGCCAGCGCTGGCGGGTTGCCAAGCACCACCAGCAGACGGCACTGCAGGGTGATATCTCCCCGATACAACGCGCGAAGCAGCAGGTCGACAATTTCAACCGGCGCGGTTTCATTGCCATGGATGCCGGTTGAAAGCAGCAGCGATAACTCACTCTTCGCGGCCGGTGTCAGTTCAAGGACGCCGCGACCCAGCCACCGCCAGTGAAATGAGGGGCCCTCCCCCTCATGCTGTTCGGGGGTTTCATCGGCCAGTGTCAACGCCAGTAAATTTTCCATAGCCACTCCTTTAGCGCTGGAACGGATAAACCGATCCCAACTGCAGGATTGTTGTTAACGCGTCCAGTGCCTCACGCCCTTCACGCAGTAGCTGAGGGTCGACCAGATCGGCCTGCGTTAATCTGTCGCGATAGTAACGTTCCACCCAGTCATTCAGGGAGTTAAACAGCGTCTCATTCATCATCACGGCCGGATTAACAGCCTGCATTTCGTTCTGCGTTAGCACTACGCGCAGGCGTAAACAGGCCGGACCGCCGCCGTTGGCCATGCTTTCGCGCAGGTCAAAGACGCGCAGTTCATCGATCGGGTTATCGGCCTTCACCAGTTCAGACAGATAACGCCACACCCCTTTATGGTCCTGCGACTCTTGCGGCAGCACCAGCATCATGCTGCCGTCCTCACGGCTCAACAGCTGGCTATTAAAGAGGTAAGTTTCAACCGCGTCCTGCACGCTGACCGCCTGGGTCGGCACCTGAATAGGCATAAACCCCGGCACCCGCTCATGCAGCGTAGCGAGCAGCTTCTCCTGATGGGCAAACGCCTGTTCATGGCAGAACAGCACCTGACGGTTAGAGACGGCAATGACGTCGTTGTGGAAAACCCCCTGGTCAATCACCTGCGGGTTCTGCTGAGCAAAAATCACCTGTGAGGGATTCACCTGGTTCAGCCGCGCGACGGCCTGGCTTGCCGCCAGCGTCTGGCGGGCGGGATAACGGACAGGTGCCGAATGGCCGCCCTCTTCTCGCCCGTAAATGAACAGCTGCACGCCGGGATCGCCATAATCCCCCCCAAGACGGTTATGGTTTGCCGCTCCTTCATCCCCGAACATGGCCACCTGTGGCAACGCCTGATGAACCTCAAAGTGGGCCTCATCACGGAAAATCGCACGCAGAACGCGCTCGGTCGTCTCCGCTTCAGTGGCACGGTGGAATTTGTTATTCAGGTTCGCCACCGTTAAATGCACTTTGCCATCCAGCGTATCGGCCGACGGTGCAACGGTAGCAGCGTTTGCCACCCACATCGACGAGGCAGAGCTCGCCGCTGAAAGCAGGTGCGGCGTCTGCGTACCCGCTTTTTCGATAACCTGCTCATCGCTGCCGCTAAAGCCGAGCTGACGTAACACCGCCACGTTCGGGCGCTCCTGCGGCGGGATCACCGCCTGCGGGAAACCGGCATCCGACAGGGCTTTCATTTTCAGCAGCCCCTGCTTCGCCGCCAGTTTCGGGTTAGAGACCTGAAAACGGTGCTTTGTCGAGGCTTCATTACCAAACGAGAGGCCGGCATAGTGGTGCGTTAGCCCCACCAGCCCGTCAAAGTTGACTTCACGCGCTTTCATGACGATCCCCCTGAGTAAAATCCAGCCCCGGACTCAGCGTTTCCGGCAGCGTCAGCGCAGGCGTTTCCAGGCTCGCCATCGGCCACGCGCAGTAATCTGCGGCATACCACGCGCTGGCGCGGTGGTTACCCGAAGCGCCTACCCCGCCAAACGGTGCCGTACTCGCCGCACCGGTAAGCGGTTTATTCCAGTTCACAATCCCGGCGCGTGCTTCGAGCAGCAGCTGATCAAATTTCTCACGATGCGGGGAAATCAGACCGCTCGACAGTCCATAGCGGGTGTGATTAGCCATCTCAATGGCGCTGTCAAAATCGTCATAACGCCAGACGCAGAGCAGCGGGCCAAAGACCTCTTCATCCGGCACGTTGCGTGCGCCACTCATCTCAACAATGCCCGGCGTCAGGAGCGATGTTCCGGGCTTGATTTGCTTTGGCTCAAGCAGGGTTTTCGCCCCGCGCGCCACGTGATCCTGCCAGGCTTTCAGCACGTTCAGCGCGGCCTGCTCGGAAATCAGCCCCCCAATAAACGGCTGTGGGTCGGCATCCCACTGCGCAGGCACCAGACGCGCGCTGATTTCCACCAGCCGCGCGAGGAAGGCGTCGCCCTGTGCACCCCGTTTCACCAGCAGACGACGCGCGCAGGTGCAGCGCTGTCCGGCGGTAATAAACGCTGACTGGAGGGTCAAATGCACCGCCGCGTCGATATCATCGGGATCTTCAACGATCAGCGGGTTGTTACCGCCCATCTCCAGCGCGAGAATTTTTTCCGGCTGCCCCGCCAGCTGGCGATGCAGTTGATAGCCTGTTCCGGCGCTGCCGGTAAACAGCAGGCCGTCGATATCACTCAACGCACTCAGCGCCTGGCCGGTTTCACGTCCCCCCTGCACCAGGTTGAGCACCCCGTGCGGCAGACCAGCCTGTTCCCAGAGCTTCACCACCACCTCACCGGTCAGTGGCGTTAACTCACTCGGCTTGAAAATCACGCTATTGCCCGCCAGCAGCGCGGGCACGATATGCCCGTTCGGCAGATGCCCCGGGAAGTTATAGGGGCCAAATACCGCCAGCACGCCGTGCGGACGGTGGCGCAGCGTGGCCGCGCCGTCAGGCATATCGGTATGTTGCTCACCGGTACGGGTATGGTACGCCTTCACCGAAATGGCGATTTTATTGATCATCGCCGTCACTTCCGTGGCCGCCTCCCAGCGCGGCTTGCTGGTTTCCTGAGCGATAACGCGCGTCAATTCGGCTTTATTGGCCTCCAGCAGTGATGCAAATTTCTCGACTATTCCCTGACGTACGGAGAACGGTTGTTTCGCCCATCCCGGGAAAGCGCGACGGGCGGCATGACAGGCCTGTTCGACCTGCCCGGCGCTGGCGTCATTTCCCTTCCAGAGCACTTCTTGTCCGACCGGATTGGTCTTTATGCGCGGCTCGCCTTCGCCCGTGACCCAGTCACCGTTGATCCATAAAGTCATGCTGTTTTCTCCTCAGGGCAGAGACGCACCAGGCGAACCGTGTCGCCGGCGTTACATTTCAGGGCATCCAGTTGCGCGGCCGTCAGCACCAGACGTTCACTTTTCGGGTTGGTTCGCACCAGCATGGCGCGGAAATTGTTGTACTGCTCGTTAGCCACCAGACATGCCGGCCACTCACCCGGTGCAGGCTGGCCTTCGGAAACCTCAACCAGCCGGCTTTTACGGATCGCACGCACGCGGTCGATATCGCACTCCAGGGTAGGTCCGCCGTCAAAGATGTCCACATAGTTACGGTAGCGGAAACCCTCTTTTTCCAGCACCGCCCGGGCCGGCGCGGTTTGCGGGTGCACTTCGCCAATCACCGCCTGCGCCTGGGGGCTTAAGAAATGGGTATAGATGGGGTGTTTCGGCATCAGTTCGGCGATAAACGCTTTCTGCCCGGTGCCGCACAGATAGTCCGCGCGGCTGAACTCCATCGAGAAGAAGCGCTCGCCGAGGCTCTCCCAGAAAGGTGAATAGCCGGTGTCGTCGATTACGCCGCGCATCTCGGCGACGACCTTTTCGTTAAAACGATCGCGGAACGCGGCCATAAACATGAAACGCGACTTGGAGAGCAGATAACCGTTGCCCTCTTTCCGCCACGCAGGATCGAGGAACAGCGTGCAAAGCTCGCTGGCTCCCGTGTGGTCATTACAGAGAAAAAGCGTGGGCAGCGCGTTATAGACGTTCAGCTCTTTTGAGGCGTGAACCATCGTACCGACACGGTAGTTGTACCACGGGTCGTTAAGCCCGACGGCCACTTCGATTGCGCAAATGCCGGCCACGGTACCGGTGTCGGTATCTTCGAGAACGAACACATAACCCTGTTCGCTTTTTGGCAACGTCCCCTGCCAGGTTTGCAGGGCGCGCTCAATGCGCGCCGACAGCGTTTTTTCATCGGCAGGAAGCGAGGTCAGCCCGCCTCCCGTCTTACCGGCAAGCTGCATGAGCGCGGCGATATCGCCGCGCTCAACGGGACGGATGACCATCATGATGACACCCCGGACTTCACATGTTCACAGGCCAGTGCAAAACGGTCTAAACCGGTTCTCACCTCTTCCTCGCTGACAATCAGCGCAGGGGCAAAACGCACCACGTTGGCACCGGCAATCAGTACCATCACGCCCATTTTTGCCGCTTCCTGTGAAATAAGTTTAGCTTTTCCGGCAAACTCAGGTGTGAGTTCGCAGCCAATTAACAGACCCAGACCGCGGATCTCTTTAAACAGTCCCGTCTTGCTGTTGATGGCGTTCAGGCGCTCAACAAACCAGTCATGACGTTGTTTAACGCCCTTGAGCACTTCCGGCGTGTTAATGATGTCGAGAACCTGCCCGGCCACGGCGGTAGCCAGCGGGTTACCCCCGTATGTTGTACCATGCGTACCCACGGTCATTACGCTGGCGAATTTATCAGTGGTCAGCATGGCGCCAATCGGGAAGCCACCGCCCAGCGCTTTCGCCGTAGAGAGCACGTCCGGCGTTACACCGTAGTGCATATAGGCATACAGCTCACCGGTACGCCCCACCCCCGTCTGGACTTCATCGAAAATCAGCACCGCGTGACGACGATCGCACAGCTCACGCAACCCCTGCAGGAACGCTTTTTGCGCCGGAAGGACCCCGCCCTCACCCTGCATAGGCTCGACGATCACCGCACAGGTGGTGTCGTTGATAAGCTCACTGGCGGACTGCAGATCGTTATACACGCCGTGACGAATATCCGGCGGCAGTGGCGCAAAATCCTGCGAGTATGACGGCTGACCGCCGGCGCTGACGGTAAAGAGCGTGCGGCCGTGGAACGCGTTTTTAAACGCCACAATACCGCTCTTATGAACGCCAAATTTATCGTGTGCATATTTGCGCGCCAGCTTCAGGGCAGCTTCGTTTGCTTCCGCACCTGAGTTACAGAAAAAGACTTTTTCGGCAAACGTTGCGTCGATCAGCTTTTTCGCCAGTCGCAGAGCGGGCTCGTTGGTAAAACCGTTACCGGTATGCCAGAACTTCGCCGCCTGGTCGTTTAACGCCTGACGCAGTGCCGGGTGCGCGTGACCCAGCGCGTTTACTGCAATCCCGCCTGCAAAGTCGATATACTCTTTGCCCTGTTGATCCCACAGGCGTGAGCCTTCCCCCCGTACCGGAATAAAAGCCGCCGGAGCGTAAACCGGCATCATCCATTCATCGAAATTTTCACGCGTAATTGACAGAGACATAGCGACCTCATCCGGTAAATAAAAGGTTATTTAGATGTTAAATAATTGAGTGTTTGCACTGTGAATGTAGATTGCAGCCTTCGTGCCAGCCAGCGATAAAAATGCATAAACGGGTTAGGGTTACAGAATATCAATTAGTTACGATATGGAGTTATTCACTGTTATTGCATAAAAAGTGAATATTTTTACGACAAGCAGCGCTTTGCCACACGAAAATAAGAAAGAGTATGCAGAAGCCAAATATAATTCTGGAATTGTGATCACTCGCGAAATTTATCGGTTCTTTACGCCCTGTTGGGGGGCAATGCGCGTCAGAATGGTGCAAATATTGCACCGTTGGCATGATCTGTCGCAGTTATTGGTCGAACCCCGTAACAGTTGACGCAAATTCTGCTACCATCCATGCACTATTCACCTTGCATTGGCAGCGACTATGAAATTTGTCTCTTTTAATATCAACGGCCTGCGTGCCCGCCCTCACCAGCTTGAAGCAATTGTTGAGCAACATCAGCCAGATGTGATCGGCCTGCAGGAGACAAAAGTTCACGACGATATGTTCCCCCTCGAAGAGGTGGCGAAGCTCGGTTACAACGTCTTCTATCACGGACAGAAAGGTCACTATGGCGTGGCGCTGCTGACCAAAGAGACGCCGGTTTCCGTACGTCGTGGCTTCCCGGGCGATGATGGCGAAGCGCAGCGTCGCATCATCATGGCGGAAATTCCTTCACCACTCGGCAATATCACGGTGATTAACGGGTATTTCCCGCAGGGTGAGAGCCGCGACCATGAGACAAAATTCCCGGCCAAAGCAAAGTTTTATCAGGATCTGCAGGATTACCTGACCACCGAACTGAAAAAAGAGAATCCGGTGCTGATCATGGGCGACATGAATATCAGCCCGACCGATCTCGATATCGGCATTGGAGAAGAGAACCGCAAACGCTGGTTGCGTACCGGTAAATGTTCTTTCCTGCCGGAAGAACGCGAGTGGATGGAACGCCTGCTCGGCTGGGGTCTGGTTGATACTTTCCGCACCGCCAACCCGGAAACGCAGGATCGCTTCTCGTGGTTTGACTACCGCTCAAAAGGCTTTGATGACAACCGCGGTCTGCGTATAGACCTGCTGCTGGCCAGCCCGCCGCTGGCGGAACGCTGCATCGAAACCGGCATCGACTACGATATCCGCAGCATGGAAAAACCGTCTGACCATGCGCCGGTCTGGGCGAAATTCAAACTGTAACCTCGTGTGAACACGCAAAAAAGACTCCTGATGTGCGCCCTTCTGGGCGCATTTGTTCTGACCTTCGTCTTTCTTCCGCCGGGGACGCTCTCCCTGGAAACCATCAAAACGCACCAGCAGTCGCTCCTCTCGCACGTGGAACAGGCACCGTGGCAAAGCGCGTTTTTCTTTTTCGCCCTCTACGTGTTGGTCTCCGCCCTGTCGATACCCGGTGCGGCGATACTGACGCTGCTGGCGGGAGCGCTGTTTACGCTGTGGGAAGGCACCCTGCTGGTCTCGTTTGCTTCTACCCTCGGCGCCTCGCTGGCGATGCTTGCCAGCCGTTATCTGCTGCGCGACTGGGTACAGCGGCGATTCACATCGCAGATGAATACGGTGAACGCCGGTATGGCGCGGGACGGTGCAGGGTATCTTTTTGCCCTGCGACTGATGCCCTTGTTCCCGTTTTTTCTGGTGAATCTGCTCATGGGGCTGACCCGTATTGCGGTCAGTCGCTACTGGTGGGTGAGCCAGGTCGCCATGCTGCCTGCAACCATTATCTTTCTGAACGCCGGACGCACGCTGGGGAAAGTGAATTCGCTTCGCGATATTTTATCGCCGGGACTGATATTCGCCTTTACACTACTGGGGTTATTGCCGCTGGCGACGCGCTGGCTGTTTTCCCGTTTTACCCCTTCATCAAAAAAGTGAGGCATTATGCGCCGTGTGCGTTTTTGCACGTTTCTGAGCGGTCTGCTGCTGGCAGCCCCGCTGTTTGCAGCGGACAACTGGCAGGCTATCCAACAACAAGCTAAAGGCCAGACCGTCTGGTTTAACGCCTGGGGCGGCGATCGGGCGGTAAACCGCTACCTCGAGTGGGTAAGCGGTGAGATGAAAACGCATTACGACATAACCCTTAAAATCGTCCCACTGGCAGATGCCGCCGATGCGGTCAAACGTATTCAAACAGAAGCCGCCGCAGGCCGGAAAACGAACGGGTCAGTCGACCTCTTATGGGTCAACGGTGAGAACTTCCGTACCCTGAAAGCCGCTAACCTGCTGCAAACCGGATGGGCGCAGACCTTGCCCAACTGGCGCTATGTCGATACCCGCAAACCGGTTATGGAGGATTTTGCTGTCCCCACCGATGGCGCGGAATCCCCGTGGGGCGGTGCACAGCTCACCTTTATTGCCCGCCACGCAAGCCTGCCTGCGCCCCCAAACGATCCTCAGGCGTTACTGGCGTATGCGCAGCAGCATCCGGGCAAAGTCAGCTACCCACGCCCGCCCGATTTTACCGGTACGGCATTTCTGGACCAGTTGCTCCTGACCCTCACCGCTCACCCGGAGGCGCTGCAAAAAGCCCCTGATAACACCTTTGCCCAGGTGACGGCTCCGCTGTGGCACTACCTGGACAAATTACACCCGCTGCTGTGGCGAAAGGGAGAGGACTTTCCTCCCTCGCCCGCCAGAATGGATACCTTGCTTGCCAGCGGTAGTCTCAATCTCTCCCTGACCTTTAACCCGGCACATGCGCAGCAAAAAGTGGCCAGCGGTGAACTGCCTGCCGACAGCTACAGCGTTGGTTTTGACAACGGAATGATAGGCAACGTCCATTTTGTGGCCATTCCGTCGAATGCCAGTGCAAGCGCAGGCGCGAAGGTGGTCGCCAATTTCCTCCTTTCACCGCAGGCGCAAATTCGCAAGGCCGACCCGGCCATCTGGGGAGACCCGAGCGTACTGGATGCGAAAACACTGCCCGAAAAAGAAGCGAAGCTGCTCGCTGCGCATACGCCGGCAGGGCTGCCGAAAATGCTTCCCGAGCCGCACGCTGCCTGGGTTAACGCGCTGGAGCAGGAATGGCTGCGTCGTTACGGCACCCGCTGAGCTGGCTCGTCTGGCTGGCGATGGCAGTCATCTATCTGCCGTTGCTTCCCGCCGCCGCCATACTGTTTGCCCCGGCATTCTCGCTGAACAACTGGCAGTTGCTGCTTAACGACCCGCAGCTGCCACAGGCTACGGTCGCCACGCTGGTCTCAACGCTTATCGCGACGCTGGGGTCGATGTTTATCGCCCTGGTGCTCGTGGCCCTCCTGTGGCCGGGCGAGCGCTGGCGACGGCTCAGCAGCCGGCTGACGTGGCTGCTCGCCGTTCCTCATGTGGCCTTTGCCACCAGCGCTTTACTATTGTTTGCCGAAGGGGGCCTGTTGTATCAGGTGTGTAGCGTCTGTACGCCACCGCTTGACCGATACGGTGCAGGGCTGGGGCTGACGCTTGCGGTAAAAGAGAGCGCGTTTGTGCTGTGGGCCCTTTACGCCGTCCTGCCGGAAAAACGCCTTGCGCAGCAAAAGGTCGTGCTGCATACCTTCGGCTACGGGCGTTTTCAGGCGCTGAACTGGCTCATCCTTCCAACGATCGCGCCGGCTCTTGGCGCGGTGATGCTGGCGGTGCTGGCCTGGTCCCTGTCGGTTGTGGACGTGGCGATGGTGCTCGGGCCCGGCAATCCCCCGACGCTTGCCGTACTGGCGTGGCAATGGCTCAGTCAGGGCGATGCGCAGCAGCAGACAAAGGGAACGCTGCTGTGCCTGCTTCTCCTTCTGCTGCTGGCCGCACTTTCTGCACTGGGTTACGGCGCATGGAGACTATGGCGTCGCACGTTACCGGACCTGAGCGGACGCCGTCGAATGTCGCTTATCGCGCCACCAGCGCGTCTGCTCAGCGGATTTCTGCCCGCCTGCGGGGTGCTTTGCGCGGTCGTGCTGCTCATGCTGGCGCAGCGGGACGACATCGGTGCGGTTGGCGCCAGCCTCTCCTTTGGCCTGCTCGCCAGCCTGATTTCGCTGGGGGTAATTGTTCTCTGGCTTGAGTGGGGACCGCAGCGAGGCACACAGTGGGTGTGGTTGCCGCTGGCGCTGCCGGCGCTGCCCCTCGTTACTGGACAATATGTTATCGCGTTGCGACTGGGTATCGACGGGCACTATGCCGCCGTGCTGTGGAGCCATCTGCTGTGGGTTTTACCGTGGATGTTGCTGGTCCTCCAGCCAGCCTGGCAGAGGATCGATCCCCGTCTGATCCTTACCGCCAGAACGCTCGGCTGGCGGCGGGGAAAAATCTTCTGCTGGCTGAAATGCCCCTTGCTGGTACGCCCGGCGCTGCTGGCTTTCGCGACCGGGTTTTCCGTCAGCATGGCGCAATACATGCCAACCCTCTGGCTGGGCGCAGGCCGTTTTGCGACGCTGACCACTGAAACCGTGGCGCTCAGCAGTGGAGGCAGCATTCCGCTTCTGGCTAACCGGGCGCTGGGGTTGCTGTTGGTCACGGGGAGCGTGTTTGGCCTTGCCGCCCTGCTATCCCGGCTCGCAAGCCGTTACCGACGAGGATTACGTTAATGCTGCAGGTCAGCAATCTCACCATTGAACCGCTTTTCCGCGAGGTCAATTTTTGTGTGCCACGCGGCGAAATAGTCACGCTGATGGGCCCTTCCGGCAGCGGAAAATCAACCCTTTTTGCCTGGATGGTGGGCGCACTGTCAGACGACTTCGAGGCTCAGGGCGAACTGTGGCTTGATGAACGTCGCTGCGACGGACTGCCCGTGGAGGCCCGCGGGTTGGGGATCCTCTTTCAGGATGCCCTGCTGTTTGACCATTTCAGCGTCGGACAAAATTTGCTGCTGGCATTACCTGAACGGATTGTCGGACGAGCACGGCGGGAAGCGGTCGAGCAGGCGCTCGGTTCTGCCGGGCTTGCCGGGCATTACGCCAGCGATCCGGCGACCCTTTCCGGCGGCGAACGTGCCCGGGTCAGTCTGCTGCGTGCCCTGCTTGCAGAGCCGCAGGCGTTACTGCTGGATGAACCGTTCAGCCGTCTCGATAATGCGTTACGCGCCTCGTTTCGGGCATGGGTATTTGACACTACCCGCGCACGCAATATTCCGGTGGTTCTGGTCACGCATGACGACGAAGACGTGCCCCCGGGCGGCGAAGTGATTGAGATTTCTCGCTGGCAATAATGTGCTAACGCAATGTTTTACCTTTCAGGAGAGACGACAATGCCCCCCTCTTTTACTGACGTCAGGTTATTCGATGAAACGTGTTTCTCAACTGACCGCGCTGGCCATGCTGTGCGGCCTCGCTTCATTTTCCTCTCTGGCTGCTGATATGCCGCACGCCATGACGCTGTCTCAACTTCAGGCACAACACGGCGCGGTGATCGACACCCGCGCCAGCGCGTTTTACAACGGCTGGCCGCAAACGCTGAGCGCGCCCTCCGGGCATGAGCCCGCCGCACTTAACCTTTCCGCCTCCTGGCTTGGCGCGATGAGCGATGACCAGATTGCCGTCTGGGCCAGACAGCACCAGCTTACGCCGGCCATGACGATCGCGCTCTACGGTCGCGACGCCGATAATCAGGCGGTCAAAGCGCGGCTGGAAAAAGCCGGCTACCACCAGATTTCCGTGCTCAACGATGCCCTGCAGGTACCTGAGCGTCTGCAGCGTTTGCCGCACTTTGAACAACTCGTCTACCCGGAGTGGATCCACCGGCTTCAGCAGGGTAAACCCGTCACTGCCGCGCCGACGGGCGACTGGAAAGTCATTGAAGCCGCATGGGGCGCGCCGAAGTTTTATCTGCTGAACCATATTCCCGGTGCCGGCTACATTGATACCAACGAAGTGGAAAGCGAACCGCTGTGGAATAAAGTTTCTGATGACACGCTAAAAGCGATGCTGGCGAAGCACGGGATCCGTCACGATACGACCGTCATTCTGTATGGCCGTGACGTATATGCCGCCGCCCGCGTGGCGCAGATCATGCTGTATGCGGGCGTGAAGGACGTCCGCATTCTTGATGGCGGCTGGAAAGCCTGGTCTGACGCGGGTCTGCCGGTTGAACGGGGAATGCCCAAAGACGTGAAGCCCGCCCCCGATTTTGGTGCACCGATCCCTGGCCAGCCGCAGTTGATGGTGGATATGGCGCAAGCACGCGGGATGCTGCATCGCCAGGACGCGTCGCTGGTCAGCATTCGTTCCTGGCCGGAGTTCATCGGCGAAACCAGCGGCTACAGCTACATCAAGCCAAAAGGTGAAATTGCCGGTGCCCGCTGGGGTCATGCCGGTAGCGACGCCACCCATATGGAAGATTTCCATAATCCGGATGGCACCATGCGCAGCGCTGACGACATCGCCGCCATGTGGAAAACCTGGAACATCCTGCCGGAACAGCACGTCGCGTTTTACTGCGGCACCGGCTGGCGTGCGTCCGAGACGTTTATGTACGCACGGGCGATGGGCTGGAAAAATGTCGCCGTCTATGACGGCGGCTGGTACGAGTGGAGCAGTCATCCACAGAACCCCGTCTCCAGCGGAAAACGCGGGCCAGAAAGTTCACGCTAACGGGTAAGTGACTTTAGCGTCACGTACCCGCTCCAGATGCGCGTTGTGGTGGTCAGCCAGCACAACGCGCCAAATATCCACGCCAGCACGC
This sequence comes from Enterobacter sp. MEB024, assembly GCF_030209635.1. Classification (NCBI taxonomy): domain Bacteria; kingdom Pseudomonadati; phylum Pseudomonadota; class Gammaproteobacteria; order Enterobacterales; family Enterobacteriaceae; genus Enterobacter; species Enterobacter sp. MEB024. The sequence continues at coordinate 16,320 of NZ_JARVRQ010000002.1, read as the reverse complement.
TGAAGTGCGCCGGAAAGAGGCAGCACAGCGCGAACAGCGCGATCGTCTCCGTCCCCTCCGTTAACCCACCAATATAGTAAAACGACTTATGCGCGTAGCCAGGGTTGTCGATGTTGTGTTTCGCTGCCAGCGCGGCAAATGCCAGAAAACTGCTCCCGGTACCGATAAAGGCAAACAACAGCCAGCCAGCGGCAAGTGCATTCTCTGCGGGGGCCGCCAGCGCGAATCCGAAGGGAACCAGCGCGTAAAACAGAAAATCGAGGGCGATATCAAGAAAGCCTCCCGCATCCGTCAGCCCGCGCCGGCGCGCCAGCGCACCGTCCAGACCATCCAGCAGGCGATTCAGCACGATGGCGACGAGCGCCGCCGGATACCAGCCGAGGGCCAGAAACGGTAAGGCCAGCACGCCTATGGCAAACCCGGTCAGGGTTAATCCGTCAGGCGTAACCCCCGGCTTATCCAGTACTGACACCAGTCGGTTGAGCGTGGGTTTAATCCGCGGGTGCAGATGACGATCAAGCATGGGGATCCTCTTTAAACGTGGCACATAACCCCTGCGCCGGGATGTCCAGCGCGGCATTAAAGCGTGCAGAGAGATTCTGAAACGCAATCAGCGCCGTCATTTCGGCGATCGCGTCCTCGTTGAAATGGCGTGTGATCTCACTTTTGATTTCGTCATCCACGCGGGGCGGCGTCGCGGTGACAGCCTCGGCATAGGCCAGCGCTGCACGCTCCTCTTCGCTAAAAAGTGCGGAATCACGCCACGCGTTGACGGTCTGAACCTTATCCAATGCGCCCGAGCGCTCCGCCAGGCGCAAACTGTTGGCATCGATACAAAAAGCACAGTGACAAAGCTGCGATACCCGGGTCATTAACAGCGAACGGAGCACCGGCGACAGGCGCGCGTGACGACGTTCGAGAAAACCGACGAACAATGCCACCAGCCAGAAAAGACGTGGCATCCTTCCCCACCAGCGCGTGGGGTTAAGCACGGCACCAAAGTGTTTTTTCTGCATGGCGGCAATCGGTTTTATGCTGACCGGAAGGGTGGCGATGGGATCTACCCAGGTGGACGTCTCTTTCACCTGATTCTCCTGATGGCTGGACTCTTAGAAAGGGCACGATAATATGGTGTTTTTCGCTAACAAGTATTGACGACCATGCTAAAAACAGTCGATGTCGTTGCGGCAATCATCGAAAAAGACAACAAAATTTTACTGGCCCAGCGCCCGGCTCATGCCGACCAGCCGGGCATGTGGGAATTCGCAGGCGGAAAAGTAGAAGCCGGTGAGACGCAGCCCGAGGCGCTTGTCCGCGAGCTGCACGAAGAACTCGGCATCCACGCGCAGCCTGGTGAGTATGTGGCAAGCCATCAGCGTGAGGTGTCACAGCGGTTAATCAACCTTCACGCCTGGCACGTTCCGGCGTTCAGCGGCGCGCTGACGGCGCATTACCACAGTGCGCTGGTGTGGTGTACGCCCGAAGATGCATTTGGTTTCAACTTAGCGCCTGCGGACATCCCGCTGCTGGAGGCGTTTATTGTTTTACGCGACGCCAGACCAGCGGATTCGTGCTAATGGTGCGTTCATCACGCTGGCACTGCAACAGAATGCCGTCCGCTTTTACCACCGCCCCTTCCGAATAGTTCTGATCCTGATAGATGCAGCACTGGTTACACGGCTGCGCTCGCTGGCCGCTGGAGCTGAACACCTCCGGCGGCACATTCACGTCCACATCCGGGCGAATGCGGTCTGCCTGCGCGCCTGCGGTAAACATCAAACATAACGCGGTTATCACGTAACGGTTCATAGACTTATCTTCCTGTTGTGCCCTGATAAAGACTATAACGGTAAACCGGCGCAGAACCTTTAATTTATCTCGTCATCGCTTTTGGTTATGACGCAGCCCCGCTGATTAATTTCCCTTTCGGCATACATTTCTGCTTGCTTCACAAAGCGGTACGGATGGTATAGTCAAAAAAACAACACAATTCGTATAAGCAATATACATAAAATAATATAAGGGGTTCTTATATCTATGGATCAGACACGCTCTCTGGAAGCTTTCCTCTCTTATGTTCAACAGCGCGACCCGCATCAAAGTGAGTTTGCGCAGGCCGTACGTGAAGTCATGACCACGTTATGGCCGTTCCTTGAAGAAAACCCGCGTTATCGCCAGATGTCACTGCTTGAGCGCCTCGTGGAGCCGGAGCGCGTGATTCAGTTTCGCGTGACCTGGGTAGATGACCGTAATCAGGTCCAGGTTAACCGCGCGTGGCGCGTGCAGTTTAATTCCGCCATCGGCCCGTTTAAGGGCGGGATGCGTTTCCACCCTTCCGTGAATCTGTCGATTTTAAAATTCCTCGGCTTTGAGCAGACGTTTAAAAACGCCCTTACGACCCTGCCCATGGGCGGCGGGAAAGGTGGCAGTGATTTCGATCCGAAAGGCAAAAGCGAAGGCGAAGTGATGCGTTTCTGTCAGGCGCTGATGACCGAACTCTATCGTCATCTTGGTCCCGATACTGACGTTCCGGCGGGCGATATCGGCGTCGGTGCGCGTGAAGTGGGCTTTATGGCCGGCATGATGAAAAAGCTTTCGAATAACAGCGCCTGTGTCTTTACGGGCAAAGGGCTCTCCTTTGGCGGCAGCCTGATCCGTCCGGAAGCCACCGGCTACGGGCTGGTCTATTTTACCGAGGCGATGCTGAAGCGCCACGGCTTAGGGTTTGAAGGTATGCGCGTGGCGGTGTCCGGCTCCGGTAACGTGGCCCAGTACGCTATTGAGAAGGCGATGCAGTTTGGCGCCCGCGTGGTTACCGCGTCAGATTCACGCGGTACCGTGGTGGATGAAGCCGGTTTTACGGCCGAGAAGCTGGCACGCCTGTGCGACATTAAAGCCAGCCGCGACGGCCGTCTGGCGGATTATGCCTGTGAATTTGGTCTGACCTGGCTCGAAGGCAAACAGCCGTGGGGCGTGCCGGTCGATATCGCCCTGCCATGTGCGACCCAGAACGAACTGGATACCGAGGCCGCACGCACCCTGATTACCAACGGCGTGAAGGCCGTGGCCGAAGGGGCGAATATGCCAACCACCATCGAAGCGACCGATCTGTTCCTTGAGGCCGGCGTGCTGTTTGCGCCGGGCAAAGCCGCGAATGCCGGCGGCGTGGCGACCTCTGGCCTGGAGATGGCGCAAAACGCCGCGCGCCTCGGCTGGAAGGCAGAGAAAGTGGATGCGCGTCTGCACCACATTATGCTGGATATTCACCACGCCTGCGTCGAGTACGGCGGTGAGGCATCGCAAACCAACTACGTGCGTGGCGCAAATATCGCCGGGTTCGTGAAGGTCGCGGATGCGATGATTGGGCAAGGGGTTATCTAAGCACGCTGTCGCCCTTTCCCGTCGGGAGAGGGCGACAACCGAAAGCACATCAGGCTGCGCTTTTTTTCTTTTTGAACGGTTTCTTCGGCGCACCACCCGGTGCAACCATCCCCCGGAACTGCTTCACCGGCGTATTACGCGCCTGGTTAATCAGCTCGTATAAGGTCCCCACCAGCGGCTGCATAAAGTCCTGATAGCGACACTGCTTTTCACTGATTTGCGTCAGCACAGATTCCCAGTGTGCCGTCATGTCCGGCCTTGCGGCCAGCTCAGGCAGCGAGTGGATCAATGCGCGCCCCGGTTCAGTCGAGTGGATATAGCGCCCTTTTTTCTCCAAAAAACCGCGCTTAAACAGCAGCTCGATAATGCCCGCACGGGTCGCTTCTGTGCCCAGTCCGTCGGTGGCACGCAAGATCTTCTTCAGATCCTTATCCTGAACAAAACGGGCGATCCCGGTCATTGCCGAGAGCAGTGTCGCATCGGTGAAGTGGCGCGGCGGTTGGGTCTGGCGTTCAACCACTTCGCCTTTCTCACACAGCAGCTCGTCATCTTTGGCGACCACCGGCAGCGGCGTGCCGTCATTCTCTTCGTCACGTTCTTTGTTGCCAAGCAGCGTGCGCCAGCCAGCCTCCGCCAGGAAACGCGCCTTGGCGATAAATTTCCCTTTGGCAATTTCCAGCTCAATCACGCATTTGCGGAACACGGCGTCCGGGCAGAACTGCATCAGATACTGACGAGCCACCAGGTTATACACCTTCGCTTCGTTTTCCGTGAGGTTAACGTTGCTGGCGCGCGCCGTCGGGATAATCGCATGGTGGGCATCCACCTTTTTATCATCCCAGCAGCGGTTATGAATGTCCGGATTCACAACCGGTTGTGGCAGCAGATCCGGCGCGTGAACGGCAATGGCGTTCATCACCGAGTGACGGCCGGCAAAGTGCTCTTCCGGCAGATACCGGCTGTCAGAACGCGGATAGGTAATGAGTTTGTGGGTTTCGTAGAGCTTCTGGCAGATATCAAGGACGTTCTGCGCGCTCAGACCGAAGCGTTTCGCCGCTTCAATCTGCAGCGCGGAAAGCGAGAACGGCAGCGGCGCGGGTTCTGATTCCCGTTTATCGTTATAGCTGGTGACAATAGCAGGCTGACCGGTAATCCGGTTGACCACGTGCTCCGCCAGCGGACGGTGCAGCAACCGCCCCTCTTCATCCTGATACGATTCGCAGGCATCGCTTGGTTGCCAGACGGCGGTAAAGCGCTCGTCTTTCGGCGTGACGATATGCGCTTTAACCTCAAAGAAATCTTTGGCGACGAAATTCTCAATCTCTTCGTCACGACGCACCACCAGCCCCAGCACCGGCGTTTGCACACGCCCGACGGAGAGGACGCCCTGATAACCGGCATTACGCCCCAGGATGGTGTAGGCGCGGGTCATGTTGATCCCGTAAAGCCAGTCCGCTCGAGCGCGGGCCAGCGCGGAAACGCACAGCGGAATAAACTCGCTGTTCGCGCGCAGACGTGAAATGGCCCGCTCCACGGCCTGCGGATTGAGGTCGTTAATCAGGCAGCGCTGGACCTGCTGGCGTTTTTCCGGCGCCAGCTCCAGATAGTCCAGCACCTCATCCACCAGCAGTTGCCCTTCCCTGTCCGGGTCACCCGCGTGGATGACTTCCGTCGCGTCATGCAAAAAACGTTTAATCACGTTGAGCTGTTTGGTGACGGAAGGCCGTGGCTGCAGGCGCCATTTATCAGGGACGATGGGCAGGTCATTGAGGTTCCAGCGGGCATAGCGGCTGTCGTAGACATCCGGCTGCGCCTGCTCAAGCAGGTGACCGATACACCAGGTGACCACCTGCCCGTTACCGCATTCGATAAAGCCGTCGCCCTTGCGATGCGGCTTCGGCAGCACATCGGCAATGGCACGGGCCAGGCTCGGCTTTTCGGCAATAAACAACCGCATTGAATTAACGGATCTCAATCATCGGTCGGCCACCGCGCGCGGTCACCAGTTCACCGATCGCCGTCAGGGTAATACCAAACTCTGCGGCCGTCGCCTGGACGTCGGCTTCAGCGTCTGGCGTGACCGCCAGCAGCAAACCACCGGACGTTTGTGGATCGCACAGCAGATTGCGCCACGCTTCAGGCATTTCGCCCATCAGATGACCATAGCTGGCAAAGTTACGCTGGGTACCGCCCGGAACGGCGCCCGCTGCAATGTATTCCTCCACACCCGGCAGCTTCGGCACGTCCTGATACCAGACCTGCGCCTGTACGCCCGCGCCCTGACACACTTCGGAGAGGTGTCCGAGAAGGCCAAAACCGGTCACGTCGGTCATGGCTTTCACGCCATCGATATTCGCAAAGGCCGCACCCGCGAGGTTCATCTGGCACATGACCTCGGTTGCCAGCCCCTGGTGTTCCGACTTCAGCAGCGATTTTTTCTCCGCAGTAGTGAGGACACCAATGCCCAGCGGTTTGGTGAGGAACAGCTTGCAGCCCGCCTGCGCGGTGCTGTTGCGTTTCACGCGCTCGGTGGGCACCACGCCCGTGACCGCGAGACCGAAGATCGGCTCCGGCGCATCGATAGAATGCCCCCCGGCCAGCGCGATCCCCGCCTGCTGGCAGGCAAAACGTCCCCCTTCAATCACCTCACGGGCAATTTCAGGAGCAAGGGTGTTAATCGGCCAGCCCAGAATGGCAATCGCCATAATCGGTTTGCCCCCCATGGCGAAAATATCGCTGATGGCGTTGGTGGCCGCAATACGCCCGAAATCGAACGGGTTGTCGACAATCGGCATAAAGAAGTCGGTGGTACTGATAATGCTGGTGCCGTTACCCAGGTCATAAACTGCCGCATCGTCACGCGTTTCGTTACCGACAAGCAGGTTCGGGTCGACAAACTTCGCCTGTTCACTGTGGAGAATGGTCTCCAGCACTTTCGGGGAAATTTTACAACCGCAACCGGCTCCGTGGCTGTATTGCGTTAAACGAATGGTTTGCTCGCTCATGGACGTCTCCTGTCATCTCAATCGCGCTATGGTAGCGCTCATTCCATAAAGAGGTAAGTATGACTGTCTGAATTCTTCGGCAGATGCTCAGAATCCAGACAGTTTAGCGCGCGTTATCAGAAACGGCTGACGAAAGGCGTGGTGTCCGGCACATTAATGGTGGCGGAGGCTTTAAGCTGAGGCGTGCCGAGATAGAGGAAACCGACAATTTTATCATGTTCACCACAGGCGAATCCGTCGCGAACCGGCTGGCTGTTGGTCAGCGGCCCTGTGCGCCAGATACCGTTAAACCCTTGTGCCACGGCGGCCATTTGCATTGCCATGACGGCACAGCCGGCAGACATTTCCTGCTCCCAGACCGGCACTTTGTGGTCGGCCTGACATTTCGCCACGACAGCGATGATCATCGGCGCACGGAATGGCGCACTGCGGGCTTTCTCAATACCCTTCTCATCCTGACCTGCGGCAACCGCTCCCTGCTCCAGTATCTGACTGAAACGATCGCGGCCTTCACCTTCAATCACAAAGAAGTGCCATGGCTGCAGCGTACCATGATCCGGTGCACGCAGGCCGGCACGCAGAATATTCTCCAGTTGCTCCCCTGCCGGCGCCGGCTCGGTGAGACGTGAAGCGCTACGGCGGTTAACAAGCAGTTCAAGTGCGTCCATTGGTTAACTCCTTTCTTGAAATTTACTCACAAAATTAACACGGCGGCAGATTTTGTTACAGCGTAGCAGGCGATTCCTGCTGACAAGTGACGGTTGGGTCATTACGATAACCGCACATTGCCGTCCCGTGGCGACGGAAACAGTCATTTTCTGGTTAGGGAGAATACATGCGAACCCTTTGGCGAATCATTGCCGGTTTCTTTAAATGGACGTGGCGACTGCTCAACTTCGTCCGCAACCTGGTGATGAATATCTTCTTCATCCTCCTGGTTCTGGTTTGCGCAGGCGTCTGGATGCATATCAGCAACGCAAATCAGGCGCAGCATTCGACTCGCGGGGCGCTGTTACTTGATATCACGGGCGTCATCGTCGATAAGCCGTCCACCAGCAATCGTCTGGGCGTTATTGGCCGTCAGCTGTTTGGCGCGACATCAGACCGTCTTCAGGAAAACTCCCTGTTCGATATCGTCGACACCATTCGTCAGGCAAAAGATGACCGCAACATTACCGGCATCGTGCTGGATCTGAAAGATTTTGCCGGCGGCGACCAGCCTTCAATGCAATACATTGGTAAAGCGCTGCGCGAATTCCGCGACAGCGGCAAGCCGGTGATTGCGGTCGGGGACAGCTACAGCCAGGGGCAGTATTATCTGGCCAGCTTCGCCAATAAAATCTGGCTCTCCCCGCAGGGTACGGTCGATCTGCATGGCTTCGCCACTAACGGTCTGTATTACAAATCGCTGCTCGACAAACTGAAAGTCACCACCCACGTCTTCCGCGTCGGAACCTATAAATCCGCCGTGGAGCCGTTTATTCGTGATGATATGTCCCCTGCAGCCCGTGAAGCGGACAGCCGCTGGATTGGTGAGCTGTGGCAGAACTATCTGAGCACCGTGGCCGCTAACCGCCAGATAACCGCTGAACAGGTGTTCCCTGGCGCGCAGGGCGTGCTGGAGGGCCTGCGCAAGGTTGATGGTGATACCGCAAAATATGCGCTGGATAACAAACTGGTCGATGCGCTGGGCACCAGCGCGGATATCGAAAAATCACTGAGCAAACAGTTTGGCTGGAGCAAAGAGGATAAAAACTTCAGCGCTATCAGCATGTACGATTATGCGACCAAAAAGCCGGATGACAGCGGTGACAGCGTCGCGGTGGTCTTTGCTAATGGTGCCATCATGGACGGCGAGGAAACGCCGGGTAACGTGGGCGGCGATACCACCGCATCGCAAATCCGTGATGCTCGCCTTGATCCGAAAGTGAAGGCGATTGTACTGCGCGTAAACAGCCCTGGCGGCAGCGTCAGCGCTTCTGAAGTGATCCGCGCTGAACTTGCCGCGGCACGTGCAGCCGGCAAGCCGGTAGTGGTATCGATGGGTGGAATGGCGGCCTCGGGCGGTTACTGGATTTCAACCCCGGCTAACTACATCGTCGCCAACCCGAGCACGTTAACCGGCTCGATTGGCATCTTTGGGGTGATTAACACCGTGGAAAACAGCCTGGATTATCTGGGCGTCCATACCGATGGCGTTGCCACTTCACCGCTGGCGGATGTGTCGGTCACCAAATCGCTGCCGCCTGAAGTCTCTGAGATGATGCAGCTCAGTATCGAGAACGGCTACAAGCGCTTTATTACGCTGGTGGCAGAGTCCCGTAAAAAGACACCGCAACAGATCGACGACATTGCGCAGGGCCACGTCTGGACCGGCCAGGATGCGAAGAATAATGGTTTGGTAGACAGCCTGGGCGACTTTGATGACGCGGTGAAGAAAGCCGCCGAGCTGGCGAAGCTCAAGCAGTGGCACGTTGAGTATTACCAGGACGAGCCGTCGTTCTTTGACCTGGTGATGAACAGCATGTCCGGCTCCGTGCGTGCCATGCTGCCTGAGGCGCTGCAGGCGTATCTGCCTGCGCCAGTCGCGACGGCGGCTAAAGCGATGAAAGCGGAAAGCGACAAACTCGCGGCCTTTAACGATCCACAAAGCCGTTACGCGTTTTGTCTGACCTGTGCAAACGTCCGTTAAACACCGTCCCCTCTTCCCGTGAAGAGGGGATTTTTTTCTTTTGAAGAACAAGAACTCACTACCATGCAGAAGAAATCGATTTATGTAGCCTACACTGGCGGTACCATCGGTATGCAGCGCTCTGAAAACGGCTATATCCCGGTCTCCGGCCACCTTCAGCGCCAGCTCGCGCTGATGCCTGAATTCCACCGTCCTGAAATGCCTGACTTCACCATCCACGAATACGAGCCGCTGATGGACTCCTCCGATATGACGCCGGAAGACTGGCAGCATATCGCGGACGACATTAAAGCCCATTACGACCAGTACGACGGCTTTGTGATCCTGCATGGTACCGACACGATGGCGTTTACCGCCTCGGCACTCTCCTTCATGCTGGAGAATCTGGGCAAACCCGTCATCGTCACCGGCTCGCAAATTCCGCTGGCGGAGCTGCGTTCTGACGGGCAGATCAACCTGCTCAACTCCCTGTATGTGGCAGCGAATTACCCGATTAACGAAGTGTCGCTGTTCTTCAACAACCGACTGTATCGCGGCAACCGGACCACGAAGGCGCACGCCGATGGCTTTGACGCTTTCGCCTCACCGAACCTGCAGCCGCTGCTGGAGGCGGGCATCCATATTCGTCGTCTGGGCACCCCGCCTGCGCCGAGCACGGCGGGCGAACTGATTGTTCATCCGATCACGCCGCAACCGATTGGCGTGGTAACGATTTACCCGGGTATCTCTGCAGATGTGGTGCGTAACTTCCTGCGCCAGCCGGTGAAAGCGCTGATCCTGCGCTCTTACGGCGTGGGCAATGCCCCGCAGAACGGCGAGTTCCTGAAAGAGCTACAGGAAGCGAGCGAGCGCGGGATCGTGGTGGTTAACCTGACGCAATGCATGTCCGGTAAAGTCAACATGGGCGGTTACGCCACCGGTAACGCCCTCGCGCATGCAGGCGTTATCAGCGGATTCGATATGACCGTTGAAGCTACGCTGACTAAACTTCACTATTTACTGAGTCAGGATCTGGATATTCAGTCCATCCGCAGCGCGATGATGCAAAACCTGCGCGGCGAACTGACGCCGGACGAATAAGGAGGCACCATGACGCAACGCGCCCTGTTACTGGTCGATTTGCAAAATGATTTCTGTGCGGGCGGCGCACTGGCTGTCGCTGAAGGTGACAGCACCGTCGACGTGGCGAATACGCTGATTGAGTGGTGCAAAACGCGGGGTGAGGCGGTTGTCGCAAGCCAGGACTGGCACCCGGCTGACCACGGCAGTTTTGCCAGCCAGCACGGCGTTGAGCCCTTCACGCAGGGTGAACTTGACGGCCTGGCACAAACCTTCTGGCCGGATCACTGCGTGCAACAGACGGAAGGTGCGCAGCTGCATCCGCTGCTGAATCAGAAGGCCATCGACGCGGTGTTTCATAAAGGGGAAAACCCGTCTATTGACAGCTACAGCGCCTTCTTTGATAACGGGCATCGCCAGAAAACGGCGCTGGACGGGTGGTTACGCCATCACGAAATCACCGAACTGATTGTGCTGGGTCTGGCGACGGATTACTGCGTGAAGTTCACCGTGCTGGACGCCCTCCAGCTAGGCTATACCGTCAGCGTCATCACCGATGGCTGTCGCGGGGTGAACATTCAACCGCAGGACAGCGCACAGGCGTTTATGGATATGGCCGCGGAAGGCGCCACCCTGTATACCCTGGAAGACTGGCTGGAAACGCACGCCTGACCTTCTCGCCGGGCAAGCCACAGTGCTGCCCGGCACGCCCCGTCTCATTCCCCATAAAGTGAACTCCCTCGCATCACCAGCGAAGCGGCAATGCTATTCTCTTCAGGCTGTTTTTTCGCCACGCCTTTTCCGTGGCGTGGTTATTTTTGTTAAGTCAAAGAGGAACTTGTATGAAACGTTTGCCTTTGCTGGCAGCATTACCCCTGCTTTGCGCGTCAGTTGCTTCCGCCACTCCCCTGATGTCTGTGGGATATTTTAATGGCGGTGGCGATGTCACCGCCGGTCCCGGTGGTGATATCAATACGCTCGACGTTCGTCAGATTACCCACCTGAACTACTCATTTGGTCTGGTCTATAACGATGAGAAAGACGAAACTCATGCTGCGCTGAAAGATCCGGCGAAACTTCATCAGATCTGGCTGTCGCCCAAAGTCGCCGCCGATCTGGCGCTAATCCCGACGCTGCGTAAGCAAAATCCAAACCTGAAAGTGCTGCTCTCCGTGGGCGGATGGGGTGCGCGTGGCTTCTCCGGCGCAGCCGCGACCCAAGAGAGCCGTGCGGTGTTTATCCGCTCGGCTCAGGAGATTGTCGAAAAATATGCACTCGACGGCATCGATCTTGACTGGGAATACCCGGTAAATGGCGCATGGGGACTGGTGGCCAGCACGCCAGCCGATCGCGATAACTTCACCGCACTGCTGAAAGAATTGCGCGCCGCCTTCGGGCATAAAAAGCTGGTCACCATCGCGGTGGGGGCAAATGCAGAAAGTCCGAAAAGCTGGGTGGATGTTAAAGCCATTGCCCCGCTGCTCGACTACATCAACCTGATGACCTACGACATGGCGTATGGCACACAGTATTTCAACGCCAATCTGTATGACTCCAGCGACTGGCCAACGGTGGCCGCCGCAGACAAATACAGCGTGGATTTTGTGGTGAACAACTATCTGGCGGCCGGGCTGAAGCCGCAACAGATGAACCTCGGGATTGGTTTTTACGGCCGCGTGCCGAAACGCGCCGTGGAGCCCGGTATTGACTGGACAAAACCCGATGCGCAAAACCATCCGGTGACCCAGCCCTACTTTGGGCCTCAGGAAACCGGCTTGTTCGCGTCACTGGGTTACGACCTGACCAAAGATACGTATGTGAAGTACAACGATATTGTGAAAAAGCTCTTAAACGATCCGCAGAAGCGTTTTACCGAACACTGGGACGAACGGGCGCAAGTGCCGTGGCTTTCAGTGAATGCGGCGGACGGCGAGGCGCTGTTTGCCCTTTCCTATGAGAACCCGCGTTCCGTCGCCATCAAAGCGGATTACATCAAGGAGAAAGGTCTCGCCGGGGCGATGTTCTGGGAGTACGGCGCGGATGACAATAACCAGTTAGCGAAACAGCTGGCGGAGTCGCTGGGAATTAAACCCAAAGAGTAAGGTAAGCACGCCCTCTCTCCGGAGAGAGGGCGCTGGCAGGACTGCCGCCCCACCGTTACTGCATCTTTATCGTCGCGATCGGCTTTGGCGTGATACCAAAGTCCTCTTTCAGCTCGCGCTTGCTCTTCATCACCATCTGGCCTTGAGTGTCGATAGTCATGTGTTGCGCGTCGGTATTGTTACGCGCCTGCCAGAGCATCACCAGTTGCAGACTGTTCTCTTTTTGCTCCGGCGTGAGCGCGACACCGTCCGGCCATTTTCCCAGTTCAACAGCAGTCACCAGGCGCTGATACACCTCCGGCGTCATACCGCTAATCATGTCATCAATATTCACGATCTCTTCCTTTCAAAGGAATAATTTGCTGAATCGTTTTTTCAACCTTTGATCTGGTCACCGTTTTCATCATCGGTGAAGCTCATCGACGCTGAATTCACACAGAAACGCTCACCCGTCGGCTGAGGGCCATCCGGGAAGACGTGTCCAAGGTGAGCGTCACAGGTTCCGCAACGAATTTCAGTACGCACCATGCCGTGCGACGTGTCGCTCAGGTAGCGGATCGCATCGTCGCTGACCGGCTCATAAAAGCTTGGCCAGCCACAGCCAGAATCGAACTTCGTTTGGGAATTGAACAACGGGGCATCACATACCAGACAGTGGTAGACACCGTCGCGCTTGTTGTGCAGTAAACGGCCGGTAAAAGGCGGTTCGGTTCCGTGATTTTGCGTCACGTAAAACTGCATTTCGGTGAGGTTTTTTTTCAAATCGTCAGGGTTACGTTGGTTCGACATATGCTTACATCTCGCTGTAGAAACAGACACCTTTTAACCCGGATTCTAACAAAACATTAACACCCTTGCGTGCACTTTTGTTCTAAACTTATGTGTCGCGAAAAGGCGGTCAGGCAATTGTGATCATGTTCACATTTTTATCCTGCGAGGACTTTAAAATGCCGCGCGCAGCCCCCATGTGGTTGCTAGCTCAAAGGGAAAGTGAGGCGAGTCAGTCGCACAAACGTTAGTCACAGGATTGATTTGTCGCAATGATTGACACGATTCCGCTTGACGCTGCGTAAGGTTTTTGTAATTTTACAGGCAACCTTTTATTCACTAACAAATAGCTGGTGGAATATATGACTATCAAAGTAGGTATCAACGGTTTTGGCCGTATCGGCCGTATTGTTTTCCGTGCTGCTCAGAAACGTTCTGACATCGAAATCGTTGGTATCAACGATCTCCTGGACGCTGAATACATGGCGTACATGCTGAAGTACGACTCAACTCACGGTCGTTTCGACGGCACCGTTGAAGTGAAAGACGGCCACCTGGTTGTTAATGGCAAAACCATCCGCGTTACTGCTGAGAAAGACCCAGCTAACCTGAAATGGAACGAAATCGGTGTTGATGTTGTAGCTGAAGCTACCGGTATCTTCCTGACCGACGAAACTGCGCGTAAACACATCACCGCGGGTGCGAAAAAAGTTGTTCTGACCGGTCCTTCTAAAGACAACACCCCAATGTTCGTTCGTGGTGCAAACTTCGAAACTTACGCTGGCCAGGACATCGTTTCTAACGCATCCTGCACCACCAACTGCCTGGCACCGCTGGCGAAAGTAATCAACGACAACTTCGGCATCGTCGAAGGTCTGATGACTACCGTTCACGCGACCACCGCGACTCAGAAAACTGTTGACGGCCCGTCTCACAAAGACTGGCGTGGCGGCCGTGGCGCGGCTCAGAACATCATCCCATCCTCTACCGGTGCAGCTAAAGCTGTAGGTAAAGTACTGCCAGAACTGAATGGCAAACTGACTGGTATGGCGTTCCGCGTTCCAACTCCTAACGTATCCGTTGTTGACCTGACCGTTCGTCTGGAAAAAGCTGCTTCTTATGAAGAAATTAAGAAAGCAATCAAAGCTGCTTCCGAAGGCGCAATGAAAGGCGTTCTGGGCTACACCGAAGACGACGTTGTATCTACCGATTTCAACGGCGAAGTGTGCACTTCCGTGTTCGATGCTAAAGCAGGTATCGCACTGAACGACAACTTCGTGAAACTGGTTTCCTGGTACGACAACGAAACCGGCTACTCTAACAAAGTACTGGACCTGATCGCTCACATCTCCAAATAAGTTGAGATGAGTGCTTGATCCAAAAAGGCGACTTCGGTCGCCTTTTTTATTGTTTTTAGACAGAGGATTGCTTAATGATTAATAAAATTTTTGCACTTCCGGTAGTCGAACAACTTACCCCTGTGCTCTCCCGCCGCCAGATTGATGGTGCGGATATCATCGTCGTTGACCACCCGCGCGTAAAAGCCTCCGTGGCGCTGAACGGCGCACACCTGCTCTCCTGGAAACCTGAAGGCGAAACGGAAGCACTGTGGCTGAGCGACGCGACCTCCTTTAAAAAAGGGGATGCGATTCGCGGCGGCGTGCCTATTTGCTGGCCATGGTTTGGTCCTTCCGCTGAGAAAGGCCTACCCTCTCACGGTTTTGCCCGTAACCAGCAGTGGACGCTGAAAGCGCACAATGAAGACGATAACGGTGCGGTACTGACCTTTGAGCTGCAGGCGAATGAGGAAACCCGCGCCCTGTGGCCGCACGATTTCACCCTGTACGCACGCTTCAAGCTGGGCAAAACCTGCGAAATCGAACTGGAAGCACACGGCGAATTTGAAACCACCTCCGCCCTGCACACCTATTTCAACGTTGGTGACATCAGCGCCGTGAAGGTGAGCGGCCTTGGCGATACCTTTATCGACAAAGTGGATAACGCGAAAGAAGGAAAACTGAGCGACGGCATTCAGACGTTCCCGGACCGTACTGACCGCGTTTACCTGCATCCGGAAGCGTGCAACGTGATCCACGACAGCGCCCTGAACCGTGGTATCGAAGTGGTACACCACCATCACAGCAACGTGGTGGGCTGGAACCCGGGCCCGGCACTTTCTGTCAGTATGGCCGACGTGCCTGATGACGGTTACAAAACCTTCGTCTGTGTGGAAACGGCGTGCGTCACTGCGCCACAAAAAACCAGCGAAGAAAAACCGTCTCGCTTAGGGCAGACAATCAGTATTGTGAAGCGCTAATACGCTACCGCCCCTCTTCCTGTAAAGGAGAGGGGCATGCGTCAGGATTAAATGACATCCAGCGGGAGTTTATGGGTGGGTGGCGGGAAAGCATTATCCAGTTTGTGACGTTCTTCCGCGGTGAGGGTTATCTCCAGCGCTCCAGCGTTGGCGTTAACATGCTCAATCGAGGCCGCTTTCGGTATGGCAATAACACCCTGATGGCGGATAACCCACGCCAGCAGAATTTGGGCGGCAGTGGCGCGGTGGTTATGCGCGATGGCATTCACGACCGGATGGTTCATCAGCCCCGAACGCAGGCGACCGGCCTGAGCCAGCGGGCAGTAAGCCATCACCGGCATCGCTTGTTGCTGACACCAGGGAAGCAGATCAAATTCAATTCCCCGTGACGCCAGATGATAAAGCACCTGATTAGTGGCACAGGCGGAACCGCCCTCTTCGCGCCACAGCGCCTGCATATCTTCATAATTCAGGTTTGAGACGCCCCAGCGGCCAATTTTTCCCTGCTGCTGGAGTCTTTCCATCAGCGTAATGGTTTCATCCAGGCCATAATTACCGCGCCAGTGCAGAAGGTAGAGATCGATATGGTCTGTCCCGAGACGTCGCAGACTGGCATCACACGCCGCCTGGCCTTTCTGACCGCCAGCGTTCCACGGGTAGACTTTTGATACCAGAAAAACGTTGTCGCGCTGGCCCTTAATGGCCTCCCCGACCACCTCTTCCGCTCCGCCTTCGGCATACATTTCAGCGGTATCAATTAACGTTAACCCCAGATCAATGCCCGCCCGCAGTGCATTCACTTCGGATTTACGCTGGCTGGCTTTTTCTCCCATATACCAGGTACCCTGTCCAATAGCCGGAAGTGGACGCCCTGCGGAAAAGGTCACGGTTTTTACGCTCATATCATCCCCTCTTTTTCGTTGCACCACACCAATGCAAACGGGGCGCAAGCGCCCCGCTACACTAAACCTAAATCATTGATTCCTATTAAACAAA